>NZ_CP030265.1:975000-1655000 GCF_008843145.1 Skermanella pratensis | reverse complement strand
CTGCTGGCCCAGATGAGCGCCACGGTGGCCGTCATGGTCTGGAGCTATGCCGGCAACCGCTGCTGGACCTTCGCAGCGGGAGACCCAGAAGCCTGACCCCATGCCGGTGTGGCGGCAGATCTATTCCGCCGCCGCCCTGGCCTGCTTCGACGGTTTATGCGCCCGGAACGCCTTCCGGTGATTACCGGGACCGATGTTGCGCGGTAGCACCGTCCCCTCGAAGCCGCCGGACCGCAATATGCCAAGCATTTCTTCCTCCCGGTACATGGCGAACCCAGCGCGGTTGCGCAGATCGCGGTAATTGGAGAAGAACATCCGGACCAGCCCGCCCAAAGCGGCCAGCAGGAAGCCGTTCTTTCGGGCAAAGGTCAGCTGGGACTTGGCATCGACATGGATCGGCGTGGCCGGATCGATCACGTCGGCGATGATCAACGCTCCATCGGGCTTCAGGACACGATGCCACAGGCGCAGGGCGTCCGACAATTCGTCCCGTGCCATGTACTGGACGACCGAGACCACGAGCACGAGATCCACGCTGGCAGCCGGCAGGTGACGCAGGCCGTTGCCGTCCAGGACCTTGATGCGCTGGTCACCCGCCAGCCGTTCCCGTACCCTCTCCCGAACCATCGGTGCGGCATCATACAGGTAAAGCGTCTCGCATCCATCGGCCACGCGGCTGGCACCCAAGGCATCGCCGCAGCCGAAATCCAGCACGATCTTGCCGCCTCCCGGCGGGACGAATTCCCGAAGGTCGCGGACGATACAATCGAAATGCGCGTCGACGTTCCGTTGATTCACATAGATCGCATTGGGGCGGTTCCAGAAATCGATCCATAGATCCACGCGCGTTTCCTCCATTCCGCTCATGGCAGGGCGCGCTTATCTCACCGCTCCTGCGTCAGTTCACCGGCTTGCCGACCCGCGCCACCGGCCGGCCGACCAGATCCCTGCGATCCTTGACCACGGCCAGGGGTGCGCCGAACCGGCTGACCTCGACGATCTGCTTCCCATCGGATGATTTGTCGCAGTCCGACAACGTCAGCGCAATGAAGAAATCCGCATCCCGCCGGTTCTCCGTCTGGACGAAGTTGGGCGGAAGGAAATAGAGGGCCGACGTCGGGTTCGCACAGACGAAAACCTTGTATCGCCCGCCGAGCCGCCCGCCGTTCTCCGCCTTCAGCTTGCTTTCGAGCATGTCGGTGGCTTCCGCCAGCGACGTTCCCCAATAATCCAATTCGAAGCGGCCTTCGGCCCCGGCCACGCCCCCGACGAACTGATTGTAGAAGATGTATTCCTGCGGATGCAGCCGGGCCATCGTCCAGACCTGGAATGCGACGGTGGCGCCGAGCGGCACGACCAAACCCCATTTGAGCCGCGGCCAAGCGGTGCCCGTCCAGGTCCAGGCGCGATCGAGCGCAAGGGCTGCGATCACCGTCAGCGGCGGCAGCATGAAGAGGAAATGGCGCATGCCGTTCAGCGCGAGAGGCCGCGCCACCATGAAATAGGCCAGCGGGAACAGCGCAGCCAGGACGAGAAGAGTCCACTTCAGCACGAACGCATCCGTCGCCCCGCGCGCCACGCTCCCGAGCCTCCCGTTCAGGAGCGAGGCCAAGGCGATCAGGGCAGCCGACGCGATGCCGGCCAGGACCAGTTCCGGCAGCTGGGTCCCCAGGAACAGGGGCAGGTAGTAGGACGGAAGATCGGTCGCCTTGATCATCTCGCCATTGACCAGGACGGACCCCGGCCACGGGAAATTGGAGAACACCGTCGCGGCACGGATCGGGTTCAAAGGCTCCTGCCAGGCCCAGGGCCAGAATGCCGCCATCGCCAGATACATCACCGGCAGCATGGGCAAGAACGACAGCGCCAGCGCGCCCGTGGTACGGGCCAGCTCCCGCCGGTCCGCTCCCCGCCCCGCGGCCAACACCAGGTACAGGACGAGAGCGGCGGCGAGATACAAACCGGCGAGCAACCCGACGATGCGGGTGCCGAGAGTGATCCCGAGCACCACTCCCAGGCCCAGCGCCGTGCGCAGCGGAACCCGCGGCACCGTCTCCATGGCGCGGCACATCAGGTACAGGGACCAAGTCATGCCGCAGGCGAAAGGAATATCCTTGGGATTGATGAACATGTGGCCGTAATAGGCCGGCGTCACGACCATCAGCAGAAGGGCCAGAAACCCTGCCCGCGGCCCGCCGAACAACCGCCCCAGGCGCCAGATGCCGGCAAGCCCGGCCAGCCCGACCAGTCCGCCCAGCAGATGCCGTGTCTCGTACTCACCGAAAGGCGAGACGGTGTTGACGGCGGCGGCGACCAGATCGAAGGATCCGCCATACAGGTACAGGTTGAAATGCACGAATACCGATCGGTCTTCGAACCCGCTCAGATAGAAGGACAGGATCTTCTTGCCGTAAGTGTTCTGGATCTCCTCGTCCCAGCTTATGCCATAATGCTGGAACGTGGCGGCGACCAGGACCAGCACGATCGCCAGGATGATCATCGACAGGGTATCGAACGTCGCCCAGCCGAAGGAGTCGGCAGGTCGGGAGCGCCCGTCGCCAAGACCAACGGTGCTGCGCACTGGTATCATCGGATAGCCCTTGCCCCAGGGAGATGGATGAGTCCGCCCGTTTCCCAGTTCTTCTTGATATCCCCGCCAAGGCGGGGGACCCGAACGGCGCCGGTTCATATCAGGTCCAGAGCCGCAGGCGCGCGAAATATCCGGGGAATATGCTAATTCCCCGTTAACTCCCCGCCCCGGAACCGGACCTCCGGAGAGGCGACCACAATCCGGCCGTAATTCAGGAATATGGCAAGGGCCGTCATCCCGGCCGGCCTCGACCGTCCGAAATTTCCGTTTCTCAAAGTTCAAAAGCGGGCGACCGGTACCGCCCAGGATGCGGGCCTGTCCCGCGCGAAGGATCCCGCAGCGGACCGTCATGGAAATATTCGACCTCATCCACCGCTACGGCGACCTGTTCTACGGCGTCGTGGCCGTCTGGACCTTCCTGGAAGGCGAGACCATCGTGATCTTCTCGGGCATCGCGGCCCGCGAGGGCGTGGTCAACCTCACCCTGCTGATCTCCTGTGCGTGGATCGGCAGCTTCCTGGGGGACCAGATGTATTTCATGCTCGGACGCCATGCCGGCGCCCGGATGCTGACCCGCTATCCCCGCTGGCAGCCGGGCGTGGACAAGGCCCTCGGCCTGCTGGAGAAGTACAGCACCGCCTTCATCCTGAGCTTCCGATTCATCTACGGCGTCAGGAACTTCAGTTCTTTCGCGATGGGAATGAGCACGTTGTCTTGGCGTCGTTTCGCCCTGCTCAACTTCGTCGCGGCCGGCATCTGGGCGGCGTGCTTCGCCGGCGCCGGCTATGCCGCGGGCGCGGCGCTCCAGCAGGTCGTGGGGGAAATGGCGACGGCCGTGACGGTCGGCCTGCTTGGCGTCTTCGTCCTGGTCGCGGCCGTCATGGGCCTGGTGTCGTGGCGCCGCAAGCGGGCGCTCGCCGCACCCGCCGTCGCGGCGGCGGTCAAGGCTGGGCCGGCGGCACTTTCCGCAGCCGAACGACGCCCTTGAAATTGTTCGGATCGACCGGCTCGCCCTTGCGGGTGATCTGCAGCCGGCCCTGGCGGGCCAGGTGGATCGCCTGCTGGCGAACCGCCGTCATGTATTTGTGCCAGCCGTCGGCCGGCATTCCGGGCGTCTTCGTGTCCTTGTAGAAGGCTTGCGCGACCTCCTGCGGGGACACGGACCCGCCATCCTCGATCATCGCCAGGATGCGTTCGGTGATCGGGTCGGGCTTCTGGTTCTTGCTGGCATCGTCGGTCATCGCGCGGTCATAGCAGACCCGCGGGGAACGGCCAAGGGCCATGCATCAGGCTCAGTCCCCATCGAGGGCCCGGCGCCTCAGCTCGGCCGCGACGGACCGGCGGACCTCCTCCGGCTGGGCCGCGACCGCATCGACCAGATGCCGGAGACGGCGGCGGGTGCCGTAAAGCTGGTCGAGCAGGCCGAGGACGACCGGCATCGCCTCGTCGTCGATCGCCATATCGTCGCGCATTTCGCAGATCAGGGTGACGCGGGCGACGTCCAGGTCGGTGAAGACATAGCCGCCGGCCTCGTGGTGCGGCCGGACCCAGCGCCGCTCGATCCACAGGATGAGGTCCCGCCGGTCGATCCGGCCGACAGTGGCAAGGACCTGTTCGAGCGCCATCATCGCGATTGCTCCAGGGTTTCGCGGGGATCCTGCGGGTGACTGTCGTACCAGCGCCGGATGAACTCCTCCAGTTCGGCGTCGGGCTGCCGGGGGAGGACCGGGCGCACCGTGACATACTGATCGCCGCGCTCGCCGCCGAGGGATGCCGGCACGCCCTTCCCCTTGAGCCGGAGCACGGTGCCGCTGTCGGCCCCTTTCGGGATGGTCATGGCGACCGCCCCGTCGATCGTCGGCACGCGGACCTTCGCCCCGAGCAGCGCCTCGGCCAGGGTCACCGGCAGGTCGATCCGGACATCGCGCCCCTCCCGGCGGAACACCGGATGGGGCTCGACCTCGATCCGGATCAGGGCGTCACCGGCCGGACCGCCGCCCAGCCCGGGTCCCCCCTGCCCTTTCAGCCGAACCGTCTGCCCGCTGTCGATGCCGGCCGGGATCTCGACCTCCAGCGTCCGGCCGTCGGGCAGCGTCAGGCGCTTTCGCGACCCTTTCGCCGCGTCGAGGAATGGGACGCGCAGGGAGTAATTGATGTCGCCGCCCCGCATGCGGAAGCCGCCGGTACCGGGGGCCCCGCCCGCTCCGCCCGGTCCGGCCCCGCCCGCTCCGGCGCCGCCCCGCCCGGCACCGCGATGGCTGAACAGATCGGCGAAGAAGCTTTCGATATCCTCGTTGTCGACGAAGTGCTCCTCCGTCCCGTAGCGGCCGCCGCCGCCCGCGTCGGCGAAGCCGCGGTAGAAGCTGCGCGGCGTCTCCGCACCGCTCGCGTCGATCTCCCCGCGGTCGAAACGGGCGCGCTTCTCGGGATCCGACAGCAGGGCGTATGCGACGGAGATGTCCTTGAAACGGGCCTCCGCGTCGGCTTTGCCCGGATTGATGTCGGGATGGAATTTCTTGGCGAGCTTGCGATACGCCTTGCGGATGTCGTCATCCGTCGCGCTCTTGGAAAGTCCCAGGATCTCGTATGGATCGGTCATCGAAGGCACCGGCGCCAAGGATTGGGTCTCCGTCGTATAACAGCGCGTTCCGCCCGCTCGTCACAACCGATCATTCGGCTGATCGGTTGCCGCCTTTGTGCTTGACCGCCAGCCCCTGCACCCCGTTTAAACACTTCCGGCCCCGTCGGGCCGACGTGGAGCGGGAGGGGCGGATGGGCGGGCAGCGGTTCTGGCGGTACATGCTGATCTGGGCGCTGCTGGTCGCGACGATCTGGATCGGCGACCGCTTCGTGCGCGGCGTATTCCTGACCGCCAGCGAACCGCGGGCGGTCACGGCGCGGGGATCACTGGCCGAGTCCGAGGAATCGACGATCTCCCTGTTCGACGCGACCGCGCCGTCGGTCGTCTACATTTTCACGGACCGCGCCGAAACGACCGGCGATCCCGGCGGCCGGGGGTCCCGCGGCGCCGGGTCCGGCTTCATCTGGGATGCCGCGGGCCATGTCGTCACGAACCATCACGTGGTCGAAGGCGCCACCCGCGTCGCCGTCCGGCTGGACAGCGGCGAGGCCGTGCCGGCGCGGGTGATCGGCATCGCCCCCAACAGCGATCTGGCAGTGCTGAGGCTGAGCGAGAACCGGGCGGCGCTCCGCCCGATCCCGATCGGAACCTCCGACGACCTGAAGGTCGGCCAATCGGTCTACGCCATCGGCAATCCCTTCGGGCTGACCCGCAGCCTCAGCACCGGCGTGATCAGCGCGCTGGAGCGGCGGCTTCCGGCCGGCAGCGGGCGGGAGATCGCCGGCGTGATCCAGACCGACGCGGCGATCAACCCCGGCAACTCGGGCGGCCCGCTGCTCGACAGCGCCGGCAGGCTGATCGGCGTCAACACCGCCATCCTGTCCGGGTCGGGCAGCTTCGCCGGGATCGGCTTCGCGGTGCCGGCCGACACCGTGAACCGGATCGTGCCCAAGCTGATCCAGGACGGCCGGGTGCCGACCCCCGGAATCGGCATCCGCGTGGCGCCCGAGCAGGTCGGGGCCCAGCTCGGCGTGACCGGGGTGGTCATCGCCGAGGTGATCCTGGGGTCGGCAGCCGATCGCGCCGGCCTGCGAGGCTTCGACCCATCCGGACGGCGGGCGGGCGACGTCATCACCCATGCCGACGGACACCCGGTCGCGACCCTGGCGGAACTCGCGACCCAACTGGAACAGACCGGCGTCGGGCATCCGGTGACGCTGACGATCTGGCGCGAAGGGCGGACGTTCACCGTCGACGTGACGGTGATCGATATCTCCTGAGCCGGCTTTACCCGCCGGCCAAGTCGCGCAGCAGCCTTCGGGCCGCGTCGAGCCGTGCCGAAGAATTCTCCGCCAGCGGAACGACCAGGCTGCCGTCGTCGCGGTGCCGGGCGCCTTCGTTGCGCCTGAGGAACATCTTCAACCCCTCAGGCTCGCGCCGGAACATGATCAGGGCGCCGCGCGGCCCGACGTCGAGCTGTTCGACCCCGGCATCCCGGCACAGGCGCTTCAGTTCGCCGAGGCCGAACAGGGTACCGACCTCCGGCGGGATCGGGCCGTGGCGCCGCGCGAGATCCTCCATGAAGGCGCTGGCCGCTTCGGCCGTCTCGAGCGCCGCGATGGAGCGATAGAGCGCCATGCGCTCGTCCAGATCGGCGACGTAGGTTTCGGGGATCAGCACGGGCATGCCGAGCGAGATCCGGGGCGTCCAGAACTCCTCCGGCTCCTTGCCGCCCTGGACCGCCTCGACCGCCTGCCTGAGCATCTCCTGGAACAGGTCGACCCCGACGGCCCGGATGCTGCCGGACTGCTCCTCGCCCAGCAGGTTGCCGCCGCCGCGCAGTTCCAGGTCCTGGCTGGCGACGTTGAACCCGGCCCCCGGATCGGTCAGCATGGCGATGGCGTCCAGGCGGCCGCGCGCCGCTTCCGAAAGGTCGGCTTCCGACTCCACGGTCATCCAGGCATAGGCCCTGGTGCTGCCGCGCCCGACCCGGCCGCGGAGTTGGTGGAGCTGCGCCAGGCCGAACATGTCGGCCCGGTGGACGACCAGCGTGTTGGCGTTGGGGATGTTCAGCCCGGCCTCGATGATGTTGGTCGCCAGCAGGATATCGGCACCGCCGCGCACGAAGGCGGTGATCGCGTCGTCGAGCTCCTCGGGCGCCATTTTGCCGTGGGCGCGTAGCACCCGAAGGTCGGGAACCAGGGCACCCAGCCGCTCGCCCACCAGGTCGAGGTCGGCGAGGCGGGGACAGACGTAGAAGCTCTGGCCGCCGCGCTCCCGCTCGCGCAGGAGCGCCTGGCGGATGATATCGCCGTCGTAGGTCAGGACGCGGGTACGGACCGGCTGACGTTCCACGGGGGCCGTGCCGATCAGGCTGAGGTCGCGAAGCCCGCCTAGCGCGAGCTGGAGCGTGCGAGGGATCGGGGTCGCCGTCATGGTCAGGACATGGACGCCCTCGGCGATGTTCTTCAGGCGCTCCTTCTGCTTGACGCCGAGCCGCTGCTCCTCGTCCAGGACCAGCAGGCCGAGGTCCCTGAACCGGACGGACTCGCTCAACAGGGCCTGGGTGCCGACCGCGATGCGGGCATGCCCGCCGGCGATCCGCTGCCGGGCAGCCTTCGCCTCGTCCGCGGCGGTGCCGCCGGTCAGCTCCACGATCTCCATCCCGAAACTGGCGAAACGCTCGCGGAACTCGTCGGCATGCTGCCTGGCGAGCGGCGTGGTCGGTGCCACCACCGCGACCTGCCGGCCGGCGGCCGCCACCGCGAAGGCCGCGCGCAACGCGATCTCGGTCTTGCCGAATCCGACGTCGCCGACCACCAGCCGGTCCATCACCTTGCCCGACGCGAGGTCAGCCAGCACGTCGTCGATCGCCGTCTGCTGATCTTCCGTCTCGGTGTAGGGGAACCGGCCGCTGAACCGGCGGTAGGCGGCAGGGTCCGGCACGATCGGATCGACCTTGGCGAGCGACCGCTTCGCCGCCGTGGCGATCAATTCGCGCGCCGCGTCGCGCAGGGTCTCGCGCATCCGCTCCAGACGGTTGGGCCAGGCGGTACCACCCAGCTTGTCCAGCTGGATCGTCTCTCCGGGCGTGCCGAACCGCCACAGCAGGTCGACGTTCTCGACCGGGACGAACAGCTTGTCGCCCTGGCGGTAGACCAGGCGCAGGCAGTCGTGAGGCGCGCCGCCGGCGTCGATCGTCTCCAACCCTTCGCACAGGGCCACGCCGTGATCGGCATGGACCACCAAGTCGCCCAGGGCGATCGGCGGCACGTCGGGAAGCAGGGCGTCGCGCCCGGCATCGGCGGTTCCGCCGGTCCGGCGTCGATCGGATCCGATGATGTCGGCCCGCGCGATGACGCGGATGCCGCCGACCTCGAAGCCGGCCGGCACCGGCAGGGTCGCCACCGCCGCATCGCCGGCGCCGGTTTCGTCCCATGTCTCCGCCGTAGGCATCTCCGGCATCCCGATCCGCCGTCTCAGCGGCGCATGCTGGACGTCGCGCTCGACGGCGAACAGGACCCGTGCGTCGCCGGCGCGGAGACCGCGGACATGCCGGGCCAGATTCTGTGCGCCCTCGTCGTCGTGGAAGCGTGGACCGGGACGGCCCCCGGCGTCCAGAACGTCCTCTCCCGGCTGCGGCGGCGCCGCGCGGAACACGAGGACCGCACGGGGTTCCAGGCAAACGTCCCAGGCTTCCGCATCTACGAAAACCTGCTCGGGCGGCAGCGGGTGGAAGGCCGGCAGATGGACCTTCTCCTCGATCGTGCCCATCGCCTTGCGCGCCTGGAAAGCGTCGGCGACCTGCTCCAGATAATCGTCGCGGTAGGATTCCACCCCGTCGTCCAGGGTGACGGGGCAGCCCGGAAGGTATTCGCACAGGGTTTCGGTGCCGCCGTAGAACAGCGGCAGCCAGTGCTCCATTCCGGTGAGCCGCCTGCCCTGCCCGACCGCCTCGAACAGGGGATCGACTCCCTCGACCCGCCCGAACTGCTCCTGGTAGTTCGTCTGGAAGCGGGCGATGCTCTCGTCGGTCAGGACCACCTCGGACAGGGGCGGCAGTTCCAGCCGCTCCAGCTCCTGACCGCCGGCACCGCCACGCCGGACCGCGTCCAGGGTGCCGTTCAGAAGTTCCAGCGTGATCGGTGCCCGCTGGCCGGGCGGAAGGATCTCCACCCGGTCGTCGTCCCACAGGAAATCGCCGGCTTCCCGGACCGCTTCGGCCGGCGAGTATCCGTTCCGCAGCAGGAAACGCCGCAGAGGCTCCTCGATATCGTCCTCCAGGGCCGCCCGGAAGGTCGATGCCTCGAGCACGCCCTGCGGCGGGAGCCGGCGCAGGAAAGCTGCGGCCGTCGCCAGGATCAGCCTCGGCCCGCCGGCCGGCCGGCCCAGTTTCAGCAAGGTGTCGACCCGCCGGGCGGCGACCGCCGCGGAGGGGGAGCGCCGCTCATAGGGTCCGCAGTCCCAGCTCAGCAGCGGGAACACCTCCAAACCAGGCGCGAAGAAGGCCAGGGCGCGGCGCAGCCGCAGCAACCGGCGGTGGTCGCGGACGATGTGGAGAAGGCCGGCGGAGTCCGCGCGCCGCGCCAGATCGCCCAGAATCATCCCGTCCAGGCCCTCGGGCGCACCTGCGACGGTTCGACGTCCCGGCCGGTCGAGTTCGAGTTCCAGGTTGCCGAACAAGCGCGCGTCATGGCCAGGGGCGAGGTCCGCGTCAAGATTGTGGTCCATGGACAGGGCGAACCTGCTATTGTTGCAAGAAATATCGAGCTTTCGCGATCCGATCGGGACGGCAGCCTGTCCCGGCGGGAACCGGACAACAGGCCCTTTTTTCGATTGTTCCTGCTGCAGCCTCCAACAATCCAACCTCCACCGGCCCGGTACGAACGGACCAGGATACCATGCGACTGATCTGGCAGATTCTCCTGATCGCGGGGCTGGGCGGCGGCGCCGCGGGCGTCTGGTACGGCACCCCTGCTCTGCACCGGAACGCACCGCAGGCGGCGGCGCCCGACCGGGCCGCCCGGCCGGTCAACGTGGTCGCGGCGCCCGCCCGGATCGGGGAGATCGCGACCGTGGCCGAGGCGGTCGGCACGCTGCGCGCCAACGAGGCGGTCACGGTGAATTCCAAGCAGACCGGCATCATCCGCGCGATCCGGTTCGACGAGGGCCAGTGGGTCGAGCGGGGATCGGTCCTGATCGAACTGGACGATGCGGAGGCCCGCGCCCAGCTCGCCGTCGCCGAAGCCGACCGGCGCAATGCCCGGCAGCTTCTGGAGCGCTCCCGCACCCTGCTGACCCGGCAGGCCGTCGCGGAGGCCCGAGTGGACGAGCTGACCGCGGCCCTGGACCGGGCGGACGCCGCGGCGCGCGGCGCGCGCGCCCGGCTCCAGGAGCTTGTCGTGACGGCACCCTTCGCCGGGCAGACCGGCCTGCGCCGGGTCAGTCCCGGCGCGCTGGTGACGAGCGGGACGGCGATCACGACGCTCGACGACATTCGGACGGTGAAGCTGGACTTCCGCGTGCCGGAGGCGGCGCTGGCCGCGCTCCGGCCGGGGCTCGCCGTGTCCGCCAGGAGCCCGGCCTTTCCCGGCGAGATCTTCACCGGCGTGGTCACCGTCATCGACACGCGGGTCGATCCCGTGACCCGGGCGGTCGAGGTGGTGGCGGCCCTGCCCAACGACCAGCTGCGCCTGCGGCCCGGCATGTTCATGAATGTCGGCCTGACCCTGTCGTCCCGCGCCGGGGCCGTGCTGATCGCGGAGGAGGCGCTGGTCCCGCTGGGCGAGCGCCAGTTCGTCTTCGTCGTGACCGACGGCCGCGCCCGGCGCCGGGCCGTCACGATCGGCCAGCGCCACGACGGCATGGTCGAGGTCGTGGAGGGCGTGAACGCCGGCGAGCTGGTCGTCGTCCGCGGCACCCAGCGGGTACGCGACGGCGCCCCGGTGGAGGCGGAACAGGAGCCCCCCTCCGCCGGGCGTCCGGCTGCCGGGAGCTGAGCCATGGTGCTTTCCGACATCTCGATCCAGCGCCCGGTGCTCGCCGTCGTGCTCAACGCCCTGCTGGTGGTCTTCGGCATCTTCGCCTTCACCAAGCTCCCGGTGCGCGAGTATCCCAGCGTCGATCCGCCGGTCGTCTCGATCAGCACCAATTACGAGGGCGCGTCGGCCGAGGTGATCGAGACCCAGATCACCCAGATGATGGAAGGCGCCGTCAGCGGCGTCGAGGGGATCAAGACGATCCGCTCGACCAGCCGCGAAGGGTCGTCCAACGTCCGGATCGAGTTCCTGCTGACCCGCGACATCGAGGGAGCCGCCAACGACGTGCGGGACCGCGTCTCGCGCGCCGCCCGCAGCCTGCCGGACGAAGCCGACGCTCCCGTCATCGCCAAGGTGGACAGCGACAGCTCGCCGATCCTGTGGGCGACCCTGACCAGCGAACAGCTCAGCCGGCTGGAGCTGACCGACTATGCCCGGCGCGTCCTGGTCGACCGGATCACCGCCGTCCCGGGCGTCGCCGACGTGCGGATCAGCGGGCAGCGGATCTACGCGATGCGGGTCTGGCTGGACCGCAACGCGCTGGCGGCGCGCAACCTGACCGTCCAGGACGTCGAGACCGCGCTCCGCCGGGAGAACGCGGAGCTGCCGGCCGGCCGCATCGAGTCGGCACAGCGCGAGTTCACCGTCCGCACCGACACCAGGCTGTCTCGGGCCGAGCAGTTCTCCCGCATCGTCATTTCCCAGCGGAGCGGGAACTTCATCCGGCTGGGCGACGTGGCGCGGATCGAGCTGGGGACCCGCGACGACCGCGGGGACTACACCGTCAATGCGCGCGCGGCAGTCGGCCTGGGCGTCACCAAGCAGGCGACCGCCAACACGATGGATGTGGCGGAAGGCGTCAAGGCGCTGCTCCGGCAGGTCGGCACAACCCTGCCCGCCGACGCGGCGATCGACGTCTCGTTCGACGAGAGCGTGTTCATCGCAGAGTCGATCTACCAGGTGTTCCACGCGCTGACGATCGCGCTGGGCCTGGTGGTCCTGGTCACCTGGGTGTTCCTCCGCGACCTGCGCGCCACGGTCATCCCGGCCGTCGCCATCCCGGTGTCGATCGTCGCCGCCTTCACCGTGCTGGCGGCGCTCGGCTATTCGATCAACGTGCTGACCCTGCTGGCTCTGGTGCTCGCGATCGGGCTGGTGGTCGACGACGCGATCATCGTGGTCGAGAATGTCAGCCGCCGGATCGACCTGGGCGAGCCGCCGCTGCTGGCGGCCTACCGCGGCGCCGGGCAGATCGGCTTCGCGGTGATCGCGACCACGGCGGTGCTGATCGCGGTGATCTTCCCGCTCGTCCTTCTGCAGGATACGGTCGGCCGCTTCTTCAAGGAATTCGCGGTCACGCTCGGAGCCGCGGTCGCCTTCTCGGCGTTGGTGGCGCTGACGCTGACGCCGATGATGTGCTCGCAGGTGCTTCGCGGCCAACACGGCGGGGTGGTGTTCCGCCTCACCGAGCGGTTCTTCGACGGCATGACCCGGGTCTACTCCAGGCTCCTCGACGGCGTGCTGGCCGCACCCGTTCTGATGCTGGCGCTGCTCGGCGCGCTGACCGGCGCGACCTGGTACCTGTTCACCCTGGTGCCGCAGGAGTTCACCCCGCCGGAAGACCGCGGCAGTTTCCGCATCACGGTGACGGCGCCGGAAGGCGCCAGCCAGGACTATACCCGGCGGGAGATGGGCGCGGTGGAGGGTATCCTGGCGCCCTACCGGGAAAGCGGGGAGATCGCAAGCGTGCTGGCGATCCTCAACCCCGGCTGGGGCGGCCAGACCGGCGTCAACCGGGCGACGATCCAGGTCCGGCTGGCGCCCTGGGACCGGCGCGTCCGGTCGCAGGCGGAGCTGATGGCGGAACTGCGCGGCAAGCTGCAGGCGGTGCCGGGCGCCCGCGTCGCCGCCTTCGCGGGAGGCGGCATCGCGCGGAGCGGCGCGCTCAACCAGGTGCAGATGGTCCTGGGCGGCAGCAGCTACGAGGAACTGGCGGTTTGGCGAGATCTGCTGATAGAGCGTCTGCGCGACGAGCCCGGATTCGGCACGATCCAGGCGAACTACGACGAGACCAAGCCGCAGCTCCGCGTCACGGTTGACCGCGACCGCGCCGCCGACCTGGGGCTCGGCACGCGGGACATCGGCGAAACCCTGGAGACGCTGGTCGGCGGACGCGCCGTCACCCGCTTCACCGACCGCGGCGAGGAATACGACGTGATGGTCCAGGCCACGGCCAGCGACCGCGCCGACCCGCGCGACCTGTCGAACATCTTCCTGCGCGCCGGATCATCGGAAAAGCTGGTGCCGCTCTCCAGCGTCGTGACCGTCCGGGACGTCGCCGGCCCCAGCGAGCTGGGCCGGGTCGACCGGCTGCGCGCGATCACGGTCACGGCCAACCTGGAAGGCATCGCCATGGGCACCGCCATCGACGTGGTGCGGAGGGCGGCGGCCGAGGTGCTGCCGGGGCAAGTGAGGCTGAGCTTCGACGGCTCGGCGCGCGAGCTTCAGGAATCAAGCGCCGCGATCTATTTCGCGTTCGGCATGGCCTTGCTGATCGCCTTCCTGGTGCTGGCTGCCCAGTTCGAAAGCTTCACCCTGCCCTCCATCGTCATGCTGACGGTGCCGCTGGCCCTGTTCGGCGGCCTGGCGGCGATCGTCGCGACCGCCATGACGCTGAACATCTACACCCAGATCGGGCTGGTAATGCTGATCGGCCTGATCGCCAAGAACGCCATCCTGATCGTCGAATTCGCCAACCAGATGCGCGACGAGGGCAGGGCCATGGACGTGGCGATCCGGGAGGCCGCCGCGACCCGGCTGCGCCCGATCCTGATGACCAGCATCGCCACGGTGTTCGGCGCGGTGCCGCTCGCCATGGCGGAGGGCGCCGGCGCGGAGAGCCGGATGGCGATCGGCTTGGTGATCGTCGGCGGCGTCTCGGTCGGGTCGCTGCTGTCGCTGTTCGGCACGCCCCTGCTCTACAGCCTGCTGGCGCGTCGTCTTCAGCCGATCGGCCGGATTCGCCGGCGCATCCAGGAATTGGAGCTGCAGCACGCCAAACCGAAGGAAGACGTACCGGCCGAGTAGACTCAGCTGGCGATGCCCAATGCGGGATGGGACGCCGAGGCGACGGCGCGAATCGCCTCCAGGACGGGCCTGCCGTCGCCTCCCTTCGTCAGGTAACGCCGGGCCCCCGCGGCGAAAGCGCTTTCCACGGCAGCGCGCTCGCTCAGGCCGCTGAAGACGATCACCGGCACCTCCGGATGGGCATCGGTCAGCTCACGCAGGGCGGCCAGCGGTTCCTTGCCCGGCATGGTGAGATCGAGCAGGACGGCGTCGGGACGGAGTTCGGCGACCGTATCGAGAAGTTCATCGGCGGAGTACAGGCAACCGACGCAGTTCATGTCCGCCGTAGCGTCGATGGTCGCCTGCGTCGCCATGACGATTATCACATTGTCGTCGACACAGAGTACCTTGATCGGGTGGCTCCTCGCCATTCAGCATCCCTCATCCGAACAGTTCTGTCTTGCTCGGATGACATATAACGATCGGTAAAATTATGCAAGCGGGTGCTCCACGGCGGATGCTCTCGGCCTTTAGGCATAGGTGGAGTACCCGGCGAGCAGCTTCATCAGGTCTGGGCCGGCGATCGGCCGGCTGAAGAGGTAGCCCTGGATCTCGTCGCAGCCCAGGCGGCGCAGATGCGCCAGCTGCTGTTCGGTCTCGACCCCCTCGGCGACGATCCGCCGGGACATGGAATGACCCATGTCGATCACCGCGCGCACGATCTCCGCGTCTTCGGCGCCTGTGGCGATGTCGGTGATCAGGGAGCGGTCGATCTTGATGGTCTCCAGCGGCATCAGCTTCAGATAGCTGAGCGAGGAGTAGCCGGTGCCGAAATCATCGAGCGCCAGATGGACTCCCATGTCGGCCAGTTCCTGGAGAAGCTGGACGACCTCGACGCTGTCCTTCATCACGACACTTTCCGTGATCTCCAGCTCGATGTCGTCGGGCTTCAGCCCGGTCCGCTCCAGGATGTCGATAAGGGTGGCTGGAAACGAGGGCCGGATCTGACGGACCGACAGGTTGATCGCCATGCGGATCTTCGAGAACCCCCGGTCGATCAGCAACCGGCACTGGCGGCAGGCGGTTTCCAGGACCCATTCGCCGACGGGAATGATCAGTCCCGTCTCCTCCAGGACCGGGACGAAGGAGGCCGGCGAGACATTGCCGAGTTCGGTGCTGCGCCAGCGCAGCAGGGCCTCGCACCCGCAAACCGTCCAGCTCTTGAGATCGACCTTGGGTTGGAACACCAGCGAGAACTCGCCCCTATCGAGCGCGCGGGCCAGGCCCGACTTGATGGCGATCCGGGTATTCACCTCGGCATCGAGATCGGATGTGTAGAAGCATTTGTGCGGCGGCTCCGCCTCGCGGGCGCTCCACAGCGCGGCGTCGGCGTTGCGCATCAGAATGTCGGAATCGACTCCGTCGCCGGGAAAGGTTGTGATCCCGAGGGCGGGAGAAAGCTTTACCTCGATCCCATCCAGTTCGACGGGAGCTTCGAAGGCCGCCACGATCCGGTCGGCCAGCACGCCGATGCGGGCGGACTGGTCGATGGAGGGGGCGAGCACCCCGAATTCCGACGCCTCCAGCCGGGCCAGCGTGTCGGTGGACCGCAGGCAACCGGCCAGCCGCCGGGCAGCCTCCAGGATCGCCTGGTCGCCGGCGGCGCGGCCCATGCTGTCGATCACCATGCGGAATCCCAGCAGGTCGATAAGCAGTAGCCCGCCGTGTCCGCCATCCTGCCGGCGCTCCTCCGCGGCGATGGACAGCCGTTCGGTGAACAGGGTCCGGTTGGGCAGCAGGGTCAGGGTGTCGTAGAGCGACTGGCGCCGGATCAGCGTCTCGAAATGGGAACGTTCGGTGATGTCGCGGGCGATCGCGACGAAGACGGGCGGCGTCTCGTTGCGCAGCAGTTGAACCCTTACCTCGACCTGGTAGGTCGAGCCGTCGAGGCGCTGGTGGAAGGTCTCGTAGCAGACCTCGTCCATGGTGCCGTCCTGGAGCGGACGGAGCAGTTCGGCGAAAGCCTCCTCGCCGAACTCGAACTTCAGGTCCATCGGCGTCATGCGCATCATCTCTTCGGCCGAGTAGCCCAGATTCTCGCGCGCCTGCCGGTTGACCAGCACGAATCGATGGTTCTCGGCATTGAAGACGAATATCTCGTTGATCGACTGCTCGATGATGCGGCCGAACCGCGCGGTCTGCTGTTCGGCGCGGGTCCGCTCCGTGATGTCGCGCAGGACGACGACATAGGCTCCGCCGCCGTCCAGGCTGACCCAGGCGATCGAGGCTTCGGCCGGGAACTCGGTCCCGTCGCGCCGCATCCCGCAGATCTGCCGACGCTCGCCCATCAGCCTGGAGCCGTCGGAATGAAACCGGAATTCACCCATCTGCCGGCCGTGCTGGGACCTGTAGCGCTCCGGCAGCAGCATGTGGACCGATCGCCCGATCACGTCGGCGGTGTCGTACTGGAAAATCCGTTCCGCCGCCCGGTTGAACAGGACGATCCGGAAGGACTCGTCGATCACTACGAAGGCGTCCCCCGCCAAGTCCAGGATCGCGTAAAGCGGAGTTTCATGGAGGGCCGTGCGCGGCGTCAAAAGCCCCTGGAAGCCGACCGACGAAGCCGAGTCGTCCGCCATCGGAGCGCCGGGACTTCCGTCCTCCTCGTGCCCGACGTCAGACAGGGTCGTCATCAGCATCTCCTCATGCAACACGCGCAGCAAACCCGCGCGCCACAACCAAGCGGCGGCAAAACCGAACTCGACACGTAATGATACGTTTGTCCGGCGGGGAATCAATCGGTTTCAGAAGAGAAACAATCGACCCCTCCGGTGCTAATTACCCGTATCGGCTGCGTTGTTGCGAGACCCTATGCTGCACTGCGTCACTAGGAAGCGGGCTATCGCGGCGGGCTGGTTGAGATCGAGCACGGGGATGGTCACTTCGGGGACGGGACCGTCGCAGGCGACCGCAACGACGGACGGATCCTCAAGCGCCAGCAGCGGCTTGCCGGTAGCGCGGCGGAACACTTCCAGCTTGGAGTGCGGCGAGCGCTTGAAGCCCTCGATGAGCAGAAGATCGACCGGCGTCATGTGCCGGACAAGCTCCTCGATCGAAGGCTCCGGTTCCCCTCGATTCTCGTGCATCAGGGCCCAGCGGTTGGCCGACGTGATCAACACCTCGGAAGCCCCAGCTTGGCGGTGGTTGAAGGAGTCCTTGCCCGGCTGGTCGACGTCGAACGCGTGATGGGCGTGCTTCATGGTGGAAACGCGCAGGCCCAGGGCGATCAGTTCGGGCAAGAGACGGACCATGAGCGTTGTCTTGCCGCTGCCGCTCCAGCCGGCGATGCCGAATATCTTCATGGTGGATCCGTTGCTGCGATCGTGCCGCAGATTAGGACGGCGAAGTCCTATCCGCTACGGTGAAGGTCGGCGGCCTTCGCCGAAACATGGAAAAGGAAGAAGGAAAGACGATGGCGTGGGTCATCCTGTTCGTTGCCGGACTGTTGGAGACCGGCTGGGCGATCGGACTCAAATATACGGAAGGCTTCTCGCGCCTGTGGCCGAGCCTCTGGACCGTGGCCGCCATGGCCGCCAGCATGGTCCTGCTGGCCTATGCGTTGAAGACGCTGCCGATCGGTACCGCCTACGCGGTCTGGACGGGTATCGGGGCCTTCGGTACCGCCGTGCTCGGCATCGTGCTGTTCGGCGAGCCGGCGACGGCCGGACGATTGGCCTCCCTGGGGATGATCGTCGCCGGCATCATAGGGCTGAAGCTGGTCGATTGAGAGGCGAAGGGCCGGGCGGACGCCGATCGGTGCCCGCCCTGCCGGTCCTGAGACCTGAAACCAGGATGCTCGTGTCAGGCGGCCAACCGGATCAAGCGGCTACTGTCGCCCTCCGCGGCGGCATCGGCGCGGGTGCGAAGCGCGCGGTGCCGCTGGTCGACGAACTCACGGAACAGGCCCTTGTCGGCCAGGATCTCCTGGGCGCGGGCAGCTTTGCGGGGATCGGGGTTGCCGGTGAGGCGGCGCAGGGTGTTGGCCGCAATCCGAAACTCGACAGCGAGGTTGCGCGTCATCGTCACATCCTTTCAATTCTCTTTTCAGAGGCGGACGGACGATGAGAAAACGCCCGGCCGCCTAGCTAGTCGGACCGTTGTCGCTCACGCGAAACTCCAGGGTAGAGTGCGGACACGGCAGCCGAAGCCGTCGTTCCATGCACGGATAAACAGAGCAATAGGCCGTTTCGTTCGCCGAAGCAACCATCTTACGACCTTATTGCCGCCGATCTTTCGTCGTAGGGACCCGTTTGCAACAGGGGGTGTCAAGCCATGGAAACGTCCTGAATTCTCCCCATATCTGCGGCAAAGGAGAGATTTCATGAACCCTGTCAGCCTTATCCTGAACATCCTGTGGATCGTCACGGGCGGCATCTGGATGGCTGCGGCCTGGCTGTTCGCCGCGTTGATCATGGCGATCACGATCATCGGCCTGCCCTGGGCACGTTCGGCGTTCAACATCGCCAGCTATACCCTGATGCCGTTCGGACGCACCGCCGTTTCCCGCGACGAGTGGGACGGCCGGGAAGACCTGGGCACCAGCCCGCTCGGCTTCGTCGGAAACCTGATCTGGTTCCTGCTCGCCGGCTGGTGGCTGGCGCTGGGCCATGTGCTGACCGCCATAGCATTGGCGCTGACCATTATCGGGATCCCGTTCGCCTGGGCTCACCTGAAGCTGGCGATCATCTCGCTGTGGCCGATCGGCAAGCGGATCGTCTACAACGAGGAGCTTGAGGAACGCGCCCGGGCGGGTTACCGGGTGCCGGGGACCCTGTAAGCCGGGCCCCCCCGCAAGCCGAAGACGCAAGCCGAAGGTATCGTCGCCGGAAAGCGCCTCAGCGCAGCGGGCGGATATTCGACTCGATGCCGGCCGCGGCCGGCACGTCCGGATCGTACCGCTGCATCTCCTCGAGTTGTGCCTGGGTCTTGTCGATCACGGCCAGGCTGTTGTCGTCGCTCAGTACGACCTCGTTCCAGGGGACGGCGACCTGCCGCTCCCCGAGGCCGGCCACCCCGCCCCATTCCAGGACGACGTAGTCGATACGCCCGTCGGGCGCGATCAGCAGGTTCTCTATCGTGCCGACCTTGCGGCCGTCGGCCGCCACAGCATCCGTGCCGATCAGGCTTTCGACCTCGTTGTTGGTCGCCAGCGGCCCTTCCTGCGCCGGCATGTCCTCGTGGGTCGCGGGGCTGGTCGCCTGCTGTGCCCAGGCCGGTACGGTGAAGGCCAGGAAGCAGGCGGCGGCAAGGGTGACGGGCGTACGCATGGCGGATCTCCGAAGTCTGCATGGAAAGGTTTTTTGCAACCCCAACCCCGGAGCGGACGGATAGGTTCCTGGACGGCCGGCAAGAAGCGCGGCCTGGAGGATTAACCAACTCTCAAAACAGTTCGGCTATCCTGCGGCTGCACGTTTCCACTCCGCACGCCTGGATCCTGAAGATGCCCAACCCCTCGCGCTGGCGCTCTATTTCCGTCGTGCTTTCGCTCATCATTCCGGCGGTTCCCCTGCTTGCCCCGATTCCCGCCTCGGCACGGGCCGCCGAAACCGTGGCCGTTCTCGACGCCATGGAGACCGGGACGGTCCCGAACTCCGCGGTCGACGCCCTCCTGGCGAAAGCCGGCTCGGGCGATACGGAAGCGGCAGAAGTCGCGGGCCGGCTGTACGACCGGGGGGTCGGCGTCAGATGGGATCCGCCCACGGCGCTGCGCTGGTACACGGCCGCCGCCCTGGGCGGTTCCGCAACGGCGGCGAGCGATGCGCAGAGACTCTGGCGCGGCATGCCGCCGGTCAGTCAGCGCCGGGCCGAAGCCCTGCTGGCCCAGGTCTTCACCGACGCGGAACTGGTTTCGGTCGGTGTCGGCCCGGTCAGGCGCCCGGCCACGCGGCGAAGCTGGATGACTCACCTGGAAGCGGCCGGGATCCCCTCCCCTCCCCCGCCGGCCAGCCAGGCCGCACCACCAGCATTGCCCGTGTCGCTGCCGCTGTCACTTCCAGCCGTCCCCGCGGCATCCCTGGCGTCGCCCGCGGCGCCTGCTCCCGCTTCGCCCCCGGCCGTTGCGGCGGGGCCGCAGATTCCCCGGCCCGCGACGAAGCCCGCGTTGGCCGGCGTGGGAAAGGTATCGGCCTCCGTGTCGGCGAAGCCGCCGATCCCGGCGCTCAAGCCAAAACCCTGAGAACTCCGCCGCACGGCTTCAGAAGCCGCTCTCCCGGATCAGCACGCCGACCGCGAACCGCCAAGTCCGGGCGATCACGCTCTCGCGCTCGCCCTGCAACAGGATTCGACCGCGCACGACTTGGTCCGGCGCGGAGAGTCCGGCATCCGGACGGATCAGGACGCGATAGACCGGGCTTTCCGGGATCAGGGAGTCCCCGGCGCCGCGGATGTCGCGCACCGCCACGTCGCCGCCATGGATCGACGCCAGCACAGGCTCCGGCAGGGTCCGGCTGCTGCCGTCGTCGATCGCGACGACGGTGCCCGGCACCGACGGCAGGCCGAAATCGTCGGGGTGGAAGATGCCCGGCGCTCCCACGGCGATCCGGGCCAGGTCCGCCTCGGCGACATAGGCTTCGACGATGGCCGACGCGGGATCGATCACCGTCGCCAGGGGCGTGCCGGCCGTCAGCCATTCGCCCGGCCGGAGCGGGTCGGCCAGTTCCACCACCCTGCCGTCCATGGGCGCCGTGACCAGCAGCCGCGCCAGTTCGCTCCTGTAGCCCGCCGCCTGCGCCAGCGCGCCTTCCAGCTCCCGCCAGGAAACCTGGTTGCGCTCCAGCAGGTCCCGGCTCATGCCCTGGAACTGGACCTGCCAGCGGGACAGCTCGGCGCGCCGCTCGGCCTGGGCCAGTTCATGCTCCAGATCGGGCGATCGGAACGTGAACAGCACCTCCCCCGCCGCGACGCTCTGCCCGGACCGGACCCGCACCTCCTCCAGCAGGGCGGCGCGGGGAGCGAACAGCTTGAGCTGATGTTCCGCGCGCAGGATCGCGGAAGCCGGCACGGCGCTCCGCCAAGGGACCAGCACCAGCGCCACGATGCAGCCCAGCGCCAGCAGCGTCGCCAAGCCGTGCCGGTTCAAGCGGACTCGATCCCGCCTCATTCCCCACTCCTTGAGCTCGCCCCAGATCGGCCGGGCGATGAACCAGACCAGCTCGACCACCATCAGGAAGATGCCGAGCAGCTTGAAGAACAGGTGATAGACAAGCAGCGCTATGCCGAGGAACAGGAAGAACCGGTAGATCCAGGTGCAGTAGGCATAGACCAGCAGGACCCGCCGCTTGTGACGGGGCCAGCGCTCCGGCACGGGATCGCCCAAACCGAATAGCATCTCCCGCAGGTGCCACCGGGCCAGCGCAAAGGAGCGGTCCTGGAGGTTGGCGATGTCCAGATAGTCCGACAGCAGATAATAGCCGTCGAAACGCATGAAGGGATTCAGGTTGATCGCAAGGGTCAGCAGCCAGGTGCTCGTGGCCAGCAGGAAGGCGGCGCTCCGCACCGGGCCGTCCGGAAGGAAGCTCCAGGCCAGGGTCGCCGCAGCCGCCAGCGCCAGTTCCGCCGCCATGCCGGCGGCACCGATCGCGAGTCGGCGGTGCCGCGACGGCAGCTTCCAGGCTTCGCTGGTGTCGGTGTACAGCACCGGCCAAAGCACCAGGAAGGCGACCCCCATGGTCGGCACCCGGCAGCCGAACCGGCGCGCGGTGAAGGCATGTCCCAATTCGTGCAGGATCTTGGCGCCGCTCAGCGCGACCGCGGCGAGAACGGCCCCCTCCAGGGAGAAGAAGTGCGGGAAGGTGCCGAGGAAAGCGTCCCACTGGCGCAGCACGAGATATCCGCCGGCCAGCGCCGCCGCCAGAACCGCCGCCAGGAAGCCCCTTGTGAACATCCACGCGACCAGCGGCAACGCCGCCTTCAGGAACCGGTCCGGGCGAACCAGCGGGATTCGGACGAACAGGTAGTTCTTCAGGAGCCACTTGGCCGGTCCCATGCGGACCGACGCCGCCTGCCGGACCAGCCGTTCGATCGCCTGCTCGCCCCGCGCCTGCAGCAGGTTGCTCGCCATCAGGAAGCGGGCGACCGTCTCGACATGGTCGACCGAGACGTCGAGCGTGGTTCGGCGCCGGATATCGGAGGCGATCGCCTCCATGTCGCCCGAGCCCCAGCGCGACAGGATCTCGAATTCCAGCCACCCGATCCGGAAGAATCGGTTGTTGGCGGGGTCGTGCAGCGTCCAGGTCGGCGCGCCGTCCCGGGTCCGCGGTCCGGCATGGAGGGTCAGCTCGTCCCGCAGCGGCAGCAGGCGGGCCGGCTGCTGCCCCCCGCCAAGGCCGACGGCGGCGGTCACAGGCCCAGCCGCTGGCGCAGCGCCGCCAGGGGGCGGCGCATGATGTAATAGAACAGCGTCGTCTCCTCGCCATGGACCTTCGCGATGCCCTTCATGCCGATGCGGGGCCGGGCGGCATCGGCGGACAGACCGGCCTTCAGGCGATAGGCGAGCGCGCCTTCCGGCGTCGGGCTGGCCTGATAGCTGGCGAAATCCAGCGTGCCGGCGATAGGGTGCTGCGGATCGACGTTGAGGAACAGGGTGACCTCCGATCCCTGCTCCAGCGCGATGGCGTCGCCGACCGGCAGGTGGATCTCAAGCTCGACCTCGCCCGGGTCGGCGACGACCAGGATGCGTTCCCCGATCGACACCGGCTTGCCGATCCAGTCGTTGACGTCGTCGAAGATCGCGATGCCGGGGCGTGGCGCCCTGACCTCGATGCGGTCCAGCAGGCCTTCCAGATAGGCCACCTCCGCCGCGTTCTGCTCCATGCGTCCCTGGAGGATCGCCAGGTTGGCCTTGCTGCGCGGGTCGAACACCGCCTGCTGCGCGGCCTGCCGGTACTCGGCCTCGCCGACCTCGTGCGACTTGCGGGCGACATCCAGCCGGTTCTGAAGCCGGGCGGGGTCGAGCGCCAGCAGCAACTGCCCTTCGGCGACCATCTCGTTCGGCCGCACTTCGAACCGGTCGATCACCCCGTCGATCGGCGCCCGCACGACCACCGGCTCCCTCGGGATGACTTCCGCCGGGGCCAGGGCGGACTGGCGGACGGGCACCCAGGCGAGCCCGGCGGCGAGCACCAGGGCGGCCAAGCCCAATCGCCCTTTGCGCCGGCCCAGCCAGCCGGCGCTGCGGCCCCTGTGCCGGTCCAGCAGAGCCGCCCAGGAATGCGCGTAGGCATCGCCCAGATAGGCCATGAGATGGCGGTCGTGGTCGGTCCAGGGTTCGTCCCGTACCAGCAGCAGGCAGCCCAGCCGCTGGCCGCCGATGCCGTCTAGGGGAATCCTCAGGGCATGGGGCGGCAACCACTCGCCCCAGTCCTGCCCGAGCTGAGCCGGCACCAGGGAGGCGTCGGCCGCCTCGATGGCGCCGCCGGACTCCGGTCTGGAATCCAGGTGCTTCAGCAGCTTGCACAGCCAGACCAGGAAGGGGGCGTTGGCGTCCGGCAGCGCCAGGCCGGACACCGCAGTCACCTTGCCGTCGCCGCCGACGGTCCTTCGCCACAGGATCGCCTGGCGGTAGCGCACCAGGGCATGGGTTTCGTTGACGACGAGGAAGCCGAACTCTTCCGGCGTCGCCGCGTGCCGGATGCGTTTCTCCAGTTGCACGAGTCCGGTGACGCTGAGCAGCTGCCGGTTCAGGATATCGTTCATCGGGTCCGTTCGACTCAGTCCGGTGGACCCGAAGCATTAGGCCTTTCTGGTTAAGATTCGCTAAGCCATTGGCGATATTTCCCGAGCCGCGGCTTGCCGGTTCGGCGTGCCCTCGCCGTCACTTCTGGAAGACGTAGGTTCCCGGCGCGGGTCCCAGCCCATCGGCCACGGGGGGCGGAGGTTCCGCGTCGGGCGTGCCGTGCTCCACCAGCCATCCGGACCAGGCGGGCCACCAGGACCCTTCCCGGCGGGGCGCCGACTCGACCCAGGCGTCGGGATCGACGTAGCGGTCCTCCGGCCGCCGGGTGGCGATCTGGTAGCCGCGCCCGCGATGGCCCGGTTCGCTGACGATGCCGGCATTGTGGCCGCCGGTGGTCAGCACGAAGGTCACCGTCGTGTCGGTCGGCAGATTGATCTTGTAGACCGACCGCCAGGGAGCGATGTGGTCGCGCGTGGTGCCGACCGCGAAGATCGGGGCGCGGATGTCGCTCAGCGATACCGGCCGCCCGTCTACCAGGAAGCGGCCGCCCATCAGCTGGTTCTCCAGGAACAGGCTGCGCAGGTACTCCGCATGCATGCGGTAAGGCATGCGGGTCTGGTCGGCGTTCCAGGCGACCAGGTCGTTGGCCGGTTCCCGGCGGCCCTTGAGATACTGTTCCACCTGGCGCGACCAGATCAGGTCGGTGGACCGCAGGAGCTGGAACGCCCCTGCCATGCGCGTGGTGTCCAGGAATCCCCGGACCCACATCATGTGCTCCAGATAGGCAATCTGGCTGTCGTCGATGAAGACGGTCAGCTCGCCGGCTTCCGTGAAGTCGGTCTGGGCGGCGAGCAGGGTCACCGACGCGAGCCGGTCGTCGCCGTCGCGCGCCATGGCCGAGGCGGCGATCGCGAGCATGGTACCGCCCAGGCAATACCCGCAGGCATGGATGCGCCGTCCCGGCAGGAGTCCCCCGATCGCGTCCAGCGCGGCCATGACGCCGTCGGTGCGGTAGGCGTCCATTCCGAGTTCACGGTCCTCCTCGGTCGGATTGCGCCAGGACACCATGAAGACGGTATGCCCCTGCGCGACCAGGTACCGGACCAGCGAATTCTCGGGCGACAGGTCGAGGATGTAGTACTTCATGATCCAGGCCGGCACGATCAGCAGCGGCTCGGCCCGAACCTGCGGCGTCGCCGGATCGTACCGGATCAGTTCGATCAGGTGGTTGCGGAAAACCACCCGGCCGGGCGTCGCCGCGATGTCGCGCCCGACGCGGTAGCGCTCCGTCCCGACCGGCGGATCGCCGCCGATCTGGCGCTGGATGTCCTCGACCAGATTGCGGGCTCCCCGGACGAGGTTTTCCCCCGACTCGAGCACGGTGCAGGCCAGCACCTCGGGGTTGGTCGGCAGGAAGTTCGACGGCGCGCGCCGGTCCAGCCACTGGCGCGCCATGAAGTTCACCTGGTTCTCGTGGCGCCGGCTGACCCCCGAGACGCCCTTCGTGGCGGCGTCCCACCACTCCTCGGTCAGCAGGAAGCCCTGCACCATGGCGTTGAACGGCCAGAAGCTCCATTCCCGGGCGGCAAAGCGCCGGTCCGCCCCATGGGGCTCGGCGACGGGCGGCGGGTTGCGCCCGGCCGCGGCGCCGGCGACATAGTCGCCCCAGTGCGCGATGCTGCTGACGGCCTTCTGCCCGAGGGCGATCTGCTTGGCCGGCGAAGAGGCCAGATGAAGCCCCCAGTCCATCCAGGCCAGCATCACCGCGGCCGGCGATACGCCTCCCGTGGCCTGGGCCATCATCGCGTTCATCAGGTGATCGACGACTTCCAGGTCGCTCGACGCCCCATCGCCCCGTAAGTCCGCCATGACCGCTCCCCGTGGACGAAACCGGCGCGATGGTCGCCCAGCGCAGGACAACGTGCAACCCGGTTGCGTGACGGCCGGACCGGCGGCGTCAGGCGTGCTCCTGCCAGGGATTGACCCAGTTGAGCGGCTTCGCGCCGCCGAACACCCGGGCGATCTCCTCGGCGGCGGAACGCTGGAGGTCGGCGACCGACTGCTCGGAATACCAGGCGGTATGATCGGTCATGACGACCCCCGGAACCTGCATCAGCAGGTTGTCGGCTCCCGGCGGCTCCCGTTCGAAAACGTCCAGCCCGGCCCGAACAGCCGGCGCTCCAACAGGGCCTCGACCAGCGCCGCCTCGTCGATCAGGCCGCCGCGGGCCGTGTTGAGCAGGATGGTGGTGGGCTTCATCAGGCCGATCATGGCGCGGCTGATCAGGTGGCGCGACCCCGCTGCAAGGCTTGCATGCAGCGAGATCACGTCGGCTTCCAGGCAGAGTTGGCCGAGCGAGACCAGTTCGGTGCCTTCCGGCGCCTCCCCCAGGGCGGGATCGTGGACCAGCGTCCGGGCGAAACCCAGGGGGGCGGCCTTGCGATGAAAAACAGCCCCGATCCTGCCATAGCCGATCAACCCAAGCGTGCCGCCGGCGAGCCGGTGCATCGGCTCGGCCCGCGCCACGTTCCACCGGCCGGACCGCACGTCCCGGTCGCGCGCCGGAATGCGCCGCGCCACTGACAGCAGCAGGCCGAGCGCATGGTTGCTGACTTCGTCCACCCCGAACTCGGGCACGTTGGCGACCGGAATGCGACGCTCTGCCGCGGCAGCCAGGTCGATCGTGTCGAGCGCCACGCCGTAGCGGACGACGATCCGGCACCTTTCCATCGACTCGAAGGCGGCGCGGTCGAGCGGACATTCGCGCACCAGCACCGCGTCGGCCAGGCGAATCGCGCCGTGCAGGAGATCCCGGTCGCCGCGGCAGGACCGCTCCACCAGGGTGGCGCCGAACGGCCGCAGGACGTCACGTTCCCTGTCATAGCTGCCGAAACCGCCCTCCAGGACGACGACCAGCGGCGCCACGGGGGGCGCAGTATTGCGGGCCTGCGGAGTATCCACGCATTCCTCCCTAAACCGGACGGCCTCAGCCGGATTCTATTTCGCCAAGCCCAGTTTGGAGGCAAAACCGAGGAGCACGCAGCACAAAAATGGCTCAGTCGAGCAGGACGATCAGCAGCGGGACCATGATCGCGGTCGCGATGCCGTTGAGCGCCATGGCGATGCCGGCGAAGGTGCCGGCGATCTCGTTGACCTGGAAGGCCCGGGCCGTGCCGATCCCGTGGCTCGCCACACCCACCGCGAAGCCGCGCGCGCGCCAGTCGCCAATCCGGAGCAGGTCCATCAGGGGCGTCACGACCATGGCCCCGATGATGCCCGTGATCATCACCACGACGGCTGTCAGCGACGGGATCCCGCCGATCTGCTCGGTGATGCCCATGGCGATCGGCATGGTGACCGACTTGGAGGCGAGCGAGCGCGAGGTCTCCAGGCTGACGCCGAACAGCATCGCGAGGCCGACCGCCGACAGGATCGCCGTGACCGACCCCGCCACCAGTGCCGCCAGCATCGGAAGGGCCGCGCGCCGAACCTGGGCGAAGTTCTGGAACAGCGGCACGGCGAGGGCCACCGTGGCCGGCCCCAGCAGGAAATGAACGAACTGGGCCCCGTCGAAGTAGGTCTGGTAATCCGTCCCGGTCACCATCAGCAACGCCACCAGCAAGACCACCGCGATCGCGACGGGATTGACCAGCGGCCGGCGGCCGGCCCGATCGAAAAGCCACTGGCCGATCAGATAGGCGGCGATGGTCACCGTCAGCCAGACCAGCGGGCGGGCGGTCAGATAAACCCAGACATCCTGGATCGCCGGTTCGATGACGTCCGTGATCATGCCCGCCCCTCGTCCGATGCCGCCGCGTCGGCCCCGGTCAGGCGCGAGACGCCGCGGAAGACCAGAACCGCGACCACCATGGTCAGCACGGTGCTGCCGAACACCGCCGTGGCGATCCCGAGCCACTCGCCGCGCAGACGGTCGAGATGCTGGATGATGCCGACCCCGGCCGGAACGAACAGCAGGGACAGGTTGGCCAGCAAGGTTCTCGAAACGTCGCGCAGGGTGTCCGGAATCCGGCCCCGGGCCACCAGGACCAGGAACAGCAGGATCGTCCCGAGCACGGGACCCGGTACTGGAAGGTTGAGCAGGCGGGCCAGCAGCTCACCCGCCAGTTGGCAGGCCAGCAGGCCCATCATGGCGGCAATCATTCGTCCTCTCAAATCAACTCGGGCGCCGCGTCAAACAGGTCATCGACCAAACAGGCCCCGCAACTGCTGTGCCGGATTGCTCGATCCCTGGCCGGGAGCCGCGTTCTGGCCGCCGGTCAGCCCCTCGATAAGGCCCTTGACCGCCTCGTCCGGCTTCTTGCCCCGCAAGGCCTCGACCTGCTCGCGGATCGCCTCGGGATTGCGCAGCGCCTCCTCGGCGAGACCGGCGAGATCGGGCGCGAAGCTCGGGTCGGTCAGGCTGCCGCGCACCAGGACGGGCACCGCGATGCCGGTAATGTCGCGGGTGCCGCCCTGCCCCTCGATCGTCCCGACCAGCCGCGGCTGCAGCCGGTAGTCGATCGTCTTCGGCGGCAGCGCCACGGTGCCGCGGCCATCCAGCCGGAGCAGCGGCGCCAGCAGGCGGAGGTCGTCGTTCCGCACCACGCCGTTCTGGACGGTGAAGTTGCCTCCCAGTTCGGCGAAGTCGGTCTGCTGCGGCTCGTTCCCGACCGGCTGGCCTTGGAAGGCGGCGGTCGCGTTCCGCACCATGGCGGCCAGGTTGATGCCCTTGATCGCGCCGTCGGTGAAGGTGACCGAACCCTGTCCGTTGAGCCCTTCGACCATGGCCCGTTCGCTCGCGCCGGTCGTCTTCAGCGAGGCGACGGCCCGAGCGGTCCCGGCCAGCCGGTTGAAATCGGCGAACCGGGACAGTACCGGCTCCGCCTGGACGCCGTTGACACGGAGATCGAGCGCCAGCGCGGGCACCGCGGCGGAGGCGTCGGCGTTCACCTGGCCGGATACCGTTCCGTCGAACAGGGCGGTCTCGCCCAGCACGGTCCTGAGTTTCCCGCCGTCCAGCGTCAGCGCCATGTCCGAAGCCCCGACATCGACTCCCTTCACGGTCAGCCCGGCCAGGGCAACCTTGAGGTCGGCGTCTATCGTGCGCAGGGCGCTGAAGTCGATCGGACGGGTGCTCCACCCCGCGTCCCCGGCGGGAGAGGGCGCCGGAGCCGGTGCCGCCGGAGCCGGCTGCGGGGGCGCCGGGCTCCCGGCGGCACCGGGCTGATTCAGATAACGGTCCAGGTTGAGCCGGGCCACGCTCAGCACGCCCTCGATCTTCGGACGCGCTCCCGCAAGCGCGACCGCGACGTTGCCGGTCGCCTCCATGTCACCCGCCTTGTAGGTGCCGCCGGTCAGGGCGATGCGGTCGCCGTTCGCCGCCAGCCCGCCGGCCACCGAAGCCGACTGGACAGGAAGGTCGCCCGGGTCCTTTCCGGTCGCCCAGATGGCAAGCTGGCGCAGTTCCGGCACACGGAGATCCAGCGTGCCGGTAGCGCCGGGTCCCGCCGCGGCCCGCTCCAGCGCACCGTCGAACCGGATCGACAGCAGGCCGCCGTTGACCGCCGCCGCCAACCTGGAGGCACCGGTCTCGATCAGGACCCGCGGCTGGTCGATGCGGGTCTCGACCGTCACGGGCCGGTCGCGAAAGACCAGACGGCCCTTGAGGTCGGCCGGCTGGGCGAGGTCGGGCGCCACAAGGGTGGCATCGACGTCGGTGACCTCGTGCAGCGCCTGGGTACGGGCGTCGAAGTAGCTGACCTGACCGTCCACCAGCTCGACCTCGCCGAACCGGAGGTCGGGCAATCCGGCGGCCTGCTCCTGCCCGTCGCCCGGCCCTTCCGGCGCTGGCTCCGGTTGATCCGCCGCCGGGGGCTGGTCGAGCACCCAGTTGGGGCGGCCCTGGGCATCCACTTCGAGGGCGATCCTCGGCTCCCGCAGGACCAGCGTGTCGACCTGGACCTCCCCCCGCAGCAGCGGCCACGGCTTCAATTCAAGTTCGAGCCGGCCGAGGCGGACCATCTCCGGCGTCCGTGCGCCCGGCGGGCCGGCGAACGAGACGTCGTTCATCTCGATTGCCAGGGTGGGCAGCAGGGAGAGCGACATCGGCCCCTGGATCCGGAACTCGCGGCCGGTACGCTGGGCGACCTCGGCCTCTATGCGTCCCTTGTACTGTTCCACCGGAACGAGGAACGGCACGGCGACCACCACCGCCACCAGGACGACGGCAACCAGCGCAAGGCCGATCAGGAACTTTCTCATCCGTTTTGTCCTTCTCTCTGGCCGGCTCTCCGGCCGGTCCTCTCTGGCCGGCTCTCCGGCCGGTCCTCTCTGGCCGGCTCTCCGGCCGGTCCTCTCTGGCCGGCTCTCCGGCCGGTCCCTTTCCGTGACAGCCGGAAGGGATAAACTTCCGGAAATCGGCTGTGGACCGGCGGGTCGCGGTTTACGGAGCCGCCCGGGATCGCTACATCTGGCCGTATAGAGCGCTCTGCCACATGCATAGGTCATGCGCCAGCACCGCGGGACCGCCAAGGGTGAAACTGCAGGCATCCATGATCTAACCTGCTAGTATGATCTTCCAATGACGGCTGCCGTCCACGCAAGACGAGCCGCGGAGTAGGGGAGAGGAAAAAGGATACCATGAGCAGCACAGTATTTCCGTCAGCGGCCAACGACTCCCCCCTGCCGTCCCCGATCATCGACCCGTTCGGCCGTTCCGTCAGCTATCTTCGCGTCTCGGTCACGGATCGCTGCGATTTCCGGTGCGTCTACTGCATGGCGGAGGACATGACCTTCCTGCCGAAGGCGGAGGTCCTTACCTTGGAGGAGCTGGACAGGATCTGCAGCGCCTTCGTGGGACTGGGCGTCTCCAAGCTCCGCCTGACCGGCGGCGAGCCGCTGGTGCGCAAGGGCATCATGAACCTGATCCGGTCGCTCGGCCGGCATCTCGGCACCGGCGCCCTGAAGGAGCTGACGCTGACGACCAACGGCAGCCAGCTGGAGCGCTACGCGACCGAGCTGTACGAGGCCGGCGTCCGCCGGATCAATGTCAGCATCGACACCCTCGATCCCCACAAGTTCGAGGCGATCACCCGCTGGGGCAAGCTCGACAAGGTGCTGGCCGGCCTCAAGGCCGCCCGCGAGGCGGGGCTTGCCGTCAAGATCAACTGCGTCGCCCTGAAGGGCGTCAACGACGACGAGTTCCACCGGCTGGTCGCCTGGTGCGGCGACGAAGGCTTCGACCTGACCTTCATCGAGGTGATGCCGATGGGCGACATCGGCGGCGAGGCCCGGCTGGACCAGTACCTGCCGCTCTCGATGGTCCGCTCCAGGATCGCCGAGCGCTGGACCCTGAACGAGATCGATTACACCACCGGCGGCCCCGCCCGCTACGTCGAGGTGCGCGAGACCGGGCGCCGCATCGGCTTCATCACTCCGCTGACCCACAACTTCTGCGAAAGCTGCAACCGGGTCCGCCTGACCTGCACCGGCACCCTGTACATGTGCCTGGGCCAGGAGGATGCCGCCGACCTGCGCGCCCCCGTCCGCATGAGCGACGACGACGCGCTGCTGTTGGAGCGCATCCGCGAGGCGATCTCGCGAAAGCCGAAGGGACATGACTTCGTCATCGACCGCCGCAGCAAGGCGGCGCCCGTGCCGCGACACATGAGCGTGACGGGCGGTTGACTTCGGCACCGGGCCTCTGGCCTGTCCATCCCAAGACGACGGAAGAGCACCCCAGAGACATGCCCGAGGGACATCCGACGATCGCGTTCGTCGCCGCCGACACGAACGAGGCGCGAAACGCACAGGTGCGGCTGGCGCATCGCTACGGGAACACGCCGCTCGACCATACGGACACGGTCGTGGCGCTCGGCGGCGACGGCTTCCTGCTGGAGACGCTGCACCAGACGCTGAAGCGGCCGATTCCGGTCTATGGCATGAATCGCGGTTCGGTCGGGTTCCTGCTGAACGAGTTCAGCGAGGAGAACCTTGTGGACCGGGTTGCCCGCGCGCAGAAGGTTACGCTCCATCCCTTGCGCATGATCGCGATCCGGGAAAACGGCGAGCGGACCGAGGGCCTCGCCATCAACGAGGTGGCCTTGCTGCGCGAGACCCGGCAGGCGGCGAAGCTCCGGATCACCGTGGACGGCGTCGTCCGCCTGCCGGAGCTGATCTGCGACGGCTGCCTCGTCGCCACGCCGGCCGGAAGCACCGCGTACAACCTGTCCGCCCACGGCCCGATCCTGCCCTTGGGATCGAGCATCCTGGCCCTGACGCCGATCAGCGCTTTCCGCCCGCGCCGCTGGCGCGGGGCGCTGCTGCCCCAGTCGGCGCGCATCGTGTTCGACGTGCTGGAATGCTCCAAGCGCCCGGTCAGCGCGGTCGGCGACTTCACCGAGGTGCGCGAGGTGATCCGCGTCGAGGTCCACGAGGACCGTGACGTCTCGCTGACCCTGCTGTTCGACCCGGAGCACAATCTGGAAGAGCGCATCCTGAAGGAGCAGTTCGCTCCCTGACATTTTGGCCGGCCGGACGGATCAGCGCTTCCGGCGCCGCCTGTCCTCGTACCGGCAGGTCAGGAGGTCGTCGAAGCGGCCGATGAAGGTCAATCCGTCCTCCATCTCATACTGCCAGCGCACCTCGCGCCCGTTGTCCCTCAGGACCCGGAACAGCGGCCCGAAGCTGGTGATCTCCTGGTTGCGGCTGTCGACGCAGACCACCTCGAAGGGTCCCTCGCGGGCGAGTTCGACGGTGGGAAGGGGCGCCTCGTTCTCCGACGAGAACTGCGCCGTGGCTGCCGACGGCGCAAGCGCCGTCAGCAAGGACAGCACGGCCGCAAGGCGGGGCCGGCGAGGCAGGGTCATGGGTGCGAAGTCATGGTCTGGGATCCGGAGCCGTCTCGGAACGATCCCCGTCTAGCCCGCCCGCCCGCTGCCGCGCAACGGGGCATTGGTCGAGAAAAACGCCCTACTCGGCGGCATCCAGCTTGACCGCGTCGCCGGCATAGGCGGCGAGATGCCGGATCAGCATGGTCAGATGGGATTGCAGGCGGCCGAAGCCCTCGTTCTTCTCCAGCGTCTCCTCGTTCATGTAGAGGCCGCGGTGGATTTCGAACTGCAGGCTGTGCAGGCCGCGCTTCGGGTCGGAATAGCGCCGCACCAGTTCGACTCCCTTGTAGGGATCGTTTATCCTGACCCTGTAACCCAGGCTGGTCAGGAACGCGGCGACATATCGGGTGAAATCCGGTTCGCAGGTGGTGCCGTCCCGGTCCCCCAGGACGAAGTCGGCCCGCGTGGCCGGATCGCGGCCGAAGGTCGGCATCGAGTGGCAGTTCAGGTGATAGACCGTGCCGAAGCGGGCATAGGCCCGGTCGATCGCACCGGCGACCTGCTCGTGGTAGGCGCGGTAGTAGCGGTCGATCCTTTCCGCCACGTGGGGGACCGGAAGGCGGCCGTCATACATGGGAATGCCGGGCTTGCACAGGCGCCGGATCAGTCCCATGCCGGCTTTGCTCTTGTCGCTCGGGCTAAGCGGCTCGGGCCACGGCCCGTCGAGCAGTTCCGGCTCGATGTCGTCGATGGCCCGGTTCACGTCGATGTAGCTGCGCGGGAAAAGTGCGGCGATCAGGGTGGCCCCGGCTTCCGGCGCGGCTGAGACCAGCTCGTCCACATAGGTGTCCTCCGCCTGACGGAGAGCCAATAACGGACAGACGAAATTGAAATCCCGGGGATAGACGGATCCACTATGGGGCGAGTCGAGAACAAGCGGGACCGCTTGCCCGACCGGATCATCCCGCACCAGCACATCTTCGATCACAAAGCTCATCAGACCTCCGCCCGGCACGCAGCCGCTCCGGATTGGAGTTTCGAAATTGTTACACCGAGGATATACCCCGTGCCGTGCGTACCGTCGACGGAAACCTTCAAGGTTTCGGTCCATACGGGAGGCTGGAGCGTTTCCGTCGCATGCCTGCTTCGCACGGGCTTGTCCCTGTACAGGTTTGTCCAAGGTCCCGGTGCCTCCTATAGTGGACCGGTCGGCCGAAATGGGGCAGCCGCGTTACGCCGCACTCCGCAGCCCATGGCCCCGAGGGAACCAGTACGTTGACCCAGACCGCCTATCGGATCGAACTGACGCCGCCGGACATCACACCTTATCGTGCCGGCAATACCGGCATCGACTTCGTGACGACGCTGGACAGCGGCAGGAGCGGTCCGCACGTGCTGGTGAACGCGCTGACCCATGGCAACGAACTCTGCGGCCCGGTCGCGCTGGACTTCCTGTTCCGCCAGGGCGTACGGCCGGCCCGGGGCACCCTGACCCTGTGCTTCGCCAATACGGCGGCCTACCAGTGCTTCGATCCGAAGCGGCCGGGCAACTCGCGCTTCGTCGACGAGGATTTCAACCGGATCTGGTCGCATGAGGTGCTTGAGGGACCGCGCCACTCCGCCGAACTGGAGCGTGCCCGCGTCCTGCGACCGCTCTACGACACGGTCGACCTGCTGCTGGACCTGCATTCCATGCAGAACGCGACCGCTCCCCTGGTGCTGTGCGGCGCCACCGACCGCGGGCGGGACTTGGCGAAGGCGGTCGGCGCGCCGGAGTGGGTGGTGAGGGATTCGGGACATGCCTCCGGGCGGCGCCTGCTGGACTACGCCCCGTTCGTCGATCCCGCCGGCCGGAAGACCGCGTTGCTGGCGGAATGCGGGCAGCACTGGGCGGCATCGTCGGCCGGGGTGGCGGTCGAGGTGACGCTCCGCTTCCTGCTCGCGACCGGGACCGTCACGCCGGAGTTCGCCGCCCCCCATCTGCCGCCGGCACCGCCGCCGCCCCAGAAGGTGATCGAGATCACCGAAGCGGTCACGATGGCCGGGAGCGACTTCCTGTACGAGGCCGACTATGTCGGAATGGAGATCATCGAACGCGCGGGAACCCTGATCGCGCACGACGACGACCGGGAAATCCGCACGCCCCACGACAACTGCGTCCTGATCATGCCGTCCCGCCGGCTGCGCCGGGGACAGACGGCGGTCCGGCTCGGCCGAATCGTCTCCTGACCGGCCGATGACGCATCCTCCTGCCGACCGGTGGCGGAACGCGGTCCGCGACCTCAAGCCCGGCCTGCTCGCCCTGACCCTCGCGCTGGGGACCGCCGGCGGAGCCCTGTTCGCCTATTTCCAGCTGCCGCTGGCCTGGATGATCGGCTCCATGGTGTTCTGCACGGCGGCGGCCATGAGCGGCCTGCCGGTCCATGTGCCCGGCGGCCTGCGCTCCGCCATGATCATGATCCTGGGCATCATGCTGGGCAGCGCCTTCAGCCCCGACATCTTGGGCCGGCTGGGCGACTGGGCGCTCAGCCTGACCGGCCTTGCGCTCTACATCCTGACCGGCGGGGCATTGGGCATCCTGTTCCTGCGGCGGGTCGCCCGCTACGACCCGGTCACCTCCTTCTTCACCGCGACCCCGGGCGGGCTGAACGAGATGGTGATCGTCGGCGGGGCGATGGGCGGGGACGACCGCACCATCTCGGTCGCCCACAGCGCGCGGGTCATGCTGGTCGTCATGGTCGTCCCGGTGTGGTTCCAGTTCTTCGAGGGCTACAGCCCTGCCACCCGGGGACCGCTCGGGCCCGGCCTGACGGAGGTTCCGCCGGTCGACCTCGCCCTGCTGGCGTCCTGCGCCGTGGGGGCCCTCCTGGGGAAATGGCTCCGGCTGCCGGCCTACATGCTGGTCGGCCCGATGCTGCTGAGTGCCGCGATCCATCTGGCCGGACTGACCGCCGGCAAACCGCCGGGCGTGATGGTCGGCGCGGCGCAGATCGTCGTCGGCGCCGCGCTGGGCAGCCGCTTCTCCGGCGTCAGGCTCAGCCGGATCGCCCACACGCTGGCGATCGCCTCCGGCCTGACACTGATGCTGCTGGCCGTCACGATGGTGTTCTCCGTGGCGCTGCACTGGCTGACGGGGATACCGCTGCCGGCGCTCGTGCTGGCCTTCGCGCCGGGCGGGCTGGCCGAGATGAGCCTGGTGGCTCTGGCGCTCGGCGTCGATGCCGCCTTCGTCTCGACCCATCACATCGTCCGCATCGTCCTGATCGTGTCGCTGGTGCCGCTGGTCTTCCGCTTGTACAGCCATGTAACGGACCGCCGGCTGCCGAAGAAGGGGCCCGGAGAGCCTCCCCCGCCCCCTGCGGGCGGGTAGGGCGAACCAACTGGCAGGGTCAAGCGTTGTCGCTGCATGACCAGCAATATCGCCGCCCCCCATCTGAAAGGCCGCCCCCGGGCCACCGGACCGATGCCGAACCATTCCCAGGGCACGGGAGGCCGGAGCGGTGCCGATCGGGTGGCGCTGATCGGCCTGTTCAGCCTCGCCGTGCTGTACACGCTGTACCTGGCGCGCGACCTTCTGCTGCCGATCTTCCTGGCGCTGCTGCTCAGCCTGCTGCTGCGCCCGCTGGTCAAGGCGCTGCGCCGCGTGCGCGTCCCGGAGGTGGTGAGCGCCATCATCCTGGTGGCCCTGCTGCTCGCCGGGCTGATCGGCGCCGCCTTCAGCCTGACGGAGCCCGCGACCTCCTGGATCAAGCGGGCGCCGGTCGTCATGACCGAGATGGAGTTCAAGCTGGGCGACCTCCGCGACTCGATCGAGAGCGCCCGCCGGGCCTCCCACCAGATCGAGCAGATGGCCGCCGCGGCCGACGACGAGGCGCAGGCCGTGATCGTCCGGGGGCCGACCCTGGCCGAGCAGTTGCTGACCCAGACACAGGTGGTTCTGGCCCAGGCCTTCATCGTGCTGGTGCTGCTGTTCTTCTTCCTGGCCGGGGGGCGCAGCATGCTGGAGCAGGTCATGGGCTCCATGACCAACCTGGAGGCCCGCATCCATTATGCGACCATCGCGGGGACGGTCCAGAAGAACATCGCGGCCTATCTGGCGACCGTCACGCTGATCAATACCGCGCTGGGCCTGCTGACCGCCGGCATCATGACGGTGCTGGGGATGCCCAATCCGGGCCTGTGGGGCGTCATGGCGGCACTGCTCAACTTCATCCCGTATCTCGGCTCCGCCGTCAGCCTGGTGATCATCGGCGTCGTCTCCGCCCTGACCTTCGACGACCTGTTCCAGATGGCGGCCCCGCCCTTGTCGTTCCTGTTCCTGACCACGATCGAGGGCAATTTCGTGACGCCCATGATCGTCGGCCGCCGGTTGACGCTGAATCCGATCGCGGTTTTCCTGACGATCCTGTTCTGGGGATGGCTGTGGGGCATCCCCGGCGCGTTGATGGCGGTGCCCATTCTGGCCGTCTTCAAGATCCTGTGCGACGCCCACAAGCCTCTCCACCCGCTGGGAGCGTTGCTCGGCGGCAAGCCGGGCGCATAGCCGCACCGGCCGGTGCCGATAGGGTCACACCCCGGGCTCGGTCTGTGGCATTTTGCGGATCATCGGGACAAGGGGGAGAGCGGCAGTGGAACTGGTTCTGAACGGCTTTTCGCTGTTCGTGATCGCGGTCGTCGCGTTCGCGGTCGTCACAGTGGTGCTGGGCGTCAAGACAGTGCCCCAGGGGCAGGAATTCACCGTGGAGCGGTTCGGCCGCTATACCAGGACCCTGTCGCCCGGTCTGAACCTGATCGTGCCCGTGATCGACCGGATCGGCGCGAAGCAGAGCATGATGGAAACCGTGATGGACGTGCCGTCGCAGGAGGTCATCACCCGCGACAACGCCATGGTGAAGGTCGACGGCGTGGTGTTCTTCCAGGTGCTGGACGCCGCCAAGGCGTCGTACGAGGTCAACAATCTTCCGACCGCCGTGCTCAACCTGACCATGACCAACATCCGCACCGTCATGGGCTCGATGGACCTGGACGAGCTGCTGTCGCAGCGGGACAAGATCAACACCCAGCTTCTCCACGTGGTCGACGAGGCGACCACTCCCTGGGGCCTGAAGATCACCCGGATCGAGATCCGCGACATCCAGCCGCCGCGCGACCTGGTCGACAGCATGGCCCGCCAGATGAAGGCGGAGCGCGACCGCCGCGCCTCGATCCTGGAGGCCGAGGGGCAGCGCGCCGCCGCGATCCTGCGGGCCGAGGGCGAGAAGCAGGCGGCCATCCTCCAGGCGGAGGGCCGGCGCGAGGCCGCCTTCCGCGATGCCGAGGCGCGCGAACGCGAGGCCGAGGCCGAGGCGACGGCCACGCGGGTGGTCTCCGACGCGATCGGCGGCGGCAATGTCCAGGCGCTGAACTATTTCGTCGCCCAGAGCTATGTCGAGGCGCTGACCCGGATCGCCGCCGCGCCGAACCAGAAGATCCTGTTCATGCCGCTGGAAGCCTCCAGCCTGATCGGCACGATCGGTGGCATCGCCGAACTGGCGAAGGGAGGCTTCAGGGCCGATCCGCCGGCTGCGCCGCCGCCCGGATCGTCGCCGCCTGGACCCGCGGCACCTCCGCCGCCAGCCTCTCCCCGGGGCCCTGGTCCACCTGAGCGGCCGGAGGCGGCATGGAAATCGAATCCTGGTACTGGCTGGTGACCGCCCTCGTCCTGGCGGCGGTCGAGGCATTCGTGCCCGGCACCTTCTTCATCTGGCTCGCGGTCGCGGCCGCGGTGGTCGGGCTGACCCTCATGGCCCTGCCGGACCTGCCGTGGCAGGTCCAGTTCCTGGCCTTCGCGATCCTGTCGATCGGGTCGGCGGTCGGGTTCCGGCAGTACCAGCGCCGCCATCCCGTGACCAGCGCCGACCCGACGCTGAACCGGCGCGGCGCCTCCCTGGTAGGCCGGCTCGTCGTGCTTGAAAGGCCGATCGTGAACGGCAGGGGCCACGCCTTCGTCGGCGACACCCTGTGGACCGTCACCGGCAAGGACCAGCCGGCCGGCAGCACCGTCAAGGTGGTCGGCACCGACGGCATCGTGCTGAAGGTGGACTCTCCCGACCGGGCCGGCTGATTAGCCGGTGCCATCCCTCCCGGTGACGGGTTAATGTTGGAGAGCCAACCAACCCGTCCCGGACCCTGAGGAACCGCCTTGGCCCAGCCAGCCTTGTCTACGACCGCCCCGGCATCCGAACAGCTGCCCCGCCAGGGTTTTTTCCTGCTGGCGTCGCTCGCCCTGTTCTGGGGAACGAACTGGCCGGCGATGAAGCTCGCCGTCCTGGACATGGACCCCTGGACCTTCCGGGCGATCTGCTTCGTCGCCGGGGCCGGCGGACTGATGCTGTTCGCCCGGGTCCGGGGGCTCAGCCTGCGAATCCCGCGCGGCGATCTCGGTCCGCTGATCCTGACGGCCTTCATCAATGTCACCTGCTGGCAGGTCTTCTCCGCCTTCGGGCTGACGCTGATGGCGGCCGGCCGCGCCTCGATCATCGCTTTCACCATGCCGCTTTGGGCCTCGATCCTGAGCGTCATCTTCCTGCGGGAGCGGATGACGGTGCTGCGGGTCGTCGGTCTCGCGCTCGGGCTGGCGGCGCTGGCGATCCTGCTGATCCCGGAATTCGGGCGGATAGGCGGAACGCCCTGGGGGGCCGCCATGATGCTGGCCGCTGCGGTCTCCTGGGCGGCGGGCACGGTGATGCTCAAGGCGATTCCCTGGCGCATGGAAACGGTCCAGCTCGCCGCGTGGCAGCTCGCGATCGGCGGCCTGCCGGTGATCGCCGCCGCCTTCCTGATCGGCCGCCCCTCGTCGGTGCTGGACCTGACGACGCCGGGGGCCCTCGGGGTGATCTACGCGGCGTTGATCCCGATGATCTATTGCCACTGGGCCTGGTTCCGCATCGTAGCACTGTTCCCGGCCAACATCGCGGCGATCGGAACCCTTTCCATCCCGGTGGTGGGCGTCTTCTCCAGCGCCCTGATCCTGGGCGAGCCCCTTGCCGGAGCCGACCTGCTGGCGCTGGCCCTTGTTGTCACCGGCCTGTTCATCGTCCTGGTGCTGCCGAGCCTGCTGCCGGGACGCCCACGGAAAGCCTAGAGATCGACGCTGCCGTCGGGGTCAGCGGGGTCACCGGGAATGCGGGGCGGCGCCTCGGGAACCCTTTCCGGATCGATCCGGCGGATGATGATGTCCCCGTTCTCGGTGATCTCCGGAAGGTCGTAGCGCGGCAATTCCTCCACCAGTTGCTGAAGCCCGAGCATGAGCTTGTTCAGCCCCTCCATGGCGAGGTCCGTCCCGCTCGGTTCCCGTTGCGGGGGAACCGCGGGTTCGGCCGCGACGGGAACCGCGGCCAGCATCGCGCTGACGCACAACATCGAAATCGACAGGCGCATGATAGTCCCTCCTCGCCGCCCCACCGGGCGGTCTTCGAACCGGGGACCCAGGATAGCGCGCCGCGCGTCCGGCGCCAGGGGCCAATCGGGAGAGCCGGCCCGGACCGCCGGCCTAGCTGGTCAGATCCTCCAGGGTCTGGCGGACCACATGGACGATCGCGGCGCCATGGACGGAGGTGTCGATGCCGAGCGCGCTGCCGACGACGCTCAGCTCTATCTCGGTCGTCGGTGCGTAGCGGGCGATCTCCTGGACCGCCGACGAGGACATGATCGCTTCGCGGTCGAGGTCGAGCGAGGTGGCGGTCTGGGCACGCCAGCCGTTGAGCGCGGCGACTATGGCGCTCTGGATCTGCGCCGTCTCCTCGCGCTTGCGCAGCTCCTCGTACATCACCAGGATGTGCCACGCGCCGTCGGCGAAGGCGGTTTCGATCCTGCTGACTTCCACGGTGCGCAGGAATTCCGCCAGGGCCAGTTCGTCCTCGTCGATGGCGGCGTCACGGATCTTGAAAGTGCGGATTTCACTGCTCATCGTATCTCCACGCGGCGGTTTCCCATCCAGGATTAACCTGTATGGAGAAGGATTGCCACTAAAGATACGATTACGACAGGATGAATCCGTTCAGAACGGCGCGTCGCCCGGAACGGCTTCCGCGAAACCCTTCAGGATCGAGCACCCGCAGTTGGGACACTGGACCGCCTCGATCATCCGGCGGGCTTGCGCGTCGTCGAGGCTGACGCCGAGCTGCCGCTCGACCTCGGTCACCATGGCCCGGTGGAGTCGGTTGGCGGCACCGCAGCTGTCCTCGATCACGCCGGCATAGTCCTCGGCAGGCAGCAGCTGGAACGCGCCGGCCGGACCGGCGAACGCCAGACCCGCCGCAAAGGTGGACAAGGCTCCGGAAAACCGCAGGACGTCGCGCCTCGTGATACCGGTACTCATCGCCAATCCCTTTCGCTCAGCCGCTGCGGTCGAGCATTACGCCCCTCGGCCCCTCCGGTCAATCCGGGATGCACGCACGTCATTTCCACACAACAGATATGCATTTAAATTCCTATTCACATCGCTATCATCCAACCCACATGGGTGGAAATCATTCGGAAAGCGTGAATTGCGATGGCGGACATTTCTCTCGGCAGGCCGAGCGGCATACCGGCGCGGCAACGGACCATGGATCCGCGCGTGGTGGCCGTCGCCGCCCTGCTGCTCCTCGGAGGCGCGGTCTGGCTGACCGACGCCGTATCGTCCCGGCAGGCGGCCCTGTACCTCGTCGGCGGAGCCCTGGGGCTCACCCTCTACCACGCCCTGTTCGGCTTCACCTCCTCGTTCCGGGTCTTCATCTCGGACCGCCGCGGCGCCGGCATCCGGGCACAAATGGTCATGCTGGCACTTGCCTGCGCCTTGTTCTTCCCGGCCCTGGCGGCCGGCGAGCTTTTCGGGCAGCCGGTCACCGGCCTGGTCGCGCCGGTCGGCGTCTCGGTGCTGTTCGGTGCCTTCCTGTTCGGTATCGGAATGCAGCTTGGCGGCGGATGCGCCTCGGGAACGCTCTACACGGCCGGCGGCGGCAATACGCGCATGCTGGTCACCCTGTTCTTCTTCATCGTCGGATCGGTCGTCGGCGCCGCCCACCTCCACTGGTGGTCGGCACTTCCGTCGATCGGGCCGGTGTCGCTGGTCAGCAGCCTGGGTGCCCTGCCCGCGCTCGCCTTGAACCTCGCCGTCTTCGCGGCGATCGCCGGGGCCACGGTGATCCTCGAACGGAAGCGCCATGGCGCCTTGCGCCCGGGCAACCGGACTCCCCATCGCGGCTGGCAGCGCTTCGTCCAGGGATCGTGGCCGCTGGTCTGGGGCGCCGTGGCACTGGCGGTGCTCAACTTCGCGACGCTCGCCCTGGCCGGCCGGCCCTGGGGGATCACCTCCGCCTTCGTCCTGTGGGGAGCGAAGCCGCTCGACGCTCTCGGCTTCGATGTGGCCTTCTGGCCCTATTTCTCCGCGCCGGAGCGCGCCGCGTCACTGGAGAACAGCATTTTCCAGGACATCACCTCGGTGATGAATTTCGGCATCATCCTGGGAGCGCTGCTGGCCGCCGGTCTCGCCGGGCGGTTCGCCCCGGTCTGGCGAGTACCGCTCCGGTCCCTGACCGCCGCGGTCGTCGGCGGACTGATGCTGGGATATGGCGCGCGCCTCGCCTACGGGTGCAACATCGGCGCCTATTTCAGCGGCATCGCATCGGGCAGCCTGCACGGCTGGGTCTGGCTGGTCGCGGCCCTGGCCGGAAACGTGATCGGAACCCGGTTGCGCCCGCTGTTCGGGCTGGAAGTCGAGAAGACCCCGCGCGAAACCGCCTGCTGATGGCGATACGGCCCGGCGCCCCTTTGGGACGGCGCCGGGCCGCAGAGCCCGTCTTCCTGGTCAACGCGCCCGGGTGGCCGTGTCCTCGCGCAGGCGCTGCGCCAGTTCCGGCGTCACCTGCCCGTCGACCGGCAGGTTCGCTTCCTGCTGGTACCGGCGGATGGCGGCGCGGGTCCGTTCGCCGATCCTGCCGTCCACGGCCCCGACATAGAAGCCCCGCATCGTCAGGCCTTCCTGGACCTCGACTTCCGGCGTCGGGGTGTCGGGCCGGTTCCGGGAATAGACCTTCGGCAGGTGGAAGCTGACATGGTCCAGCAGTTCCTGGCTGGCGCAGCCGGTCACCGGCATTCGGGCCGCCCGCTGATACTGCCGGATCGCTTCCGCGGTGCGCGGCCCGAACCGACCGTCGATGCCCCCCGGATCGAACCCGTTGACGGCAAGCTCGCGTTGAATGCCCTCGACCATCGCGGTCGGGGCGGGCTGGCAGGCCGCCCAGGCCGGGGCTCCTGCCAAAAGCGTCAGCATCGCCGCGCCGACGCACCATCCCGCACCCTTCATCCACTCACCTCTCTCGGTCAGCCTCTTCTCAGTCCGCCGCCTCGCTGTCGCCCTGCCCCTTGATGCGCTGGGCCAGGGCCGCGGCGAGGAACTCGTCGATGTCCCCGTCCAGAACGGCGCCGCTCTGGCTGGTTTCCACCCCGGTCCGCAGGTCCTTGACCATCTGGTAGGGCTGCAGCACGTAAGAGCGGATTTGGTGCCCCCAGCCGATGTCCGACTTGGTGGCCTCCAGGGCAGCGGCCGCGTCCTCCCGTTTCTTCAGTTCCGCCTCGTAGAGGCGCGCCCGAAGCATGTCGAAGGCCTTGGCGCGGTTCTTGTGCTGGGACCGCTCCTGCTGGCACTGGACGACGATGTTGGTCGGGATATGCGTGATCCGGACCGCCGAATCGGTCTTGTTGATGTGCTGGCCGCCGGCACCCGACGCCCGGTAGGTGTCGATGCGCAGGTCCTTGTCCAGAACCTCGATGTCGATCTTGTCATCGATCACGGGACTGACCGCGACGCTGGCGAAGCTGGTATGCCGGCGCGCCTGGCTGTCATAGGGGCTGATCCGGACCAGGCGGTGGACGCCGGCCTCGGTCTTGAGCCAGCCATAGGCGTTATGGCCCTTGATCTGCACCGTCGCCGACTTGATGCCCGCCTCTTCGCCGCCGCTCTCTTCCAGCCATTCGGTCTTGTAGCCGTGCTGCTCGGCCCAGCGCAGATACATGCGGAGCAGCATCTCGGCCCAGTCCTGGGCCTCCGTTCCGCCGGCGCCCGCGTTGACTTCCAGGAAGCAGTCGTTGGCATCGGCCTCGCCGGACAGAAGACTCTCCAACTCCAGCTTGGCGGCTTTGTCCTTCAGCGCAAGCAGGGTGTTCTCCGCGTCGGCGACGACGGTCTGGTCCTCTTCCGCCTCGCCCATCTCGATCAGCTCGATGCTGTCGTTCAGCTCGCGCTCCAATGCTCGATAGCCGCTGACCGCGGTGTCGAGCTGGGTGCGCTCGCGCATCACCTTCTGGGCGCGGTCGGCATCGTTCCAGAGGTTTGGATCCTCGGAGATGGCGTTCAGCTCTTCCAGGCGCCTGACTGCATTTTCCCAGTCAAAGATGCCTCCTCAGCAGCGCCAGCGATTCCCTGATCGCCTCGGCAGCCGCTTCGATCTCGGCTCGCATGGCGGGCCTCCTCGTCGCTATTGTTCATGATCGCTGTTCAGCGACGCTTACTTAGACCCTTGAAGCTTCCGCGCCAAGGGTCAATAGAGCCCGCCCGTGCCCGTCGAGGACGGCGCCTGCTCCTGTCCCGGGGTCCGGCCCGGAGGCGGAACGCTGCCCGGCGGCAGGAAAGCGCCGCCACCGGGACCCGAGCCGGATGCGATCTCGCTGCCGTCCAGCACGATGTAGTCGCCCGGACGCGGCTCGGTTCCCGGCTTGAAGGCTTCCCAGATCGCGTTGCGCTGCCCGGGTTCGGCGAGCTGGCCGGTCGCGGCGTCGACGCGGACCAGCCGGATGCCCGGCGGCATGCGGAACGGCGTCGCCGGTTCCCCGTTGAGCGCGTCGGCCATGAAGTCCTTGAACACCGGGGCCGATACGGAGCCGCCGGTCTCCTTCCCGCCGAGCGGATGGGGCTGGTCGAAACCGATATAGAGGCCGACGGCGAGGTCGGGCGAGAAGCCGACGAACCAGGCGTCCAGCGCGTCGTTGGTGGTGCCGGTCTTGCCGGCCAGCGGCTTGCCGATCGACGAGATCATCTTGGCGGTGCCGCGCTGGACGACGCCTTCGAGGATCGAGACCATCTGGTAGGCCGTCCGGGGGTCGATCACGTCCTCCCGCGCATCGGGCACGTCGGGCACCGCCAGGTCGGGCGACCACTGGATGCCGCTGCAGTTCGGGCATGGCCGCATGTCGTGCTTGAACACCACCTTCCCGGTGTGGTCCTGGATACGGTCGATGAAGGCCGGGATCACCTTCTTGCCGCCGTTCACGATCATAGAATAGGCGGTGGTCATCTTCAGCACGGTCGTCTCGCCGGCACCCAGCGACATCGACAGGACGGGCGGAAGCTTGTCGACCACGCCGAACCGCTCGGCGTAGTTCGCGACCTTGTCCATCCCGACGCTGTTGGCAAGACGTACGGTCATGACGTTCCGGGACTTCTCCATGCCGACCCGCAGCGTGGTCGGCCCAAGGAAGTCTTCGGAATAGTTCTGCGGACGCCAAAGCGCCTGACCCGGGCCCGGCTGGATCGCGAAGGGCGCGTCCATCACCAGGCTCGACGGCGTGAAGCCGTTGTCCAGCGCCGCCATGTAGACGAACGGCTTGAACGACGAGCCGGGCTGGCGCAGCGCCTGGGTCGCACGGTTGAACACGCTGATCCGGGAGCTGAAGCCGCCGCTCATCGCGAGCACGCGGCCGGTATGGGGATCCATCGCGACCAGCCCGCCCTGTACCGCAGGGATCTGCCGGAGCCCGTACGTACCGGCGGGCAGGTCCTTGCCCTTCGCATCCTTGGCCACCGGCTCGACCAGGACGATGTCGCCCTGGGCCAGCGCATCGCCGGCCTGCCTGACCTCGGGTCCGGTCCGTTCCCCTTCGACCCAGCGGCGCGCCCATTTCAGTTCGGACAGCGGAATTCTGCCCCGTCCGCCGTCCGCCAGGCCGATCTGCGCCTCGTCGGCCTCGACCTCCAGCACGGCGGCCATTTGCCATATCTCGCCGCCGGCCGGGACCGGCATCTCGGCAAGCTGCTTCGCCCAGTTCTGAAAGCTTTCCAGCTTGCCGATCGCACCGCGCCAGCCGTGCCGCCTGTCGTACGCGATCAGTCCGTCGCGCAGGCTGCGCGTCGCGATGTCCTGGAGCTTGGGGTCGACCGTGGTCCGCACGGAATAGCCGCCCTCGTAGAGCTGCTGCTCCCCGAACCGGGCCAGCAGCTGGCGCCGGACCTCCTCCGCGAAATAGTCGGCGATGACGTACTCGGTCTCGTCGCGCCGGCGCACCTCCAGCGGCTCGGCCTTGGCCTGGGCCGCCTCCTCCGGGGTGATCGCGCCGTCCTCCTGCATCCGGCCGATCACCCAGTTGCGGCGCGCCACGGCGGCGTCGCGCTGGCGGACCGGATGATAGTTGTTCGGCGCCTTGGGCAGCGCCGCGAGATAGGCCGCCTCGGCGATCGTCAGCTCGTCCAGGGGCTTGTTGAAATAGTTCAGTGCGGCGGCGGCCACGCCGTAGGAGCGGTTGCCCAGGAAAATCTCGTTCAGGTACAGCTCGAGGATGCGATCCTTGGTAAACGCCTGCTCCATGCGGAACGCCAGAATCGCTTCCTTGATCTTGCGCTCGAACGACACCTCGTTGGTCAGCAGGAAGTTCTTGGCGACCTGCTGGGTGATGCCGGAGGCGCCGATCATGCGGCGGCCGCTCGCGACATTCTCCACGTTGGTGACGATCGCGCGCAGGATCGCGCCGAAATCCACGCCCCGGTGGCTGTAGAAATTCTGGTCCTCGGCGGAGATGAAGCCGCGGATCACGCGCTTCGGCATCGCCTCGATGGGGATGAAGACTCGCCGCTCGGTCGCGAACTCGGCCAGCAGGCGCCCGTCCCCGGCATGGACGCGGGTCACGGTCGGTGGCTGGTAATCGGCCAGCTGGCTGTATTCCGGCAATCCCTGGCTGTAATGGTGGATCGCGAACACCGCGCCACCGGCAGCCACCACGACGAGGATGAGAACGGCGGACAGGATCCCGGTTATAATACGCATCAATATTCCACGAACGAAAGAAGGCCTCGCGGGTCGTCCGACCGCGGTTCGACCGAACCAGCCTGTCAGGATCCAACCTGCGGGTACACACACTAGCAGATCGAATGCGGCTATGTTGAGGTCAAGACCGACTTACGCCAGCCCTTGCGGCGAAATACCCATCGATGCTCCGCCGAATCGAACGGGCGATCCTGACCCGATGTTCCGACTGCTCCAGCAGTTTCGCGTCATGCGGGCTTGACAGGTAGCCCAATTCCATCAGCACCGAGGGCACGTCCGGAGCGGTCAGCACCGCGAAACCGGCGGAGCGGTGGGGACGCGGCACCAGCCTGGTATGGCGCCCGACCTCCTCGACCAGAAGGTTGGCGAGGCGGCGGGACTGGTTCATGGTGTCGCGCTGGGCGAGGTCGATCAGGATGCTGACGACCTCGTCGTTCTCCGCCGTCAGGTTGACGCCGCCGAGCGCGTCGGCCCTGTTCTCGCGGGCCGCCAGCATGTCGGCCTCGCGGTCGGACGCCTTGTCCGACAGGGAATAGATCGACATGCCACGCATGTCGCTGCTGCCGATCGAATCGGCATGCAGGGAAATGAACAGGTCGGCACCGGCCTCCCGCGCCAGTGCCACGCGGTCGCGCAGGCGGAGGAAGACATCGCTGTCCCGGGTCATGACGACCCTGTACCGGCCCGTCGCGACGAGCTGGTCGCGCACCGCGCGCGCCATGGCCAGGGTGATGTCCTTCTCGTAGACCCCGGTGACGCTGATGGCGCCGGGATCGACGCCTCCGTGACCGGGATCCAGCGCGATGACGCGCCTGGCATCGGTCCGCGGACCGGGCCGGCGGGGCGGCAGGGGCACGGTTCCCAGGGCGGCCAACGTCGCCGGACCGTCGCCCGCCTCCCCCCGGAGCCCCGGCGGCATCTGGGGTGGAATGACCGCCACGGCGCCGGGGGACAGGGTGACGGCGACCGTGTCCGCCGGCGGGTCCGGAAGGCGGGCAACCGGCCGGGTGGCCGCAGCGGCTGTGCTCAGGGGGACGGTATAGGCCGGCACCTGGGGCGCCGCGGTGTCGGCGCCCCCCCTCGTTCCGTGGACCCGGCTCAGCTCCGCCGCGAAGGTGCCGGCCCCCACGGACTCGAGGTCGAGAACGAACCGCGGCTGCCTGCCGTCGCGCGGGGGGATCAGGAACGCCTCCCGGACGCGGACCGGGCCGGCGACCTCCAGCACCAGCCGGAGGGTGCCCGGCTGGAAGGAGGCGTAACGGTAGCCGCGCACCAGCCCGGCGGCGGCATTGCCCCGGTTGGCGGCGACGTCCCAGTCGAGGTCCGGCAGATCGACCACGACCCGGTACGGATCGGGCAGCGTGAAGACCCGGAAGTCGATGTGGTCGGTGACCTCCATCACGAACCGGGTCTTGTCCGGATGGACGCCGAGGCGCGCGTCGAGGACCGCGGGCCGCGCAGCCGCCTGCCCCGCGTGAGCCGCGGCCAGCCAGAAGACGGCGAGGATCAGGATCAGCGCGTGCAGCGTCGGTCTCCGAAAGGGCCCAATCGATCGATTTTGCTCTACATATAGCCTAAGAAAATCAAAGTGTTCAAGCATGATCATCAGAAACTGCCTCAGTCCCGCGGCGGGGCCGCCAAAGTGCCTGCCGGGTGCCGCGCTGGTTGAGCCCTCGCCCACTGTCACCATTCCAACAAGACAATTCTGTGATTGAGGAATGCGGCGCCCCCCATTATGGTAGGGGTGCGACATACCGCATTCCGCCGATCCCCACTTGGGAGAGGCGGCGTCGCCTTCGGGTAACGTGCTGCCAATTATCGGTTTTTTCAGGCAGCGCACCGGCCGGGTGGCGCTTATGGAACTTGCGGTGGAGGAGAAACCTTGAAGCTGGCTTTGGCCCCGTCGGGCCGGAGCCCGGCGTCCGGTGCCCCGCCCGTCCTGGCTGCTGTGGAAAGCGCCGTTAGACGATCCGGCGGGAACCGTGCCGAACGCTTCGCCTTTGACGATGACGCGCCGCCACCCGTAAGTCGCGCGGGGGCCCGGCGGCGTCATGAGGTAGACATATGGCAAAGCGCATGTTGATTGACGCGACCCATTCCGAGGAGACTCGGGTGGTCGTGGTCAATGGTAACAAGCTGGACGAACTCGATTTCGAAATCGCCAGCAAGAAACAGTTAAAAGGCAACATCTACCTGGCCAAGGTGACGCGGGTCGAGCCATCGCTCCAGGCCGCCTTCGTCGAGTACGGCGGCAACCGCCACGGTTTCCTGGCCTTCTCCGAAATCCATCCGGATTATTACCGCATCCCGGTCGCCGACCGCGAAGCGCTGCTCGCCCAGGAACGCGACCTGGAAGAGCGCGAGGACACCATCGGCGCCGACGTGGAAATGGGCGATCCCCGGCCGGGCCGCGGCTCCCGGCGCCACGGGCGCTCCGAGTCGTTCGGGGACGGACGCGACGATTTCGGCGGCGACGCCGGTCAGCAGCCCCGGGAACCCCCTGCGGCCGAGTCTTCCGGTGACGTTCCCGGAACCGGCGAACAGCCCCCCTATGCGAGCCCCCCCTCCGCTGCCGCCGCTTCCGAGCCGGAGCCCACGGGCGCCACGCCGCCGGACGGGCAGCCCGCCATGGATCAGGCGGCCGGAACCAAAGACGAGGCGGGCGCCGTTCACCACGCCGAGAACGATATTCCGCACGACTGGTTCGCGCCTGAGGAACCGGCACCCGACTTCCAGGCGGAAAACGACTCCAGCAGCGACGGGTCCGCCGATAGTGACGGGTCCGCTGATGGCGGGGCCGGGGAGCAGGATGGCGGTTCCGGCGACGGCAAGCCCACCACCTACCAGCCTGCCAGCCTGCCGCGCGAGGAGCGCAGCGAGCCCTACGATCCGAACGAGAGCTATCCCAACGACCGCCAGCCGGACGCCGCGGCGCCTCCGTCCGACGATCCCGCGGCCGTCCCCCCGGCCGGCGACGCCGCCCACCCAGGCGCGGAGGAACTGCCCGCCCCGGCGGGCGAACTCGGCGCCGGCACCGAGCCCGTGGCCGACTACGCGCCGCGGACGCCGGCAGCTGAGTATTCCGGCAACCTGGACTCCGACGACGGCGACGACAGGAACGACTCCCAGGACCCCGACGAGGACGAAGGCGACGACGCGCCGCGCGGCCGCCGCGACGATCGCCAGGGCCCCCGCGGCCGAGGCGACTCCGACGACGGTCCGGTGGACGAACTGGTCGGCGACGAGGCCGAGGACGTCCAGCGCCGCCGTCCCCGCCCGCTGCGCAGCTACAAGATCCAGGAAGTCATCAAGCGCCGGCAGATCCTGCTGGTCCAGGTCGTCAAGGAGGAGCGCGGCAACAAGGGCGCCGCCCTGACCACGTACCTGTCCCTGCCCGGCCGCTACTGCGTGCTGATGCCCAACACCGGGCGCGGCGGCGGAATCTCGCGCAAGATCACCAATCCGCAGGACCGCAAGCGCCTGAAGGAAATGCTTTCGGACCTGGACATTCCCGAAGGCATGGCGGTGATCCTGCGCACCGCGGGAATGGAGCGGACCAAGCCGGAGATAAAACGCGACCTGGAGTACCTGCTGCGGCTTTGGGACAGCATCCGCGACCTGACGCTCCAGTCGAGCGCGCCGGCGCTGATCTATGAGGAAGCGAACCTGATCAAGCGGTCGATCCGCGACCTCTACACCAACGACATCGACGAGGTGCATGTGGAAGGCGAAGCGGGTTACCGCGTCGCCCGCGACTTCATGCACATGCTGATGCCTAGCCACACGCGGAAGGTCCACTGCTACCGCGACGAAACGATCCCGCTGTTCTTCCGCTATCAGGTCGAAAGCCAGATCGACGCGATCCACAGCCCGGTCTGCCAGCTCAAGTCCGGCGGGTACATCGTCATCAACCAGACCGAGGCGCTGGTCGCGATCGACGTCAATTCCGGCCGGTCCACACGCGAGCGGAACATCGAGGAGACGGCCTACAAGACCAACCTCGAGGCAGCGGACGAGGTCGCCCGCCAGCTGCGGCTGCGCGATCTTGCCGGGCTGATCGTCATCGACTTCATCGACATGGAGGACGCGCGGAACAACGCCGCGGTCGAACGCCGCATCAAGGAGGCGATGAAGAACGACCGGGCGCGCATCCAGCTCGGCCGCATCTCGCCCTTCGGGCTGCTCGAACTGTCGCGCCAGCGGCTGCGCCCGAGCCTGATGGAGACCAACTTCGAGAAATGCCCGCACTGCACGGGCACCGGCATGGTCCGCTCCATCGAGTCCGCCGCCCTCTATGTTCTCCGCGCCATAGAGGAGGAAGGCATCCGCAAGCGCTCCAGCGAGATCACGGTCCATGTGGCGACCAAGATCGCGCTGTATATCCTCAACCAGAAGCGCGACGCGCTGGCCGACATCGAGCGCCGCTACAGCTTCCGGGTCTTCCTGTTCGGCGACGACACGCTGATCCCGCCGGAATACCGCCTGGAGCGGATCAAGGCCCGCCAGGCCGGCGAGGAGATCGCCCCCGTCATCAGCCCGGAGCGGATCTACGCCGAGACCGACCGCCTGCTCGAACGCGAAGCGGAGGAGGACGAGGCGGCCGAAGAGGTGGAGGTCGCCGAACCCGCGGAGGCTCAGCCCATCGCCGCCGCCGCTCCACAGGAACAGGGCGAGGAGCGCGGCGGCGACCGCCGCCGCCGCCGGTCCCGCCGACGCCGCCGGTTCGACGACCGGACGGAAACCCGAACCGAGGACCAGGGCGAGGAGGAGCGCGAGGAAGCCGCCGACGAACCGGTGGAGGAGACCGCGCTCGACCAGCAGTCCGAGGACTTCGACAACGATCTCGACACCGGCGGCGATGACGACGCCGATGACGGCGAGGACGGTGACGAGTCGGAGAACGGCCAGGCAGACGAAACCGACGCGAACGGCCTGCGCAAGAAGCGCCGTCGCGGCAAGCGCGGGGGACGCCGCCGTGGCCGCGGCCGGGCCGAGGGCGACTTCGAGAACGGCTTCGGCGACGAAGGCGATCAGCAGGAGGGACCTGAGACCGAGCCGGCGGCCGAGCAGCCCGCCGCGTCCGAACCCCAGGCCGACCAGCCCGTACCGGTCCATGTTCAGGCGTATGAGGACGATCTCGGCGATCCGTTCGGCGACATCGGCGCGCCGCCCGCACCCGGGTCCGAACCGGTACCCGAGCCCGCTCCCCGGCCGGAACCGGTTGCCGGGCAGCCGCAGGCCGAGCCCGGGCCGGCTCCAGAACCCGAACCCGCGGCTCCGGAAGAAATCGTTCCCGTGACGGTGGGCGAACCGGCCATTCCGGCGGAGATCGTTGCCGAGCAGCCCGAACCGGCACCGGTTGCGGAGGTCCCCGCCGCCGAAGCGCCGGTCGAGGAAGCCCCGGCCGCGGAGGCGCCCGCCAAGCCGGTCCGCAAGCGGGCTCCCCGCAAGAAGAAGGTCGCGGAACCCGCAGCCGAGGCTCCGGCTGCGGAGGCGCCCGCCGCCGAAGCGCCGGCCGAGGAAGCCCCGGCCGCGGAGGCGCCTGCCAAGCCGGTCCGCAAGCGGGCTCCCCGCAAGAAGAAGGTCGCGGAACCGGAACCCGTGATCGAGGCGTCCGCCGTCGAGCAGGTGCCGGAACCCGTGCCCGCGCCCCTGCCCCAGGAGCCCAGCGCCGGCGACGATCTTTTCATGGACGTGGCTCCCGGACCGGTGGAACCCGCACCGCAGCCCGCCCCGGAGACCGAGCCCGCCTCGGAAGCCGAGCCTGCGGCTCCCGATGAACCGTCGCGTCCCGCACGCCGGGGCTGGTGGAACCGGGAGTGATCCGGCCGTAGACGCTGCTGCCCCGTCCGGCTGGTCGGGGCAGCATGTAAAAAGCCGCTGCGGGGCATCCCTCCGCAGCGGCTTTTTCGTTTTCAGCGGCTCCGATCGACGACTGCGGTGCAGGGTGTCGGCGTTGGCCCTGACGGGCGAACGCCGACCTAAGCGGCTCCCCCTATTCCGCTCCCTTCGGCGAAACCGTCCCCTCCGCCGTCGGTGGGGCGGCGACCGTCTTTGGCTTGGGCAGGTCGAGCTTGATCGACAGCTCCTTCAGCCGTTCCGCCGGGACCGGCGCCGGTGCCTGCATCAGCAGGTCCTCGGCGCGCTGGTTGAGCGGGAAGACGATGACCTCGCGGATGTTCGGCTCGTCGGCCAGCAGCATGACGATGCGGTCGATACCGGGGGCCGAGCCGCCGTGCGGCGGGGCGCCCAGCTTCATCGCCGACAGCATGCCGCCGAAACGGGCTTCCAGTTCCTCCGGCGGGTATCCGGCGATCGCGAAGGCCTTGTACATGACCTCCGGCAGATGGTTCCGGATGGCGCCCGACGATAGCTCGATGCCGTTGCAGACGATATCGTACTGGTAGGCGTTGATCGTCAGCGGGTCCTGGTTCTCTAGAGCTTCCAGGCCGCCCTGGGGCATCGAGAACGGGTTGTGGCTGAAGTCGATCTTGCCGGTCTCCTCGTCGCGCTCGTACATCGGGAAATCGACGATCCAGCAGAACCGGAAGGCGTTCTTCTCGACGATGTCCAGGTCTTCGGCGATCTTGGTCCGGGCGAAGCCGGCCAGCTTGGCGGCGGGTCCCGGCTGGTCGCACACGAAGAACACGGCGTCGCCGTCGCTCAGGCCGACCGCCTCGCGCAGGGCCGCCTGGGCCGCTTCCGGCACGAACTTGGCGATCGGCCCCTTGCCGCCGCCGGCCTCGAACAGGATGTAGCCGAGGCCGGGAGCACCCAGGCCGCGCGCCCAGTCGTTCAGCTTGTCGAAGAAGCTGCGCGGCCGGTCGCCGACATCAGGAGCGCGGATCGCGCGGACCACTCCGCCCTTGGCGATCACCGACTTGAACGCCTTGAACTCGACGTCGTCGCGCTGGAACACCGCCGTCACGTCGGTGATGACCAGCGGGTTGCGCAGGTCCGGCTTGTCGTTGCCATACTTCAGCATCGACTCGGCATAGGGAATGCGCGGGAACGGGTACGGGGTCAGCTCCGGCTTGGCCGGGCGGCGGAAGCCGCCGAACTCGTCGAAGACGCCGTAAAGCACGGGCTCGATTGCGGCGAATACGTCTTCCTGGGTGACGAACGACATCTCGAAATCGAGCTGGTAGAACTCCCCCGGGCTGCGGTCGGCGCGGCTGTCCTCGTCGCGGAAGCAGGGAGCTATCTGGAAGTAGCGGTCGTATCCCGCCATCATCAGCAGCTGCTTGAACTGCTGCGGCGCCTGCGGCAGCGCGTAGAACTTGCCGGGATGCATGCGGCTCGGCACCAGGAAGTCGCGGGCACCCTCCGGGCTGCTGGCGGTCAGGATCGGCGTCTGGAACTCGTTGAAGCCCTGCTCGATCATCCGGCGGCGGACCGACGCGATCACCTGGGAGCGCAGCAGGATGTTCTGCTGCATCTTCTCGCGCCGCAGGTCCAGGAAACGGTAGCGCAGGCGGATCTCCTCGCCGGCGTCGGCGTCGCTGTTGACCTGCAGCGGCAGCGGCTCGGCGGCGCTCTGGACCGCCAGTTCCTTGATCTGGACCTCGATCCTGCCGGTCGGCAGCTTGTCGTTGATCGTCTCGGGCGTGCGGCCGACGACCTTGCCGGTGACCGTGATGACCGATTCCAGGCGCAGCCCCTCGGCCACCTGGAACAGCGGGCTGGAGCTGTCGATCACGCACTGCGTCATGCCGTAGTGGTCGCGCAGGTCGATGAACAGCAGTTGGCCGTGGTCGCGCTTACGATTGATCCAGCCCGACAGGCGCACGATCTGGCCGGCATCGGTATCGCGCAGGGCACCGCAGGTGTGGGTCCGGTAGGGATGCATAGGGAGCGCACCTTGAAATAACAGTTACGGGCGCCGCGAAACGGAATGCCGCGGCGCCGGCTCGGCCAAGGGGGACGGCAAGGGCATCGGCCCGCGATCCCGCCCTGGAGGTTGGATGATGGCGCAGAAGCACATGGATGCAAGCCGGTTGTCAAGTTGAAGCAGCCCCGCTTTTCCGGGCGGCTCCGGTGTTGTATGACTGTCGCATGACCCTGATCTCGACCACAGCCGATCTGGAGGCGTTGTGCGAACGTCTGAAGGCGGCGGAATACATCACCGTCGACACCGAATTCATGCGGGAGAAGACGTTCTGGCCCAAGCTCTGCCTGGTCCAGATAGCCGGACCCGATGAGGCCGCCGCGGTCGACCCGCTGGCCGACGGCATCGACCTGGCGCCGCTCTACCGCCTGATGGGCGATCCGTCGGTGCTCAAGGTGTTCCATGCCGCGCGCCAGGACGTGGAGATCTTCCACAATCTCGCCGGCGAGATTCCCAGGCCGCTGTTCGACACCCAGGTCGCCGCCATGGTCTGCGGCTTCGGCGACAGCGTCGGTTACGAGACGCTGATCGCCAAGCTGGCCGGCGCGCGGGTGGACAAGTCGTCGCGCTTCACCGACTGGTCTGCGCGCCCGCTGACCGACCGGCAGCTGACCTACGCCCTGTCGGACGTGACCCATCTTCGCCCGGCTTATGAGAAGTTGAAGCGCCGCCTGGACCGCACCGACCGGGCAAGCTGGCTGGACGAGGAAATGGCCGTGCTGACCGATCCGGCCACATACCGGGTCGACCCGGACGATGCCTGGAAGCGGCTCAAGGTCCGCACCGACAAGCCGCGCTTCCTCGCCATCCTCAAGGAATTGGCGGCTTGGCGGGAACGCGAGGCCCAGCGCAAGGACATCCCGCGTTCCCGCGTGCTGCGGGACGAGGCCCTTCTGGAAATCGCCTCCCACGCGCCCGGGTCGGTGGACGACCTTGCCCGCACCCGGGGCCTGGGGCGAAGCGTCGCCGAGGGCCGCTGGGGCACCGAGCTGCTGGCGGCGGTGGAGCGCGGCGTCTCCATGCCGGTCGGCGAATGCCCGACCGGGGAGCCCAGGGCCGAAGTGCCTCCGGGCCTGGCGCCGATCATCGAGCTGCTGCGCGTCCTGCTGAAGATGCGATGCGAGGACGAGCAGGTGGCGACCAAGCTGGTCGCCAGCTCGGCCGACCTGGAAGCGATCGCCGCCGACGACGAAGCCCTGGTGCCGGCCCTCAAGGGCTGGCGCCGCGAGCTGTTCGGCGATCTGGCGCTGAAGCTGAAGCATGGCCGCGTCGCCCTGGCGATCGAGGACAAGCGGGTCAAGCTGGTTCCGCTGGACGCGGATCGGTAGCCCGCGCCGGGCGACCTACCTCGGCGGTGCGATCATGATCTCGCCCCGCCGGTTGAGCCCCTTGGCGACGGCGTCCAGGCGGCGCCGGACCGTGTCGCCGACCAGCACGCGGGCGTCTTCCGGAACGCAGAGGATCAGGGCCTCCTCGTCGATCGACAGGCTGGTGCGCTGAAGCAGCGCGGCCACGCCGCCGGTCAGCGTCTGGGCGAGGCGGAGCGCCAGGCCGAGGATGCCCGCCTTCGCCGCCCTGCCCTCCTGGACCAGGCCGCGCGCCACCGCCACCAGCGGATCCTCGATCCGGCCGCCATAGCGCGCATAGGCGACCAGGGCCAGGAAAGCCCGCTCCCCATGGTCGATGCCGGCGAAAGGCATGCGCAGGATCCGCATATAGGCATGCTCGGCGCGATAGTCCGGATGCTCCGACCAGCCGAGATCGCTGAGCAGGCAGGAGGCGCGACGCAGCCGGGCCGACATCTCGTCCTCGCCGGCGAACAGGGACGCCGTCCAGTTCGTGATGATCTCCCCCTGGTCGAACCGGCCGATCCGCCTGGCCAGCCCGGCACAGGCGCTGATCAGCGGGTCCTCCCGCTGCTGCTGCGCGCCGAGCATGTCGAACAGCAGCCCCTCGCGCAGGCCGTAGGCGGAGAAGACCACCTCGGACGGCTCGACGATCGCCAGCAGCCGTTCGAGCGCCAGCGCCGCCAGGGGAAGCGTGTCCGACCGGCGCTTCGACACGCCGGATACCTTGTCCAGCGCCGACCGGTTGAGGCGGGATATCTCCCCGGCGAAGTCGCGGAGCTGGCCTCCGCCGACCGTGTAGTGATGGATGACGTGAAGCGGATGGCCGACCTGTTCCATGTGCAGCTTCGCCAGCGCGCGCCAGCTTCCGCCCACCGGATAGAAGGGGCGCCCCTTGTGCTCCGCCAGCCAGGGCAGCGCCTGCAGGTGCTGGTCGATGGTCCGGGTCGCCGCGGCGATCTTGCCGCCGCAGGACTCGACCAGCCGCAGGGGGCCGAGCGGCATGGTGACCTGGGGACCGATGACGCCGCGGTCCAGGCCGACCAGTTCCAGGCTGCCGCCGCCCAGGTCGCCCATCAGCCCGTCGGCGCCCGGCGTGCCCGACAGTACGCCCATCGCCGACAGGCGCGCCTCCTCCTCGCCCGCGATGGTGCGGACGGTCAGGCCGGTCCTGGCATTGACCGCCTCGACGAACTTGGCGCCGTCGGCGGCATCGCGCACCGCGGCGGTCGCCAGCACCTCGGTCCGGCCGACATCCATGCCGTCGATCAGGCGGCCGAACCGGGCGATGTTGTCCAGCGCCAGCGTCACGCCTTCCGGACTCAGCCGGCCGGTCTTCTCGACCGTGCGGCCCAGCCCGCACATGATCTTCTCGTTGAACAGGGGCACGGGCGCCCGGTGCAGGCCGTCATAGACGACCAGCCGGATCGAGTTTGAGCCGATGTCGATCACCGCGATCCGTTCGGAGCGCTGGAGGTCGGCAGCCGGACGCCGATCGAGGGTGAGGGTCATGTCGTGGTGCCCGTCGCGCCTTTATGGACTTGCTACTTGGATTGGAGGACCAGGCGCGGTGGAATCCGCGCCCCGGAGATCGCGCTGCCGCGGCCGGACAGGCTGGGGTTGGTCATGAAATAGGTATGGGCGCTGAAAGCATCCTTGTCGACCTTCGCCCGCCGGTAGGAGCCGTCGGAGGTCAGATACCAGCTCTGTGCCTCGTCCTTCAGGTTGGCGACCATGATCTGGTCCAGGATCTGCTGGTGGACCGTCGGGTTCTCGATCGGCACCAGCGTCTCGATGCGCCGGTCCAGGTTGCGCGGCATCCAGTCGGCCGAGGAGATGAACACCTTGGCCTCGGGCGACGGCAGGACGTGGCCGTTGCCGAAGCAGATGATCCGGCCATGCTCCAGGAATCGCCCGACGATGCTCTTGACCCTGATGTTGTCTGACAGGCCGGGAACGCCAGGGCGCAGGCAGCAGATGCCGCGCATGATCATGTCGATCAGGACGCCCGCCTGGGAGGCTTCGTAGAGCTTGTCGATCAGGCGGGAATCGACCAGCGAGTTCAGCTTGACCCAGATCCGGGCCGGCTTTCCGGCGCGCGCGAAGGCGATCTCCCGGTCGATCAGCTCGACCAGCTTCTCGCGGAGCGCGAGGGGGGCTATCGAGACCTTCTCCAGGGACTTCGGCGTCGCGTAGCCGGTCATGTAGTTGAACATGAAGGCGGCGTCGTGGCAGAGCGCGGGGTCGCATGTGAAGAACGACAGGTCGGTGTAGACCTTGGCGGTGATCGGGTGGTAGTTGCCGGTGCCGAAGTGGACGTAGCTGCGCAGGCCCTTGGCCTCGCGCCGGACCACCAGCGACACCTTGGCGTGGGTCTTCAGGTCGACGAAGCCGTAGACCACCTGGGCTCCGGCGCGTTCCAGATCGCGCGCCCACTGGATGTTGGCTTCCTCGTCGAAACGGGCCTTCAGCTCGACCATGGCGGTGACCGTCTTGCCGGCCTCCGCCGCCTCGATCAGGGCCGCGACGATGGGGGAGTTCTTGCTGGTCCGATACAGCGTCTGCTTGATCGCGACTGCCGCCGGGTCGCGCGCCGCCTGCCGCAGGAACTGCACCACCACGTCGAAGCTTTCGTACGGGTGGTGGACGACGATGTCCTTGTGCCGGATCGCCGCGAAGCAGTCGCCGCCGAAATCGCGGATGCGTTCCGGGAAGCGGGCGTTGTAGGGCGGGAAGACGAGGTCCGGGCGCTCCTCGATGATGAGCTGCTTGGTATCGACCAGGCCGATCAGCCCCTCCAGCACGAACACGTCGTCGCTTGAGACGGAGAGCTGGTTGCGCAGGAACTCCCGCAGGTCCGGCGCCATCCCGATATTGACCGCCAGCCGGATGACGCTGCCGCGCCGGCGGCGCTTCAGGGCGCTCTCGAAGGTGCGGACCAAGTCCTCCGCCTCCTCGTCGATTTCCATCTCGCTGTCGCGCAGGATCCGGAACACCCCGTGCCCGGTCAGCTTGAACGGCGCCGGGAAGATCCGGTCGAGGAACAGCAGGACGAGCTGTTCCAGAAGGACGAACCGGACGTCGGACCCGGGCAGCCGGACGAAGCGTTCCAGCTGGGACGGCATCGGCAGCAGGGCGTCCAGGTTCTGGCTGCGGTCCGGGTCGTAGAGCTGGAGCGCCAGGCTGAATCCCAGGTTCGGGATGAACGGGAACGGATGGGCGGGATCGACCGCGATGGGCGTCAGGAGCGGGAAGATGTCGTCGAGGAACCGGGCTTCGAGCCAATCCATCTCGCTGTCGGTCAGCTCGCTGGGGTCCACCACGGTGATCCCGGCCTCGCGCAGTTCCTTCCGGAGCGTCCGCCAGCCGTTCTGCTGGTCGCGCATCAGCTCGATCACGCGCTGGTTGACGGCGGCGAGCTGCTGGGCCGGGCCGAGATTGTCGTCGGACAGCGTCGTGATCCCGGCCCGGACCTGGGCCTTCAACCCCGCGACGCGGACCATGTAGAATTCATCCAGGTTGCTGGCGGAGATCGACAGGAACCGCAGCCGCTCCAGCAGCGGATGGTTCACGTTGAGCGATTCCTCGAGGACCCTCTGGTTGAACGCCAGCCACGACAGTTCACGGTTGATGAACCGGTCCGGAGAGGTCGGATCGATCTCGGGGGTCTCGATTTCCTGCGCGCTGGTCACGGCTTCCTCGGGGCTCAAACGATTAACGGAATGGTCACGATAGCGCGACTCGGTTACGCTTTGACAGGCGAACGGTGGCCGTTGCCGGATTCCGCCGGCCGCGGCGACGGAATCGGGCCCTGTGGCACGCTTCCGAGTCATCTGCCGACCGCGAATAGGGAATACCTTGAGGCTCACGTCAACACAATGAAGACGCTTTACCTGCTCCGGCACGCGAAATCCGCCTGGAACGACCCCTCCATCGACGACCACGACCGGCCCCTTGCCCCCCGGGGGGCCCGCGCCGCGACCCTGATCGGCCGCCATCTGCGCGCCGAGGGGCTCCGCCCCGACGTCATCCTCTGCTCGACGGCCCGGCGGGCCGTCGACACGCTGGCACTGGTCACCGCCCAGCTGGGAACCGACCGGCCGCAAGTGCCGGCCCAGCACGAGCATGGCCTCTACCTGAGCGGCGAAGCGGCGCTGCTGGACCGTCTGCGCCGGCTGCCGGACGACGCAGCGACAGTCCTGCTGGTCGCCCACAATCCGGATCTCCACAACCTGGCGCAGGACTTGGCCGGCGACGGCGACCAAGCCGACCTCCGCAGCCTCGCCGCCAAGTTTCCGACGGCTGCCCTGGCGGTGCTCACCTTCCCCCGGGACTCCTGGGGCGACATCGGGTCGCGTGCCGGAACGCTGTCCCGCCTCATTCTTCCGAAAAAATTAACTTAACGGTTGGTGCGAGGGTCTAGTATTGACAGGAGGATGATGCCCCCGACCAGCGAGGCTGCTCCGCCCGTGTCGAACAACCGCGACAGCACGACATTGCAACCGACGGACACGGCGCCGGCGGGTGGCGAACTTCCCGGCGCGGCATCCGCGACGCCGCAGGCGGCGCGGGAGATCGAGCTGAAGCTGTACGTCGCTCCCGGCAACCTCGCCCGGCTGGTGAGGCACCCGGCCCTGGTCGGGCTGCAGCACGGCACCACGGCCAGCCAGCGCCTCCACACCGTCTATTACGACACGCCGGACCTGGCGCTTGCGGCCTATGGGGTGGCCTTGCGCGTGCGCCGCCAGGGCGCCCAGCGGATCCAGGCGGTCAAGACCATGAACAGCGGGACGCCTGGAGACGCGGCGGCCGTGGCGGTCCGGCGCGAATGGGAGTGGCAGGTCCCCTCCGACGATCCTGACATCTCCCTGCTCACCCTCGACGGCGTGCGCGAGGTCGTGCCGCAGGATGCGCTTCCGGCGATCAGGCCGATGTTCCTGACGGACTTCCAGCGCACCACCCTGATGCTCCGGCCCGATCCGCTGACCGCGATCGAGGTGGCCCTGGACACGGGCGAGATCCGGGCGGGCGTCGCACACCGGCCGATCAGCGAGATCGAGTTGGAGTTGAAGGCCGGATCGATCACCGCCCTGTTCGAGCTGGCCCACGATCTCCAGCGCATCGTGCCGCTGCGCATCGCGACGGAGAGCAAGGCGGAAGCCGGGTTCGCCCTGGTCACGGGCGCACTGCCGCGGCCGTCGAAGGCCCCCCCTTGGGCCTGACGCCGGCAGCCACGGTAGCCGAGAGCTTCCGCCACATCGTGCGCAACTGCATGAGCCATGCGCTGGCCAACCAGGCCTGCGCCATGGCGGGACTGGAAGCCGAAGGCATCCACCAGATGCGGGTAGCCCTGCGGCGCCTGCGTTCCGCGCTGGGCCTGTTCGACGACGTCATCGCGTCGCCAGACGCGCGGACGCTGAAGGACGAAGTCAAATGGCTGGCCGAACGCCTGGGTCCGGCCCGCGACTGGGACGTCCTCCAGACGCAGTTCTTCGAGCCCTATGCCGAGAAGCAGGGCAGCGACGAAGGGGTTCGCCTGCTGGGCCAGGCGATCGCGGACTCGCGCCGCTCCGCCCACGCTCGCGCGGTCGAGGCCCTGCATGCGCCGCGCTACACCACGCTGATGCTGGGTCTCGGCGGCTGGCTGGAGTCCGGGCGCTGGAACGAGGGCGCCGCGCCCGACGTCCGGCTGCTCCTGGCCCGGCCGATGGCGGACCTCGCCGGAAGCTGGCTGGACCTGAGGCACCGCAAGTCCCGCAAGTCCGGGCGGCAGATCCGCAAGCTGGACGCCGACCAGCGGCACCAGTTGCGCATCAGCTTCAAGAAGCTGCGCTATGCCGTCGAGTTCTTCCGCGGCCTCTATCCGGCCGCCGCTGTCCGCCCGTACCTGGAGTCGGTCGAGACCCTGCAGGACCTGCTGGGCACCCTGAACGACGCCGCGGTGAGCCGCCGCATGATCGACGCGCTGTCGGCCGATGCCGGACGCGACGTCCGACGGGCGGCGGGCGACTTCGCCGACTGGCTGGAACGGCGGATGCGCCGCCACATGGGCGACCTGCCCGAGCGGTGGCGCGACTACGAGAAGGCCGAGCCTTTCTGGGGGTGAAGAATTGGGACGATCCGGCATGAAGAGCGGCCTGGCCGCCATCGGCGCCTTCCTCTGGCTGACCCTCGCCCCGCCGTGCCTCGCCGCTCCCGCCTCCCGGGTGACCCACGACGCCGCCATAGTCCTCGACCCGGCGGAGCGGCGGCTGGAAGTGACAGACCGGGTGACGGTGACCGGCGGCGGCCCTTTGGAGTTCCACCTGTCGCCAAGGTTCTCGCCCGTCCGCGTCGAGATCGACGGCCGCCCGGCCGACGCCGCCGGCGGCCCGGCGCGCTGGCGCGTTCCGGCCGCCGGTACGGGCGACATGCGGGTGACGATCCGGTATTCCGGCATCCTGGCGCCGCTCGACGACAGCGGCAGCCCGTTCGGCGGCGAGGAGCCCGGATCGGGCGAGACGGGGAGCTTCCTGCCGGGAGGGACGGGATGGCTTCCCCGGTTCGACGCGGAGCGCACGGCCTACCGGCTGGCGGTGCGGGTCCCCGAAGGATACCGCGCCGCCGTGACTGGCGACCTCGCGGAGGAAACGGCTGAGGAATCCGTCTTCATCGTCGATCCCGCGGTGGAGGAGCCGTCCCTGTTCGCCGGCCGCTGGCAGATGCGGGAGCGAATGGCCGGCAGGCTGCGGCTGAGGACCCTGTTCGAGCCCGACCTGGAACACCTGTCCGACGACTATCTCCAGGCATCGGAAACCTATATCGCGCATTTCTCCGAACGGATCGGGACCTATCCTTTTTCCGGATTCTCGATCCTCTCCGCTCCCCTGCCGGTAGGGCTGGGATTCGCCGGCCTGACCTATATCGGGCGGCAGGTGCTGCCGCTGCCCTTCATGCGCGGCCAGTCGCTGCCCCACGAGATCCTGCACAATTGGTGGGGCAACGGCGTGCTGGTCGACTATGCCTCCGGCAACTGGTCCGAGGGGCTGACGACCTACATGGCCGATTACGGCCTCACCGCCGCGAGCGACCCCGATGCCGCGCGGGAGATGCGGTTCGGCTGGCTGCGCGACTACACGGCCCTGCCCGAAGATCGGGACGGTGCGCTCGCCGGTTTCACCGCGCGGGTCCATGGTGCCGCGAAGATCGTGGGCTACAACAAGTCGGCCTACGTGTTCCTGATGCTGCGGGACATGCTGGGGGACGAGGCGTTCGACCGGGGCATCCGCCTGATCTGGGAGCGGCACCGCTTCCGGCGGGCGGGCTGGAGCGATCTGCGCGCCGCGTTCGAGGCGGCGTCCGGCCGCGATCTGGCGGAATTCTTCGACCAGTGGGTGTCGCGGACCGGCGCGCCGGCGCTCCGCCTGATGGAGGCGGCGGGGACACGGACCGGCGAACGATACCGGCTCGCCGTCCGGATCGGCCAAGGCGAGCCGGCTTACCGGCTGGAGGTGCCGGTGGTCGTCGAGACGGCGGAAGGAAAGATCCGGCGGACGATTCCGCTGGCCGCGGGCGAAGCGGTCGGGACGATCGACCTGGACGCGACGCCGCTGAGCGTCGCCGTCGATCCCGAGTACCGGCTGTTCCGCCGCCTGGCTCCGGGGGAGGCGGCGCCGATCCTGCGCGACGTCACCCTCGATCCCGCCACCCGCCTGGTGCTGGCCGGTCCTCACCAGGACCTCGGGCGCGCCCTGGCTTCCCGCCTGATGGATGCGGGAGCGGCGGTCGGCGGGCCCCTTGCCGGGGCGCCGGTCGCCGTGATCGGCATCACGGCGCAGGTATACGAAGCCTTGGCCCGCCTCGGACTGGAACCGGTCCCCGACAGGCTGGCGGGCAAGGGAACGGCGCGGGTCTGGACAGAACGCATGGAGAGCGGTTCACCGGCCCTGGTCGTGGCGGCGGACGACCGCGCGGCGCTGGAGGCTCTGCTCCGCCCCCTGCCCCACTACGGCCGCCAGAGCTATCTGGTCTTCCGGGGTCGTGAAGCGGTCGAGCGCGGCATCTGGCCGCCGGGCGAGAACCCGCTGAAGCGGGCCGTCACGGTGGATTGAGCCGCCGGGGTATCAGGCCTTCTTTTCCCAGCCTCCGCGATCGGTCTGCTGCCAGTATGTCAGCGCGTGGCCATCGTCCTTGTATTGCTTCCAGCGGCGCCGGGCGGCCTGGACCGCGTCGTAGTCGTTGCCGTCGAACATTTCGCAGATCAGGGTGAAGGCGTCGGGCCGGTCCGAAACTCCGCCGTCGGTCAGGATCAGCACCGTCGCGCCGTTGGGGTTCTCGTCCTCCGTGGTCAGCCATACCGGCTGGTGCTCCGCATCGCCGTCGCGGGCGCTGCCGTGGGGCAGGAACCCGAAATCCTTGTAGGTCCACAGGTGCTGGGCCAGGGCCTCGACCCGCTCCTCCGATCCGGCCATGACGACGGTCCGCCATCCGCGCTCCAGCGCCTTCTCCAGGATCTGCGGCAGCGCATCCTCCAGCGTCTTGCGCTGAAGATGATAGAAGCGGATTTCGGTCATGGGCGGGTTCAACTTATACAGGTGGCTTTCGGGATCGATGCATCGCAGGCCGGCGTTGCCCTGGGGGACAACGCCGGCCTGCGATGCTTTCATTGCTCACCCGCGGGTCCGGAACGTCCCGCCGATCAGCCCTCGTACACGTCCGCGACGTAGCGGTCGAGCAGGCGCACGCCGAAGGACGTGGCGCCCTTGGGGATCGTGCCGGCGTCCTTCTTCGACCAGGTCACCCCGGCGATGTCGAGGTGGGCCCAGGGCACGTTGTTGACGAAGCGCTGCAGGAATTGCGCGCCGATGATGCTGCCCGCGTCGCGGCTGCCCGCGATGTTCTTGACGTCGGCGGCGTCGGAGTTGATCGCCTTGTCGTAGGCCTCGTTCATCGGCATGCGCCACAGCTTCTCGCCGACCTTGCGGCCCGCAGCGGCCAGCTGCTCCGACAGGGCGTCGTCGTTGGAGAACAGCCCCGCGTGCTCGGTCCCCAGCGCCACGATGACCGCCCCGGTCAGGGTCGCCAGGTCGACCATGGCCCGCGGCTTGAAGGTGTCCTGGGTGAACCACAGCGCGTCGGCCAGGACCAGCCGGCCCTCGGCGTCGGTGTTCAGCACCTCGATGGTCTGGCCGGACAGGCTGGTCACGATGTCGCCGGGCCGCTGGGCGCTGCCCGACGGCATGTTCTCGACCAGTCCCACGACGCCGACCGCGTTGACCTTGGCCTTGCGGCCGGCCAGCGCCTTCATCAGGCCCAGGACCACGCCGGCCCCGCCCATGTCCCACTTCATGTCCTCCATCCCGGCGGCGGGCTTGATGGAGATGCCGCCGGTGTCGAAGGTGACGCCCTTGCCGACGAAGGCGACCGGCCGCTTGTCCGCGGCGTCGGGCGCGCCGTCATACTTCATGACGACCAGGTACGGCTCCCGCACGCTGCCCTGCGCGACGCCGAGCAAGGCGCCCATGCCGAGCTTCGCCATCTGGTCCTGGTCGAGCACCTCGACCTCGACGCCCAGTTCGGACAGTTCCAGGCAGCGGTCGGCGAGCGTGCGCGGATAGAGGATGTTGGCCGGCTCGGAGATCACGTCGCGGGTCAGGAAGACGCCGGAAGCGACCGCCTGGCGGTCCGCGAAGAGCTTCTCCGCGGCATCGGCGCCCTGGACCAGGAGGTTGACCGCCCGCAGCGCCGGCTTGGCCTCCGGCTTCTCCTTCGTGCGGTACTTGTCGAACCGGTACGAGCGCAGCAGCGCCCCGAAGCCGATCTCCGCCGCCATGGCCGACGGCTCCAGCGCTACGCCCGGCGCCTGCTCGACCACGACCGACACCTCGGCCGCGTTTTTCCCCAGGGCCGCCACAATGGCGCCACCGGCGTCCTGCAAGGTGAGGTCGGTCACCTGTTCGGGCTTGCCAAGGCCGATCAGGACGATGTGGTCGAGGTCGACGCCGCCGGGCGCCACCATGGTCAGGACCTCGTCGGTCTTGCCGGAGAACTTGTTGGCCGCCATGGCGCGGGTCAGCATGCCGCCGGTCTTCCCGTCCAGGTCGGTGCCAGCGGGCGTCAGCGTGCGTTCGGCCAGGACGGGCAGGACGAGCGAGCCGGACGTGGGCAGCGACGGGGTGAGATCGGAGAACGCGAATTTCATGTCTACCCTCATGGGTTATCGCCCTCATGTGTGAGCGTATGGGGCCTGGTGGGGCCTTTTGTCCCGGCGGCAATTTGGCCGGCCCGGCATCGGATGGTTGTTTCGACGGCGTGTGTCCGATAAAGAACACGGCCGATACGCTGTCAAGCTATGCCGACCAGGGCTCGTGTGCCACTTTCGTCCGTCGGGCCGCTGGTAGGGCCGATACTCCGGGTGCCGGACGGCTGGGTATAAGTGCGAGTCCATGAAACGGTTGACGCTTTATCTCTTCCGCCACCTGGCAGTGGCGACCGTCTTCGTCACCGCCGGTTTGACGCTGGTCATCTGGCTCACACAATCGTTGCGCCTTCTCGAGATCGTGGTGGACGGCGGCGCCCCGGTCTACCTGTTCCTTCAGCTCATGCTGGTTACCCTTCCCACGTTCCTGTCGATCGTGTTGCCGATCAGCCTGCTGGCCGCCGTGCTGTTCACCTACAACCGCCTGACGATGGATTCGGAACTGGTGGTGATGCGGTCCGCCGGGCTGGGCCCGTGGGGTCTCGCCAAGCCCGCGTTGATCCTGGCGCTGCTGGTCACGATGATCGGCTACGGGCTGACGCTCTATCTCGCCCCGGCGGCGCACCGTGAGCTGAGCCGGCTGGAAAGCCTGGCGAAGAGCGAGTTCTCGACGGTGTTCCTGCGCGAAGGCGTCTTCAACGAGGCCGGCGACGGCGTGACCGTCTATGTCCGGCGCCGGATGCCCGACGGCGAACTGCAGGGCCTGCTGATCCACGATACCCGCGTGCCGGGCAAGCCGGTCACGATCAATGCCGACCGCGGCATGACGGTGGAAGGCGAGGCGGGAACCCGCGTCGTCGTGTTCGACGGCAACCGCCAGGAGGTCGACCTCGCGACCGGCCGCATGTCGCAACTGTATTTCGACCGCTATGCCGTCGACCTGCGCATCTTCGAGAAACAATTCGCCGAACGCGTCCCCGACGCGCGGGAGCGATCGACCGCCGAACTGATGCATGCGGGCGACAGCCCGGAACTGCTCCCCTTCAAGAGCCGGCTGACCGTTGAACTGCACCAGCGTTACACCAGCCCGATCTTCGCGCTGGGATTCACCATGATGGGCGTCGCGATCCTGCTGGTCGGCGAGTTCAACCGGCGCGGCCAGAGCCGGCGCATCATCGCGGCGGTGGCCGGTGTGCTGGTGCTGCAGAGCGCAGCGCTCGGCATCACCAACCTGGCGGTCAACAACAGCGCGTTCATCCCGCTGCTCTACGTGGTCGTCGCGATCCCGCTGGCGGTCGGCGCTTTCCTGATGATCAGGCCGCGCCTGCGCGGCGGCCGCGCATCCCGCTTCCAACAGACCGCGGGGTGATCGGGATGAGGACTTCGGCCACGCTCTCGCGCTATATCGGGCGGCAGTTCCTGCTCTATTTCTGCATGCTGCTCGGCATCCTGCTGGCGATCATCCTGTTGCTGGATACGGTGGAGTTGCTTCGTCGCGCCGCCGGAAAGCCCGACGCGACCTTCTCGGTCGTCGTGCGGATGGCGCTGTTCAAGCTGCCGGAAATCGGCCAGCAGGTGTTTCCCTTCGTGATCCTGTTCGCCGGGATGTTGACCTTCTGGCGGCTGACCCGCAGCCAGGAACTGGTGGTCGCGCGCGCCGTCGGTGTCTCGGCCTGGCAGTTCCTGGCGCCCGTCCTGATCGTGGCGCCGTTGATCGCCGTCTTCCAGGTGACGGTGATCAACCCGGCCGGATCGGTGCTGGTCGCCAGGTACGAGAAGATGGAGGACCGGTATCTGCGCGGCCGGACAAGCTCGCTCGTGGTGTCGGGCTCCGGCCTGTGGCTCCGCCAGATCCAGGAAGACGGGCAATATCTGATCCACGCCGACACCGCCGAGGCCGGGACCACCACCCTGCGGCCGGTCAACGTCTTCATGTACGACGCCAACGGCGAGTTCGCGAGCCGGATCGACGCCACGTCGGCGACGCTGGAGCCGGGACACTGGATGATCCGCCAGGGATGGCTGAACTCCGGGGCCGGACCTGCGGAACCCTTCGACTCCTACCGGCTGGACACCGACCTGACTCTGGAACGCATCCAGGAGAGCTTCGCCTCGCCCGACAGCATGTCCTTCTGGGAGTTGCCCGGCTTCATCAGGACCCTGCAGGAGACCGGCTTCTCCGCGACCCGGCACCGGCTGCATTTCCAGTCGCTGCTGTCGACGCCGCTCCTGTTCTGCGCCATGGTGCTGTTCGCCGCCGCCTTTTCGCTGCGCCAGACGCGGCGGGGCGGAACGATGATGATGGTGGCGGGCGGAGTCGTCACCGGTTTCGTGCTTTTCCTGTTCAGCGACGTGGTCCGCGCCTTCGGAATCTCCGGGACGATCCCCGTTCCCCTTGCGGCCTGGGCCCCTGCCGGAGCGAGCCTGCTGCTCGGCATCGCCGTGCTGCTCCACCTCGAGGACGGATGACGGATGCCGACGACCTTTCCAGCGAATCCCGCCGACCCCGTTTCGAACCCGCGACAGCCCAAAGCATTGGAAGGGCCGAAAGTGCATAGATTCATGCTTTATCCAATCAGCCGCAGCATACGACAGAGCTGGAGCGCCGCCGTCCTCACCGCGGCCTTGATCGCTTCGGGCGGCATCATGGGCGCCTTTCCGGCTGCGGCCCAGTTCGCCACGCCGCAGACCGTGCCCCAGGGCGGCCAGCAGCAACAGCAGCCGCGTCCGGCGCCGCAGCAGACGGCACCGCGGCCCGCTCCGCAGGCAGCACCGCGTCCCGCGGCACCCGCCCCCGCCCCGCAGGCGCGGCCGGCGGAACCGGCCCTGGTCGCCCCGCCACCGCCCCGTTCGGTGGAAGGGATCGCCGCCGTGGTGAACGACGACATCATCTCGATGTCCGATCTCACGGCTCGCCTGCAGCTTGCGCTGGTATCCTCCGGCCTCCCCGGCACCGCGGAAGTCCGCCAGCGGCTGACCCCCAGGTGCTGCGCAGCCTGGTCGACGAGCGGCTGCAGATGCAGGAGGCTTCGCGGGCCAACATCTCCGTGACCGACAAGGAGATCGACGAAGCCTTCGGCCGGGTGGCCGAGCAGAACCAGATGAAGCGCGACCAGCTGGAGAAGATGCTGGCCAGCCAGGGCGTGCCGCGAAGCGCCCTGGAAAGCCAGATCCGGGCCACCATCGGCTGGGGCAAGCTGGTCCAGCGGCGGCTGCGGCCGAGCATCGAGATCGGCGAGGAGGAGATCGACGCGGTGCTCCAGCGGATCGAGGCCAATGCCGGCAAGCCCGAGTACCTGGCGGCCGAAATCTACCTGGCCGTCGATTCTCCCGAGCGGGAGGAGGAGGTCCGGCGGCTGGCCGACCGGCTGGTCGAGCAGATCGGCCAGGGCGCCAGCTTCCCCGCCGTGGCGCGCCAGTTCTCACAGTCGGCGGGCGCCACCAACGGCGGCGACCTGGGCTGGGTGCAGCAGGGCCAGCTACCGGAGGAGCTCGACGGGGCGCTACGCGATCTGCGCCCCGGCCAGGCCTCCCGCCCGATCCGCAGCCTGACCGGCTACCATATCCTGCTGCTGCGCGAACAGCGCACCACGGGCACGGTACTGCCGCCGCGCGACCAGATCCTGGGAGCCTTGGGCCAGGATCGCCTCGACATGCTGCAGCGCCGGCTGCTGCGCGACCTGCGCATGTCCGCCTTCGTGGATCTGCGCGTCTGATGGGCGGCAGCGGCGCGGCGCTGGCTCTGACCATGGGCGAGCCGTCGGGCATCGGCGGCGAGCTGGCGCTGATGGCCTGGGCGGCGAGGCGGGAACGGTCCGTGCCGACGTTCGTACTGCTCGACGATCCCGCCCGGATCGAGGCGCTCGGCCGCCTGATCGGCCTGGATGTCCCGGTCGCGCGGGTCGGGGATCCGGCCGAGGCGGTCGCCGTGTTCGACCACGCGCTGCCGGTCCTGCCGGTTTCCCTGGACCATCCGGTGGAACCGGGCAGGCCCGACCCGGAGAACGGCGCCGCCGTTCTTTCAAGTATCGAGCGCGCGGTGATGCTGGTGCGGGCTGGCGCCTGTGCCGCCATGGTGACCAACCCGATCCAGAAGAGCGCGCTGTACCAGGCCGGCTTCGGCTATCCCGGCCATACCGAGTACCTGGCCGCGTTGGCCGGGATGGTGGCGGAACCGGTGATGATGCTGGCGGGCGGCGGCCTGCGGGTCGTCCCGGTGACGATCCACCTGCCGCTGCGCGACGCGATCGATGCGCTGACCACCCAGGGAATCGTGCAATGCGCGCGCGTGACGGCAGCCGCCCTGGCAGCGGACTTCGGGGTCGAGGAGCCCCGCCTCGCCCTGGCGGCGCTCAATCCCCATGCCGGCGAAGGCGGCACGCTTGGGACCGAGGAGATCGAGATCATCACGCCGGCGGCGACCATCCTGAAGCGCGAAGGATACCAGGTGATCGGCCCGCTCCCGGCCGACACGCTGTTCCACGCCGCCGCGCGCAAGCGGTACGACGCCGTTCTCTGCATGTATCACGACCAGGCGCTGATACCCCTGAAGACGGTGGACTTCGACACCGGGGTGAACATCACGCTGGGCTTGCCCTTCGTGCGGACCTCGCCCGATCACGGCACGGCACTGGATATCGCCGGCACCGGCAAGGCCGACCCGGCGAGCCTGATCGCGGCGATGAAGACGGCCGTGGAGATGGCGGGTTATCGCGCCGCCCGGCGTTACGTCCCAGAGCGCCGCGGGAAATGAGCCGGATCGACGACCTGCCCCCGCTCCGAGACGTCATCGCGCGCTTCGACTTGGGAGCCCGCAAGGCGCTGGGTCAGAACTTCCTACTCGACCTGAATCTGACCGGACGGATCGCGCGGGCGGCCGGCGACCTGGCCGGCGTCACGGTGGTCGAGGTCGGACCCGGCCCCGGGGGGCTGACACGGGCGCTGCTGAACTTGGACGCCGCCGGGGTGGTCGCGATCGAGCGCGACGCCCGCTGCATCACCGCGCTGGCCGACCTGGTGGAGGCGGCCGAGGGCAGGCTGCGTCTGGTCGAAGGAGATGCGCTGGAAGCCGATGTCGAAGCGCTGGCCCCTGCCCCGCGCGCCATCGTCGCCAACCTGCCCTACAATGTCGCAACACCGCTGCTGATCGGCTGGCTGCGCCGGATCGAGCAGTTCCGCAGCCTGACGCTGATGTTCCAGCGCGAGGTCGCCGACCGCCTGGCGGCGAAACCCGGCGGCAAGACCTATGGCAGGCTGTCGGTCATCGCCCAGTGGCGGGCGGATGTGCGTCCGTTGTTCAACCTGCCGGCCCGCGCCTTCACGCCGCCGCCGAAGATCGAGTCGACCGTCGTGCAGCTCGTCCCGCGGCAGGAGCCCGAACCCGCCGACTTCGAAGCGATGGAAACGGTCACCGCCGCCGCCTTCGGCCAGCGGCGCAAGATGCTGCGGGCCAGCCTGAAGCCCCTGGGCGACGCCGAGGCGCTGATCGAGGAAGCCGGGCTGGTGCCGACCCAGCGTGCCGAGGAGATCCCCGTCGCCGGCTTCGCCGCCCTGGCGCGGGCCTACCGCAAGCGGCGACCGGCGGTTCGATAACGGTGTCGGTAGACTTTGACAGGTAGTCCGGCCTAAGACTTCCTGCACTTCGGAGGACGATGCCGAAGGTGCGGGGTCAGAGACCTTCCTGCAACTGCCGGACGAAGTCGGCCAAGCCGACCTGGCGGCGCCGCTTGAGGCGTTCGCCTTCCAGGATGGTCTGCACCTGATGGACGCTGGATTCGATGTCGTAATTGACGATCACGTAGTCGTAATCGAAATAGTGGCTCATCTCGTCCGACGCTTTTGCCATGCGGCCGGCGATCACCTCGGGGCTGTCCTGCGCCCTGGCGTACAGCCGGCGTTCCAACTCCTTCGCGGACGGCGGCAGGACGAAGACGCTGACCAGATCGTCGCGGGCGTTCTCGGCAAGCTGCTGGGTGCCCTGCCAGTCGATGTCGAACAGGATCTCACGCCCCTTGGCGAGCGCCTGCTCGACCGGCCCCTTCGGCGTACCATAGTAGTTTCCGAAGACCCGCGCATGCTCCAGCAGCTGGCGCTCGGCGACCATCTGCTCGAACCTTTCCCGGTCGATGAAATGGTAGTCGATGCCGTCGACCTCCCCCGGCCGCATGGGGCGGGTCGTGACCGACACCGACATGGTGAGGCTGCTGTTGCGCTGAAGCATGCGCCGCGCGATCGTGGTCTTGCCGGCGCCCGAGGGCGACGACAGCACCAGCATCAGCCCGCGGCGCCCGATCTTGGCCGGGCCCGGTCCGGCCGGCTGCATGTCCATGGGTACGGTCATTCGATGTTCTGCGCCTGCTCACGCAACTGTTCGATGGCGGCCTTCAAGGCGAGGCCGGTGCGGGTCAGCTCCACGTCGGACGACTTGGAGCACAGGGTATTGGCTTCCCGGTTGAACTCCTGACACAGGAAGTCGAGCTGCCGGCCGATCCCGCCGCCCTTGGCCAGCATGTCGCGCGCGGCGGCGACATGGGCGCGCAGGCGGTCCAGTTCCTCGCGCACGTCTGCGCGGGCAATCAGGAGGGCCGCTTCCTGGGCAAGCCGCTCCTCCGTCAGGCTGGGCACCGCGTCCAGCAGGGCCGCGACCTGCCCGCGCAGCTTCTGCCGGAGCGCCTCCGGCTGGAGAGCGGCGCAGGCCGAGGCTTGGTCGGTCAGCCGGGCGATCTCGTTCAGGTGCTGGTTAAGGACCTCGACCAGCCGCGCCCCTTCCGCCAGCCGAACCGCGCCGAGATGATCGAGCGCCTGCTGGAGGGTCGCCGCCATCGCCGCTTCGAGTCGCTCGCGGTCGTCGCCGAAGTCGGCGTCCTCGACCGTCTCGACCACGCCCCGCACCGCGAGCAGCGCGTCGAGCCGCGGTTTCTCCGTCGTCCCGCCGAGTTCGGCGGCAAGGGCGATGAGCTGGTCCAGCAGGTCGCGGTTGATCCGGATCTGGTTCGGCGCCGCGGTCCGGGTGACCGACAGGGACACGTTGACGCTGCCGCGGCGCACCCGCTGGGGGACGGCGGTCCGGGCGACCGGCTCCAGCGCGTCGAAGCCCGGCGCCAGCCGGCAGCGGAGATCGAGGTTCCTGCTGTTGACGCTCTTGATCTCGAAGGTCCAGGCATACCCCTGGTCGCGCCCTTCGGCCCGCGCGAAACCAGTCATGCTGGCGACTTGTTGTTGAGCGCTCAACGCTGCCTCGCTAGTACCGTTGGGTGGCCGCCGTTATACCTCCCGCATCCCTTGACAACAAGCGGCTGTGGCCTTCGCTCCAATCCCGACGCCCGGAGACCCGCCATGCGCGATCCCCGCACCATCCTGATCACCGGCGCCTCCAGCGGCATCGGCGAGGCCCTGGCCGAAGCCTATGCCGGTCCCGCCGTCACATTGGTGCTGACCGGCCGGGATCGCGGCCGGCTGGACGAGGTGGCGGCGCGCTGCACGGCGCGCGGGGCCACGGTGCGGGCGGCGGTGATCGACGTGACGGACCGCGAGGGCATGCGGCAATGGCTGTCCGGGGTCGACGCCGAGTCGCCGATCGACCTGTGCATCGCCAATGCCGGGATCAGCGGCGGGACCGGCGGCGGTGACGGAAAGCGCGGCCGGGGCGAGAGCGAGGAGCAGGCCCGGCGCATTTTTTCGGTCAACCTGGACGGCGTGCTGAACACGATCCATCCGCTGATCGGACCGATGGCGGAGCGCGGACGTGGCCAGCTGGGCCTGGTCAGCTCGCTCGCAGGCTTCCGCGGCTATCCCGGAGCACCGGCCTATTGCGCCAGCAAGGCGGCGGTGAGGAGCTACGGCGAGTCGCTGCGGCTGGACCTGCGCCCGAAGGGGATCGAGGTTTCGGTGATCTGCCCGGGCTTCGTGCGCAGCAGGATCACCGCCCGCAACCGCTTCCCCATGCCTTTGCTGATGGATGCCGACCGGGCGGCTCGGATCATCCGGCGTGGGCTGGAGCGCGACCGCGCCCGCATCGGCTTTCCCTTTCCGACGTACTTCATGAGTTGGCTGATCGGAGCCCTCCCGGCCGCGCTCGCCGACGTCCTGCTGGCCAAGACGCCGGCCAAGGACTGACGGGCCGGCTCAGGCGGCGCCGGCCGCCTCCGATTCGGCAGCTTCCAGCGCCTCCAGCGCTTCCATCCAGGTGTCCTCGGCGGCTTCGAGCTTCTTCTGCACTTCGCCCAGGTCGATCTGGAGCTTGGTCACCTTGTCCGCAGGGCCGCTGTAGAGGGCGGGATCGGCCAGCTTGGTTTCCAGCGCCTGCCGCTCGCGGGTCAGCTTGGCGATCAGCTTCTCGGCATCGTCCGCCTTGCGCTTGAGCGGGGCCAGGGCCGCCCGCAGTTCGGCGGCGGCGCGGCGCTGGTCCTTCTTGCTGGGTCCGGCGTCCCGGTCATTGCCGTCGGACCGCTCGGCCCGGCTCTTTTCCAGCAGGAGCTTGCGGTAGTCCTCCAGGTCGCCGTCATAGGGCCTGCAGGCGCCGCCGTCGACCAGCCACAGCCGGTCGGCGGTCAGCTCGATCAGGTGGGGGTCGTGGCTGATCAGGATCACGGCGCCCTCGAACCCGTTGATCGCCTGGATCAAAGCCTCGCGGCTATCGATGTCCAGGTGGTTGGTCGGCTCGTCGAGCATCAGGACGTGCGGCGCCTCGCGGGTCATCAGGGCGAACAGAAGGCGGGCCTTCTCTCCGCCGGACAGCTTGGCGATCTGGGTGTCGGCCTTCTGCTGGGGAAAGCCGAAGCGGCCGAGATGGGCGCGGACCTTCTCGTCCACCACGTCCTTCATCCACAGCCGCGCCTGGGCGACGGCGCTCAGGCCGAGATCCAGCTCTTCGGCCTGGTGCTGGGCGAAATATCCGATCTTCAGCTTGCCGGACCTCCGCATGTCCCCCTTCATCGGGGCGAGCCGATTGGCCAGCAGCTTGACCAGGGTCGATTTGCCGTTGCCGTTGGCGCCCAGCAGCGCGATCCGGTCGTCCAGGTCGATGCGGAGGTCCAGCCCGCGCAGGATCGGCTTGCCGTCGTAGCCGACATCGACGTCTTCGAGTTGGATCAGCGGCGGCGCCAAGGGCTCGGGCGACGGGAAGTCGAAACTGACGGTATGGTCCTCGACGATGCTGATGATCGGTTCCATCCGCTCCAGCATCTTGATCCGGCTCTGGGCCTGCCGGGCCTTGGACGCCTTGTAGCGGAACCGGTCGATGTAGGACTGGATATGCTTGCGCTGGGCGATCTGCTTGGTCTGGTTGGCGGCCAGCCGCTCCAGGTTCGCGCGCCGGGTCCGTTCGAACTGGTCGTAGCCGCCGGCGTAGGAAACCAGCTTGCCCTGGTCCAGATGGACCGTGGTGGTCGGAACCTTGTTCAGCAGTTCACGGTCGTGGCTGACCAGCAGGATCGTGTGCGGATAGTTCCGCAGGTAGTTCTCCAGCCAGATCGTCGCCTCGAGGTCCAGGTGGTTGGTCGGCTCGTCCAGCAGCAGCAGTTCCGGCTGGGCGAACAGCACCCCGGCGAGCGCCACGCGCATACGCCAGCCGCCGGAAAAGTCCCTGCACGGCCGCGTCTGCGCCTCCGCGTCGAAGCCAAGGCCCGACAGGATCTGGGCCGCCCGGGCCGGGGCCGAATGGGCGTGGATGTCGGCCAGCCTGGTGTGGATCTCGGCGATGCGATGGGGGTCCCGGGCGGTCTCCGCCTCCGCCAGCAGGGCCGTGCGCTCCACGTCGGCAGCCAGAACCGTGTCGATCAGGCTGACGTCGCTGCTCGGCGCCTCCTGGGCGACGATGCCGAGGCGGGTCTCCGCAGGCATGGTGATGGCCCCGCCGTCCGGAGCCATCTGGCCGGCGATCAGGCGCAGCAGGGTCGTCTTGCCCGTGCCGTTGCGGCCGACCAGCGCGACGCGATGGCCCTTGGGGATGGCGACGGTGGCGTGGTCGAAGATCACACGCCCGCCGAAGCGGAAAATCAGTTCGTTGATGTGAAGCATGCCGGGGCTGGTGATAGCATGGCGGACGGGCCGTTTTGAAGGGACTGGATACGGAAATCGCGACGATGCCGGATGGGTCCCCCGATGGGTCCCCTGATGGGTCCGTTGAAAAAGCCCCGTTGCTAACCCGGCCGATGCGCGTATATAACGCCGCGAATTTTGCGAGAGCACACAGGAGCCTTCCAACATGGCCGTCGAACGGACCTTGTCCATCATCAAGCCGGACGCGACCCGCCGGAACCTTACGGGCAAGATCAATGCCCGCTTCGAGGAAGCCGGGCTGCGGATCGTCGCGCAGAAGCGCATCCGCCTGACCAAGGAACAGGCGGAAAAGTTCTACGAGGTCCATGCCGAGCGCTCGTTCTTCGGCGAGCTGGTCGACTTCATGATTTCCGGTCCTGTGGTGGTTCAGGTCCTGGAAGGCGAGAACGCCGTCCAGCGCAACCGCGACATCATGGGCGCGACCAACCCGGCGAACGCCGCCGCCGGCACCATCCGCAAGGATTTCGCCGAGTCGATCGAGGCTAACTCGGTCCATGGCTCGGACAGCCCAGAGAACGCCGCCAGCGAGATCAAGTTCTTCTTCAGCAAGAGCGAAATCGTTCCCTGATACGGGTCCTGATCGGGAACTGACGGCAGCCCCGGACGGTCAGACGTACCCGCCGACCAGGCGGAACGGCTGGCCGCCCATGCCGATCTTGAACCGCGCGATCCCCGGCGTCGTCTCGTTGATGCCGCCGAGGTCGAAGCCGGTATGGCCCTGGGCCTTCAGCCACAGAGCCGATCGCCACAGCAGCAGGTGATGGGCGCGCAGATCCCGCCCCTCCTCCCCGTTCCAGCCCACTTGATAGGTGGCAGCGGCACCATGCCGCACCAGCAGCACGCCGGCCACCGGCCTGCCCTGGTGAACCGCCCGCAGCAGGACCGGCGGCGTCGTTTCAGCCGAAAGACTGTGCAGGACCCGCAGGAATGCCGGGGATGGCCCGCGGTAGTTCCGCGCCATCTTATCCTGCAGGTAATGTTCCATCAGCCAGTCGAAGTGAACGGCCGCCGTGTCGACTTCCACGGAGAGCCCGTTGCGCTCCGCCTGATGAAGCTTGTTCCGCCATTTGCGGTCCAGCCCGGCCCTCAGGGCATCGGGTTCGGCAGCGAGGTCGAGCCAGACCGACTCGTACCCCTCTTCCCGACGGTGGAAGCCGGTATCCGCCAAGCGCTTGCGCGCGGCCTCGCTGTCGATCAATTCGGGGTGGAAGACCAGGGGACGGCCGCGCAAGAGATGGTAGCGGTCCCGGATCATGCGCAGGACCAGCTTCAGCATCTCTCCCGGGATCTCGTCATGGATCCACAGCGGGCCGCGATAGATCCGGCACGTCGTCAGGAACGGCAGCCAGCGCTTGGTCTGCACCTGGACGAGGCCGACCGGCTTGTTCTCGAAGCGGATGATGCCGAAATCGGCCTTCCATCCCTCGGTCTTCGCCAGCGCCAGGGCATATTGCCAGGACTGAAGCAGGGTCGGACGCTTGCACCGGGCCAGCAGGGCATCCCACTGGGAGAAGGTGCAATCGTTCCAGTCGATGCGGAAGGGATTGAACGGGGAAGTCATGGAACCGGGCGCGACCGCCGCGCTGAAGGAGACGGGCGCCGCCCGGTCAAGGCGTCAGAGCAGGAAGATCGCCATGAGAACCAGGATGGCGACGACGGCGATGGTGCCGTACTTCGTCAGCATGGTGAAACGCTCATAGGATTCCAAATGGGCGCGGAACTCTTCGTTCCGAAGATCGTCGTTATCGTCGGCCACGGCCATCTCCAACCTCTTCGTTGTTTTTCGGTTTTCGGCGGTCCCGATTTAAGTGACGGCCGCTGCATTTACAAGCGCTATCCGTGGCGGGGATCATGCGGGAGGGTTCAGGACCGGCCCGTCCAGCCGGGGCGGGCTGTCGGACAGTACGACCCGTTCCCCCTCGACGCGGGCCCTGCCCTCCGCGATCAGGCGGAGGGCCAGGGGATAGCACCGGTGTTCGGCGACCAGCACGCGGTCACCCAGGGCATGGGCATCGTCGTCGGGCAGGACCGGCACCACGGCTTGCACGATGATCGGTCCCTCGTCCATGGCGGGGCGGACGAAATGCACGGTGCAGCCGGTGAACTTCACGCCGGCCCCGATCGCGCGGGCGTGGGTGTCGAGCCCCTTGAAGGACGGCAGCAGCGAGGGATGGATGTTGATCAGCCGGTCGCGCCACCGCTCGACGAAGTCGGCCGTCAGAAGCCGCATGAAGCCGGCGAGACAGACGAGATCGACCCCGGCCGACCTCAGCGCCTCGTCCATGGCCGCCTCGAAGCTCGGCTTGTCGGCGAAGTCCCGGTGGCTGACCACGGATGCCGGAATGCCGGCCGCCCTGGCGCGCTCCAGCCCGTAGGCGTCGGCCTTGTTGGACAGCACCAGCACGATCTCCGCCGGGAAGCCGGGATCGGCGCAGGCGTCGATCAGGGCCTGGAGGTTGCTTCCCCGACCCGAGATCAGGACACCGACCTTCAGCCGTGCCACGCCGTGTCCACTCCGTCGATCACCACGCGCTCGACATCGCCGATCGCGGGCTGCACTTCGCCGATCCGATAGACCGTCTCGCCGGCCTCCGCCAGGATGCGCTGCGCCTCGTCCGCCTTGTCCGCCGCGGCGATGACAACCATGCCGATGCCGCAGTTGAAGGTGCGCGCCAGGTCGTCGTCGCCGATGACGGCCGAGTCCGCCATCCAGCGGAACACCGGGAGCAGCGGCCACGCCGAAGCGTCGAGCGAAACGCCCAGTCCCTCGGGCAGCACGCGCGGGATATTGTCGGTCAGGCCGCCGCCGGTGATGTGGGCCAGCGCCTTGACGGTGCCTGCCCGCACGGCGGCCAGCACCGGCTTGACGTAGATCCGGGTCGGGGTCAGCAGGGCTTCGGCGACCGTGGTTCCCGGCGCGAAGGGCGCCTCGTCCTGGTAGGACAGCCCGGCCTTCTCGACGATCCGGCGCACCAGCGAGTAGCCGTTGGAATGGACGCCGCTCGACGCCAGCCCGAGCACCACGTCGCCGGCGGCCACGTCGGCGCCGGTCAGGATCTGCCCGCGCTCGGCCGCCCCCACGGCGAAACCGGCGAGGTCGTAGTCCTTGCCCGCGTACATGCCCGGCATCTCGGCCGTCTCGCCGCCGATCAGGGCGCATCCGGCCTGCCGGCAGCCCTCGGCGATTCCGGCGACGATGTCCCGGCCGGCCGCGACGTCGAGCTTTCCGGTCGCGAAGTAATCGAGGAAGAACAGCGGCTCGGCGCCCTGGACCACGAGGTCGTTGACGCTCATGGCGACGAGGTCGATGCCGATCGTGTCGTGCTTGCCGGCGGCGATGGCGATCTTCAGCTTGGTGCCCACGCCGTCGGTGCTGGCGACCAGGATCGGGTCCTTGTAGCCGGCCGCCTTCAGATCGAACAGGGCACCGAAACCGCCCAGTCCCGCATCCGCTCCGACCCGGGCAGTCGCCTTCGCCAGCGGCTTGATCGCATCGACGAGAGCAGCGCCGGCGTCGATGTCAACACCGGCATCCTTATAGGCGTCGCCGGTGTTATTCGGTGTGGTGCTGATGGCGTCCTCGCGTGCGCTGGGTTATAAACCGGGCCGGTCCCAGGTCAACAACAGCATCACGGGCCGGCATCAAGGGCCGAACATACTCGAAACGGAAGGCTTTGCAATGCTTCACCGCCGTCCGCTGGCATGCCTGCTCCAGCTAGTCCTCGGCATCGTCCTGCTGGCTTTTTCCACCCCGGCAAGGGCTCAGGAAAGCAGCGATATCTTCACCGTGAAGGATGTCGCGGTCGACGTCACGGCGGACAATGCCGCGGCGGCGCGCGACCGGGCGATCACCGAGGCCCAGCGCAAGGCGTTCGCCGAACTCTACGGCCGCCTGAGCCCGGTCCCGGGCGCCCGCCCGCCCGAACTGAGCGACCTGGAGGTAGCAAGGCTGGTGCAGGACTTCGAGGTGCAGCGGGAACGCAGTTCGGCCGTGCGCTATCTGGCGACGCTGACCGTACGCTTCCGCCCGGCGAACGTACGGACGCTGCTCCAGGACAAGGGCGCCAGCTATGTCGAGGTCCGCAGCCGGCCCGTGCTGGTGCTGCCGGTCTACCAGTCGACCGGCAATCCACCGGTGCTGTGGGAGGACCGCAGCGCTTGGCGCGCCGCCTGGGAGAACTTCCCGCCGCCGCAGGGCATGGTTCCGATCGTCGTGCCCTATGGCGAGCTGACCGACATCGCCGACGTCAGCGCCGCCACCGCGCTGGAAGGCGATACCGGCGGGTTCAACGCGATCGCCGAGCGTTACGGTGCCAGCGACGTGCTGGTGGCAGTGCTGGGCGTGCGCGGAGCGGAGCCCGATCCATCCCAGCCCAACACCGTCAGGCTGACCCGCTATTCGCCGGACGGGACGAAGCGCGGCGATACCGTCACCGTCCCAGCCGCTCCAGGCCAGACCGTGGACGCCTATCTGGCCGGCGGAGTCGCGGCCGTCGTCCGCTCGCTCGAGGAAAAGTGGCGGCAGGCCAATACCGTGGCCGCCGGGCCGGAGCAGACCATGCAGGTGGCCGTGCCGATCGCCCGCCTCGACGACTGGGTCCAGACCAAGCGGCGGCTTTCCCAGGTTCCGACCGTGACGCGCGCCGACCTGATGTCCCTGACCCGGACGGCGGCGAGGGTCGAACTGACATACCGGGGCTCCCCGGATGTGCTGAGGACAGCGCTCTCCCAGCAGGACCTGGAGCTGACCGAGGCGCTGCCGCTCGACCAGGGCGCCGCCCAGGCGGGCCTGCCCGCGGTTCCGGGAACGGTGGCGGCGCCCGTCTCCGTGCTGGGGCCGGCCGGGCAGCCGATCGGCGTCTACCAGACGGGGCCCGTCTGGCAGTTGCGCTGGGTCGGATCGCAGGCATCGGGACCAGTCGGCCGAACCTTCCGGTGACGGACCGGGTCCACGCATCATGAGCATTCCCAACATCATCACCATGGGGCGCCTGCTGTCAGTGCCCCTGGCGGTGTGGCTCATCCTGGACGGCGAGCTGTTCTGGGCGTTCTGGCTGTTCGTCGCCGCCGGCGTGTCCGACGCGGTGGACGGGTTCATCGCGCGCGCCTTCCGGGCCCGCACCATGCTGGGCGGCTATCTGGACCCGCTGGCCGACAAGGCGCTGCTGGTCAGCGTCTATCTGGCGCTCGGCCACACCGGCTACCTTCCCCTTTGGCTTGTGATCCTGGTGGTGTTTCGCGATATCCTGATCGTCGGCGGCGTGCTGCTGCTCTACACGCTCAAGGAGTCGTTCGCGATGCAGCCGTCCTTCATCAGCAAGGTCAATACGACCATGCAGATCGCCCTGGCGGCTCTCGTCCTGTCCACATCGGGATTGGGATTGACCGAGCCGCCGGTGAACCTGGCCTGGATCACGCCGATCATGATCTGGGTCGTGGCCACGACCACAATCTGGTCGGGGCTGGGTTACGTGGTGACGGGAAGCCGGCTACTCAGCCGGCTCGGCGGCACGAAATGAGTTGGCGGCGCCAGCGCCGCTTCTGGCTGATCACGGCGGTCGCCACTTTCGTGACGCTCTATGTGCTGCGCGACATGCTGCTGCCCTTCGTGGCCGGCATGGCGATCGCCTATTTCCTCGATCCGGTCGCCGACCGCCTGGAGCGGATGGGAACGCCGCGCTGGCTCTCCACGACCTGCGTCCTGCTGTTCTTCCTGTTCTGCCTCATCCTCGTGCTGATCCTGCTGGTGCCCCTGATCCAGTCGCAGGTGGTCCAGCTGGTGGAGACATTGCCGCGCATCGTCGCCTGGGTGAACAACACGGCCATTCCCACCGCGGAAGGTCTGCTCACCCAGCTGTCGCCCGAGGACCTGGAGCGGTTGCGCAGCGCCGTCGGTTCCTATGCCGGAGAGGTGGTCGGCTGGCTCGGTACCGTCCTGCAGTCGATCGTGACCGGGGGCGTCGCCCTGTTCGACGTGCTGACCCTGCTGTTCATCACGCCCATCGTCGCCTTCTACCTGCTCCGCGACTGGGACGTGATGATCGGGACCATCCATGGCTGGCTGCCCCGGCAGCACGCCGCGACGATCCTGGACCAGGTCAACGAGATCGACAGGACGCTGGCCGGGTTCGTCCGCGGACAGGCCACCGTCTGCCTCGTGCTCGGGCTGTTCTACGGCGTCGTCCTCTCGGTCTTCGGGCTGAATTTCGGGCTGGTGGTCGGGTCGATCGCCGGGCTGCTGTCCTTCGTCCCCTATGTCGGGTCGCTGGTCGGTTTCGTGTCGAGCGTCGGAATCGCGCTGGTCCAGTACGACACATGGACTCCGGTCGTCGTCGTGGTCGTGATCTTCCTGGTCGGGCAGGCCGTGGAGGGCAACTTCCTCACGCCCAAGCTGGTCGGCGACAAGGTCGGACTGCACCCGGTATGGGTCATGTTCGCGCTGCTCGCGGGCGGCAGCTTGTTCGGCTTCGTCGGCGTGCTGATGGCGGTGCCGGTAGCGGCGGTGATCGGCGTGCTTATCCGCTTCGCGCTACAGCAGTACCTGTCAAGCTCCTACTATTCGGGTCCGGATTCCGGCCCCGCGGACGAGGCTTGGCGGCCGTGACCGGAATCCCGGCGCAGCTCCCCCTGGATCTGGGCCACCGGCCGGCGATGGGAGCGGACGACTTCCTGGTGGCGCCCAGCAACGAGGCGGCGGTCGCGTGGCTCGACCTGTGGCCCAACTGGCCGGCGCCGGCGCTGGTGATCTTCGGGCCGGCGGGCTGCGGCAAGACCCACCTGGCCCAGGTCTGGCGCGCCCGCACCCAGGCGCCCCGGATCGAGCCCGGCGATCTCCGGATCGAAACCCTGCCGAAACTGCTGGGCGAGGCAGCAGCCGTCGTGATCGACAATGCCGACCGCGGCACCGGCGACGCACGGGCCGAACGCGCCCTGTTCCATCTCTACAATCTGGCTCAGGAGACCGGCGGACACCTGCTGCTGACGTCGGAGTCGGCGCCCGCCCGGTGGGGAATCAAACTGCCGGACCTGCGGTCCCGGCTGATGGCGGCGCCCGCGGTGGCCGTGGGCGCGCCGGACGACGCGCTTCTGGCGGCGATCCTGGTCAAGCTGTTCGCCGACCGGCAGTTGCGGGTCGGCGCCGACGTGGTGAGCTTCCTGGTGACCCACATGGAGCGGTCGTTCGACGCGGCCCGGCGCCTCGTCGCCGACCTGGACGCGGCGGCGCTGGCCGCTCGCCGGCGCGTCACGGTACCGCTCGCCCGGCGGGTACTGGCCAAGCCGTGAACCCGGGCACTACTCCGCGGCGCCGTCGCCCTGCCGCTTCATGACCTCGCGCCAGCGGCTGACGTTGCGGTTATGCTCGGCCAGCGTCTTGGCGAAGGCATGGCCGCCCGTCCCATCGGCGACGAAATAGATATAGTCGTGCTGTTCCGGGTTCATGGCGGCCTCCAGCGCGGCCTTGCCCGGATTGGCGATCGGGGACGGCGGCAGCCCGTCCACCACATAGGTGTTGTAGGGCGATTCGATTTTCCAGTCGGCCCGCGTCAGGGCGCGTCCCAGGACTCCTTCACCCTGGGTCAGCGCATAGACCACGGTGGGGTCGGACTGGAGCCGCATGCTGGCGAGCAGCCGGTTGACGAAGACGCCGGCGACCTTCGCCCGCTCCTGCGGCACGCTCGTCTCCTTCTCGACGATCGATGCCAGCACGAGCGCCTGCTCGGGACTGTCCAGCGGCAGCGACAGGGAGCGCTTGTCCCACGCCGCCTTCAGCGCCGACTGCATGGCGGTCTGCATCCGCTTCAGCAGGTCGGCCCGGTTGTCGCCCCAGGAATAGTGATAGGTCTCCGGCAGCAGGGCGCCTTCGGCGGGATCGGACTTGATCTCGCCGGACATCGACGGTTCGTCGCGCAGCAACGCCACCACCTGCGACGATGTCAGCCCCTCAGGAACGGTGAAGCGGCGGACCACCGTCTTGCCGCTCTGCAGGATGCGCAAGGCTTCGGCAATGCTGACATGGGCGGGGAAGGCGTATTCGCCGGCCTTGAGCGCCCGGTTGGCTCCCGTGACCTTGGCGGCGGCCACGAAGACCAGCGGCGCGTCCACGACCCCGGCCTCGGTCAGCGATGCGCTGATCGCATCCAGCCCGCTGCTGCGGGGGATCACGACGGCGCTGTCGGCCTCAAGCGGGCCGGCGCGGTTGACGAGGTGGAGACCCCACAGCGCCGCGCCGGCGAACACGCCGATGACGACGACCGCCCCGATCGCGACCCGGACGGCAAGACGCATGGCGAACCTACTTGTATTCCTTGAAAACCAGCGAGGCGTTGGTGCCGCCGAACCCGAACGAGTTCGACAATGCCGCCTTCACCCGCTTCTCCTTGGCCTGCTTCGGCACGAGATCGACGCCCAGGCAGCTCTCCGAAGGATCCTGCAGGTTCAGCGTCGGCGGAACCACGCCGTCGTTGATTGCCTTGATCGAGAAGATCGCCTCGACCGCGCCGGCCGCCCCGAGCAGGTGACCGATCGCCGACTTGGTGGACGACATGGAGACCGTCTCGATCGCCGGGCCGAACAGCCGCTTGACCGCACCCAGCTCGATTTCGTCGCCGAGCGGCGTGGAGGTGCCGTGGGCGTTGACGTAGTCGATCTCGGACGGATCGATGCCGGCCCGCTTCAGGGCGTTGCGCATCGATCGGAAGCCCCCGTTGCCGTCTTCCGGCGGGGAAGTGATGTGGTAGGCGTCGCCGGACAGGCCGTAGCCGGTCACCTCGGCATAGATCTTGGCGCCGCGGCGCTTCGCGTGCTCCAGCTCCTCGAGCACGAGGACGCCGGAGCCCTCGCCCATCACGAAGCCGTCCCGGCCCTTGTCATAGGGGCGCGACGCTTCGGACGGACGGTCGTTGTAGCCGGTCGAAAGCGCGCGGGCCGCCGCGAAGCCGGCGATGCCCAGGCGGCTGACCGCCGCCTCGGTGCCGCCGGCCAGCATGACGTCGGCGTCTTCCCACATGATCAGGCGCGCGGCGTCGCCGATGGCGTGCGCGCCGGTCGAGCAGGCGGTGACGGCCGAATGATTCGGTCCCTTGAAGCCGTACATGATCGAAACGTGGCCGGAAGCCAGGTTGATCAGGCTGGCGGGGATGAAGAAGGGGGAGATCCGGCGCGGGCCCTTCTCGTGAAGGGTGATGGAACCCTCATAGATGCCGATCAGGCCGCCGATGCCGGAGCCGATCATGACGCCGGTGGCCTCCCGCTGCTCGTCGGTCTGCGGCTCCCAGCCGCTGTCGGCGACCGCTTCGCGGGCGGCTGCGATGGCCAGCACGATGAACTCGTCCATCTTACGCTGGTCTTTGGTCGATACATGGTCGTCCGCGTTGAACAGACCCTCGGCGGTCGGACCGCGCGGCACTTGGCCGGCGATCTTGGCCGGCAGGTCGGAAACGTCGAACGACGTGATGGCGCGCAGGCCGGACTCGCCCTTGATGAGACGTTCCCAGTTGTTCTGAACGCCGACCCCGAGGGGCGACACCATCCCGAGACCGGTTACGACGACACGTCTCATGATCAATCCTGAACTGCTCGTGGCTTGGAAAGCCAATGCCTTGGTAAGGCCAGGGAGTGAACGGCAGGGGCTTCGGTCGGCCAGGTCGCCGACCTGGCCGGGCCCCTACTCTGTACCGGGGCTCAGGCCGCGGCGTTCGCCTTGATGAAATCGATCGCGTCCTTGACGGTCAGGATCTTCTCGGCGGCGTCGTCGGGGATCTCGCACCCGAACTCTTCTTCGAACGCCATGACCAGCTCGACCGTGTCCAGGCTGTCGGCGCCCAGATCGTCGATGAAGCTGGCATTTTCGGTGACCTTGGACTCTTCGACGCCCAAGTGTTCGATGACGATCTTCTTCACGCGATCGGCGATGTCACTCATCTTTACAAACCTTCCCAAATCTTTCGTTTGATTGGGGTGAGCCCCGACGTCTGGACACCAGATATTATCGGCCCAACCCGTTAGTGTCGGCCCCATGAAAAGTGCCGTCACATAACACACTTGAACGGGGTTGACCAGCATCCCCCGCTGGCAACCGTCGCGGATCCGCCATGTTCCCTAGATCATGGCCATGCCGCCGTTGATATGCAATGTCTGCCCCGTTACGTAACCGGCCTGTTCGCTGGCCAGGTATACGACGCCGGCGGCGATGTCGCCCGGATCGCCCAGCCGGCCCGCCGGAACGGCGCCCGTCAGCTTCTGCTTCTGCTCGTCGGGCAGCACGTCGGTCATCGCGGTCGCGATGAAGCCCGGGGCCACGCAGTTCACGGTGATGTTGCGTGACGCGACCTCGGCGGCCAGCGCCTTGGACATGCCGATCATGCCGGCCTTGCTCGCCGCATAGTTGGCCTGCCCCGGATTGCCGGTGACCCCGACGATCGAGGTGATCCCGATGATGCGGCCCCAGCGGCGCTTCATCATCCCGCGCAGCACCGCGCGCGACAGCCTGAAGCCCGCCGTCAGGTTGACGTCCAGAACCAGCTGCCAGTCCTCGTCCTTCATCCGCATGGCCAGGCCGTCGCGGGTCAATCCCGCGTTGTTGACCAGGATGTCGACCTGCCCCATGGCGGCTTCGGCATTCTTGACAAGGGCCTCGGTGGCGGCCGTGTCGCCGAGGTTGGCCGGCACCACGAAGGCGCGTCCGCCCAGTTCCGCCGCGAGCGCCTCCAGCGCCTCGACCTTGGTGCCGGACAGGGCGACCGCGGCCCCCTGGGCATGCAGGGCACGCGCGATGGCGGCGCCGATTCCGCCGGAAGCGCCGGTCACCAGCGCGGATTTACCTGTCAGATCGAACATCGATGGCCTCGAAATCAACGTGCGGCGCGAAGCAGCCGGTAGGGTGCGGGATTCAGGAGACGGTCTTGAGGAAAGTCTCGATGTCGGCCGGCCCCTGGACCGACAGGCCGGAGATTTCCCGGTCGATGCGCTTGGCGAGGCCGCTCAGGACCTTGCCCGAGCCCAGCTCGACCAGGGTGTCGACCCCCTGCCCCTTCATGAACAGGACGCTTTCGCGCCAGCGCACCAGCCCGGTGACCTGATCGACCAGCAGGCGGCGGATCTCGTCCGGGCTGACCACCGCCTCGGCGGAGACGTTGGCGACGACCGGAACCACCGGGCCGCGCAGTTCCACGTTGGCGAGCGCCTCGGCCATCGATTCGGCGGCCGGCGCCATCAGCTCGCAATGGAACGGCGCGCTGACCGGCAGCAGGATCGACCGCTTGGCGCCCCGCCCCGCCGCGATCGCGATCGCGCGCTCGACCGCCGCCCGGTGGCCGCTGACCACCACCTGGCCGGGCGCGTTGTCGTTGGCGGTCGAGCAGACCTCGCCCTGTGCCGCTTCGGCCGCGACTTCCTGCGCCGCCGCGAGGTCGAGCCCGAGCAGCGCCGCCATGGCGCCCTCGCCCACCGGAACCGCCTTCTGCATGGCCTGGCCGCGCAGTTTCAGCAGGCGCGCGGTGTCGGACAGGCTGAAGGTGCCGGCGGCGGCCAGCGCCGAGTATTCCCCGAGCGAGTGGCCGGCGACGAAGGCCGCGGCCTTGTGCAGCTCGACCCCGCCTTCACGTTCCAGCACGCGCAGGACGGCGACGCTGACCGCCATCAGCGCCGGCTGCGCGTTCTCGGTCAGGGTCAGGTCGCCCTCGGGACCTTCGAACATCAGGCGGGACAGGTTCTGTTGCAGCGCCTCGTCCACCTCCTCGAAGGTGTGACGGGCGACCGGAAAGGCATCGGCGAGTTCCCGGCCCATGCCGACCGCCTGGCTGCCCTGGCCCGGAAAGACGAATGCGCGCGTCATCACTGTACCCGTATAATTGAATGGCGCCTTGGGGAGGCGCCAAAATGGCCGATAGTCATACCGCCTGGCGGAATGAAGTCAAGGCCGGGCTAAACGGCGATGCGAACGGTTGCGCCGCGAACCGTATGCTGCACTGCACTTGAAGCGGCCCGGCAACTCGCTCCGAAGCGAAGATGCCGCAGTTCCCCGCTGTCAAGCTTATTCGCTTGCTCCGCCGGCGCGGGTGTGTATAGTGCGCCGCTTCCAAAGCTCCTTGCCGGCGCACGCCAAGCGTCCGGCTAGGCCCGGGCGGCTGACTCCGGCATTTCGCCGGACCGCAGCGCCGGACCGCTAACAGCCATGGGGAGACCAAATGGCGAATTACGAGTGCGTGTTCATCGCACGCCAGGACATCTCGTCCGCGCAGGTCGAGCAGCTGACCGAAACCTTCTCGAACATCATCCGCGAGAACGGTGGCGAGGTTGCCAAGACCGAGCAGTGGGGTCTGAAGACCCTCACCTACAAGATCAAGAAGAACCGCAAGGGCCACTACGTCCTGTTCAATCTTGTCGCCCCCGCCCCGGCCGTCGCCGAGATGGAGCGCAACATGAGCATCAGCGAAGACGTGCTGCGCTACATGACGGTTCGCGTCGACGAGCTGGAGCCCGGCCCGTCCGCCATGATGCAGAGCCGCAACGAGCGGAGCGATCGTGGCGACCGCGGTGATCGTGGCGACCGCGGCGGCCGCCGTTTCGACGGCGATCGTGGTGACCGCGGCGATCGTGGCGACCGCGCGCCCCGTCCTCCCCGCCGCACTGAATTCGAAGGAGAGCAGGCATGAGTGCCGCACCGTCCCCTGGTGGCCGCTCGGGCGGCGGTCCGCGTCGTCCGTTCTTCCGCCGCCGCAAGACCTGCCCTTTCTCGGGTCCGAACGCTCCGACGATCGACTACAAGGACATCAAGCTGCTCTCGCGCTTCATTTCCGAGCGCGGCAAGATCGTGCCGAGCCGAATCACCGCGGTGTCCACCAAGAAGCAGCGCGAGCTGGCGCGGGCGATCAAGCGCGCCCGTTTCCTGGCCCTGCTGCCCTACGTCGTGAAGTAAGCACTCGGGCGACCGGGTCGGTTTACGGGGGAATGGAGCGGCGCCATGCCTAATGCCCTGCTGATGGCGATCGGCGGTGGCGTGCTCAGCGCGCTGCTTTATCTTTCCGTGACGGCCGGCGGCCTGGGCACGGTCATCCTGGCCTATCTGGGGCCGCTCCCGCTGCTGATGGTTGGGCTGGGACTGGGACTGCGGCCGTTCGTGATCGCCGTGACCGTCGCGATCCTGGCGGTCGCCGGGTTCGGCGGCCCGCTCTTTGGCCTGTCCTATGGCTTGGCCAACGGGATCGTGGTGGCGGTGATCGTCCGGCAGGCGCTGCTGGCCCGGGCCGCTCCCGACGGCACCCTGGAATGGTACCCGCCCGGACTGCTGCTGGTGGTCCTGACCGGGCTGGGCCTGGTGGGACTGGCGCTGGCGGCCCTGCTGACGCTCGGGGATCCGGGCGGCCTCGAAGGATCGGTGCGGCAGTTCCTGAGCCTCGCGTTCGGCGACGCCGCCGCCGGCACCGCCGAGGCGGAGGAACCGCTGGGCGATCTGATCGACGGGTTCGCGCAGGTGTTCCCCGGCATGGTGGTGGTCTCGTGGCTCACGATGGCGATCATCAACGCGGCCCTGGCCCAGGGGGTGCTGATGCGGTTCGGCCGCAATCTCCGTCCCGCGATGCGGGTCGCGGAAGTTGAGCTGCCGAACTGGACCCCGATACTTCTGGCGGTGGCCGGCGTCCTGGCCCTGCTGGGCGGCGAGGGGCAGCTGGGATACCTGGGGCTCAACGCGGCGATCGTGCTGCTGGTACCGTTCTTCTTCGCCGGGCTGGCGGTGGTTCACGCCTTCGCCGGCGGGCGGCAGGCCCGGACCCTGCTGCTGATGGTGTTTTACTTTTTTTTGCTGGTGTCCGGCTGGCCGATCGCCATGGTCGTCGGCCTTGGTGTGATTGAGCAATGGGCCGGGCTGCGCCGGCGGTTCTCCCGGACCGGCCCGGATCAGGGGAGTTAGTCATGGATATCGTTCTGTTGGAGCGGGTCGAGAAGCTCGGCCAGATGGGTCAGGTCGTCAAGGTTCGGCCCGGCTATGCGCGCAACTTCCTGCTGCCGCAGAAGAAGGCGCTGCGCGCGACGAAGGCGAACCTCGCCTTCTTCGAGACGCAGAAGGCCCAGCTTCAGGCGCAGAACCTGGAGCGCCGCAAGGAAGCCGAGGAAGTGGCCGGCAAGATGAAGGGGCTGGCCGTCGTCATCACCCGTCAGGCCGCCGAGTCGGGCATGCTGTACGGTTCGGTCAACGGCCGCGACATCGCCGAGGCGGTGACCGCCAACGGCTTCACCGTCGAGCGGAACCAGGTCGCCATCAGCGACCCGATCAAGAGCCTCGGCCTGTTCGACGTGCGCCTCATCCTCCACCCCGAGGTGAGCGTGAACGTCAAGGTGAACGTCGCCCGCTCGCTGGAAGAGGCCGAAATGCAGGCCCAGCGCGGCGGCATGGTCACCACGGCCGACCTGCTGGCCGACGAGGAAGAGGCGGAAGCGGCTGCCGCCGCCGCCGCTGCCGGAGAGGAAGAGGAAGCCGACAACGCCTGATCGGCGTCGCCGGACCATCCATTGCTCCCATGCGAAAGCGCGCCGGCTGTGGCAGCCGGCGCGCTTTCCGTGTTTTCAGGTTACCCCTTGGAAATGATCGTCAGCCGTGGGTCAGCGTCTGGAGCTGTCGTGTCAACGCCGAGTCCGAGGCCGGGTTGCCCGAAACATCCGGACCCGTGAAGTTCAACATCACCGAGCCCAGCACGATGCCGATGATAAGGCCGGCAGCCGCTCCGATATGGCCGCCGGCATCTTTCCCGTCTTCATTCTGTTCGTGATACTGCATCGGATCCTCTCAACAACTGTCCGGTCCAACAGGCTATCCGGACAGTTGTTGCGACAAACCTAATGCCGCATTCGCAGGGGCGAACTCCCGAAGGCCCCGGAAGACCGGAGCCCGCGCCATCGGCGGCCCCTCAACGATACTCGTAGGAACGTGCCTCCACCTCGCGGTCCATGTCGCGCCAGGCGGCGTCCTCCGGGTCGTTGTCGAAATCCTCGACCACCTCCTCCATGTCGTAGTCCGACCAGCGCAGCACGGAGATCATGAACTCGACCTGGTCCGGGCGAAGCCCGACCTTGCGCGCCATCTCGGGGATGTCGCGCCCTTCGCGGACATACTGGACGAGGTTACGGACCCGGCGGAAGACATCCTCCTCCACCTCGGTGTCGTAAGCGAAGACGTCGAGGAACTTGCCCGTCCAGATCCCGTCGCTCTCGAACCCGGTCGGAAGCCGCAAGTCGTGCCGGTCCGCCACCAGCCGGGCCAGCTCCACCTGAGCCGCCGTCGGGCGGCTATCGCCGTCGGATTTCCGGGCCACTCAACCAATCCTTCCTTAACGCGGTCGATGGCATGGTTAATACACCCATGCCTCGACGCATGATCGCATCCGGAAATCCTCATGGCGAGAGCTAATTTCCGCCATCTTCACAGCCTGTGGATAACTTCACTCGCCGGGTTCCACAAGCTGTCCACAGCCGCGGCGACTATCTCGGCCCGGCCCGCTCTGCTAGTCTTCCCGACATGGAAACGATGACCACTGATCCTCGCGCCGCCCGCCCCGCGGATGCTGCCGGACGACGCCCCAGCTACCGACTCACCCCGCACAACGCCGAGGCTGAGCAGAGCCTGCTGGGCGCGATCCTGACCAACAACAAGGCCTACGAGAAGGTCGGCGAGTTTCTGAAGCCGGAGCATTTCTACGATCCGGTCCACAGCCGAATCTTCGAGACGATCCATACCCTGGTCCAGCGCGGCGAGGTCGCCGACCCGATCACGCTGAAGCGCTATTTCGAAGGCGATCCGGCGCTCGACAGCGTCGGAGGCGTCGGCTACCTGGCCGAACTGGCCGGCAGCGTGGTCTCGGTGGTCAATTCCGAGCACTACGGCCGAATCATCCACGACATGTACCTCCGCCGCCAGCTCATCGACATGGGCGAGGACATGGTCAACGAGGCCTACAGCCACAACCTCGAGGGTGCGGCGCTCGAACAGATCGAAGGGGCGGAGAAGAAGCTCTTCGACCTGGCGACGACCGGCGACATCCAGGGCGGCTTCCAGCCGTTCAGCCAGTCGCTCCGAGTCGCCATCGAGATGGCGGAGGAGGCGTTCAAGCGGGACAGCCAGGTCACCGGCGTCACCACCGGCCTGATCGACCTGGACCGCAAGCTGGGCGGCCTCCATCCCAGCGACCTGCTGATCCTCGCCGGGCGTCCGTCCATGGGCAAGACGGCGCTCGCGACCAACATCGCGTTCGCCGCAGCCAAGGCCCACCTGCGCACCGACGGCAAGGAAGGCGCCGGAGTCGCCTTCTTCTCGCTGGAAATGTCGGCCGAGCAGCTGGCAACCCGTATCCTGGCCGACGAGGCGCAGGTTGCTTCGGAGAAGATCCGGCGCGGCGACCTGAAGCCGGAAGACTTCCAGCGCTTCTCGGAAGCCAGCAGCATCCTGTCGCGCGTTCCCTTTTATGTGGACGACACGCCGGCACTGAGCATCGCGGCGGTCCGGACCCGATCTCGCCGACTGGCTCGCACGTCGGGCGGCCTCGGGCTGATCGTAGTCGACTACCTTCAGCTGCTGCGCGGCTCCGGAGGCAAGGGCAACGAGAACCGGGTGCAGGAGATCTCCGAGATCACCCGCGGCCTGAAGGCCATCGCCAAGGAACTCGACGTCCCGGTCATGGCCCTGTCCCAGCTCTCCCGCGCCGTCGAGCAGCGCGAGGACAAGCGGCCCCAGCTTTCCGACCTGCGCGAGTCCGGATCGATCGAGCAGGACGCCGACGTGGTCATGTTCGTCTTCCGCGAACAGTATTACCTGGAGCGCGCCGAACCGAGCCGGCGGCCCGACGAGGCCGACGACAAGTTCAACGACCGCTACCAGCGCTGGCAGCAGCGCCTGGGCGAAGTCCACAACACCGGCGAAGTCATCATCGCCAAGCAGCGCCACGGGCCGATCGGCACGGTGCGCCTGTTCTTCGACGGCCAGTACACCAAGTTCGGCGATCTGGACCAGAATCATCCCGGCAGTGGCGGCGACTACGAGTGACGGCGTCGGCCAGCGGCATCCGAAAGGGGGGAAGCGCCGCCGTAAGGTCTCTTCCCCCACCGTTGACAGTGTTATGACGGTTGGCTAGGGTGCGCCGCACAAGGTTGCGCGCGGAGGTAAAGTTGCAACGGCACCAGCAGGTTAGGTGCAGGGTTTCAGCCGTTCCCTCGACGCGTTCGGCCCGAGTGTCGTGCCCGGCACGGGGGTGTGGGTGAGCGGAACCGCCACCCGCTAGGCTGCCACGGGGGATCAATGGGCTTCCTGACCACGACCGGCCGCGCCTTCCTGGTATTTCTGGAAGCGACCGGCCGGCTTATGCTGTTTACGGGCGTCGCCGTCTCGCACTGTTTCCGGCCGCCGTTCTACCTGCGCCTGATCGGGCGCCAGATGATCGACATCGGCTACTATTCGCTGCCGGTCGTCGGTTTGACCGCCCTTTTCACCGGCATGGTGCTGGCCCTGCAGAGCTATACCGGCTTCGCCCGCTTCCAGGCGGAGGGGGCCGTCGCGACCGTGGTGGTGCTCTCCGTCACCCGCGAGTTGGGGCCGGTGCTCGCCGGTTTGATGGTCGCCGGCCGCATCGGCGCCTCGATGGCGGCGGAGATCGGGACCATGAGGGTGACCGAGCAGGTCGACGCCCTGTCCACGCTGGCGACAAACCCGTTCAAGTATCTGGTGGTGCCCCGCCTCATCGCCGGCCTCACCATGCTGCCGCTGCTGGTCCTGGTGGCCGACATCATCGGCGTGTTCGGCGGCTTTCTGATCGGCGTCTACCGGCTGGACTTCAACCCGGCCGCCTATATCGGGCGCACCTGGGAGTACTTGGTGCCGATGGACGTCATCTCCGGCCTGGTCAAGGCGGCGGTCTTCGGGTTCGTGATCGCGCTGATGGGCTGCTACCACGGCTACCAGTCGCGCGGCGGCGCCCAGGGCGTGGGTGCCGCGACGACCAACGCGGTCGTCTCCTCCTCCATCCTGATCCTGGTGTTCAACTACCTGATCACCGGCCTGTTCTTTTCGCGATGAGCGCCATGACACATACCGCAGAAGGCAGGCCCGCCGACGCCGCGCCCGGAACCCGGACCGTGACGCCCAAGCTGAAGCTGTCCGGCGTCCACAAATCCTTCGGCGACAAGCACGTGCTGAACGGCGTGGACCTGGAGGTCGGCCAGGGCGAATCGCTGGTGGTTATCGGCGGCTCGGGCACCGGCAAGTCCGTGATGCTGAAATGCGCGCTCGGCCTGATGCTGGCAGACAGCGGTTCGATCCGGATCGACGGGGAGGAGACGGCCAACCTCGGCCCGCGCGACCGCGAGCGGGTGATGCGCAAGTTCGGCATGCTGTTCCAGGGGGCCGCCCTGTTCGACAGCCTGCCGGTGTGGGAGAACGTCGCCTTCGGGCTGATCCAGGGCGAGAAGATGCCCCGGGGCAAGGCGCGGGAGATCGCGATCGAGAAGCTGGCCTCGGTCGGCCTCGCCAAGGAAGTGGCGGAACTGTTCCCCGCCGAACTGTCCGGCGGCATGCAGAAGCGCGTCGCCTTGGCCCGCGCGATCGCCACACAGCCGGAGATCATCTTCTTCGACGAGCCGACCACCGGCCTCGATCCGATCATGGCCGACGTGATCAACGACCTGATCACCAAATGCGTCAAGGACCTGGGCGCCACCGCGTTGTCGATCACCCACGACATGGCGAGCGCCCGCAAGATCGCCGACCGGATCGCGATGATCTACAAGGGCAGGATCATCTGGAACGGCCCGGTGTCGGAAATTGACAATTCCGGCAATCCTTATGTCGACCAGTTCATCCACGGGCGCGCCGACGGGCCGATCCAGATGGAGGTCATGCAACCCTGACCCGCGGCCTCGACCCTGGGCCGGCCTCTGGTATTCCTATTCTGTTCATCTTAAATAAACCCTGTTTCGATAAGCATCGAGCGTTTTCAGGTTAGTCCCCGGGCTGGGCACAGCCCGGGGCAAAGTCTCGCGCCGAATGTTTCCCAGCCTGGTGTTTCCCATAGGTCGGAATGTTCGCGCGTGCTATCCATTGCTGCACCGCAAACATGTCGAGAACCCGGTTACATTGGCCCGTTCCAACACACGTTATGTCTGCCAGGCCTGCGGCGCCAGCTCTCCCAAATGGAGCGGCAAGTGCGACGCTTGCGGCGAGTGGAACACCCTCGTGGAAGAGACGGTTCCGGAAAGCGCTCCCAAGGGGTTGGGCCGCACGGCCGGCACCGGCCGCCGGATCGACTTCGTCGACCTGAAGGGCGTTTCCGAGAGGGCTCCCCGGCGCATCACCGGCATCGCGGAATATGACCGCGTCTGCGGCGGCGGCATGGTGCCGGGATCGGCACTGCTGGTTGGCGGCGATCCCGGTATCGGCAAATCCACCCTTCTGCTCCAGGTCGTCTGCAGCCTCGCCCGGAACCTGCGGTGCGCCTACATCTCGGGGGAGGAAGCGGTCGATCAGGTCAGGATGCGCGCCGCGCGCCTCGGCACCAGCGACTCCGCGGTGGAATTGGCCGCCGCGACCAACGTCCGCGACATCGTCGCCTCACTCGACGCCGCCGACGCGCCGGGCCTGTGCATCATCGACTCGATCCAGACCATGTACGTGGACACGCTGGACAGCGCGCCCGGCACGGTCGCCCAGGTGCGCGCCTCGGCCCAGGAGCTGATCCGGGTCGCCAAGCGGCGCGGCATCATCCTGGTGCTGGTCGGGCACGTGACCAAGGAAGGCACGATTGCGGGCCCACGGGTGCTGGAGCATATGGTCGACACCGTGCTCTATTTCGAAGGGGAGCGCGGCCACCAGTTCCGAATTCTCCGCGCGGTCAAGAACCGCTTCGGCCCGACCGACGAGATCGGCGTGTTCGAGATGACCGACTCCGGCCTGACCGAAGTGTCCAACCCGTCGGAACTGTTCCTGGCGGAGCGGCGCGGAGACGTTTCCGGCGCCTGCGTGTTCGCCGGGCTTGAAGGAACCCGTCCGGTGCTGGTCGAGATCCAGGCCCTGGTCGCCCCCTCCCCGCTCGGCACGCCGCGCCGAGCGGTGGTCGGCTGGGACGGCGGCAGGCTCGCCATGGTGCTCGCCGTGCTGGAGGCGCGCTGCGGGGTCGCGATCGGCGCCAACGACGTCTACCTGAACGTGGCCGGCGGCCTGCGGATCGGCGAACCCGCCGCCGATCTGGCTGTCGCGGCGGCGTTGGTGTCGTCGCTGACAGGGGAACCGGTGCCGGCCGATACGGTGGTGTTCGGCGAGATAGGGCTGTCGGGCGAGATCCGCGCGGTCAGCCAGACCGATGTCCGCCTGAAGGAAGCCGCGAAGCTCGGCTTCGAAAAGTCCCTGATGCCGACCCAGCGCAGCCGGAAGTCCGGCAGCCGCGCCGATGTCGGGATCCGCAGGATCGAACTGGCCCACCTGGAGGATCTGATCCCGATGTTCCAGGAACCCCGCGCCGCGGCGTCCGCCGGACGCGGACGGGCCTGATGCCTCCCCTGATCCACCAGATGACGTGACGGATCCCCGACATGGACTCGACATCAATCAACCCGACCGATATCGCCGTCATCGTCATCCTGCTGCTGTCGGCCCTGCTGGCCTTCGCGCGCGGACTGGTCCGCGAGGTGCTGTCGGTCGGCGCCTGGGTCGGCGCCGCCTTCGCGACCCTGTACCTGTTCCCCCATGTCCTGCCGCTGGTCCAGCAGGTCGTCGCCAAGGACCTGATCGCCAAGGGCGTGGCCGGCCTGGCGGTGTTCGTCACGTCCCTGATCCTGCTGTCGATCCTCAGCCACCAGATCTCGAAGGGCGTGCGCGGATCGGCGCTGAGCGCCGTGGACCGCTCCCTCGGTTTCGTTTTCGGCATCGCCCGGGGTGCGGTGATCGTCTGCCTTGCCTATATCTCGGTGACATGGGTCTTCCCGCCCACGGAGCAGCCGCGTTGGCTTCGGGACGCGAGGACCATGCCGGTGATCCAGACCGGGGCCGAGATGCTGCGCAACCTGGTGCCGGGCCGCACCGGGCCGGCGGTCGAGTCAGCGTCCGGCGCCGCCGCGGCCAAGGCAGCCGCTGACATGGCCAGCCGCGCGATCCAGGAGGAAGCCCTGAAGCGCCTTTCCACTCCGCGGCCGACGCCGGCAGCCGCGACGAACGCGGGTGCGCAGGTGCCCGACTCGGGGTATAAAGACCGTGACCGAACCGAACTCGACCGCCTGATCGAGACCAACCGCTGACAGCCTACAGTTCACAAACCCCGCGAAAGGGTTTAGCACCCATGTTGACGACCCATCCGTTCGATGACGACAAGCTGCGCGAAGAGTGCGGGGTGTTCGGCGTTTACAACCACGGTGAGGCGGCTGCCGTCGCGGCGCTCGGTCTTCACGCGCTTCAGCACCGTGGGCAGGAGGCGGCAGGCATCGTCACCTTCGATGGCGAACACTACCATATCCAGCATGCCATGGGGCAGGTCGGGGACAATTTCAGCTCGCAGTCGGTCATCGCCAAGCTGCGCGGCCATGCCGGAATCGGGCATGTCCGCTACGCCACGAGCGGCGACACGATCCTGCGCAACGTCCAGCCACTGTTCGCCGATTTCGAGTTCGGCGGCTTCGCCCTGGCGCACAACGGCAACCTGACCAATGCGCTGATGCTTCGACGGCAGCTGGTCCGGCGCGGTTGCCTGTTCCAGTCCACCACCGACACGGAAGTGATCGTCCACCTGATGGCGACCGCCCGCAGCGGGTCGGTGATCGACCGCATGGTCGAGGCGCTCCGCCAGGTGGAAGGCGCATACTCGCTGATCGCGCTGGCCAAGGACATGGTGATCGGCGTCCGCGACCCCCTGGGCGTGCGGCCCCTGGTATTGGGGCGGGTCGGCGACAGCCATGTGCTGTGCAGCGAGACCTGCGCCCTCGACATCATCGGCGCCGACTTCGTCCGCGACGTGGAGCCGGGCGAGATGATCGTCCTGGACAGTTCCGGCGTCCACAGCCTGCGCCCGTTCCTGCCGCAGCACCGCCGATTCTGCATCTTCGAATACATCTACTTCGCCCGGCCCGACAGCGTGATGGAGGGCAATTCGGTCTACGAGGCGCGCAAGCGCATCGGCATGGAGCTGGCGCGGGAGAGCGCCGTCGATGCCGACGTGGTCATCCCGGTGCCGGACAGCGGCGTGCCGGCGGCGATCGGCTATGCGGCGGAAAGCGGCATCCCCTTCGAGCTGGGCATCATCCGCAACCACTATGTGGGCCGCACCTTCATCGAGCCGACCGACCAGATCCGCAACCTGGGCGTCAAGCTGAAGCACAATGCCAACCGCCACATGATCGAGGGCAAGCGGGTCGTCCTGGTGGACGACAGCATCGTCCGCGGCACGACCTCGATCAAGATCATCGAGATGGTGCGCCGGGCCGGCGCCCGCGAGGTCCATATGCGGATCTCCAGCCCGCCGACCAGCCACGCCTGCTTCTACGGCGTCGATACGCCCAAGAAGGAGAAGCTGCTGGCCCACAAGTATTCGATCGCCGAGATGGCCAAGTATATCGGCGCCGACAGCTTGGCCTTCATCTCGATCGACGGCCTGTACAAAGCGGTCAACGAGCCGGGCCGCAACAACGCCCGGCCGCAGTATTGCGACGCCTGCTTCACCGGGGATTATCCGATCCCGCTGCTCGACCGGGACACTCCGGGCGAAACGTCGGAGATCACCTACCGCGCCGAAGCGCGCGGCTGATCCCGTCCGAAAACCTGCCCATCCAGATACCTGACCACGAGAACAGCCTTCATGTCCGAACCCCGACTGTCGAACCGCGTCGCCCTGATCACCGGCGCTTCCCGAGGCATCGGCGCCGCCGTGGCGGAACGCTTCGCCGCCGAGGGGGCGCACGTCATCCTCGCTGCCCGCACCGTCGGCGGGCTGGAGGAGGTCGACGACCGGGTCCGCGCCAAGGGCGGCACCGCGACGCTGGTGCCGGTCGACCTGATGGATTTCGACAAGATCGACCAGCTTGGCCAATCGATCTTCGAGCGGTTCGGGCGGCTCGACATCCTGGTCGGCAATGCGGCGATGCTGGGCGACCTCAGCCCGATCTCGCACTACGCGCCCAAGACCTGGGAACGTGTCTTCGGGCTCAACGTCACCGCCAACTACCGGCTGATCCGGAGCCTCGACAGGCTCCTGCGCGGGTCGGATGCCGGCCGCGCGATGTTCGTGACCTCGGGCGTGGCCCGAAGCGCGGTGGCCTATTTCGGCGCCTACGCCGCGAGCAAGGCCGCGCTGGAGATGATGGTCAAGATGTATGCCCTGGAGGTGGCGCTCTCGCCGCTGAAGGTGAACCTGCTCGACCCCGGCGTGGTGCGGACCAAGATGCGGGCCCACGGCTTCCCCGGCGAAGACCCGATGATCCATCCCGCCCCGGAGGAGATCACGGGCCGCTTCGTCGAATTGGCCGAGCCCGCCTGTCGGCTTCACGGCGAGGTCGTTTCCGTCTGACCCAGGCTCCGCCCCCGCTCCGACGCCGCCATGCTGATCCGCCCCGCCACCCTGGCCGATGCCGGTTCGATCACCGAGATCTATAACCAGGGCATCGCCGACCGGATCGGAACCTTCGAGACCGAGCCCCGGACGGTCGAGCAGATCCGGGCCTGGCTCGACGCGACCGGCCCTCTCGGTCCCTACCCGATCGTCGTGGCGGAGGACGACGGGAAGGTCGTCGCCTTCGCCTCCACCTCATCCTACCGGTCCCGGGGCTGCTACGGGGGTATCGCCGAGTTCTCGGTCTATGTCGCCCGCGGTGAGCGCGGACGGGGTGCCGGACGCGCAGCGCTGACCGGGTTGATCGAGGCGGCCCGCCAAGCCGGATACTGGAAACTGGTTTCCCGCATCTTCACCGAGAACGGCGCCAGCCGCCGCGCCTGCGCCGCCGTGGGCTTCCGCGAGGTGGGGACATACCTGAAGCACGGCAAGCTGGACGGGGTATGGCGCGATGTCGTGGTCGTCGAACGGCTGATCGAGGAAAACCTGACTTGATCGAGCCGGCGCTATCGGTTCGGCCGCGAGTGGTCAGTCTTCGGCATAAGGATTCTTGCCCTTGCGTGTCAGCATGCGGATCGGCACCCCGGGCAGGTTGAGCGCGTCCCGCAGTCCGTTCACCAGATAGCGGAGATAGGTCTCCGGAAGGTCCAGCGGCTTGCTGACCCACAGCGCGAAGGTGGGTGGGCGGGCCTTCACCTGCGTCATGTAGCGGATCTTGATCCGCCGCCCCTCGACCGCCGGCGGCGGATGCGCCTCGGTCATGCCGGCCAGCCATCGGTTCAGGTCCGACGTGCCGACGCGCCTGTTCCAGATCTCGTAGATGTCCAGCACGGCGTCGAGCAGGGCGTCGAGCCGCTGGCGGCGCAAGGCGGACAGGGTGACCACGGGGATACCCCGGACCTGCGCGAGCTGCGACTGCAGCTTGTCGTCGATCTGCTTGAGAGTGCCGGCGCGGTCGGTCACGATATCCCACTTGTTGACCGCGATGACCAGGGCGCGCCCCTCGTCCAGCACCATCCGGGCGATCGTCAAGTCCTGGTGGTCCAGGATCGCCTCCGCATCGACCACCAGCACGACCACCTGGGCAAGCCGGATCACCCGCAAGGCGTCCGCGACGGCCAGCTTCTCCAGCTTGTCGTCCACCCGCGACTTCCTGCGCATCCCGGCGGTATCGACCAGCCGGATCGGCCTGTCCTTGTAGGTCCACTCGACGGTGATGGCGTCGCGGGTCATGCCGGCCTCGGGACCGGTCAGGACCCGCTCCTCGCCGACAAGGCTGTTCAGCAGGGTCGACTTGCCCACGTTGGGCCTGCCGACAATCGCGAGCTGGAGCGGACGCAGCGGTTCCGGCTTGCCGCCCTCGCGCGCTGCCGGATCACTGCCGGCCTCGTCCTGCTCGGCGTCCGGCTGCGTCTCCTCGGGCGGCACATAGGGGAGCAGCGCTTCGACCAGTTCCGCCAACCCCTCGCCATGCTCGGCGGAGATCGGCACCGGCTCACCCAAGCCAAGCTCGAACGCCTCGTATAGACCCGGTGCCCCGGCCCGGCCCTCGCACTTGTTGGCCAGCAGGATGACCGGAGTCTTGCCCTTGCGGAGCCAAGTCGCGAAGTGCTGGTCCAGCGGCGTGACGCCGGCACGGGCATCGATCAGCAGAAGGGCGACGTCCGCCTCATCGATCGCCCGCTCGGTCTGGCGGCGCATGCGAGCCTCGAGGCTGTCGTCGAAGGCTTCTTCCAGCCCGGCGGTGTCGATCACGGTCAGGTCGATGCCGGCCAGCCGGGCCGGTGCCGCGCGCCAGTCACGGGTGACGCCGGGGGTATCGTCCACCAGCGCCAGCTTCTTGCCGACGAGCCGGTTGAACAGGGTGGACTTGCCGACATTGGGCCGGCCGATGATCGCGACGGTTAGGGACATTGCTTCCATGTAGGGAGCCGCGAACGGCTCCACCACTCCAATAATCGGCCGCCTCAGCGATAGGCGACCAGGGTACCGTCGTTGGTCAGGACGTAGAGCGTGCCGTCGGCCACCACCGGCGAAATGAACGCGCCGTCCGGGAGTTCGAAGCGCTGCTGCTCCCGCCCGTCCTCGGGAGACAGCGCCACCAGGTCGCCGACGGAATTGGCCAGCCACAGGCGGCCCCCGGCCAGCACCGGACCGGTCCAGATGATCGGGCCGCTGCGGTCCTGGGGATCCTCGTAGCGTGCCAGCGGGGCGACCCAGCGAATCCGGCCGGACTGGCGGGTGAGCGCTATCACCTCATTGTCGTTGGTGAGCACGAAGATGAAGTCGCCCGCGACCCACGGGGTATCGACCCCGCCGATCTCCTGCTCCCAGGCGCGTCCGCCTGTCCGCTCATCGATCCCGACCATACGGCCGCTGTGGCTGACGGCCACCACCAGCCCACGGTCGATCACGGGCATGCCGCGGATGTCGGCGAGATTGGACAAGGCTCCGACCCGCCGCACGGCGGCCAGGTTGTCCGACCAGGCGACCCGTCCGTTCTCCGCCCGCAGGGCGAACAGCTCGCCGGAGGAATAGGGGGCGGCAACGATCGTTCCATCCACCGCCGGGCTTGCGGCGCCCAGCAGCCCCGCGGTCTCCAGGATGCCGGTGTGGGTCCACAGGGTGGCGCCGTCGCTGGCCGAATAGGCGATCAGCTGGTTGTCCACCGTGATGACGAACACCCGGCCGTTCGCGATGGACGGCGCGGACCGCACCGGACCGGGAACCCGGGTCCGCCAGCCGATCGCGCCGGAGACGGGATCGACCGACAGCAACTCGCCATACCCGGTGGTCACGAACAGCCTGTTTTCGGCGAAGGCGGCCCCGCCGCCCAGCGCGCCGCCGGATTCGTTCTCGCGCTCGACGCCGACCTGCCAGACCTGGCGTCCGGTGGCCGTATCGAAGGCGGTCAGTTCGTAATCGGTGTTGAGGGTATAGACCCGCCCGCCGGCCACCACAGGCTGGGCGAGCAGGCGCGTGTCGCTGGACGAACCGGCGCCGATGTCCGCGGTCCAGGCCTGACGGGGCTGTGCCGCCAGGGCCGGATGGCCCATGGCATGGTCGGGATTGCCGCCGGCCTGGGGCCAAGCCGCGTTCGCCACCGGCGCCGGCAACTCGACCCGGAGATCGGCCAGGCGCGGATCCGGCTCCAGCTGCCGTTCCAGCCGAAGCACGGAAATCCGCTCGCCGGGAAGCGGCGGCGGCTCGCTGTCGCCGAACCAGCTTCCTGAGCCGCAGCCGGCCAGGGACAGGGTCACCATGCACGCCGCCAGCAGCCTGGCGCTCAGCGAGCTGGTGACGGACCGGCAAACGGGCCGGCCAACAACGGACATGGAAGACGATGGGGCGCAGCGTTGGGTCATTGCGGCTCGACAGCGTAGAGGGCGGCGAGTTCGGTGGCGCGGTTGCGGACACCGGAGGGGGCGGAGGCATCGCCCTGGAGCTGGGCGAAAAGCTTGGCGGCCGCATCGCGGTCGCCGGCGCGAATCGCCAGCAGGGCGGTCAACTCGCGAGCAGAATGGCGCCACGGACTGACCTCCGCGGTCAGCGGCTGGAGCCGGGCGCGAAGCTGACCCGGGTCCCCGGACTGGACCTGATGCATGACCGACAGCACCGTCGCGAGATCGCGGTAGACCTGCGCCACCTCGGAGGACTGCGCGAGCTGGTCATAGATCGAGACCGCGGCCTCGCCATTGCCCTCGCGGGCGCGCAGCCCCGCCTCGTAGAAGCGGGCCAGCGTACCCGGTCCGGCACCCGTCTGCCCCGCGAAGGCGGAGAGCGCATCGGCCGCAGCCTCGGGATTGCCGCCCGCGGTGCCGCCCTGCCCGTCCGGCGCACCGGCCAGGCGGAGCGCGTCGGCCAGTTGCTGGGTCTGGATCTCGGCCTGCGACTGCTGCCAGTTGCGCCACGCCATGAAGCCCGCGGTACCGACGACGGCGACGAGCACGGCGGCCACGATCAGCACGCCATACCGCTTCCAGAGCTTTTCCAATCGATCGCGGCGAAGCTCTTCGTCAACTTCGCGGAAGATATCGGTCATATAGCTTTTTCCGGGCAGACGAAGTCCGCCGGTCCTCATGCGTCCGGGTTGGGCCGATTACCAGACGGCCCGATGGCGGTCAAGGCGGCAAAGCGACCGGGAGCATGACGGGGGCACCGATCCCCCTCCCACTCCGCTACGCCTATCTCCATTTGATCGAGCAGCCCATGCTGGGAATCTGCTCCGCCGGCCCCTGACCCGTCCCGGCGATGCGGACCATGGCGTCGAACAGTTCGCGCGGGGCATTGGGCACCGGCTGGACCTTGGAAGCGTCCAGCCTGCCGCGGTACTGCAGTTCCAGCTCGGCGTTGAAGCCGAAGAAATCGGGCGTGCAGACCGCGTCATAGGCTTTCGCGACCTGCTGGCTCTCGTCGATCAGGTAGGGAAACGGCAGGGCGTGCCGCTCCGCGAATCGCTTCATGTTGTCGAAGCCGTCGTCGGGATAGCGCTCCGTGTCGTTCGACATGATGGCGACGGCCCGGACCCCATGGGGCTCCAGGTCGCGGCAGTCCCGGACGATGCGGTCGATGACCGCCTTCACATAGGGGCAGTGATTGCAGATGAACATGACGAGGGTTCCGTTCGGCCCCCGTATGTCGGCCAGCCCATAGCGCCCGCCGTCGGTGCCTGGCAGGCTGAAATCCACGGCTTTCCACCCGAAATCGCAAATCGTCGATTGTGCCGCCATTTGGCTCTTCGCTCCCGATCGGTTCTTATCGTTCATTGCACCGCAGCACGCGCGGGAGCGCGAAACGTGCGATGGATCGCCAGTCTACCGCGCCATGCGGGAAGATCAAAGGGCGCCGGCCCGGAGCCGCCACGGTGCGGAAGGTCAGGGTGCCTGGAAGGCCAGATACCACTGGCGCAGGAAGTTCTCGTGCTTCAACGTGTCGAGAAACACCAGCAGGGCCGGGGTGAGCGTGATCGGAATGATCGGCGGCCCTCCACCGCTTGACGATGAAGTCGTCGGCGCCGAGGTCGAGCATGTCGGCCTTCACGTTGACCTGGGACCGGGCTGCCACCATCGGCACCGGCGTCCGGTCCCCCCGCCGGCGAAGCCACCGCGTAGCCGAGATGACGGAGCCGGCGCATCACGGCGTCGGCCAGGTCCTCCGTATCCTCCACCACCAGGATGCGCATCGGGCCGCCCGTTCCAGGTTCAGGCCGGTACGGGGCACGGCAGGCGGTTCTCGTCGCCAGCCGCCGAAAATGTCGCCGGCCGGATTGGTATCGGCGGGCATGGCGACAGTCCGGATCACCGGCTCGCCGCTGGGCAGGGAGGGCGATGTCGGCATGCTGGTCACTCCGCGTTCCCCTCAGTCCCATGCGGCCGGCCCCCATGTCCGGCCGGCGGCGCCGTCCTTTCGGGCAGCCTGGAGAAGCCTATCGGATCAAGCTGTCACGCACCTGTCGTCACAAAGGCGTAACGCGCTCGATCCGGCATCAACGCTGGAGTTCCGACGCGACGATCACCGCCTGGGTCCGGTTCTTGACGCCGAGCGACTTGAAGATGGCGGTGACGTGGATCTTCACCGTCCCTTCGGACAGCCCCAGTTCATAGGCGATCTGCTTGTTGGACTTGCCTTCGCGCAGGCAGTTCAACACCTCCCACTGGCGTTGGGTCAGCTGGTGATGATTGGAGCCCCGGTCGCCGTGCTCCGTATCCAGCTTGATGGGCGTCGCCTTGGCCGCGACGTCGGCATGGATCGCCGAGGGGGGCAGGTAGATGCCGCCGGAGAACACGAGGTTCAAGGCACTCAGCATGATCTTGACGCTGGAAGATTTCGGAATGAAGCCGGCGGCCCCGGCATCCAGCGAACTGCGGACATCCGCCTGGTTCTCCGACGCCGACACCACGACGACCGGCGTGTCCGATGCCTCGTTGCAGACCTGTTCCAGTCCGGAGAACCCCGGCCATCCCGGCATTTGGAGATCGATCAGGATCAGATCGAATGTGTCGCCGCCGTTCTGAACAAGCTCCAGTACTTCATCGAAGGTACTGGCGTCAGTGAAGGTCGCATCAGCGCTCAGTTGTTCCAGCAGACGACGCAGTCCTTCCCTGAACAACAAATGGTCGTCGCCAATCAAAATTTTCATCGCTGCACCTCAAAGACGGCCAACCGTCACACGACGGAAACGTTTACAAAGGGATTTTGGCACAAGAAGTGCCGTTAGATTTTAGCGCACCGAACATTTCTCCCGACAAGTACGACCTGCCAACATCAATTTCGGAAGCCCCTGGCTTCACCGAGCCTTTGACCTGCCCCAGTATCCGCTCCCGGACCCTGCGGTTCTCCCTTCCCCGGCCCGTCGGGGGCCCGTCGGGGATCGACTCGCAACCCGCTCGCTGCAACCCATGCGATACGAAACTCTCATTCCCGAACCGGACCGCCGACAGACTGCCCAGTTTCCTATACTAAGACGATATAGCACGGCGGCAGCGGGAATGGGCACAGCAATCGGCGTCGGCACCCCCTTTTGGGGTACCGTGACAAAACCGCGCATTCGGAAGGGACTCAGGCAGCGCGACTGTGCGGGTCGGCAAAATCCGTTCGAAGATGCCGGACGATCAACCCACCAGCTTCCACCTACTCCAATCCATTCCCGCCAATCAAGGCAGACCTTTCCCGGGTGTATTGGGGTTATACCGTCTGTATCTAGACAAACCTCGTTTATTTCGCGCCACCGGTTCGCCACAATGCGTAAACTGTTGTCCGTCTTCACCGCAATAACGTCAGATTTCCCGCCCATCGGCAGACATCGGCCGCATGTCCGAACCTGAACTTAACGTAGCGTTAGCATCGCATTTTAACTACTCGCTCTGCCATGCATATTGCCACTGCAATCAAAAGAGATAATCAAATCTGAAACTCGCAACCTGACTTAGCCGAAAACGCGCGCATTTGCGCTGGTCCCAACCGGATGGGTTGCCACGATAAGCAGGAATATAACCTCATTGCTATATTTCCGCAGCGCAATGCCTGCGATATTGTAAATTAACCAAAACAAACTACTTTGGATTTTAGCTTACCCAACAGCCTAAATTTGATGTTTGTTGTCTCGTTTCTTTCCCCCAATTGGTCAATTCTTTGAGAACTTGACGATGACGACAGATCAGCCGATGCCCTGCCACCCACCACCGCCCGGCGCCTTCCCCTGCGGCGCCGGGCAGAAATTCAGAGCAGTGCTATGCATGCGCCGAACGACCAGACCACCCGACAAATCTTCGCCCCCGGTTTGGATGACAAGAAGTTGAACACAGTGACGCCCATGCATGTCTGCCTCGTCGTTGACGACGACACCATCGCCGAGCCTCTCGTGTCGGCGCTTGAAGGCGCCGGCCGACATCGGATCTCGGTGTTCCACGACATCTCGGACCTGCAGCAGAGCAATCTGACGCCCGATGCGATCCTGATCGGCGTTCAGCAGTTCGCGGCGTTGCGAGAGAATGAGCCGATGGTGTACCTGCGGCTCTCGCGCCGCAGCCGCATCGTCGTCGTCCTGAGCAGCCGCGAACTCCTGGACGCGGCGCACATCCTGGCCTTCGCCGATGCCTGGGTGTTCCAGGACATCAACGTCGACCGGATCAACGAGTTGATCGATCTCGGACTTGAGGGGCATTGCCTGATGCCCAAGCAGTTCCTGTCGCGGCTCGGCGTGGACGAGATCAGGCTGACATTGCTGCCGCGGCTGTCGGCGGTGGAGTTCCAGACGCTGCTGCTGCTTGGACAGGGGCTGAACAACAGGACGATCGCCGACCAGCTGGATCTGTCGGAAGCCGTCATCAAGTCGATGGTGCGGAGCGTCCTGTCCAAGCTTCACTTCCGCAACCGGACCGAAGCCGGCGTTTTCGCCGCCCGGCAGCAGCCTTCCCTCGAGCAGGCCCGGAACGCCGATCCCATGCCCCCTCTCGCGGTCCGAAGCTCCGAGGGCTGATCACCACGGGATCGGGCCACAGGACCCGAAACAGACGCGGATGAAAAGAAGGCCGGCGCCCGCATTCGGCGGAAACCGGCCATCTTTTCTCGTCCCACTCGCGATCAGGCGCCCTTCGGCAGGCACCGGCTCCGGGCGGGCTGGTCTCGGACTACGGCCGGGCTCAGGCGATGGACGCCGCCGCGCCGCCGGTCAGCTCTCCGCCGATGCCGTTGTTCAAGGCCCAGATCGCGGCCTGGGTACGGTTCGACGCGTTGATCTTGCGCAACAGGCTCTTCAGATGAACCTTCACCGTCGCCTCGGTGATGTTCAGGTGGTTCGCGATCATCTTGTTGCTGTCGCCGTTGAGCAGGCACCGCAGGATCTGGACTTCACGCTGCGACAGGCCCTTGCGGGAAATCGGCATTTCCAGCCCGTTGCCATTCACCCGGCCGCTGATCAGCAATGCCGCGAGATGCGTCGGGAACACCTTTTCACCCATCATCACCAAGCGGAGCGACTGCGCCAGCGCGTCGGCCGACAGGTCCTTCATAAGGTAACCGTCGGCGCCGGCCTCGAGGGCATTGGCCAGACGACGGGTGCACAGGTCGGTCGTCAGGACCACCATCCGGGTATCCGGCAGCAGGGAACGCAGCCGGCGCATGGCCTCGGCCTCGTCGTCACCGCCGTTGACCAGATCGAGCAACACGAGTTGAGGCCGGAGACCCGACTCGGCAATCGCGACGCCTTCGCGAAGATTCCCCGCCTCGGCGACGATCTGGAAGGGAGAGTCGTCCAGAAGGCGCTTCAGCCCCTCCCGGAAAAGTTTGTTGGAGTCGATCAGAAAAGCTTCGATACGTTGCATAATCCGCTCCCGCGCTGAAAGGCACTTGTAGTTGTTGTTTCTTGCGCCGGTTGTCGGCCCAGATGGCTATTGCCAACCGCCTGGTCTCATCCCGGGTCGCACCTTCTTTTCTCTTTCGGATGAAGTTATCCTAGGGTTGACTGGTAGGATATCTCCCCATTGGAATAAACCGAGCGCGCATTAGACATATGTCCAAAGCTCCCCGATGTTAAGGGTAATGCTCTCAGTCCAACTCACCCGAAATTTCGAGGTATCGCAGCGAATAGAAACTAGCCGTTTCCGTTTGCACGAACGAACGATCTTACCCGAACTAGCTTTGTTACTTCAGATTACTGAGCTATTAAGCATATAGTGCACTGCACAATCGCTCCGGTCAACATCGTATCAGGCCGACATTCACCGTGTGAGCAAAGTTGACCTGGCTGTGCATGCACCTGCTCCGGTCTCCCAATCCTGGTCGAGAACCCTTTGGCGCTCTTGAAACTGGCATACGCCAACACCGCCGGATATGATCCGCCCGGCGCCTGCCATCCAAATCGCCGCAAATATGGTTAATATAAATTTACGAATTACGCCAGGGCCGGTTGGGGCGAATTACCCCGCCCATCGATTCATTCATGCTAAGTGCGACCTTTCGAGCACACCTTTGCCCAATGGGCACCCCCAATGGGGTGAGCAACATTTCGGAAATGGGAAGGGAACGTGCCAGTGACAAGGCAACGGAAATCGGCCCGGGACGGCAGCCGCCCAAGATGACGTTCTTGCAGGGAATCGGATTTTTCGTGGCGGCCTATCTGGCCCTGCTCGCGCGGAGCGCCTGGAAGCAAGGCGAAATCAGGCAGTTCCTGATGAGTTGCCTCGTCTTGGCGGGTCTATTCGGCGTCTTGGGCGCGGTTATCGCGGCCTACGTCTACCTCAAGACCCACTGAGATCGATCCGGGCACCGGCGCCCGGTGATGACGATGCGGGTCAGCTTCCAGCGTTCCCGTGCGCAGGGCGGCGCCGGGGGCCGACGCCGCCCTGCGCACGGGACGTCGATCTCACCTGATCAGATCAGGCCGCGCTCCTTGGCCTGACGCATCAGTACATACTGGCGCATCATCTGATTGCGGAAACGATAACGGAAACCGCCGGGTTCGACGATGCGCTGCAGGACGCCGCCCCGCTCGTCGTCGCTGAGCCGGCTCAAGGGATACTGGAGCGACAGCAGCGGCAAGGGTTCGCCCGACTCACGGATGGGGACCTGCGCCATGTCTCCCGGATGGAAGCTGCCGTACTCGTCGGACCGGCATTGCGCCGCGACGTACAGCACGTCGGAGAAGGACGCCTTGCGGTCGGGGCCGAGCGCCTTGTTGTACGCCTCGACGATGCCGCGCTCGGCCTCCTGGACGCAACGGGCCACGGCATAGGCGAGGTCGCCGCCGTTCACCTGGGTGGCTCCCCGGCTGACCGAGCTGCGCGCGGCGTGGAGCGCCAGGAGCTGCGCGTAATAGGGCAGCCCCTTGGCCAGCATAACGATCCGGTCGCGGACCTCCTCGCTGAATCCGACGCCCGCTGCCTCGGAGCCGGCCACGATGATCCGGTCGATTTCCTTGTCGCTCATCAGCGGAAGGTGCACGGCGACGAGGGAACGCTGGATCGACGGATGCTTGCCCAGCAACTGGTCCAGGCTCTCGGCCACGCCGACGACGAACAGCGTCACCGGAATCGAGCTGTCGGTCAGGTTCTTGATCAGCTCCGCCAGCTTGTTGCGCAAGTCCTCGCTGGTCACCCGGTCGTACTCGTCCAGGACCAGCAGGACATGGGCACCCTGTATTTCGGCCAGGACGTCGTTCAGCTCGGTGACGCTGAACTGGCCGGGCGGAAGCAGCTCGTCGAAGCTCGACATGGTGCGCCGGGCGGCGAACGGGTTGTCCACTTCGGACCGGTAGAAGGTGCCGGGAATCCTCCTTAGGAAGTTCCGGAAGATGTCCTCGAAGCTCAGTTCCGCGCTGCAGGTCAGCTTCAGCGTGAAGTATCCCGCCTGCTGGGCGATCTGCTGGATGGCGTTGGCGAGCGAGGTCTTGCCTCGGCCGCGGTCGCCGAACAGGACGACGTGCGCCCGCTCCTCCTCGATCGCCGCGATGATGCGGCGCAGGGTATTCAGCCTGCCAACGAACAGGGAATTGACTTCCTGTTTCGGCCGGGTGGGGGTGAAAGCCTCGCGCAGCGCCTTGTTCAGCTCCGGAGTCAGGCCCGGAAGATGCCCGCTCGCCCGCGACCGCAGGGTACCGGCGACCGGCAGGGAGAAGCGCGGCAGCTCCAGGTCCTCGTCGTCGCCCCGGGACCGCGGAGGGGCAGGATCGTCACTCTTGCGGACATGCAGCAGGTCGGATGCGGACCGCATCATCAGTCCGCGGTCCTCGACGGCATGTCCGGCATTCCCCAGCCCGCCATGCCGGGGAACCCCAAGATCCTCGTCCTCGTCGTCGTGCTGATCGGAGTCACCCAGGTCGGACACCAGCCGCGGCCCGAACGGTGTCACGCGCGGGTCCAGATCCGGCCGGACATTCTCACCTGCGCCGGCCTCACCGAACTGGGGATTACGCCGTTTCCGGAAAAAGTTACGCATACGTCGGTTGTACCTTTGAACACACGGTTGATGCCACGGTCGGTAGTCGGAAACCATGCCCCTATCAATTTGGGGCCGGGTCACGGGTTCCCTCCGAGGTGCGTTGGTATATACCTCGGAGGGATCTCCCCTCGGTCAGGATGCGATCGCCGTCCGCGTCTCCGCCTGGCCTTGGCTTGAGCTCAGCGCCGACCGCTCGATTTCCTTCCAGGCCCGGAGGGCCAGGCTGTCCGGAAGTTCGACGTCGTCCATGCCGATGATGTCGCCGCGCTTCAGCGGACGCCTGATTACCGCATCGGCGAGCAGGCCGATCGGAACGTGGCCCACGGTGTCGGCGATGCGCACCGCCTCGCCACGCACGTCGAAGCTGCCGATGCCCGACGCGATCCGGTCGCCCGGCTTCAGGTCGCGCTTGACCACGGTGCAGACGCTGGCGACCGGCGTGGCCGAGTTGTCCAGGAGAATGCGCCGCTCGTTGACGACCCGCTTGATCGTCTTCAGGATCTCCAGATGCACGAATATATTGTGCTTCAGGATGACATAGTAAGGGCCGTCGCCCAGTTTCAGGTAACGCAGCGCGCCCTTCTGGCGGGGATCGTGCTTGCCGACGATGAAGACGCCGTGCGGCAGCTTGAGCGACAGGACATAGTCGCTGATCGGCTTGCCGAGCCTGTCGGCGGCCTCGGCCAGCTGGGTGCCGCCCGCCTTCAGGTCGTCCTCGGGAACGCCCAGCATGCCCGGCTTCGCGATCTCGGCGCCCAGGCCGTTGGCGACGAAGGCCTGCTCGATCTGAACCTTGGTGCCGTCGGTGAACGAGGTCACCATCGGCAGGCTGATTCCGCTCCGGTTGCCCCAGTAGGTCATGTCCTCCAGGGTCGGATCATGGTTCAGGAAGCCCTTGATGTTGCCGTACACCAGCGGCTCGAAGCCCATCTCCAGCACGTCCTCGCGGAGTGCCGCCTGGTCGCCCGGCTGGTCGCCCTCGGCCTCGGTCACCAGGCCTTTGCCGACGAAGTAGGAACCGGCGGTGATGTGGAACTCCGAGTTCATCGTGACCACGGGCAGGTTCGCGCTGAGTGCCGCGGCCACGACGTCGGTCGCGTGGATCGCATCGCCGGTGCATTCCAGCACGACGTCGGAGTTCTCGATCAGGTCCGCCAGCGAGTTGGTCAGCAACTCGGGCCGGGGAAAGCCCGTGCAGCCCTCGACCGGACGGCGGGTCAGGACCCGGGAGGCCGTGAAGCCCTTCTGGCGGTCCAGCGCCATGATGAAATGCGAGGAAATGAAGCCGGTGCCGACGACACCGATCCGGATCTCCGGACTGTGCTGCATGATAATCTCCCTGGGGGGCGGCCGTCAGCGGACGGCGCCCGGATAATCAGATGTGTTCGCTGTCCGACTTGAACTCCGGCCGCCAGCCGGAGAAATCCTGCTCGAGCAGCCGAAGCAGATATTTTCCATAGCCCGATTTCATCAGCGACGCGGACAGTTCCGCAAGCTGCGTATCGGTGATGTACCCCATGCGCCAGGCGATCTCCTCCGGGCAGGCCACCTTGAGGCCCTGCCGGGCCTCGATCACTTCGATGAAGTTGCCGGCGTTCAGGAGGCTGTCGTGGGTTCCCGTGTCGATCCAGGCGGTTCCCCGGCCGAGCAGTTCGACCGAGAGCTTGCCGCGGTCCAGATAGACGCGGTTGAGGTCGGTGATCTCCAGCTCGCCGCGGGCGCTGGGCTTCAGGTCCTTGGCGATGCCGACGACGTCGCTGTCGTAGAAGTAGAGGCCGGTGACGGCGAAGTTGGACTTCGGCTTGGCCGGCTTTTCCTCGATGTCGGTCACCCGGCCGTCGTGGTCGAAGGCAACCACGCCGTAGCGCTCCGGATCGCTCACCTGATAGGCGAACACCACGCTGCCGTCGGTCAGCTTCGCCGCGCGCTGGAGGCGGTCGGTGATGCCGTAGCCGAAGAAGATGTTGTCGCCCAGGATCAGGGAGACCGGGTCGTTGCCGATGAAGTCCTTGCCGATCAGGAACGCCTGGGCCAGGCCGTCCGGGCTGGGCTGGACGGCGTAGCTGAGGTTCATGCCCCAGCGGGAGCCGTCACCCAGCAGGCGGGCGAACAGGTCGCGGTCCTGCGGCGTAGTGATGATCAGCACGTCCCGGATTCCCGCCAGCATCAGGGTGCTGAGCGGGTAGTAGATCATCGGCTTGTCGTAGACGGGGAGAAGCTGCTTGCTCACCACGCTGGTGATGGGAGCAAGCCGCGTCCCTGACCCGCCGGCCAGGATGATCCCTTTCATTCAGCCGCCTCCGAACGGCGCAGGCTGTCGGCCTCGGCTTCCGGGATATCGAAGATGCCGCCGTACAGTTCGACCTTCCGGATGATCTCGTGCCACTTCACGAGGTTCTTGTACCAGTCCAGCGTGATCGTCTCGGCAGTGCGGTCCAGCTCTCCCGACTCCAGCTTGGCCGCGATCTCCCGGATGCCGTCCTCGGCGACCCGCTGGGCCTTCCAGCCGAGCGACTCGATGCGGTCGAACGATACGCGGTACGACCGGGTGTCGGCATCGCCGTACCACTCGATCTCGACCTTGTTCGGCAGGGTGTCGACGACGATCTGCGCGAGTTGGCCGATCTGGTAGTTGTTGGCTTCGGAACCGACGTTGAAGATCCGGCCGTTCACCTTTTCCGCCGGCGCGGTCAGCATGAACATCTGGGCCGACGCGGTGTCGCGGACATGGACCATCGGACGCCACTGGGAGCCGTCGCGCATCAGCGGCAGCTTGCTGGTCTTCCAGGCGCCGAAGGTCATGCCGTTGACGGCCAGGTCCAGCCGCATGCGCGGGCTGTAACCGTAGACGGTGGCTTGGCGCAGGACCACGACGGTGAAGTTGTCGTCGGCCAGCGGCAGCACGCCATGCTCGGCCTGCTCGTTGGCCTTCGCATAGGTGGTGAGCGGGTTGGTTGCCGTTTCCTCGTTGGCAACGACCCCGTCGGGCTGGAAGCCGTAGATGCTGCAGGACGACGGCAGGACATAGCGCTTCACGCCGGCCTGCTTGGCCAACTCGGCGCACCGAACCCGGGCGCGGTGGTTGACCGCCCAGGTCACGTCCTGGAACAGCTCGCCGCTGGGATCGTTGGAAATGGCGGCGAGGTCGATGACCGCGTCGATTCCGGCGAAATCCGACACGGAAAGGCGGCGGACGTCTTCGCGGACCATCTCCAGGTCCGGGTGGGACTTCAGCAGTTCATGACCGAAGAAGAACCGGTCAACCGCGCGCACGGCATAGCCCTGGTCGAGCAGCATCGGAACTAGGGTTGTGCCGATATAACCGCCGGCGCCGGTGACCATCACACGCTGCATTGTATATTCCTCGGCTGGTGCATAGTGGTGCAAAGCACGGGGTCCGCGAGTTCCGCGAATATCCTGCCCCGTTGCGTTGACCGTAATTGTTTCGGGTCTAGAGACGTTTCAGGTCTAGAAACAAGGGCTCGGCTTCTTCGTCCCTTGTCTGTGACCATTTTAAGCGACTGCCGCTCTGTCCACAGCTATCGCTTCGGTAGTTACTCGATTAATCGAACGGGGATGCCTAACATTCGTTCCGCGATGTCTGGAGAGGAAATCGGGGTGCTCTTATCAGGGTCCCCCTTTCACACTCTCCAGACCGTCGCGATACTCTCCTCAGAAGGCATCCTTCAGGTCGCTCAGACGCGGCTGCACCTTGTCCTTGTCGGACAGCACGGCCTGGTCGCCGGCCACCGGCCATTCGATCCCCAAGTCAGGGTCGTTCCACAGAAGGCCGCGGTCGTGACTGGGAGCGTAATAATTGGTCACCTTGTAGATGACCTCCGTATCGGGCTCCAGCGTCACGAAGCCGTGGGCAAAGCCCACGGGAACCAGGATCTGCCGGCCGGACTCCGCGTCGAGGCGGGCCTTGACGTGCCGGCCGAACGTCGGAGAACCGCGCCGCAGGTCGACCGCGACGTCCAGGATCGCCCCCCTGACCACGCGGACCAGCTTGTCCTGCGCATAGGGTTCGAGCTGGAAGTGAAGGCCGCGGACGGTGCCCACGGGAACCGACAGGGAGTGGTTGTCCTGTACGAACTCCTTCGTGAAACCGATGCCCTCCAGGGCCTTGCGGTTGTAGGTCTCGACGAAGAAGCCGCGGTGGTCGCTGAACTTGCGGGGCGTCAGCAACTTGACGTCGGGGATTTCGGTCTCGACGATTTCCATGGTGCCGCGGCTCAGAACAGGCGTTCGGGAATACGGACGACGTCGTCCGGCAGAACCCGGGTGTTGATCGGGGCGCGCCGCTCGACCTTCTCCGGATCGTTGCCCCTGGTGACCAGGATATAGTCCTGGCGGCCGCGATAGGTGTAGCCGCCCGCCATGGCGACGGCCGTGGTCGCCGTCATGCCGTTGGCATAGGGATACTGGCCGGGATTGTTGACTTCGCCGATGATGTAGAAGGGTCGGAAAGTGACCACTTCGGCGCTGACGCGGGCATCACGCACATAGCCTTCGTTAAGCTTCTGGGCGATGGCCATTTCGAGCTGGCGGGACGTCTTGCCCTTGGCCTCGACCTCGCCGACGAGCGGCATCGCGACATATCCGGCGCCATCGACGCGGAAAGTGCCGGAGAGCTGCTCCTGGCCGAAAACAGTGATGCGGACTTCGTCGCCTGCTCCCAGCTGGTACTCGCCCACGGACGCGGTCTGCGTCTCCAGCGGTGCGTTCGAGCCGGTGTTCTGGCAGGCCGCCAAGCTCACGGCCACGACGCAACCGGTCGCAACTTTCTTCCAGGTAGCAAAAAGCATCGGTTCCTCTTCTCTGGGCCTTGCCGGATCGTCGCGGGGCAATATCACGCCTGACCGGCCCTCCGGAATGCGGGCACTCCGCATCCCTGCCCCCTTACGACCACGTGAATACTATCGACAATGCGCCTAAACTGAAAAAGAGGAGAGGAATTAAGCCTATGGCAGTAATTGGTTGCATTGTTTGTGATTTTTTATGCATCAACCGGTACACGTCTGCATTACCGATCTTTCGGGACATCATCGCCGCCGTTGCCCGAGGCTGCACGTTGTCGCCACTACCGGAAACTTCGGATGTGCCCAAAAAGAAAGGCGGCGCCTGCTGGGCAGGCGCCGCCGGTCGAACGAACCGGTCCGGATAAACGTCAGAGCTGGGCGCCGAGACGCAGCGCGATCAGGTTCCGGTCGTAATCGTCGCCCACCTGGTTGGAGTCGCGGCGCGAGAAGGTGTACGTGCCCCGGAGATAGAAGTTCCGGTTCAGCGTGTAGGTCGCGCCGGCCTGCAGCAGGTAGAAGTCCTCCTCGCGGTCGGTCGACTGGTAATCGTCGATCCGATATTCCGCCCGTGCCGACAGGATCAGGTTGCGCAGCAACTCGTGATCGACGCCGATCTGGAACGTCGACCGGTCGCGCGGATTGGGGGTGGTGCCGAAGCCTTCCTCGACCCCGCGGGAGACGTCGCCGGAGATGGTCGTGAGCTGCGTCACCGCGTAGTCGAGCGACAGGCCATAGGCGACGCCGGTGAAATCGCCGTAGACCTCCTCGTCGTAATCCCGCGAGAGATAGCCGACGAACACTTCGCCGGTCAGCAGCGACGTCAGGTCGATCGTGGTGCCGACCACAGCCTCGTACCCGTCGCTGTCGGGCGGCAGGGTGCCCTCGTCATATTCCGTGCGGATATAGGTCAGCCGCACGAACGGCCGGTAGCCGGGCGACAGGTCGTAGCCGATCTGGCCCGTGGCGGTGTAGGCCCAGTTGTCGCGGTCGTCCTGGTCCAGGACGGTCCCGCCGATCGAGGCGACGTCGTCGTAGTCCTCGTTCTCGGCACCGATGCTGAAGCTGGTCAGGAAACGGTTGAACCGCTGGGTGTATCCCAGCTCCGCCCCGCTCCGCGTGAACTCCACCGGCTCGGATGCCGCATCGGGAGTGTCCGGATCGCCGCGATCGTCGTGCAGCTTGCGGTGTGCCAGATCGAGCGAAACCGCCGACTCGCCCGTAATGTCGAAGCGCCCGCCGCCTGTGACGAAATAGTCGACGTAGTTCTCGCTGGTGTTGTCGGCATAACGGCCGATGTCGGCGCCGGCGCCGAAGCGCAGCTGGTGCCGGTTGAAATCCGACTGCACGGTGACCGACGGCAGCACCTGGAACAGGAAGTCGCCTTCCTCGTTGGTGTCGGAGGCGAAGACGTTGTCGTCGTAGGTGGTGCCAAGCTCGATCTTCGGGAAGATCAGGAAACCGCCCTGGCGGATGCCCAACGGGTCCAATTCCGGCCGCGGACGGTCCAGCACGCTGGTCCCGCGCTGAAGCTCCTGGGCAATCACCGCAGTGCTGGTCCCTGCCAGCAGAGCGGCCGCACCGAAGAGCAGTGGCAAAGTCTTGATCTTCATCGCCCCCACCGAAAATGGCAATCTGTTGAACATATTAAAAAGCCCCTCAAGCCGACTTTCAACGGCCCGGCCGACCTTAATGAAGCCAGAAACGCCAAAGCAAGCAACCATGCGGACGTACTGATGCGCATTTGCGCATCAGGTGTGATCGATAGACAACACATAGCTAATAGGATAGGACTTTTGGGATAAGGCAGCGGAGTCTTCAGCGCTTTTGCCGGACCCGCCCGCGTTATCCGTCGATTCGGATCTCCGCCTTGGCAAGGCGGCGCCCCAGACTGCGGCAATATTCGGGAAGCGCGCCGCTCCGCCATGACCAGTCGGTCTCCGACATGATCTTGGCGACGTCCAGGACGAATTCGTCATGGATGCGTGGCGAAGTGACGACCAGTTCGCCCCGGCCGAATCCCTCGATCACCCACAGCGCCATGCGGCCCACCTCGACGCAGGCGCCGGATCCGACATTGTAGGTCCCGACCAGCCGATGATTGAGCACCGCCTTGATCGCTGCCGCCACCTGTTCGACCGGCAGGAAATCGCGTCGCACGAAGGGGCTGACGTCGAGCACGATCCGGTTCTCGCCGGCGAGCCGTCCGAGCATCAAGCTCATGAAGCTGGGCCGGGCGTCGAGACGATCGTACCCGACGACGTTTCCCACCCGCAGGATCGTCAACCGCTCGCCGAGGAGGTTGGCCAGCACCCGCTCGATCGTCAGCTTGTTGCGGCCGTAGGGATCGACCGGACCGACCGGGCTTTCCTCGGCCGCCCCGAAGGCGTATTCCGGCGCATAGACCTTGCGGGTGCTGAGCATGACGTAACCCAGGCCCAACTCGGCCGCCGCCCGCCCCAGGCGAAGATCGATGTCCAGGTCGGCCCGGTAGGGTCCGCTCCTGAGTTCGGGATGATAGGCGAAATTGACGATCCGACCGACACCGTCGAGCAGATCCGGTCGGTCCAGCTCGTCATGCCCGACATAACGGCAGTTCGGAACGCCGCCGCAGTCGCGCAGAGCCCTGGCAAGCAAACTGTTGCGGCCGACGATCAAGGTCGCGTCCCCCATCAGTCCTCTCGGCAGGTCGTTTTCGATTCAGGCTCGCCCCTTCGCGGAAAGGCATCATAGGCCGGGCCGGCCGGCGTGCGACTGGGCAATCGGATGCATTCGATCGGATTAACCTCCGGTAAAAACATTAGAAATACTATCGTATAATCCAACGTCCAAGATCCGGGAAGCGTCCATGTCCGCACCAGCGTCGAACCGCCGAGTGACCTATACCCTGGCAACCCTCAGGCGGGGTGTCTGGCAGACCAGCGACACGATCGACAGCTTGGACGCCGCCCTTGCCCGGGCGCACGAGGCCCTGGGCACCGGCAAGGTGGAACGGGCCAAGGTCGAGCAGTGCTTCACCGATCCCGGGGCCAGGCGCGCCGTCATGACCACCGTCTTCGACGAAGCGGGGGCGATCCCGTCCCGGTTCGAGGTGAATGCCTGGATGCTGCTGGGCATTTCCGTGCTGCTGGGAGTCGCGACGTTCGTGGTGACCGGTTACCTTCTTCAGGGACCCGCCTGAGGGATTGGCGGCCTGAACCTTTTCGCCTCCTAGCCCCTTACTCCCGTATCGCAATCATGGAATACGGGCAGGGAGAGAAAAGACATGACCGACGAGCGCGATCTCAGGAAGCCCGGGGAAAGACCCGTTCCGCCGCGTCGCCCCGGCAACGATCCCGCCATGCCGCCCTATGCGCCGGGCGGAGTCCCCGAACCCACCCAAGGCGAGGAGGCCGCCAGCACGACCGAGGAGCGGGAGGTGCCGCCGTCCGGTTTTCCGCCCAAGCGCGCCCCCTGAACGGTCGGCAGCGTCCGCGACGATAGGACGGCCACGGGCGAACCGCCGCAGGATGCCAAGATGTGAACCGCTCCCTGCGGCACATACATCCCGGATCACGGGATCGGCCGGGCCGTTCACCCCGCGCAGTGTTGCCAAGTTGCAACAGATTACGGGTAATGCGCTGGAAATTCTGTCTGGCGCTCGCTTCCATATTGCATCTGCGAGCGCTTCCGTTAGTTTTTGCATTGCAGCAAGCAATTGCTGCTTCGCCCTTGTTGGGCGTTTCCTCCCTAGACTCAGGCCGCTCTCAAGGCGGCCTTTTTTCTGCCAGATCGCCAAAGATTGGGCAACCCTGTACAGAGGAAGTAACCTATTGCCTTTCGGTATAGGTGCGACCTGGGTCAGGGACGGATCCTGCCCACGACCTCCCCGCCCGGGCGCAGGACCACGATTTCCCCCGATGTCGGATAGATTCCGGTCAGGGCGGTGACGTTGACCTGATGGGTCACCAACACCAGCGTTGCCGGACCGCGCCACGCCGCCATGAGTTCCCTTGCGGCTTCCGTCTGCTTCACGCCGCCTTCGCCGGTGCCGAAGAAGGAGTTCAGCGGCTCGAACACCTCCACCGGTCCCAAGTCCATCAGTTCAGCGGTTTCGACGCAGCGGCACCACGCGCTGGTCAGCACCCGTCCCGCTGCCGCACCGCGCTTACGCAGGTCCGCCCCGATTCGCCGCGCCCAATCCCGTCCGGCATCGGACAGCAGGCGCTGGGTGGCGCAGTCGCCCAGGCGGAATCCCGGCGGATCACCCACTCCCGGGACCGTCACGGCGTGCCGCATCAGGGCGATGTGGCCGCCCTGCCCCAGGGCTGCCCAGGCCGCCTGCTCGTCGGCCCGGGCGGGCATCGCGGCGACCAGCAGGATGAGGCACAATCCCAGCCGTTGGCCCCGTCGGAAGATGTTCAGCAGATGCATGCGGATGGTCGTCCCCGGTCCCGGTATCCCATCCGCATCAGGTAGATCGTCCAGCTAGCCCGCCAAGCCGGGGACGGTCTCCGACTTGGAGCGGTGGCCGATCGCGAACGCCTCCTCCTGCGACTTCACAAGGTGATGGCGTCCGTAGCGCCCGAAACAGGCGGTGCCGGTCAGGAACCAGATCGCGCATCCCCATATGCCCGGCCGGTACTCCGGATTGAGGAACAGCGACACCGGGGTCACCACCGTGCCGACGCCCAGCGCCCACGGCGACCACGCCCCGGCATATTTCCGAAACCCCCGCTTCTCGATAAAGGCGGCGTCCACCGCAGGGTACCGGATACCGTCCATGTCCTCAGGCTCTGGCATGATGCCCCCCAAGCCTTGCCGTCACGCACGGTGGCTACCGGTGGACGATCCTGCATCTTCTTGTTTCCGGCAGCTGACTTCAGCGGATGCCGCGCAGGCGCTCGCCCCGGCGGCGCAGCACCTCCATGACCGTCATCAGCAGGATCGACAGGACGATCAGCAGGGTCGCGGCGGCGGCGATGACCGGGCTGATATTCTCCCGGATGCCGTCGAACATCTGGCGCGGCAGGGTGCGCTCCTGCGGGCCGGTCAGGAAGAGCGCCACCACCACCTCGTCGAACGAGGTGACGAAGGCGAACAGCGCCCCCGACACCACGCCGGGCAGGATGATCGGCAGCGTGATTCGGAAGAACGCCGTCGCCGGATCGGCCCCCAGGCTGGCCGCCGCGCGGGACAGGTTGGTGTCGAACCCCTGGAGCGTCGCCGACACGGTGATGACGACGAACGGCACGGCCAGCGCGGTATGGGCCAGCGTCAGGCCGACCAGGCTGCCGGTCAGCCCCAGCGGTGCGTAGAAGAAATAGACGCCGACCGCGACGATCACCAGCGGCACCACCATGGGCGAGATCACCAGCGCCAGGAGCAGCGAGCGGCCGGGAAAGCTCGCCCGTTGCAATCCCAGGGCCGCCAGCGTTCCCAGGATCGTCGCGAACAAGGTGGCGGCACAGGCGACCACCACGCTGTTGCGGAGCGACGACAGCCAGCGCTCCGACCCCAGCAGCTCCTGGTACCAGCGCAGCGAGAGCCCCGGCAGAGGAAAGTTCAGGAACGACCCGCTGCTGAACGACAGGGGGACGATCACCAGGATCGGCAGGACCAGGAAACCCAGCACGAGGATCGTGATCGCCCACAGTCCCACATGCCAGGCGCGCTGCGCCGGGGTCGCGTGGGGCGGAAGGTTCAGGATCGGTCTCATGCCCGCCTCATCCCATCCGCATGCGATCGACGCCGACCAGCCGCGCATAGACCCAATAGAGCAGCAGCGTCGCCAGAAGGAGCACCGAGCCGAGCGCCGCCGCCATGCCCCAGTTGATCGTCTGGTTGGTGAAGAAGGCCACGAAGTAGCTGACCATCTGGTCCCCTGCCCCGCCGACCAGCGCCGGCGTGATGTAGTAGCCGACCCCCAGGATGAAGACGAGCAGGCAGCCGGCCCCTATCCCGGGAATGGTCTGCGGCAGGTAGACCCGGCGGAACGCGGTGAAGGGCGTGGCGCCCAGCGACGTCGCCGCCCGCACATAGGCAGGCGAGATGCCGCGCATCACGCTGTAAAGCGGCAGCACCATGAAGGGCAGCAGGATATGGACCATGGCGACGTAGACGCCGACCCTGTTGTAGACGAGCTGGACCGGCTCGCCGATCAGGCCGATCCACTGGAGCGTCTCGTTGATCGGCCCCTCCCGCTGGAGCAGCACGACCCAGGCGCCGGTCCGCACCAGGATCGAGGTCCAGAACGGCAGCAGGACCAGGATCATCAGCAGGTTGGAGACGCGGGGCGGCAGCGACGCCAGCTTGTAGGCCAGCGGGTAGCCCAGCGCCAGGCACCAGACCGTGACCACCGCCGCGATCCAGAAGGTCCGCGCGAAGATGTCCACGTAGATCGCGCGGTCCGCGGAAACCCGCACGACCGAGCCGGAGGCGTCGATCTCCCGGTCGACCGCGGCAAGCAGGTAGTACGGCGTGACCGGGGCCGCGGCGCGGCGCATGACCGCCCAGGTCTCCGGTTCGCTCCAGGCCGGGTTGCGCGCCGCCAGCGTCTGCCGCCACGTTCCGTCCGGCGCGTCGGGCAGGCCGCGGGCGGTGGCGAACAGCACCGACCGCATGTTCGGGATCTCGTAGGTCAGCCGCTTGGCCACCCCGGACAGCGACCGGTCGCGCTGTCCAGCCGCCAGTTCCCGCGCGAAGGCCGCGAACACGTCCTCCGGCGGCAGGCCGGCGCCGTCCCACGCCCGCAGAGCCGACGCGGTGTCGGGCATGACCGACGGCAGCTCCGAATTGTCGACGCTGCGCACCAGCATCAGCCCGATCGGCGCCAGGAAGAACACCGCCAGGAAGACGAAGAGCGGCGCCACCAGCGCCACCGCCTCCAGCTTGCGGCGGCGCTCGGTCCGGCGCAGCTGCGCCTTCAGGTTCACCGGCCGCTCACTGACCGATCCAGGCGTTGAAGCGTTCGGTCAGCCGCTCGACGTTGGCGACCCAGAACTCGGTGTCCAGCTCCAGCCCGACGGCGAGGTTGCCGGACTCGGTCGGCATGATCGGCAGCACGGCGGGATCGACCAGAGCCGTGGCTTCCTTCGCGGTGACGCCATAGGGGACCTTGGGCGGCAGGTCCTTCTGGCGCGTCGGGTCGCTCATGAAGGCGATCAGGTCCATGCCCGCCTCACGGTTCGGGCTGTCGCGCAGGATCACCCAGCTGTCCACGGCATAGACGCCGCCTGGCCAGACGATCCTGAAGTCGCGGTTGTCGCTCTTGTTCGCCGCCGTCACCCGGGCATTGTAGGCGCTGGTCATCGCGACCTCGCCGGATGCCAGCAGCTGGAGCGGCTGGGCACCGGCCTCCCACCACACCATGTGCGGCTTGATCTGGTCCAGCTTCTTGAAGGCGCGGTCGACTCCAGCGTCGGTACCGAGCAGCTGGTAGACCTGCGACGGCTCGACCCCGTCGGCCATCAGCGCGAACTCCAGCGTGTATTTCGGGCCGCGGCGAAGCCCCCGCTTGCCGGGGAACTTCTGGACGTCCCAGAAATCGGCCCAGCTCTTCGGACCATCCTTCAGCTTGGCGCCGTCATAGGTGATCAGCGTGGTCCAGACGATGGCGCCGACTCCGCAGTCGTGGACCGCGGCGGGGATGAACTTGTCGCGGCCACCCAAGGCCGCCCAGTCCAGCTCCTCGAACAGCCCCTCCTCGCAGCCCAGCACCAGTTCCTCGGCTTCGACCTGGACGACGTCCCAGTCCGCGTTGCCGCCCTCGACCTTGGCGCGGAGCGCGCCGACTCCGCCGTTCCAGCTATCCTCGACCAGCTTGGTCCCGGTCTGGCTCATGAAGGGCTGGAAATAGACCTCACGTTGCGCATCCTGGTACGAGCCACCCCAGGAGGTGACGGTGAGGTCGCGGGCTTCGGCACCGCCGACCGCCGAAGCCATCAGAAGCGCACCGAAAACTAGGCTGGACTTGCATCCCATCATCGTCACCCTGTTCCTGTTTTATGATTAATCCTGAGTTTTCATCACCTTGTGCGGCGTGTCCAGAGTATCGATGGTCGGGGAGCGGCGTCACGCCTTCCGGCGCCGCCGGGTATAGAGTTTCAGTTCGGCCATCGACACGACGCCCAGGGCTATTCCCGCCACCGCGTAGGCGGCCATGCCGGCCCCGACCAGCACGCCGAGCGCCAGCGAGCGCGTTCCCAGGTCGGGAGCGGCCAAGAAGCCGCCGAGGCCCCATTGCGCCGCGAGCAGCACTCCGGCCATGACCACCGCCGCCAGGAGCTGGCGCGGCACGCGCCGCCGCAGCCTGCCGTCCAGCACCAGGAACCCGCGCCGGAACAGCAGCATCGCCAGCAGGGCGCAGTTGACCCAGGACGCCGCCGAGGTCGCGAGCGCCAGCCCCACCTGGGACAGCGGCTGCATCAGCGCCAGTTTCAGCGCCACGTTGACGGTGACGACGACGAGGGCGATCTTGACCGGCGTCTTCGTGTCCTCGCGCGCGTAGAAGCCAGGCAACAGGCTGCGGATCAGCACGAAGGCCGGCAGCCCCAGGGCATAGGCCATCAGCGTCGCCGACGTCGCCTGCGCGTCGGCGGCCTGGAACGCGCCGCGTTCGAACAGCACCGAGACGATCGGGAAGCCCGCGGCGAGGAAGGCGGCCGTGGCCGGCAGGGTGAACAGGAGCGACAGCTCGATCGCGCGGTTCTGGCTGTCGCTGGCGGCCTGCATGTTGCCGCCCTTCAGCGCCCGCGACAGTTCCGGCAGCAGGACGGTCCCGATCGCGATCCCGATCACGCCCAGCGGCAGCTGGTTGATCCGGTCGGCATAATACAGATAGGACACGGAGCCGGTCGGCAGCAGCGAGGCGATCAGCGTGTCGATGAACAGGTTGATCTGGGTGACGCCCGCCCCCAGCGCCGCCGGCCCCAGCACCGCCAGGAACCGCCTCACTCCCGGCGTCAGCCGGGGCCAGGGCAGCCTCAGCGACATGCCGGCACGCCGGCAGTCCCACGCCAGGTACAGGAACTGGGCGACGCCGGCGGCCAGCACCCCCCAGGCCAGCGCATGGCCCGCCGTGGGCAGCAGCGGCGTCAGTCCGAGCAATGCTCCGATCAGGCAGAGGTTGAGCAGGATCGGCGCCGCCGCCGCCGCGGCGAACCGCTCGATGCTGTTCAGCACGGCGCCCATCAGCGACACCAGCGAGATGAACAGCAGGTAGGGGAAGGTGATTCGGGTGAACAGCACCGCAAGGTCGTACTTCATCGGCTCGTCGGCGAATCCGGGCGCGAAGACGACCATGAACCAGGGCATGATCAGCTCGAATACCAGCAGCAGGACCAGCTGCACGACCAGCAGGAAGGCCAGCACCTGCTCGGCGAAGATCCGGGCCTGCGACCGCCCCTGCCCGACCAGGAAGGAAGAGAACATCGGCACGAAGGCGGCGTTGAACGCGCCTTCGGCGAACAGGGCGCGGAAATGGTTGGGCAGCCGGAACGCCACGAAGAAGGCGTCCGCGACCGGTCCCGCCCCCAGCAAGGCTGCGGTCAGGATGTCCCGGACGAAGCCGAGGACGCGGCTGGCGAGCGTCAGGCCGCCGACGGAAAGGATCTTGCGGAACACGATGGAGTGGCCTTGCGCCTGAAGCGGGACGTAGATGGATCAGACCGGATCGAGCGCCCTGCAATCCCCGGCGGCCCAGCGGACCGAGACGTCCTGGCCCGCCTGGAACGCCTGGACATCGTCGGCGAAGGGGACTTTGACCATGAAATCGTCGCTGCCCGCAACCTCCAGCCGAAGCCGCAGATGGTCGCCCAGGTAAATGCGCTCCAGCACGCGCGCGGCCAGCCGGTTCTCCAGCCCGGCACCGGGTTCGCCAGGCCCGCCCCGGTCGAGGGTGATTCGCTCCGGCCGTATCGACAGGGTGGTCGCCTGCCCGGCCCGGTCCACCGACACGGCGGTCGCCCGCACACTCTCGCCGGTCGGCAGCTCGACGCGGCATGTGCCGCCCGCCAGGTCGCGGACGATCCCGTTCAGCCGGTTGTTCTCGCCGATGAAATTGGCGACGAAGCTGTTGCAGGGCTGCTGGTACAGCCGGTCCGGCAGATCGATCTGCTGGATCACGCCGTGGTTGAACACGGCGATCCTGTCCGACATGGTCAGGGCCTCGGTCTGGTCGTGGGTGACGTAGACGACGGTGACGCCGAGCGACTGGTGGATATGCTTGATCTCCAGCTGCATATGCTCGCGCAGCTGCTTGTCCAATGCTCCCAGCGGTTCGTCCATCAGCACCAGTTGAGGGTCGAAGACGAGGGCGCGGGCCAGCGCCACCCGCTGCTGCTGCCCGCCCGAAAGCTCGGCCGGCCGCCGGGCGCCGAACTTCTCCAGGTGGACCATGCGAAGCGCCCGGGCGACCCGTTCCTCGACCTCCGCCTTGGGCCGCTTCCTGACCGACAGCGGGAAGGCCAGGTTCTCCGCCACAGTCATGTGGGGAAACAGCGCATAGTTCTGGAACACCATGCCGATGTCCCGCTTGTGCGGCGGCAGGCCCGCGATCGACCGGCCGGCCAGCCTGATGTCACCCGAAGTCGGCACCTCGAACCCCGCCAGCATCATCAGCGACGTGGTCTTTCCGGACCCCGACGGCCCCAGAAGGGTCAGGAACTCGCCGCGGCTTATCTCCAGGTTCAGGTTTTTGACGACCAGCGTTTCGCCGTCGTAAGTCTTCCGGACATCCTTGAACTCGACATGGGAAGATTCGGCCGCGCCGACGGGGTCTGTATGGGTCATGCCGGCAGGATATCGCAAATCGAAGCCTCGGCCAGCCCCCGAGTGGATCGGGCGGTTCTGTCCGCCATGATATCGATGCGATTAGGGGATACGCGGGACGATAGCGGGCAACTCCGATGGACGCGGATCATTCATCCGTTTTTTGCGTTCGTGAATGGTACCAGGGTTGATAGAGTGCCGAGGCTCAACACATGAGAACCGAAGGTGCTCCGCCTGCGATAATCCGGTACCGGGCGGCGTTGGGTAATCCTTTTGATAGAATATGCCATGATCAATAACCGCTTCGGTCTTCGCGAAGAGCCATTCACGATTACGCCTGCCACGCGTTTCACCTACGCATCGCAGGAGCACGAGGAAGCTTTCAACGGCTTCACCCTTGCCGTGGTGGCTCGGCGCCGGGTCATGGCTCTCTACGGAGAGACCGGGTCGGGCAAGACGACCCTGCTGCAAGGTCTGCTCGATCAGCTCGAATCGGAAGGCACCATGGTGCTGGCGATCGCCGCCAAGCCCGGCATGACGGTCGAGGACCTGATCCAGCAGGCCGGCGGCGAACTGTTCCTGGACGATAACGGCGGCCAGCCCTTGTCCGACATGGATGCCCTGGTCGAGCGCCTCGAACAGCGGCTGGAGGAGGCAGGCACCGGCGTCCTGATCGTGGACGAGGCGCAGGAACTCGATGTCGGCGTGCTGTACGACCTGGTCGAGATGGCGGCATCGGACACCGAGACAGGCCGCTTCCTGCAGGTCCTGCTCGCCGGCACGCCCGACCTGGAGCGCATGCTCGCAGAGCCGGGGCTGGAGGACACCATGCGCCGCCTCGGCGTGTCCTACCACCTGCCCCCGCTGGAGCAGGACCAGGTCGACGCCTACATCCAGGAACGCCTCGGCGCGGCCGGCGCGATCCGGGACGACATCTTCGAACCGGCGGCGATCGATGCCATCACCCACTATTCCGGCGGCCTGCTGCAGCTGGTCAACACGCTGGCCGACGTCGCCGTAAGCGGTGCCTCCCGTGCCGGCGAGCGGACGATCACGCGCGCCCGGGTCGAGCAGGTGGCGCAGGATCTCGGGCTGCAGCCGGCCCATGACCTCCAGCCCGTTCAGCCGGCGGTTCCGCTCCAGACCGAAGTGCAGGAACCGGTCGCGCGCATCCGCCCGTCTCCCCCGCCGCCGCCGGCCGCACCGCCTCAGTTCACGCCGGCCCCGGCACCGCCGCCGGAAACCATTGCCCGCACGCCCCGCCGTCCCATCCAGGCGCCCCCGCCGCACGAGGTTGAAGCGCCGATACCGGTCCACCGGCACCCCGCCCGCAGGGCGGAGCCCGCCCGCGACGCCTATCCGCCCTGGGAGGACAATGACGAACGGACGCCTCCGCCGTTGCGCCGCGGCGCGGCCGCTCCGCTGACCGCATCGGCCTACCGGCACGACCGACCCGAACCGGCCTACCGGCACGACCGCCCCGAACCGGCCTACCGGCGGCGCCGCTGGCCGCAGGTCGCCGCCAGCCTGGTGGCGCTGCTGGCCGGCGCGGGGATAGCCGCGGCGCTGCTGGAGCCCCAGGCCGTCCAGCGGCTCTACAGCCAGGCGACCGGCGATCAGCTTCCCTGGAGCACGGAGCCGCCGCCCTCCGAAACAGCCGGCCTGGCGCCCGAGGCCGACTGGGAGCCGCAGCCCTTTCCGGTGGAGCCTCCTCCGATCCCCCGGCCGGCCCAGCCTCCTGCCTCGGCAGCGCCGACGCTCCCGCCGCCGGATCCCGCACCGGCACCCGCCGCCGAGGCGCCTCCGCAACCTCCGGCGCCGCCGCCGGCCCTCTCCGCCGATGCCGCCAACGAGCAGCGCGTCACGGAACTGGTGGGCCGGGCGAACAGGTACGTCGAGCAGCGCCTGCTGACGACGCCGCCGGGCGGCAACGCCTTCGAGGTCTATCAGCAGATCGTCCAGATCGCCCCGCAGGACCCCCGCGCGGCGGCGATCCTCGCGACCATCAAGGACACCTACCGGCGCTGGGGCGCCACGGCGGAGGAGCGCGGGCAGTTCGACAACGCGGCCAGCTTCTATCGCCGCGGCCTGACAGTCGATCCGACCGACCAGGCCTTGCAGACGCAACTCCGCGAACTGGATGCCAGACGCCAGGCCGCCCTTGCCGCGGAAGCGGCATCCCAGCCACCGTCGCCGACCGCCGGGACCGCCGTCGCTCCCCGCAGCCGGCGCCGGACCAGGTTCTCCGCCTGCCGCCGGATTATGACGAGGGGGCGGAGCGTGCCGGCGCCGCCTCCGACCAGCCGCCCGCGGCAGCCAACCGCTTCGTGACCCGCGAGGACATGCTCCAGGCCTTCCAGCAGCCCGCCATCCTGGAAGCGGTCATCCAGGCCGGCCGCGACATCGATTACGAGTTGCCCGACGGCAAGACGGCCCTGATGCTCGCGTCCGAACAGGGCAACACCCAGGCCGTCCGCCGGCTGCTCAGCGCCGGCGCCGCTCCCAATGCCCGCAGCCGCAACGGAGGCACGGCCCTGATGTACGCCGCCTCGATCGGCAACAATACGGTCGTGCGCGCCCTGATACAGGCCGGCGGCTCGGTCAATTCGATGAACGTGGAGGGCAAGACCGCCCTCATGGCGGCCGCCTCGCGCGGGCAGGTCGAAACCGTCCGCATCCTGCTGGAGAACGGCGCCAATATCGGCACCACCAGCATCCATGGCCGCAACGCGCTGAGCTACGCGCAGGAAGGCGGCCACCGCGCGGTCGTCGACCTGCTCAATTCCTTTGATCCCCAGGCGAGTTCGCGGCGCTCCGCGCTCGGCAATCAAGTCGGACAACTGAACTGATCATCATGAAACTGCATCGCACCGGCGCCGCCCTGGCGGCGCTTTTCCTATTGGCCGCCTGCGAGGACTACGGCCGGGTCACCCAGACCCAGGTCGATCCCGCCTACAATCCGGACGAGCTTGGTTATGCCGGCGGAAAGGACGCCACGCTGACCACACTGATCTACGGCAACCCGAGCGACGTCGGCGCCGCTCAGTTCGCGAGCCAGGTCCTGACCTCGATGAACCGCGTCCAGGTCGGCGCCAGCCTGAAGTTCGCCCAGGATGCAGGACCCGGCGGCCAGGACCTGTACAAGGTCGTGATGGTCTTCAACCCGGTGAACCAGGTGATCGACGCGGAACTGTGCGCGGCCCAGATCCCGCCGTCGCAGCCCTTCGACGAGGACGTGACCGTGCGGGCGGCCTATTGCCGCGGCGGACGCGCGCTGACCGGGGCCATCGGCACCATCGAGGCCGAGGACGCCGCCAAGCCGGACCGCATGGACCGCTTCATCCGGGACCTGACCTTCACCCTGTTCCCGCTGACGAAGGGGTCGTAACGTTACTTCGCGGCCTCCACCAGGGCCACCAGCCCGGCGAGCAGGTCTATCGGGCGCGGCGGGCAGCCGGGGATGTGGAGGTCGACCGGGACGACCGAGCCGACCCCGCCGACGATGCCGTAGCTGCCCTTGAACAATCCGCCGTCCAGGGCGCAGCCGCCGACCGCGACGACCCATTTCGGGTCGGGCGTGGCGTCCCAGGTGCGGAAAAGGGCGTCGCGCATGTTGGCCGTCACCGGCCCGGTCACCATCAGCACGTCGGCGTGCCGGGGCGAGGCCACGAAGCGCATCCCGAAGCGCTCCAGGTCATAGATCACGTTGTTGAGCGCGTGGATCTCCAACTCGCAGCCGTTGCACGACCCGGCGTCGACCTCCCGGATCGACAGGCTCCGGCCCAGCCGGGCACGCGCCGCCCGGTCGAGGCGGCTCGCCAGTTCCTCGATCCCGGCCTCGGCGGGAGCCGGCCCCTTCATCGTGACGGGTCCCCGGAGCAGGTTCCGGACGATGGTCTTCAGCATGGGGTTCTCGGCATGGCGGCGTCCTACAGGTCGTGCCCCGAATAGGAACAGTTGAAGCTCTTGTTGCACAAGGGGAAGTCGGCGACGATGTTGCCCTCGATCGCGGCCTCCAGCAGCGGCCACTGGAACCAGGACGGGTCGCGCGGATGGCACCGGGTCACGATACCGTCCTCGCGCACGGCGACCCAGGTCATGATCTCGCCCCGGAAGCTCTCCACCAGCGCCATGCCCTGCCCCGCTGCGGCGGGAACGGGTGCGTGGACCGGCCCCTCGGGCAGGCGGTCGAGGATCTGCCGGACCAGTCCCAGGCTGGCCTCGACTTCCCGGATGCGGATCCACACCCGGGCGTTGACGTCGCCGTCGGCGAACACCGGGACTTCGAAATCCAGCTCGTCATAGGGTGCGTATCCGGGACTGCGGCGGGCGTCCTGCCCCCGGCCGGACGCCCGCCCGACATGGCCGCCGGCGCCGAAGCGGCGGACCAGTTCGGTCGCCACGCGCCCGGTCGCGACCGTCCGGTCCTGAAGCGAGGCCTTCTCGTCGTAGGTATGGATCAGGGGCGGGAAAGCCTCCCGCAGGTCCGTCACCAGCCGCGCCAGCAGCTGCCGCCCGTCGTCCGCCAGGTCGGCCGCCACCCCGCCCGGGATCACCCGGTCCATCATGAGCCTGTGGCCGAAGCAGGCGTCGGCCGCCCGCAGCACCTTCTCCCGCAGAAGTCCGCATTCGGCCAGCATATAGGCGAAGGCGGCATCGTTGCAGATCGCCCCGATGTCGCCGAGATGGTTGGCGAGCCGCTCCAGTTCCGCCATGAGCGCCCGCAGCCAGACCGCCCGCGCCGGCACGGCGGCTCCGGTCGCCGACTCGACGGCGCGCGCGAAGGCAAGGGAGTGCGCGACCGTGCTGTCGCCCGACACCCGCGCCGAAAGCTTGGCGACCTCGGCCACCGACCGGCCGGCCATCAGCCATTCCGTCCCCTTGTGGACATAGCCCAGGCGCTGCTCCAGCCGGACCACCGTCTCGCCGTTGCAGGTGAAGCGGAAATGGCCCGGCTCGATGATGCCGGCATGGACAGGGCCGACCGGGATCTGGTGCAAGCCCGGGCCTTCGACCGGCAGGAAGGGATAGGGTTCGGGGTGGCCCAGCGGATCGGGCGGGTCGGCCGAGAGCGGCAGGCGGATCGGCCAGGCGTCGTGGTCCAGCCAGGGGCGCGGATCCACCAGCGACTCGGCCGTGACTCCGAAGAGGTCCTGCACCGCGCGCTCCAGCCGGATGGCCGCCGGGCGCACTCCGCCGACCGACGGAAAACGCCCCTCCGGACAAGCCAGCGACACCACGGCGACCGCACCCGAGGCATCCTCGCGCAGGGCCATGTGGACGATGCCGGTATCGGCCCACAACCCCACCAGGGACCAGTCCGGCTTCTCCGCCAGGGTCGCGACCAGCGCGGCCCAGGCCTCGCGGTCCAGGTCGAAGCGGGGAAACGGCCGATGGTCCCCGGCGCGGGTCCCGATCGATGCGAGATGGTCGAGCATGCCGTCCTCCCTCCCCTCAGCCGAGCAGCAGGGCGACGGCCTGGAACCACTCGACCAGCGGCTCCGGCAGCCAGATGCCCGCGACAAGCACCAGGACCAGGTGTAGCGCCATCGGGAACGCGCTGGACGCCGCCGGTGCCATCGATCCCGACGGTTCGCCGAAGGCAAGCGACTGAAGCCGCAGGACCAGCGCGCCGAAAGCGACGACGATGCCGAGGACCAGGGGCAGCGCCAGCAGCGGCTCGCGGGCGAAGACGGTGGTCACCAGCAGGAACTCGCTGAGGAAGATGCCGAACGGCGGCAGCCCGGCGATGGCCAGCACGCCGGCGACCAGCCCCCATCCGATCACCGGATGGCTGGCGGTCAGCCCGCGGATCTCGGCGATCTGTTGGGTACCCTTCACCTGGGTCGCCAGGCCCACCGCGACGAAGATCGCCGACTTGGTCAGGCTGTGCATCGTCATGTGCAGCAGCCCGGCGAAATTCGCGATCGGTCCGCCGAACCCGAAGGCGAAGGTGATGATCCCCATATGCTCGATCGAGCTGTAGGCGAACAGGCGTTTGATGTCCCGCCGCCGGTACAGCATGAAGGCGGACAGCAGCAGCGAAGCCAGCCCCATGACCATCATCAGCGGCCCGGGCGTCAGCGACTGCCCGTTGGCCGTCATCAGCATCTTGAAGCGCAGAACCGCATAGAGCGCCACGTTCAGCAGCAGCCCGGACAGCACGGCGGAGATCGGCGTCGGCCCCTCCGCGTGGGCGTCGGGCAGCCAGGCATGGAGGGGCGCCAGCCCGACCTTGGTGCCGTAGCCGATCAGGATGAAGACGAAGGCGAGGTTCAGCAGGTCGGGGCTGACCCGGTTGATCTCCAGCATCAGCGCCGACCAGGTCATCGCCGGCATGCCGCCGCCCATGACCGGCCGGGCGGCGAGGAAGACCAGGATCGTGCCGAACAGGGCCAGCGCGATGCCGACGCCGCACAGGATGAAGTATTTCCAGGCCGCCTCGATCGCCGCCGGGGTGCGGTACAGGCTGACCATCAGGACGGTGGTCAGCGTTGCCCCTTCGACCGCCACCCACAGCACGCCCAGATTATTGGCCAGCAGGGCCAGCAGCATCGTGAACATGAAGGCTTGGTACATGGCGTGGTAGAAGCGGACGAACAGCGGCGTCAGCCGCCCCGTCTCGATCTCGTGCTCGATGTAGCTGGCGCTGAACAGGGCGGTCGTGAACCCGACGAAGGCAGTCAGCGCCACCAGGTAGATGTTGAAGTCGTCGACCAGGAACAGCGGCGTGCTTTCCGGCCGGTCGGCGAACAGGCTGAGCGAGGCGACCAGGGTCAGCCCCGAGGCGAGCGAGTTCAGCAGGGAGGCCAGCCGGTGGTCGGCCACGGCGGCCAGGACTAGCCCGGCCAGGAAGGGCAGCGCCAGGATGACGTGGGCTGGATTGACCGGAATCTCGATCACCGGCGCTCACCCCGGAAACTCTCCAGGTTGTGCAGGTCGAGGGTGTCGAACCGCTCCCGGATATGGAAGAAGAAGATGCCGAAGATGATGAAGGCGACCATCACCGCGAAGGCGACCAGCATCTCGACGATCAGGGGCATCCCCTCCACGCCGATGGCGGCCAGGATCAGCCCGTTCTCCAGCGACATAAAGCCCACCACCTGCCCGATCGCGTTGCGCCGGGTGATCATGGTCAGCAGCCCCAGCAGCACGACCGACAGCGCCAGCGCCAGATCCTCGCGGGTCAGGGCGGTCACGTCGGCGGTGACCGGCAGCACCAGCAGGATCGACAGCGTGACGAGGCTGACGCCGGCGATCATGGTCGGCCCGACGCCCAGTGCCGTATCGACGGTCCGGCGGATGTTCAGCCGGTCGATCACGCGGTGGAGCGCCACCGGGATGGCGATCGCCTTCATGCTGAGAGCCAGGAGCGCCGTTATGTAGAGGTGCGGGGCGTCCTGGATGTAGCCCTGCCACGCGGCGGCTGCCGCAAGCACCATCGACTGCGCGGCGAACGCCTGGATGATCGCGAAGAGGCGTCGCTGATAGAGCAGCGCGAAGCTCAGCAGCAGCACGACCGCGCCGAGCATGTGGGCAATGTCATAATGGATTCCGGGCATGCCGGCGCCTCACAATCCGGTCGAAACATAGAGAAAGATGGCGCCCAGCAGGCTGAGCAGCAGCGCACCGCCGAGGAACTCGCCATAGCGGAAGACGCGCATCTTGGCGATGCTCGTCTCGAACAGCGCCAGCAGAACGGCGCCGGAGGCCAGCTTCAGGACGAACGTCACCAGCCCGATCAGGATGGCGAGCGGTCCCTCCCCCGGCCCGGATATCCCCCAGGGAAGGAAGATGCAGGCGATCAGCGCCATGTAGAGCACCAGCTTCAGCATGCCGGCGGCCTCGATCAGCGCCAGGTGGCGGCCGGAATACTCCAGCACCATGGCCTCGTGGACCATGGTCAGCTCTAGGTGGGTCGCGGGGTTGTCGACCGGGATCCGCGCGTTCTCGGCGATCGCGACCATCAGCAGGGAAATCAGGGCGAGCCCCAGGGAGATCCGCAACCCGACGCCTCCCGCCAGCATGAAATCCACGATCAGCGAGAGCGACGTGGTCCGCACCAGGATAGCGATGGAGAAGATCACCATCAGCATGGCCGGCTCCGCCAGCGCCGCGATCATCATCTCGCGCGACGATCCCAGCCCGCCGAAACTGGTCCCCACGTCCATCCCGGCCAGCGCCAGGAAGAACCGCGCGCTCGCCAGCAGGGCGACCAAGGCGATCAGGTCGGCGGTCGCGGTCAGGGCCAGCGCCGTGGTGAAGGTCGGCACCAGCGCCGCCGCCAGCCAGATCGCGGTGAACACAAGGTAGGGCGTCACCCGGAACAGCCAGGACGCGTTCTCCGCCAGGACGACGTCCTTCCGCAGCAGCCGGAACAGGTCGCGGTACGGCTGGACCAGCGGCGGCCCGCGGCGGCCGAGCAGGCGGGCCTTGACGACCCGCACCAAGCCGGTCAGCCCGGGGGCGAGAGCCAGCACCAGCAGCATCTGGACGACTTGGAAGACTCCGGCAAGCAGCGCCTGGACGAAGATCATTGCGACACCGCCACCATGACCAGCAGCACCACCAGGGCGAAGAACATCATCGACAGGTATTGCCGGATAGTCAGGAACTGCAGGTTGTCGACGCGGTCCGCGACCCAGCCGACCAGCCGGACCACCGGCGTGAACAGCCGGTCCCACGCGGGATCGCGCATTTCCAGGGTGAAGCGCGCGGGCCGGGTCTCGCCCGGCGCCGGCATGTCCACGACCTCCCGCGCGCCGAATATCTGGTCCGCGAAGACCCGCCGCAGCGGCTGGGCGAAGCTGCTGGCCGAATACTGGCCTAGCGGCGCCGGATCGGTGAAGCCGCAGGCCCAGGGGATCGAACGGCGCACCCGGTTGGAAGCGTAGCGGTGGATCATGAAGACGGCGAGGGTGGTCAGGATCAGGATGGTCATGAACATCATGAAGCCGCTGTAGCTGTTCCCGAAGGCGCTGGCCGGCGCCAGCCAGACCCAGCCGCCGTGCCCGCCGGCGTCGAACATCCCCTCGCCGGTGGTCAGCCGGTTGGCCGGCTCGATCATCGAGATGGCGAGTTTCGGCAGGACGCCGATCACGGCGCACAGCACGGCGGGCACCGCGATCGCCGACAGCATGACGGTGTCCACCTCCCGCGCCTGTTCCGCCTGCGGCGACCTGGCACGGCCCAGAAAGGCGATGCCGTAGAAGCGGACGAAGCAGGCCGCGGCCAGCGCCGTGGACAGGGCCAGCAGCGCGCCGATCACCGCGAAGCCGATCTTCAGTTCCCACTGTTCGAGCAGCGGGCCGTTCAGCACCGCCTGGAACAGCATCCACTCCGCCACGAAACCGTTGAGCGGCGGCAGCGCGGAGATCGCCGCGGCACCCACCAGGCAGAACAGCGCCGTCGCGGGCATCCGATGGATCAGCCCGCCGAGCCGGTCCAGGTCGCGCTCCCCCGTCGCGGTCAGAACGGCGCCGGCACCGAAGAACAGGATGCATTTGAACAGGGCGTGGTTCAGCACGTGCAGCATGGCCGCCGTCATCGCCAGCGCCGCCAGCGCGGGGACCCCGGACGCCTTGAACACCAGGGCCAGACCCAACCCGATCACGATGACGCCGATGTTCTCGACCGTCGAATAGGCCAGCAGCTTCTTCACGTCGTCCTGCATCAGCGCATAGAGCACGCCGACCACGGCGGTGACGGCCCCGACCACCGCCAGCACGCCGCCCCACCACCAGAGCGGCTCCCCGACCAGATCGAACAGAAACCGGATCAGACCGTAGATCGCGACCTTGGTCATCACGCCGCTCATCAGCGCGGAGATGTGGCTCGGTGCCGCGGGATGGGCGAGCGGCAACCAGACGTGCAGGGGGACGAGGCCGGCCTTCGACCCGGCGCCCAGAAGCACCAGCAAGGCCGCGAAGCTGGCCGACACCGCCCCCGGCGGATGGGCGCGGATCGCGTCGAAGCCGTATCCGCCCGCCTCCCCCGCCAGGATGCCGAAGGCGAGCAGCAGGCAGGCCGTGCCGAAGCTGGCCATCACCAGATAGACATAGGCGGCGCGGCGCGTCTCCGCCTCCCGGTGGCTCGCCAGGACGAGCAGCCAGGACGACAGGGACATGAATTCCCAGGCCATCAGGAAGACGAAGGCATCGTCCGCGACCAGCACCAGGTTCATGCCGGCCAGGAACAGGGGGAAGAAAGGCAGCACGCGAGCCGGCTCCGCCTCGTGCCGGGCATAGCTCCAGCCGAACACCGCGGCCAGGCAGCCGCCCAGGTTCACCGCCAGCAGGAACACGGCGGACAGCGCGTCGAGCCGCAGGCTCGCGTTCAGCCAGGGCAGCCCGATCGGCAGGACCAGGACGTCCACTTCCGTCCCGCCGGCGGCGAGCCGCAGCAGGACCGCCAGAGCGGCGCCGCCGCAGACCAGCGCCATGCCGCCATGGACGACCTCGTGGGCACGGCTCAGCCAGGATCGCGTCGTTCCCACGATGCCGAGGAGCAGCATGGCCGCGATGCACAGACTAATGAACGCCAAGACCGGGAACCGCCTGAGAAACCATGGACTGAAACCACCGGAGGTATTCGGGTAAGCGCGATGCTTATAACATGCGGCCGTGCCCCCGAGGCAAACATCCCTTCGGCCGGTCGGGAGATCGGAGGTGCGACAAAGCGTGCCGGTCGCGGGGCCGCGAAAAGGCCGGCCCCCGCTGAAGCGCGGGCCGGAGGTTTTCAGTCAGGGAGGAAACGCACCACCGTGCGTTCGTGTCTCCAGAATCGTTCCGCTCCCGTCAAGAATCGGTTAAATCACCGGGCCGGGAGATAGGGGTGGTCGAGTTTGCCGCAGGATAATTCCCGCACCGGCCATGCTTGATGTCCGCAGGCGGGTTAATACCACGTTAACCAAGACCCCGATATGCCTTGGGCTGGATAAGGTCCCTAGCCTTGGGCCGCCTCTACAGGGTATAGGGGTGGCACCCGACCTTCGGTTTTCACTGCAGCCGTGCCTTCGCCACATGATCAGCATCAGCAAACGTATCGCCGACGAACTCTCAGCCCGGGAAGCCCAGGTCGACGCAGCCATCGCGCTGCTCGACGAAGGCTCCACCGTCCCGTTCATCGCGCGGTACCGCAAGGAAGCCACGGGCGGTCTCGACGACACCCAGCTCCGAACCCTGGAAGAGCGCCTGCGCTATCTGCGCGAGCTGGAGGAGCGCCGGGCGGCGATCCTGTCCGGCGTCGCCGAGCAGGGCAAGCTCACGGACGAGCTGAAGGCCCAGCTTGAGGAAGCCGACACGAAGACCCGGCTGGAAGACCTCTACCTGCCGTACAAGCCGAAGCGCCGCACCAAGGCCATGGTCGCCCGCGAGGCCGGCCTGGAGCCCCTGGCGCTCGGCCTGCTGGAGAACCCGGTCGTGGCGCCCGAGGCCGCGGCGATCGCCTTCGTCGATCTCGAGAAGGGCGTGCCCGACGTCAAGTCGGCGCTCGAAGGCGCGCGCCACATCCTGGTGGAGCGGTTCGGCGAGGATGCCGAGCTGGTCGGCCGGTTGCGCGCTTATGTTGCGGAGAACGGGCGCGTCGTCTCCGGCGTAGTCGAGGCCAAGCGCGACGAGGGCGCGAAGTTCTCCGACTATTTCGAGTTCTCCGAACAGCTGAAGCAGGTCCCCTCGCACCGGGCGCTGGCCATGTTCCGCGGCCGGACCCAGGGCGTGCTGGACCTCAAGATCGAGGTCGGCGACCCCGCGACCGACCTGCAGCACCCGTGCGAAGCCATGATCGCCCGCCATCTCGGCATCCAGGACGCCGGAAGGGCGGCGGACAAGTGGCTGCTGGAAACCGTCCGCTGGGCCTGGAAGACCAAGATCGGGCTGCATGTCGAGCTGGACCTGCTGGGGGACCTGCGCGACCGGGCGGAGGACGACGCGATCCGCGTGTTCGCCCGCAACCTGCACGATCTGCTGCTGGCGGCCCCGGCCGGCCCGCGCGCGACCATCGGGCTCGACCCCGGCATCCGGACCGGCGTCAAGGTCGCCGTCGTGGACGCCACCGGCAAGGTGGTGGAGACGACCACGGTCTATCCGCACCAGCCCAGGAACGACTGGGACGGCTCCATCGCGGTGATCGCCGCCCTGGCGATCCGCCACAAGATCGAGCTGGTCAGCATCGGCAACGGCACCGCCAGCCGCGAGACCGACAAGCTGGTCACAGACCTGATGAAGCGCCACCCGGAGCTGAACCTGTCCAAGCTGGTCGTTTCCGAAGCCGGCGCCTCGGTCTACTCCGCCTCCGAAGTGGCCGCGCTGGAATTCCCCAATCTGGACGTTTCGCTGCGCGGCGCCGTGTCGATCGCGCGCCGGCTCCAGGACCCGCTGGCCGAGCTGGTCAAGATCGAGCCGAAGTCGATCGGCGTCGGGCAGTACCAGCACGATGTCGGCGCGTCCAAGCTGGCCCGCAGCCTTGACGCCGTGGTCGAGGACTGCGTGAACGCGGTCGGCGTCGACCTCAACACCGCCTCGGTGCCGCTGCTGGCCCGCGTTTCCGGCCTGTCCGAGGGCGTGGCCCGCAACATCGTCGAGTTCCGCGACCGGAACGGCGCCTTCCGCACGCGCAAGCAGTTGAACGACGTGGCCCGCCTGGGGCCGAAAGCGTTCGAGCAGGCGGCGGGCTTCCTGCGCATCGCCAAAGGCGACGACCCGCTGGACGCCTCCGCCGTCCACCCCGAAGCCTACCCGGTGGTCGAGCGCATCCTCGCCCACGCCGGCAAGCCGCTTGACCAGCTGATCGGCGACGCGCCGTTCCTGCGCTCGCTCAGCCCGGAGGAGTTCACCGACGACAAGTTCGGCCTGCCGACCGTGAAGGACATCATCGCCGAGCTGGAGAAGCCCGGCCGCGACCCGCGTCCGGAGTTCCGCGCCGCCGTCTTCAAGGAGGGCGTCAACGAGCTGAAGGACCTGGAGCCGGGCATGGTGCTGGAAGGCGCCGTGACCAACGTGACGGCGTTCGGTGCCTTCGTCGATATCGGCGTCCACCAGGACGGCCTGGTCCACATCTCCCAGCTCGCCAACAAGTTCGTCAAGGACCCCCACACGGTGGTCAAGGCGGGCGACGTGGTGAAGGTCAAGGTCCTGGAAGTCGACCTCAAGCGCAAGCGCATCGCGCTGACAATGCGCCTGGAGGAACCGGCGGCAAGGCCGGCGGGCCGCCCGGAACGGACCGAACGGACGGAGCGTCCGTCCGAGTCCCGGCCGGCCCAGGGCCAGAAGCGGAGCGACCAGCCGCGCGAACGGCGGCCGTCCCCGGGCGGCCCGAACGGCGGCGCTCCCGGCGGCGGCAAGCGGCCGGACCGGACCGAGAAGCGGCCCCCGCGCGAGCGCGAGCCGGCGGTCATGTCGGCCGGCCCCGCCCTCGGCGGCGCCCTGGCCGAAGCCTTCGCCCGGGCCCAGGCGGCCAAGCAGAAGCAGTGACGGCGGCGGGCGGGGTTCCCTCCGGAGCCCCGCCCGCCCCTCACTCGAAGTCCAGGCCGACGTCGAAGTTGGCGACGCTGTGGGTGAGCCAGCCGACCGAGATCATGTCGACCCCGCTTTCCGCCACCCGGCGAACCGTGTCGGCATTGATGTTGCCGGACGCCTCGGTCAGCATGCGGCCGTCCACCATCCGGACCGCCTCGCGAAGCTGGTCCGGGGTCATGTTGTCGAGCAGCACCGCATCGACGCCCAGCGGCAGCAGCTCCGCGAGCTGCGCCAGCGTATCCACCTCCACCTCGATCTTGACCATGTGGCCGAGCCCGGCGCGGGCGCGGGCGACGGCGGCACCGATGCCGCCGGCGGCGACCAGATGGTTGTCCTTGATCAGGACGGCGTCATCCAGCCCGAAACGATGGTTGCTTCCGCCGCCCTGGCGGACGGCCTCCTTCTCCAGCGCCCGCAATCCCGGCGTGGTCTTGCGCGTGCAGGTGATCCGCGCCTTGCAGCCTTCGACCGCCTGGACCAGCGAGCGCGTGGCGGTCGCGATGCCGCACAGCCGGCCCAGCAGGTTCAGCGCCGTGCGCTCGGCCGACAGGATCGGGCGCGCCGCCCCGGCGACCACGGCCAGCGTGTCTCCCGGCAGGACATCGCGGCCGTCCGGCGCCAGGACCTTTACCGACAGCGCCGGATCGAGCAGGCTGAAGGCGGAGAGGGAAACCGTCAGCCCGGCGACCCGGCCGGGCCGGCGGGCGACCAGCCGGGCCCGCGCGGTCGCGTCGGCCGGAACGACGGTGTCGGTCGTCAGGTCGCCGGCGCGGCCCAGGTCCTCCAGCAGGGCTGCCCGGACGAGGGGTTCATAGACCAGCGGGTACGGCATGGCGGGCGTCCTTCAGGGGTTGGCGGCAATCAGGCTGGAGAGCGTCGGACCGGCCGAGATCGGCCAGGGTGAGGAAGCTCCGACGCCGGAGCGCCTCGGACGGCTGGTGGAAGTCGGCGCGGAAATGGGCGCCCCGGCTTTCCTGCCGCAGGCTCGCCGCATGGGTGACCAGGCGGGCGACCAGCAGCAGGTTCCTCAGCTCGCCCCAGGCGACGGTCTCCTCGAAGCCGGCCGGCGGGCCGGAGATCCCGTCGAATTCCGCCTGGAGATCGCGGATGCGCGCGAGCCCGTCGGCCAGCCCCGCGGCATCGCGGGACAGGCCGGCCCTGTCGTACATCACGCACCGCAGCCGATGGCGCAGCAGGGCCAACGCGGTTTCCGAACCGCCGGGAACCTCCGGGAGCGTCGGCACCGCGACCGGCGGGGGCGGCCCGCCCGGACCGGCGGCCGATATGGACCGGGCGACCCGGTCGCCGAACACCAGCGCTTCCAGCAGCGAGTTGCTGGCCAGCCGGTTGGCGCCGTGGACTCCGGTATCGGCGGTCTCGCCGCAGGCATGGAGGCCGGCGATTCCGGTCCTGCCGGCCACGTCGGTCGCCACGCCGCCCATGTGGTAATGGGCGGCCGGCGCCACCGGGACCGGCTCGCGCCGGGGATCGAGGCCGGCTTCGGCGCACAGGCCCAGCACGGTCGGGAAATGGTCCGGCTCGCGGGCAAGCACGGCGCGCAGGTCCAGGGTGACACGCTCGCCCGCGGCGATGCGGCGCCAGACGGCCCGGGCGACGATGTCGCGCGGTGCCAGTTCCGCGTCCGGATGCTCGCCGGCCATGAAGCGACGGCCGGCACCGTCGAGCAGCAGGGCGCCCGCCCCGCGCAAGGCTTCGGTCAGCAGCGGCAGCGGCCGGCCGGAGCCGTCCCCGACGGCGAGCGCCGTGGGATGGAACTGCATGAATTCCAGGTCGCCGAGCACTGCCCCGGCCCGCGCGGCCATGGCGAGCCCGTCGCCGGTGTTTTCAGCCGGGTTGGTGGTGTGCAGGTAGACGCTGCCGATGCCCCCGGTCGCCAGTACGATGTTTTCCGCGCGATGGAGCACCCAGCCCTCCCGCGCGTGACGGACGAGCACGCCGTGGACCCGCCCGTCGCGGACGACGAGTTCGTGGGCGAAAGCCCGGGTCATGACGGTGATGGACGGCGTCCGCCGGACCCGCTCCGCCAGTTCGTCGACCACGACGCGCCCGGTCGCGTCGCCGCCGGCATGGACGATGCGGGCGCGGCCGTGGGCCGCCTCCCGTCCCAGCCGGGGCGTTCCGTCCGCCGCCCGGTCGAACGGCATGCCGGACGCCAGCAGGCGGCGAACCTGTTCGGCGCCCTCGGCGGCAAGCAGGCGGGCCATCAGCGCATCGGTGATGCCGGCCCCGGCGATCACCGTATCGGCGGCATGCTCGTCCGGATCGTCACCCGGGCCGATCGCGGCGGCGATGCCGCCCTGGGCATGGGGAGTCGAGCCCCCGACGAGGTCCGGCGTCTTCGTCAGCAGCGTAACCGGCCGGGGAGAAAGGCGCAGGGCGGCGGTCAGCCCGGCAAGGCCGGAGCCCACCACCACCGTCCCGGCATCGCGGATGCTTGCCATGGCGGAATGCTCCCCCTCACCGGCCGACGGCGAGCATGCGCTCGACCGCGAGGCGCGCGCGGTCGGCGACGGCGGGATCGATCTCGACACGGGGCTCCAGCGAAGTCAGGCTTTCCAGGATGTTCGACAGGGTGATGCGCTTCATGTGCGGGCACAGGTTGCAGGGGCGGATGAACTCCACGTCCGGCAGGCCGGCAGCGACGTTGTCGCTCATGGAGCACTCCGTGACCATGAGGACCCGGGCCGGGCGTTGCCGGCCGACATAGTCGATCATGTGCGCGGTGGAGCCGACGAAGTCGGCGGCTTCCAGCACGTCGGGCGGGCATTCCGGATGGGCAATGATGGTCAGCCCCCCGAAGCGTGCCCGGTACTCGCGGAGCTGGTCGCCCGTGAAGCGCTCATGGACCTCGCAGTGGCCCTTCCAGGCGATGATCCCGACCTTGGTCTGGGACGCCACGTAATTGGCGAGATACTCGTCCGGCAGGAACAGCACGCGGTCGACGCCCAGGCTCTCGACCACCTGCACGGCATTGCCGGAGGTGCAGCAGATGTCCGATTCCGCCTTCACCTCCGCCGAGGTGTTCACGTAGGTGACGACCGGCACGCCGGGGTACTTCTGCTTCAGCAGGCGGATATCGGCGCCGGTGATGCTGTCGGCCAGCGAGCATCCGGCCGACATGTCCGGCATCAGGACCAGCTTGCCCGGATTCAGCAGCTTCGCCGTCTCCGCCATGAAATGAACTCCCGCCATGACGATGACGTCGGCATCGGTCGAGACCGCCTGCCGGGCCAGGGCGAGGCTGTCGCCGACGATGTCGGCCACGCCGTGGAAGATTTCCGGCGTCTGGTAATTGTGCGCCAGGACGACGGCGTTGCGCTCCCGCTTCAAATTGTTGATGGCGTGGACCAGCGGCGCATGGAACGGCCACTCGACCGCGGGGACGACACGGCTCATGCGCTCGTAGATCGGCGCTGTGGCCCTCGCGACGTCGGGCGTATAGGCGAGTTCGGCGGTTACTGACATGGCGTGGCTCCAGTTCTCCAGGGCAAATTTCTGCTCCAGATGAGCACATCCCATTTATAATCTCAATGAGTATATCGGTTAATGCTCATTATAAGTATAAGTGGCTCCAGAATCCGAGGCGACCGCGGAAGCGGTCGCCTCGGTGTCAGATCGATGTGGAACGCAGGCTCAGGGGACGGCCTGGGCCATCGCAAGACCGCCGCCCACCACGAAGACATCCAGCGGCAGGGCGGTAAGGCTGCCGTCGTTGCGGGTCATCAGGACCATGAAGCCGGCGGTCTTGCCATCCCGGCTGATCCGGACCACGAGATCCTCCACCGGCGGACCGGCGATGTCGACCGATGCGACGATTTCCATCGCCCAGGCACTTTTACCGCGGACCAGTTCGATCCGGCGGCCGTCCACCTCGGTCCGGTCGGCGGCGATACCGGCCAGCCTCGCCGCCTTGCCGGCCCAGGCCGGCCCCATCTCCTGGAGGGTCGCGGGGTCCAGTCGGCTGAACACGGCATGGCCGAGACTCCCCAGCGGCGCCACATGCTCCTCCGGCTGGCGGGCATTGTGCAGGATCCGCATCACGGTGCAGTCCTCGTAGGCGGAGGCGAGCGGATGCTCCATCAGGGCCCTGCCACGCCCGTCACGGCTGGAGAAGGCCACGAACCCGGCGCAGCTGTCCGTCTTGTAGCGGCCGTCCGCGGTCTCCACCTCCAGCACCGGACGCGGGGCCGACATGCTTTCGGCGTACCGTTCCAGCTTGCCCCGGAGGTCGGGGTCGAGCACTCCGGCGAGGCGGCCGTGGTCCGGGGTTTCGCCGGCAGGCGCCATGGAGCCGATCGTGGCGACGATCAGGAGCACCAGGAGGAAGACGCCGGCGATGACGACGCGGTAGAACGGGAACGGACGGTCGAGGTCGGGGAGGATGGGGGACGGTGGCATGGTGGCCCTGCGTGCTCCGATCAAGCCAACGGCGGTTGATGCTGCATCGCAACAAAAGTTAGCCGAAACCGAGGGCCGGCACCATGCGCCAAGGCGCCACACCGGCATGCGCGAGGCGCAGCGGCGCCGTCAGTCCGCCACCCGGACGGCGGGCACCCCCACGCCCGGCGAGGCGCGCTCGCGCAGGACGTCGCGGCGGAAGCGGAACAGTTCCGCAGGCCTCCCGCCGGTGCGGCTCTCCACCTGCCCCGTAGGCTCGACGAGGCCTCCCGCGATCACCAGACGGCGGAAGTTCTGCTTGTGCAGGCCCACGCCGGACAGCGCCTCGACCACCTGCTGGAGCCGGAACAGGGTGAAGGTCGGCGGCAGCAGCTCGAACACCAGAGGCCGGTACTTCAGCTTGCCGCGCAGCCGGCCGAGGGCGGATGCCAGGATGCGCCGGCTGTCGGCTGCCATCGGCTTGCCCAGCGCCCTCGGTATCTCCGCGCCGCGCCCCGCGACGGGGTCGTCCCGCCCGGCGGAGCGGATCGCGTCGCGGTCGCGCTGCGCTTCGACCAGCAGTCCCGCCTCGTAGAGGAGCTCGTAGCGTTCCAAAGCCCGCTCGAAGTCCCAGCCCGCGTCCTCCTCCTCCGGGCCGAAGCTCAGCCCGACCCGTTCGGCCCGGCGGCCGGACTCGGCGTCGCCGGCAACCGCATCGATCCAGCGCCGAAGCGCCGGGCGGATGACCCGATCGACCAGCGGCGGGCGGCCGCCGCGCCAGTCCTCCCAAGGGAGGAACTCGTACCAGTCGCGCCACTCCGCCTCGCCGGCGCCGGACAGCGGCGCCTCCCGGACCAGGGCCAGGTAGCCGACCGACACCACGCGCGGGCCGCCGGCCAGCTCGCCATGGTCGCGGAAGCGGTCGCCGAAGGTGTAGAGCTGCTCGACATAGCGGAGCGGCAGCCCGGTCTGCCGTTCGACCCGGCTGCGCAGGCCGCTTTCCAGCGTGCGGTGATGTTCGGGCTCGAACGGGCCGAACGGCAGCGCGTCGCGATGGGGCGCCGGCACGCCTTCCGCCGCCGCGGGTGACGGCGGCCGCACCACCAGGACGCGCGGCGTCTCGCCGGTCACGGCGACCACGACGGCCGTCAGCCCGACCACGGTGGCATTCATTCCTGGGAAATCCTGAATTTCGTCACGACCCAAGCTCCGTGTGTGGCAGTGCAGCGATGGATTTACAAGCGCCGAAGGGAATTCCAGCTTTACCGGATCGGTTGCGAGGGGTTCATATGCATCGCCAGAAGAACAAAGGAACAAGCGATATGGCGAAATACAGGATTGCCGTGATACCCGGCGACGGTATCGGCAAGGAGGTGATGCCGGAAGGCATCCGGGTGCTCGACGCGGTGGCCGCCCGGTTCGGAATCGAGTTCGTCTGGGACCATCTGGACTGGAGCTGCGACCGCTACCACAGCGCCGGCGGCATGATGCCGGCCGACGGGCTGGAGCGGATCAGGAACCATGACGCGATCTACCTGGGCGCCGTCGGCTGGCCGACCGTGCCGGACCATGTTTCGCTTTGGGAACTGCTGATCCCGATCCGGCGCAACTTCCAGCAATATGTCAATTTGCGCCCGGTGCGGCTGTTCGACGGAGTCCCCTGCCCGCTCGCCGGCCGTCCGGAGATCGATTTCTGGATCGTCCGGGAGAACAACGAGGGCGAATATTCCGAGATCGGCGGGCGCCTCTATGCCGGCACCGACGCCGAGATGGCGGTCCAGGAGAACGTCTTCACCCGGCGCGGAACCGACCGCGTGCTGCGCTACGCCTTCGAGCTGGCCCGCTCCCGGCCGGAGAAGCACCTGACCTCCGCGACCAAGTCCAATGGCATCATCCACACCATGCCGTTCTGGGACGAGCGCTTCAAGGCGATGGGCGAAGCCTATCCCGACATCCGCACCGACCAGTACCACATCGACATCCTGACCGCCCATTTCGTCCGCAACCCGTCGCGGTTCGACGTGGTGGTCGGCAGCAACCTGTTCGGCGACATCCTGTCCGACCTGGGACCGGCGGTCACCGGCACCATCGGCATCGCGCCGTCGGCCAACATCAACCCGGAACGGGACTTCCCGTCGATGTTCGAGCCGGTCCACGGCTCCGCCCCCGACATCGCGGGCAAGGGTATCGCCAACCCGATCGGGCAGATCTGGTCGGGCGCCATGATGCTGGACCATCTGGGCCACGCCGATGCCGGCCAGTCGATCGTCAGGGCGATCGAGAAGGTCCTGGTCCAGCCGGAACTGCTGACGCCCGACATGGGCGGCAAGGCCACGACCGCCGGACTGGGCCAGGCGGTCGCGGACGCGCTCTGAGGGAAATACCGCCGGAGATCAGCGGCGCGGCGCCGTGTCGTCGAGCACGACGTAATCCACGTCGGTCAGGATCTCCGGCTGGCCCGCCGGCCCGGGACCGGCGCGCCGGGCCGCGGGCCTGCTGGCCTGCCTGGGCAGGACGAGCCGCAGCAGCGCGCGCACCGCCGCCAGCGACAGGACGAGGGCCATGACCAGGAGGATCAGCGGCAACGCCACGAGAATGAGCAACGGCACCATCAGGCCCTTGAACCAGCCGGGAACGGCCGATCGTCCCGGGGCTTGGCGGAAGAAGTGCTCGGAAGCGTACATGTCGGGCGGATCCTCTTTCTTGGCGGTTCTCAGAAGATATATGGTGACTCCCATATGGCCAAACTGGGGCAATCGCCCCTGCGCCATCCTTTCCGTCGGATGAATTCTACGTAATGGTCTCCAGCCGCGGCGCGGGAGGCGTCGCGGACGGTGCCGCCGGGCCGCCCCGGCGCTCGATCAGGTCGCGCAACCCGTCGAGCTGCGGAATATGCATGACCTGCTGGTTGAACGGGATCGCGATGCCGTTGCGTTCGAACGCCTCCGCTATGGCGAACCGCAGGTCGCTGGCGGTGGACAGGAAGAAGTCCACGTCCGGGATGAAGCAGCGCAGCTCGAAATCCAGGGAGCTCTGGCCGAAATCGCGGAACACCACCATGGGACCGGGCATCCGTGCCACCCGGGGATGGGCGTTGGCGCAGGCCAGCAGGGTTTCCCGGACCAGCTTGAGATCCGACCCGTACTCGACCCCGACCTTGATGTCGATCCGGCCGAACTTGTCCTTGAAGGTCCAGTTGATCACCGCCGACGACACCAGCTCGGAGTTCGGGATGATCACCGACGCGCGCTGGAAGGTCTGGATCTCCGTCGCGCGCACGCTGATGCGCTTGACCACGCCTTCCTTGTCGCCGACCACGACCCAGTCGCCGACCTTGATCGGCCGCTCGACCAGCAGGATCAGGCCGGAAACGAAGTTGCTGACGACGTTCTGCAGGCCGAAGCCGATGCCGACCGAGAGCGCGCCCGCGATCAGCGCCAGGTTGGACAGGTCGAGCCCGAGCGCCCCGATCGCGACCAGCAGGGCCACCATGAAGCCGAAATAGCCGATGCCGGTCTTGATCGAGTTCTGGACGCCCCGGTCGATCTGGAGCCGCTGGAGCACCCGGACGTCCAGGGTCCGCTGGACGTAGCGGGTGACCATGACCGCTACGCTGAACAGCAGGATGGCGGCGATGATGTCGGCCGGCGCCAGCCGGACGCCGCCGATCGTCACGCCCCTCATGAAGGTATCGAAGAGGCTGCGCAGTTCCGACCAGTCGATGCCGCTGAGCGGCAGCAGGATGGCCGCCGCCAGCGTGATCAGGGCGAAGTCGATGGCGACCCTGCCGCACCAGTCCGCCGCCTGGACGCCCCGTTCGGACCGGACCAGGAGCCGGCGCAGCTCGGCGACCGGCCCCTGCTCGCGCTCCATCACGATGGTCAGCAGTTCGCGCGCCACGCCGCGGACCAGCAGGAGCAACCCGCCGACCGCCACTGCGGCGAGCGACAGCATGCCGACATAGACGGACAGGTTATGGTAGCCCGCCGCCGAGGCGCCGAGAGCCGCCAGGGCGACGGCACCGCCCAGGAAGCGCAGATGCACCCAGGAGCCCCCGGCGGGCGCCGGCGCTTCCGCCGCCGCGTCGGCCGGAGGCTGCTGGGCCGGTTCCTGCACCGCCGGCACGGTCCGCCACAGGCGGCCGGGCAGCAGGAACGCCAGCGCCGCCGTCGCCAGCAGCATGGCGGCGATACCAGTGACCGCCTGGAGTTCCGGCGGGGACAGCATGCGGCTCTGGAGCACGACCGCGCCGCCGGCCACGGCGAGGCCGCCGGCGAACAGGGTGATGCGGTGGACTAGCGCCCTGGCCGAGGCGGGCTCCAGCCCGGTCAGCTGCCAGACGGAGTGGTCCGGCGCCAGGATCGCCCGGGCCAGTCCGGAAAAGAACAGGAAGAACGCCAGCCCGCCGGCCGCGGCGCCGACCAGGGCCTGCAACGGCAAGGTACGGACGTCGCCCTCGATGATGTGGTTCAATGCCAGGGCGACCGCGACTGTCGGCAGAACCGTCAGCAGGCAGCGCCCGACCGCTTCCACGGCCATCGCGACGACCCTTTGCCGGTAGCCGGGATGGGTCGCGACGGGCCGGTGCCCGAAGCGCCGGAGCAGCCAGCGCCGAAGCGGCCAGGCGATCCCGAGCGCCACCAGGAAGGCGGCCGCCAGTTCGAAGCCCCGGTCGCGCCAGGCCGGATCGGCGGCGGTCACGGCGACCGCCTGGACCACGCGGTCGCGCAGATAGTCGGCCTGCACCGGCAGGCTGTTCCAGGTCCCCCGCTCCAGGGGCAGGGGACCTCGCCGGAACAGCGCGTCGGTGAACTGCTGCATCCGTTTGTCTGTGGCGGTCCTCATCAGGATGTCGGCGCGCGTGGCGATCAGTTCGGCCTGGCGGGCGCGCCCATCCAGTTCGGCGATGATCTTGGAGAGCCGCTGGCGATCGGCGGCGACGGCCGGCGCTTCGGGCGGAGCCCCTTCGGCCGGCGGAGCGCCGAGGGCGTCGGCGAGCTGCCGGTTGACGCCCTGTTCGGCGGCGGCGGCCGACGCCGCCCCCCGCGCCGCGTTGAACAGCGACGCCAGCTCCGTGCGCAAGGTCTGATATTCGGCCTCGTCGAGGTTGCCGCGCGCCAGCCGTGCCGCCGCCTTGTCGAGCGAAGCCTGCCAGCCGGCCAGGGCCGTCCTGAATTCGGGGGTCGGGGCCTGCGCCGTCGCGGCGAGCGGCGACAGGCACAAAAAGAGCATGACCAAGGCCGTCCGCAGAAGATGCTGCGGATGGCCGAACCACGCGGGAAGCGATTGGCGCATCTGGACCAATAAACCTATGGCGGAAAAACCGGCCAGGCCGGATGCGCAGATCTAGCATGCCTCCCGGAGAACGAGAGGGATTTTATGGTGACGAGAAGAAGACGATCCCGGACCGGCCGGACCCGAGGCGATCGGGGCCGGGCCGGCCGGGGAGCGAGACGACCGGAACCGAACCGAGGGTGTGGCCGGTCAGGCCGGAACGGCCTGCAGCCGGCGCGTGGCGGGAACGTCGGCGGACATCGACTGGTCGGGCGTGATGCCGTTGTTCATCGCCCAGATCGCGGCCTGGGTGCGGTTGTTGACGTCGATCTTGCGCAGCAGCGTCTTCAGGTGGACCTTGACGGTCGCTTCCGTGATGCCGAGCTTGTTGGCGATCAGCTTGTTGCTGGCGCCCATCACCAGGTGCTGGAGGATTTCGCGCTCGCGGCCGGACAGGCCGCGCCAGGAGCCCTGCGGGGCCGCGGGGGCCATCTGGTTCAGCAGCAGGCTGGCAAGGTTGGTCGGGAAAACCTTCTCGCCGATCAGGACGAGCTGGAGCGACTGGATCAGGGCCTCCGGCGACACGTCCTTCAGGAGGTAGCCGTCGGCACCGGCGCCCATGGCGGCCTTGAGGCGGTCGGCGGACAGCTCGGACGCCAGGACGACGATGCGCGTATCGGGGAAACCGGCGCGCAGGTCGGACAGGGTCTCGTCGGCATCGACGGGGTAGTCGACGATCACCAGCTTTGCCGCGGGGGCGTCACCGGCCACGGCCTGTTCGATCGAGGCGTACTCGCTCACGAGACGAAAGGGGCTACCTGCCAGGAGGTGCTTGATGCCCTCGCGGAACAAACGATTCGGTTCGATCAGAATGGTGTCGTGTTCGGTCATCTCGAATTCCCTCTATTCAGCGCATTGGTTTGTCGTCGGCTTGCCGTCTGCCACAAGATAGTTCCGAAGACGGCCGTTGGAGGCATTCAGATCCGCTCACTCCGAGGGGTCCCTACCTCTCTTGAGCGCATAATGCTTGCAGCCTTTGTTGCGGTCAACATTTGTTTAACGGCTTTTTAACCGATTTATCGGATAGAACCGTTCCGCAGTGCCTACTCCTCCGAGCCTATGGCTTGGGCCGGAACTAACACCAAGGCAGCAGCGGGGCTGCCGAAAGGCTTGGCAGCCACGGCATGCGGTCGTCTCGAACGGCTGCCTCCCGGATGGGTACGGCGGGACTTCGGAAGACTCCGATTCAGTCCATGCCAACCGACAGCAGCATGAACACCAAAATCGCGGTAACCGTACCAGCCATTAAATAGACTGGCGACAGCCCATCCCGGTTGCGATTTTTGTCGGTTTTCATCGTGACCTCCAGGGTGTGGAAGTTGTGACACGCTGTGACTTATGGAAAATTTATGATAGCTTGAACTGTCCTGCGTATCAAAGGAATCCGCCGTTTCGGGCAGTTCCGCTTCCCGACTCGCGAATTGCCGCACCCCTTGTGATGGGGGAACAAGGCCACACGCACGGTTGTTCTGGACACGGTTGACGACCCGGTTGCCCAGGAACGCGCGACGGGCCGCACGTCGTCCCGACGGACAACCCAGCCGGAGGCGAGGCGATGCCGATACCCGAGTGGACCCCCCTGCTCACCGTGATCCAGATGATCTCGGCGATCGCCTCGTGGCACCCCCAGGCGGCGGAGATCGACCGGAACGACGCCCTGTGCCTGGCCCGGAACATCTATTTCGAAGCCCGCGGCGAAAGCTCGCGCGGCCAGTACGCGGTGGCCGCCGTGACCCTGAACCGGGTGCGGGAGAAGCGCTGGCCTGACGGGATCTGCGGCGTGGTCTACCAGAGCAAGCAGTTTTCCTGGACCATCTCCCGCCCGATGTCGCGGCCGACCGTGATCGGCGACCGGACCGCATGGCAGCGCGCGGCGGAGATCGCGGTGCTGTCGCTGGTCGGCTTGGCACCCGACCACAGCCGTGGGGCGACACATTATGTCGCACCCAAGCGCCTGCGCCGCATGCCGGTCTGGACCGCGTCGATGGCGGTCAGTCACCGGATCGACGGTCACGTGTTCTTTTCCGACCGGCGGGCCGTCAAGGCGGCATCGGCGGTGGCGGGGCCGCGCCGGAACGCGCCCCGCCTGGTCCTGGTGGCGGCCGGGGAGGATCGAAAAAGCGGCGACTCGGAGGGCGTCGCGGTGGCCGCGGAAGCCTTCCGGGCGATTGAGACCGGCACTTCCGATGGCCGTTGCGGCACGCCGTACCCGCTGCCCGCGATCAGGGTCGAGGCGGCGCTGGTGCTCGACTCGGAGCGGACCGATGCCCGGACGCCGCACCGGCAGGGCAACCGTCATCCCAAGCCCCAGCCCTGGAGTTGGAGCCATGTCGCCGGCACCGCCGCGGACCGCCGCATCCGGTCGGGCGCCCGCCGCGTCCGGGCCCCCTGACGGGGAGCGCCTACGGAAGCTCGTGGACCGGTGTCTCTCGCCCTGCCGGATCATGAAACCTTCGGCACAGCCGGGTAAAGATCATGTGCGTTCGGGCACTGATCCAAAGTATTCTTGCCCATCGATAAACAGGGTTTATGCTGTAAATGTGAGTGCCCCGTCTCGGCAGTCACTGTAGTCCCAGCCGGTGGCCGGGATCAGTCTTGACGCAACGTCCTCATGACGTGAAGCCTCCCTGTTCGACTCGCCGGGTCCTGGTGACCCGGCGGTCTTTTTGAACAGTTTTACCTGAAAACCATCAACCGCCTTTTGTGTTTTACCAATCCGGCGATGCGTCGATGGATCGCAATGCCGCTTCGGCTGCGTCCCGGACGGCCGTGTCGGTGTCGTGCGCCAGCGTTCCGAGGACGGCGGGGATGCGCTTGTCCTCGTGGTTCGCCAGCGCCTCGATCACGGCGAGGCGGACCGCGGGGCGGGTGTCGCGGGACAGGCGGATAAGCTGCGTGACGGCGCCGGGCTGCTCCATGGCGCCCAGGGCCGCGACGATCGCGCAACGGCCCTCCTCGTCGCAGCGGTCGGCGGCGCGGGCCAGCTTGACCGGCGTGTCGCCGTCGGCGACGGCGACCAGGGCGCGGGCGACGCGCGGGATGTCGATCGGCGTGGCGCGATCCAGCAGTTCCTCCAGCGGTTCGCGCGCCGGGGCGTGGCCGAGTTCGCCGAGCGCCAGCCGGGCCGCCTTCGCGACGCCCCGGTCGGGGTCGTTCAGCAAGGGCGTCACGGCCGACGCGTCGTCACGGCGGTCCAGGGCGGCGGCGAGGCCGCAGGCGGACTGGCGCACGCGGGGGTCCGGGTGGAGCAGATTCGGCCGGATCAGATCGGCGGCGGGACGGCAGCGGAGCGTGCCGAAGCAGTCGAGCGCCGCGGCGGTCGAAGCCGGCCCGAACAGGCCGCGGCTGATCAGGTCGATCAGCGGGACGGCGGCCGAGGGCGGGCCGATATGGGCCAGGGCATTCAGGGCGGCCACGACCTCCGGGGCCGGCTGCTGCTGGTCGAAGGCGGCGAACCGGCGGCAGGTCGTGATCAGATGGCGAACGGCCTCGGGTTCGCGGCGCTTCGCCAACTCCTCGAGGGTCGCGACAAGGGACGGATCCTCGGGCGGTTCGGCGTGGAGATGAAGGTTCAGCGCGTCGAGGAGATGGCCGGTGGGCCAATCACCTATAGGACGAGCGGGTGGCGTTTCCGCCGCCGGGACGGGCGGCGGATCGGCGGAAACCGGAGTCCCCTGCCCTTGCGCGAAAAGGTCGCCCTGGCCGGTATCGACGCGCTTCTTCAACCGGCCGGCCCTGGGTTTGGAGATTCGTTTCACAGCCTCCGCGATAGGAAGCAGTCCCGGGCCGCATTGTCAATGACGCCCTATGGCGCGTCCCCCGCCCCGCCGCCCAGCCAATCGCCCAGCTTCGACCAGCGGCGGCGGGTCTGCTGGCCCTTGACGGCGATCGCCATGGCCTTGCGCTGGCCGACGATCACCACGAGGCGCTTGCCGCGCGTGATGCCGGTATAGACGAGATTGCGCTGGAGCATGGCGTAGTGCTGGGTGGTGACCGGCAGGATCACGGCCGGGTATTCGGAGCCCTGGGACTTGTGGATCGTGGTGGCGTAGGCCAGCACTACCTGATCAAGCTCGCCGGCGTCGTAGGCGATCTCGCGGCCGTCGAATTCGATCAGCAGGGAATTGTCGTCCGGATCGATACGGGAGACCACGCCGAGATCGCCGTTATAAACCTCCTTGTCGTAGTCGTTCTCGATCTGCATCACCTTGTCGCCCTCGCAGAAGGTCCAGCCGAACCGTTCGACGCGGGGGTCGCGCGGGGGATTGAGCACCTTCTGAAGCTCGATGTTGAGCGACCGGGCGCCCAGCCCGCCCCGGTTCATCGGGCACAGCACCTGGATGTCGCGCACGGGGTCGAAGCCGAAGCGGCGGGGGATGCGGTCCTTGACCATGTGGATCAGCTTGCGCACCCCGTCCTCGGGGTCGGCGGCATCCACGAAATAGAAGTCGGTCAGGCCCTCGCCGGCATGAGGCTCCGGCATCAGGCCCTGGTTGACCCGATGGGCGTTGACGATGATCCGGCTTTCGGCGGCCTGGCGGAACACCTCGGTCAGCCGGACCACCGGAACCGCGCCCGAGTTGATCACGTCGGCCAGCACCTGTCCGGGCCCGACGGAGGGAAGCTGGTCCACGTCGCCGACCAGCAGGACGGCGGCCCCATCGGGCACGGCGCGCAGCAGGGCGTTCATCAGCGGCACGTCGACCATGGAGGTCTCGTCCACCACCAGCAGGTCGCAGTCCAGCGGCCGCATCTCGGTACGCTTGAAGCCGCCGGCGGCGGGGTCGGTCTCCAGCAGGCGGTGGATGGTCTTGGCCTCCATCCCGGTGCTTTCCGACAGGCGCTTGGCCGCCCGGCCGGTCGGTGCCGCGAGCGCTATGGCGAGGCCCTTGACCGACAGGATCTTGAGGATCGAATTGACCAGCGTGGTCTTGCCGACGCCGGGGCCGCCGGTGACCACCAGAAGCTTGGACGACACCGCGAGGCGGACGGCGGCGCGCTGGCTCTCGGCCAGGGTCAGGCCGGTGCGCTGCTCGACCCAGGGGATCGCCGTGGCGGCATCGATGGCGCCCCAGGGTGGGCGCCCCACGGCGAGGCCCAGCAGGCGGGCGGCGATATTGCGTTCGGACCGGTAGAGGCCGGACAGGAACACGGCATCGCGCCCGTCGAGCCGGTCGGCCGCGACGGTACCGTCGGCCAGTTCGAGGTCGATGGCTTCCTCGATCAGGGAGGACGGGATTTCCAGGAGCTTTTCGGCGAGCTTCAGCAGATCGTCGCGCGGCATGCCGCAATGCCCCTCGTCCATGGCCTCGGCCAGGGCGTAGGCGATGCCGGCGCGGGCGCGGACCATGGCGGTCTTCTCGATGCCGAGCCGGGCGGCGATGGCGTCGGCGGTGATGAAGCCGATGCCTCTGATGTCGCGGGCGAGGCGGTAGGGATTCTCGGAGATGAGCTGGATCGCATCCGGCCCGTAGGTCTTGAAGATGCGGACCGAGCGCGAGGTGCCGACCCCGTGCGAGTGAAGGAACAGCATGATCTCGCGGATCACCTTCTGGTCGGCCCAGCCGGCGATGATCCGCCTGGCCCGGACCGGCCCGATCCCGGCCACCTCGCGCAGGCGGTCGGCCTGCTGCTCGATCACGTCGAACACGTCGGCCCCGAACGCCCGGACCAGCTTCTTCGCATAGACCGGGCCGATGCCGCGGATCATGCCGGAGCCGAGATACTTCTCGATCCCTTCCGCGGTGGTCGGCATGGTCGTGCGCAGGAACCCGGCCTTGAACTGGAGGCCGTGGGTGCGGTCGTTGTGCCAGGCGCCGCTGGCCTGGACGAACTCGCCCGCCGAGATCGAGGCGGCATGGCCGACGACGGTGATCAGGTCGCGATGGCCGCGCGCCTTGATGCGGAGAACGCAGAAGCCATTCTCCGCATTGTGGAAGGTCACCCGCTCGACTAGACCGGCGAGAACCTCCCGGTCCGGCGCGGGCGATGCCGGCCGGGTCTGGGTTTCCACCCTGTGCTGGACCGCTGTCATTGCCACCGCTGGTTCTCCAGTCTAACCCGGCCGGTCCTAACCTGAAACCGCTTCCGCGTTCTGGCGGGAGGCGGCGCGTCGTCGGGGGGCTGGTTTCGGTTCCTCCGCCGTTTCGGCCGGTTCCGTTTCCATCGGGCGGGGCGTGTGGCCGGCGTAGCGCTCCAGGATTTGGCGGACCGCCTTCTCGTGGCGGTGCTCCAGGTCGGAGCGGGAAAGCGCCAGCAGATTGCGGGCTTTCTTGAGCTGGATCAGGGAGCGGGCCTCGGCAACGGCGGTGTCGTCCTCGAAGACCAGCCAAAGCTTCAAGCGCCCCTGCGTCAGGTTCAGAGCGTGCTCGACGCGGGCGGTCACGGTTTCCGAAGCTCGGTTCTTTGAAACTGCCATGTCTCTATTCCAAACTCTCAAAGGGTTTCTTGGAATGGGCAGTCGAAGGAAGCCGCATTCTGTTTTTCCAGTTTACATGTTCATGATTTGTTCCGATAGTGTTTCTTGAAAGATGTTCAAGAAACACCACATATACGCTGTCCCCGAAAGCTGCCGTTCCGTTCCGACCGCCTTGGCGCACCGCCAGAGCCGTCGGCCTTGGGCATGCCTGTTCCGTGGACGTTTCCAGGAGAGGCAAAGAGATGAGATACCTGCCAACCATCGACCTGACGCCGCAGGTTTCCCTGCTGCTGTCCGCCGGAGCCCTGCATCTGCAGCCGGGCCAGTGGGTGACGGGCGGCAAGGGAGTGGGCCGCTACCTGCGGACAGACCGGAGGACCGGCACGACCTATGTCAGCTGGGTCCGGCCCGGCGACGACTGGAAGACCCAGTCGCAACGGTTCCACCGCGCCTGCATGAAAGGGTACGTGGGAAAGTACGCCTCACGCCATGAGGGGTTGAAGCCGGCGCGGCCGGACCGGTACCGCTACGGTGGCGGCGGTCATTCCGCCGCGACCTTGTAACGCTCCACGTGGGGCGGGATGATGCCCAGGGTCATGCCGACTTCCTCGTTGGTCATGGTCCTGGAGTAATCGGCGACATAGCGGTCCAGCGCCGCGACGCAGTCAGCCACGGTGCCGGCCCCGACCGACTTGCAGTCCTCGAAGGCGAAGGGCGTGGGGCGGAACCAGTGCGTGACGTAGCAGCCGCCCCCGGCCTGCGGGCTGTCCTGCTGGCCGATGGTGAAGGCGAAGCGGCCCTCGAAGCCGATGCGGGCATGGGCCTCGCGCAGGCGCTTCTGCAATTGCTCGATGGTCATTTCGGACTTCCTTCGCATCTTACGCCGCCTCGTCCATGCTGCCGTCGATCCGGTGGCGCGCCCATTCAGCGTCGGCCCACAGGGCTTCGGAGACCGCTCTGAGATGGCGCGCCAGCGTGGGCTTGGTGTCCGGGCGCAGCATCCGGTCGAGGTGGCAGGCGAGGCCCTTTGCCTCGGCGTGGACCCAGCGGGCGAACCGGCGGTCCCGCTCCGCCGCGGAACGGTACCAGCGCGGCATCTGGTCGAACGTGCTTTCCAGTTCGTCTTCCCAGGCGGTGCGGGTCAGCAGGCCGCTGGGGGAGCGGAATAGCTCGCCGGGGGTGGATTCGATCTTGTTGGAAGAAGCTATCATCGTCATGGCGGAGGATACTCCGGTGCGGCTTCCCCTAGCGGGGATCTGCGCTTACGCAGCCTATTAGAGATGGTGTCGCCGCCGAAAATTGCGATATCGCAGCCATCAAAAGGGCAGCTCATCGAAGGCGAATCTCTTGTCGAAGACCGGCTGGTTGGCTTCGACCACGTCGTCCTGCGGCTTGGCGCCGGACAGGATCTGGAAGCGGCTGGTGAAGCGGTCCAGCACGACCTCGGTCGTATGGATCTCGCGACCCTCCTTGCTGTTCCAGCGGCGGGTCCGGACCTGACCTTCAAGGGCCACCAGGGTTCCCCTGCGGGCACGCCTGGCGATCACGTCGACCAGCTTCTCGTCCCAGACGACGCAGCGGTGCCATTCCGCCCGCTCCTCGCCCTTGGCGGTTTCGCTGGTGGCCAGGCTGAAGCTCGCCATGCGGGCGCCGCCGGCCGTCGTGGTGATCTCGGGATCGCGGCCCAGGCGGCCGACGGCGATGAAACGTTGGTACATGGCTGGCCTCTTCGGGGACCGGGAGTGCTGCCTCAGGCCGCCTCGCGGTCGCTCTCCTCTCGTTTCAGGATTTCGTTCTTCCTCTGCGAGAAGCAGGTGATCATGCGGTTCTGCGCCGCCTTGTCGACCGCCCCGATCTCGCGGATGCGGGCGTTGATCCCGCTGCGCCACAGGTCGTCCAGGGCTTCCAGGTCCTCGACCTCCGCCAGCTTGTCCCGGATCTCCTCCTCGAGCTTGGCGATGCCGGCGGGCTGGAGGTCGGGGTTGGACTTGACGGCGTAGATGGTCTCGGACTCCTCGCGGTACTTGCTGTCGTCGAACTGGCCGAGATAGATGTCGGCGGCCAAGCCGATCTGGAGCATGCATTTGCCGATGGCGTCGGTCATCGACATCTTGAAGCACTCGTCGTCCGGGCGCTCCGTCCCGTCGCGGTTGCGCCGGACCATCTCGGTGCCGCCCCATTGGGGGCCGGTGAAGTGCTTCTCGCCCGTCTCCGGGTCGACGTACCAGACGCGGCAGCAGATGAAGACCATGCGCTCGGCGATGGTCCATTCAAGCTGCTCGTAGCCCCAGCCTTTGCCGACCGGGCCGAACACCTCTGTCATCATCTGGAGCCGCCAGGCCGGATCGATCTGGGTGCCGCGGAAGCCGCCGGCACGCTGGAACGGCTTGGTCGCCTTGGGATCCGTGCGCTTCAGCGCGTTCCAGAACTCGAGGTTGTCGCGCATGATGTTGTCACGCGGCATATCGGCGGTCATGGTCTCCGTTTCCGGCCCGTCGGCCGGCCTCCTTGCTCGTGGCATGGGTCGGTTTCTCCAACGCTCAATCGTTCATCAGGTCGGGCATCAGGTCGGGCGCGTGGTCCGGCAGCCATGTCCGCGCCCGGGCCCGGTATTTCCGCGGCAGCTCGCCGATGCGGATCGACAGCCTGCCGTCGCGCGAGCGGCTGATCACGATACCGCGGGCGTCGGCGGCGGACGGAACGTAGGCGACCTTCGCCCGCTCGGGCATCATGGCCTTCAGTTCGACCTCGGCGGCGCGGTAGGCCTGGACGCCGTCGTGGTTGCTGACCAGGACGTCGCCCACCGCGACGAACCGGTTGTGCATGGACATGTCGAGCACGCCCATGTCGTCGAATTCAGGCGCTTCCACCGGTAGCGGATCGGCCGGTTCCAGGTCGTTCTCGACGTGCCACCAGAAGGCCTGGATCGTCTCTAGCAGCAGGGCGGCGTCGGCCTCGTTCCGCTCGACCGTCAGGAAGGAATAGCCGGTCGGGCGGAGAACGGAGAGGACGCAGCGGGCCAGGCCGGACACCATCATCTGGTGCTGCATCTGCCAGTAATACTGTTCCGCCAGATCCTCGTCCGTCTTGAAACCGGAGTGGAACTTGGCTTCCAGGATGGTGTCCGGGGCGGCTGTCGGATCGGCCGGCGGAGCGCCCCAGGTCAGGAAGTCTAGGTTGGCGACGATATGGTCGTGGTCGGGATGCACATGGGTGCGGTGGCCGGCAGGATAGGCTCCGATCCCGGTGCGGTAGGTGTAGAAGCGGGCGTGCAGCGGCTCGGTCGCGATGCCGATCTGGACGACGGGAACGAAGTCCAGCCGCGGCGAGGCGGCCCGGCCGGTCTTCTCGCGCCACAACTCCATCCAGTGGCCCGCCATCACGCGGACCGCGTCGCTGGAGCCCAGGCGGCGGGCCCGGAATTCTACCTGATCCTTGGACAAAGCCATCTATCGTTCCCTGACCCGCTGCAGCTTCGCATTTGAGTCATCCCTATATGGGCATAGCTCCGCCCATGTTAACTGCGATTTCGCATTTAACAAAGAACAAAATGAGAACTACGGGGACGAATCTTGCCTGTCCCGGGGGAGGGGTTCGGAGGGGCCGGAGGGGTCCGGTCAGCTCATCAGCTCGACCCTCAGCGGGCGCACCACCAGGATCGCGACGCCGACCATCTCGGCGCCGTCGATGACCATCGGGCAGCAATGGGGGTCGGTGCTGATCGGGACGAGTTGCGGATGGTAGTATCGGTAGGCGCACAGCGAGGTGCCGTCGATCGTGATCACCATGTCGCCTTTCCGGGGAGGGACATGGTCGACCGGCTCGATCACGATCTGATCCTGGGGCAGCAGGCCGCCCGCGTTCATGTGCAGCGAGTTGATCTGGAGCCCGAAGGCGCGGGGCGAGGTCGGCCGGTCCATCAGGACGCACGGGGAGCCGCGGCGCAGGGCATCGGCCAGGTATTCCGCCGCCCCGGCGCGGGGCAGGTCCATGACAGAGCGGATCTGCTCGTGGCTGAGCACGGGGACCCGGCAGGACGAGGTCGAGGGCTGGTTGCTGGACAGGAAGCGCGGTTCCGAACCGGCGGCGAAGGCGAGCCGACCGATGGTCTCCGCGCTGGGCAGGCTGGCGCCCTCGGGGTCCTTGAGGAAGCGGGTCAGGTTGGTCGCGGTGACGTCGGCACGCTTGGCCCAGGTGGCTGCCGTCCAGTCCCGCTCCTCCATCACGGACCGAAGCCAGCGATGGAGCGACTCCCTGATCTGCTGCATTGGCCAAATTCCCCGACTGCTAAAATCCGCGGCACGATGATGACAATCATGCAAATTCGCAAGGATCGGGCTGGAAACCGAAAGAGATCAGCGGATATTCCTGCATTTTCGCATGACTTAGGCGTGGTTGTAGGACCAAGGACCGGAGAGCAAGGAAATATAGCCTAAATTCCAGTGCTTTGCGAGCCCGACGCGGACGAATCAGCGGGCCGGCCGCCTCAGACCATGTAGGCCAAGCGCAGGCCGCCCCAGTGCCGGCCCAGCACGGTGATCGGGGCGGAGACGTCCTTCATCAGGCAGTACTGCCCGCCGCCCATGTCGCGGCGGTAGGTCTGGAGCAGGAAGGGCCGCGTATTGCGGCCGGCGGCGAGGCCGACGCGGTCGTTGAACATGCGCCGGTTGCGGCCGTTGGCGGTGTTCCAGGCGACGTCGGCGCCGTGCGGCTTGGAGAACTTGGCATTGTGGGTCGGCAGGTAGCCGTTGCGATCGACCGTGACGCAGAACACGATGCGGGGATCGGCGGTCAGCATCGCCTCCTGGATGGCGGGCAGGACCGCATCGGTGAAGTCCGTGAAGCGGGTGCGGACCTGCTGGGGGTTGGTCCCCGGGATCGGCTGGTAGGCCTCGTCGAACAGGGCGTCGGCGTTCATCCGGTTGGACCGGACCGCATCCTCGAACAGCGCGGCAATGCGGGACGCGGCATTCCGGGCGTGACGGATGAAGGGGGTGTCGACCGTCTCCACGTCCAGCTCGGCGGTGATGCCGATCAGACGCTCGCTCACGCCCAGCAGGCGGATCACCCGGTCGCGGGTCGCGTTCAGGTCGCCGCTCGACAGCTCCACGTCGCCCGCCATTTCGGCGATCTGTTCCTCGACCCGGCGGGAGCTTTCGCGGATGCCCGTGGCGGCGTCGTCGATCCGGGTGGTCTCGCGGTCGACCTGGACCATCGCGGAGCCTACGGTGTCGATCATGGAGCCGAACGCCTTGGTGCCCGTTCCCACGGCCTTCGCCTTCTCCATGCTCTCGGAGCTCTCGGCGAGCAGCAGGCGGGCCTGCTCGTTGAGGAAGCGCAGGGTGGCGTCGATGTCGGCGGTGGCCTCGCCCGTCTTGGAGGCGAGCGCCTTGACCTCTCCGGCCACCACGGCGAACCCCCGGCCGGCCTCTCCGGCGCGCGCGGCCTCGATCGTCGCGTTCAGCGCCAGCAGGTTGGTCTGCTTGGCGATCGCGTTGATCTCCTGCGCCACCTTGCCGATCCGGATCAGGGCCTCGCGCAGCCCGCCGAGCTGGCGCTCCATGCCTGTGACGCCCTCGACCAGCGCGCCGATGTCTTCCAGGGATTCCCGCAGCCGGGCGCGCGATCCCTCGACCTCGGAAAGGGCGTCCCGGGCGACCGAGCGGGTGGCCTTGGCCGCGGACTGGATGCGGGCGCTGCTTTCCGACATGCCGGCCGCGGCGTCGCGCAGATCCACGAAGACCGCGGCCTTCTTGGTCATGCGCGAGCTGATGTCCTCCACGCTGCCGGCGATATCCGCGATCTCGATGCCGAGCGTTCCCGCTTCCTGCGCCACCGCGCCGATCAGGAGGGACTTTTCGTTCATCATGGTATCCATCAGCCGGCGCGCCCGTATTTTTTGATCGTTTCAGGCCGGAATGTATCCGCTTGGAAATCTTCGGCGCATTTTATTAAACGAGGCTTAATCGGTCAGGCGACCCGAGGCTGGAAGAAGCAGTCGAAGATCGGCATGCCGGTGAAGGCGAACATGTCGGGCATGGCGTGGTGAGTCGTGAAGGCACCGGCATCGTGCCGCTCGCCGGAGTGGTCGGCACCGGCACCGGACCAGTCCTGGCGGGCATCGTGGCGACCCCAGTCCAGGGTCTCGGTGGTTTCCTCCGCGTCCTGCCGGCCGGGCGCGACTTCGTGGGATTGCAACTCGGCGGCATCGGTCTCCTCGTCTCCGCCGGGGAGCTTCAGCTTGACGCTGTCGACGTCGATGCCGAGCGTCCGGAGCCCCTGGCCGACGCGGCCGGCGAGGTCGGCCCCGCGGTCGCGCACCGCGGTCAGCAGGGACGGCAGCGCGTCCGCCTCTCCCAGGGCCGCCTCGAATCCGCGGGTCAGGGCCGCCAGGGTCTGCCAGGCGCCTGCCTCTCCGTCGGGACCCAGGTTCGCGGCGCTGCCGCCGAAGGCCGCCAAGCCGTCATGGTCGATGACGGCGCTGCCGATCAGCCGGTCGGCTTTCGGATCGTAGGCCAGGTTGCGGAACAGGCCGGACAGGCAGCCCTGCCCGGTCAGCTTGAGGATCGCGGCGTCGCGGACCTGGTCGAAAACTTCCGAGATCGCGTCGGGCGACAGCGCCTCGGTGATCCCGCCGGCCGCGTCGGCGCCGAAGTACTTTTCCAGGAAGGCCGCCTCCCTGCCGTCGGAACCGTGGCCGGGAGAGGCCTCCAGGCCGGCCCAGCCGTAGAGCACGCCGGTGACCCGGTCTTCCAGCGCGGTGAGCAGGCCGGTGTCGGTCCCCGCGGCCCCGGCGGTCGAGAAGGCGGCGGCGCGGTCGCGCAACCCCGGGTCGGCTGCCAGCGCGTCGCCCAAGTCGGGCAGGCACCCGCGCCCGCGCAACGTCGGCAACGCGCCCCGGCGGGCCGGGACCGGTTCGGCACCATCCTCCACGGCCCCGACGCCCGCGCCCCCGCCGCCGAACCGCATCCCGCCGGCCGGGCCGGCATCCCCCTGAAGGAGATCGGACCAGCCGTCGGCGCTGTCCGCATCGAAGAACCCGTCGCCGACGCCCGGATCGCCGCCGAGCGCCATCGCCATGCGGGTGGCGAGCGTCCTGACGTCCAGCGCGGCAACGGCCGAACCGGCGGCACCGTAGTCGGGACCCCAGTCACTCCGGCTGGCCTCGGCGCCGGTTCCCTGCCGGCGGACGTCGCTGTCGAACTCCAGGTCCCCGCCGACACCACCACCGCCGCCGGCCTCGGCGATCAGCGCCTCCAGCACGTCGCCGCCGAACTCCCCCATGTCGCGGAAGCCTTCGCCCCGGCCGATCGGGTCGGCGGAGCAGGTTTCCGGAGCGTCGTCGCGGCCGTCGGGGTGCGCCGCCTGCGCCCGCCGGGACCGGTGAAATCCGGGAAGCCGCGGCAGGCGGATATGGGCAAGGGAGGAAAGAAGCGACATCCAGACCCCGAAAGACGTCCCGATCGAAGTATCCGCTGGACAAAATAAGTCCAGGTTGAGCAGCACTACCTATATCCAATCGGAGCCATGCGAGAAACGGTGTAGAAATCCAGTAACACTGGAGGGCTTTTCATATCTTTTTTGGAAGGTATGCGGATGTATTCAAATTTGAGTACATCTGCATGATGGCGCTTCTCAGCGTTACTCTTCAGTATAGGTCGATAAACCGAAGGGATTGGACGAAACGGCTTGGCAGGCGCGGGACGTGACAGTGAGCCGCAGCCAGGGACCTCGGCTACTGCTTCTCGACGATCCGCCAGCCGGAGCCCTCTCGGGCGAGCTTGAGGCGCGCCTTGGCACCGCGCTGGCTCAGCATGCGGGCGCCGTTCAACTCGACCATCAGGTCGAATTGGATGGAGGCGACATGCACGCCCCTGCTGTCGGTGACGCCGCCGATCGTCCTGAGATTCATGATGCGGACGGCGTCGGGCACCACCTGCCCGGGGGGCGGCCGCACTCCCGCCGCCTTGACGGCGACCAGTTCCTGGTTGGCCGAGGTTTCGAGGAGCTTCGCGATGGTGTCGTTCGACGGGATCTCGTCGAAACAGGCGGCGAGCGCCAGGATCGGCAGCACGAAGACGGCCAGTCGTTTCAGCACCGCGTTCTCCCCCTCCCCGGCCCGAACCAACGCGATCTTGAGGGGGGTTTGATTAAAAATCGCCGAAGCCGGCCGCTTCACAGCCCGCGGCGCAGCCGCTTCACAGCCCGCGGCGCAGCCGCCCGGCCTCGGCGATGCGGGTGTCGAGACGGTCGTCGGACAGGCCGAAGGGCTCCTGGTGGACGATCACCTCGGCCTGGGGGAAGGCTTCGGTCAACCGGCGCTCCACCTCGTCGGTGATGTCGTGCGCCTGGGCCAGCGTCAGCTCGCTGTCCAGTTCGAGATGGAGTTCGATGAACAGCCTGATGCCGGCGTTGCGGGTGCGCAGGTCGTGCATGCCGCGCGTCGCCGGGTGGGCCATGACGATCTCGCGGATGCGCTTGCGGTCGCCGTGGGGAAGCTCGCGGTCCATCAGCGTGTCCAGCGACCCCCTGGCGATGTGGAGCGCCCCGACGACCAGGAAGGCGGCGATGCCCAGCGCGAAGATCGGGTCCAGGATCGGGATGCCGGTCATGTCGGTCAGGACCAGGGCCGCGATGACCGCCAGGTTCATGAACAGGTCGCCGCTGTAATGGAGACTGTCCGCCCCGATCGCCATTGAGCCGGTCCGCCGGATCACCCGGCGCTGGAACGCCACCAGCCCGACGGTCAGCACGATCGAGAAGACCATCACGGCGATGCCGGCGGAGCTTTCCTGGAGCGGGACCGGGTTGATCAGCCGGTTGATCGCCTCGTAGGTGAGGAAGACGGCGGAACCGGTGACGAAGGCTGCCTGGGCCAGGGCCGCCAGCGGCTCCGCCTTGCCGTGCCCGTAACGGTGGGACCGGTCGGGCGGTCGCAGGGCGACCCTGACCCCCAGCAGCGTGACGATGGAGGCCAGCAGGTCGGAAGAGCTGTCGATAAGCGAGGACAGGATGCTGACCGACCCGGTGTAGAGATAGGCCGCCAGCTTCGCCGCGATCAGCGTCAGCGCCACGCCGACGCTGGCATAGGTCGCGGCCCGGCGCAGGCTGCCGTCGTCATCCCGCTCCGGATCGTCGTCGATGGTCTCCGCCATCCTGGCTCCCTGTCCGCCGCCTTCCAAATGCTGACGGCAACACCTTTAGGGAAACAGGCGTTCCGTTGTCCACCCCGGTGCCGCATCCGCCGCACCGTCGGAACCCCCTTGCACCTGGTGGAAGACCACCCGGTCGTGGAGGCGGAACGGGCGGTCCGCCCAGAACTCGATGCGCTTGGGCACCACGCGGAACCCGGACCAGAATTCCGGACGCGGGATCGTGCCGACGGCGTGCCGCGCGGTGAACTCGGCCACCCGCTTTTCCAGCTCCCACCGGCCTTCGAGCGGGCGTGACTGCCGGGACGCCCAGGCGCCGATCTGACTGCCCCGGGGGCGGCTGTGGTAATATTCGTCAGCCTCCGCGTCGGAGACTTGCTCGACCGGCCCCTCAACCCGGACCGAACGCCTCAGGGACTTCCAGTGGAAGCAGAGGGCGGCGTTGGGATTGGCCGCGAGCTGGACGCCCTTCCGGCTCTCCAGGTTGGTGTAGAAGACGAACCCGCGCGGGTCCAGTCCCTTGAGCAGGACCATGCGGACCGACGGAACGCCGGAGGCATCGGCGGTCGCCAGCGCCATGGCGTTGGGGTCCTCGGGCTCGGACTTCTCGGCCTCGGCCATCCAGGTCCGGAACAGCCCGTAGGGATCATTAGCCTTAAATTCGATCATGTGTGATGCCGGTCATATTTTTCGGGCGACAACACAATATACATCATTCTCATGGATACCGAGTGCCAGCTTGCCGCCGCTTCGTGCCGGCGCACTGGTACACTTCAACGAGGCTTCGCAGGAAAATGCTGAAGAGAGTGGCTCCCGCGCTGATCGCGCTCGCACTGGTTTCGGGCTGCACGACGAACGGACTGGGTCCCAAGCAGGGCATCGGGACGCTGGGCGGCGCCGCGGCCGGCGGCCTGCTCGGCTCGACCATCGGAGGCGGCTCGGGCAAGCTGGTCGCGGTCGGCGCCGGCACCCTGCTGGGCGCCTTCCTCGGCAGCGAGATCGGCTCGTCCCTCGACCGGGCCGACCAGGTTTACGCCGGGCGGGCGGTTCAGCAGGCTTACGAAGCCCCGATCGGGGAAGAGATCGTCTGGAGCAATCCCAAGAGCGGCAACTCCGGCGTCATCGTGCCGACCCGAGAGGGCCGCCAGCCCGGCACCAACGCCTATTGCCGAGAATACCAGCAAACGGTTACTGTCGGGGGCAGAACCCAACAGGCCTTTGGTCAGGCTTGCCAGCAACCGGACGGCACCTGGAAGATCGTGAGCTGAATTCCACCGATCCGCCCTCCGGTCCCAGGCTCTGACCAGGCGCCCGCTGCCGTACCGGCCGGCGGGCGCCCGCCGTAGTGCCGACCATTTTGACAGGATACGCTACCTCGTGGCCGTCATGCGCGACCCTTATCAGGTTCTGGGATTGACCAAGTCGGCCTCCGCCGAAGAGATCAAGCAGGCTTACCGGCGCCTCGCCAAGCAGTTCCATCCCGATCTCAACCCCGGCAGGCCCGACATCGAACAGCGCTTCAAGGATGTTTCCGGCGCTTACAACCTGCTGTCGGACGCGGAGAAGCGCGCCAAGTTCGACCGCGGCGAGATCGATGCCAACGGCAACGAGCGCCCGCTGCACCGCGCCTATGCCGGCGGCGGACGCGGCGGTGCCGACTTCGGCGGGTTCGACGCCGACGACATCTTCTCGGACCTGTTCGGCGCCGGACGCCGGCGGGGCGGCGCTGGCCATGGCGGCTTCAAGTCGCGCGGCACGGACATCGCCTATTCGGTCACCGTCCCCTTCACGGAAGCGGCCCTGGGCACCAAGCGCCGGATCAACCTGTCGACCGGCAAGAGCATCGACGTGGCGATCCCGCCGGGAACCGAAGACCAGCAGAAGCTGCGCCTGAAGGGCCAGGGGATGAGCGGGATCGGCGGCGGCCCGGCCGGAGACGCGATCGTCGAGGTCCATGTCGAGACGCACCCGTTCTTCGTGCGCAAGGACGGCGACATTCATCTGGAACTGCCCATCAGCCTGCCCGAGGCCGTGCTGGGCGCAACCATCAAGGTGCCGACCTTGGACGGACAGGTCGCCGTCAAGGTTCCGCGCGGTTCCAACACCGGCGGGACGCTGCGGCTGAAGGGCAAGGGGATCGTCGATCCGAAGACCGGGGTGGCCGGCGACCAGTACGTGAAGCTGAAGGTCGTCCTGCCCGAACCGCCGGACGCCGAGTTGACCGGTTTCCTGGAGCGCTGGTCGAAGGACCGCAGCTACGACGTCCGCAAGAAGCTCGGCCTGGGCTGACCCCGGGCCGGGCGATCGAGAGACTACTCGATCACCCGGATCGACGGCCTGCCGGGCATGCCCGGCTCCTGTTCGCGGACCGGGCGCGGGGCGCGTGAGCGCGGCGCCTGCTGGCTGAGCGAGGGGTCGGGCAAGGCGGTGCCGGTGTCGATCAATTCCCGCAGGCGACGCTCGGCGCGCTCCACGGTGCTGAAGATCCGGGTCTCGCCGGCGTCGATCGCGGCGAGCAGCGCCCGCAGCATCTGGCGCATGCGCTCGTTCTCGGCCTCGAGCTTGGACGCGGCGGAGCGAGCGACGCGAAGCTCCTGCGCCTGGCGCTCTACCACGGCGGCAAGGGTCTCGATCTGGGTGATCAGCCCGCTGTTGCCGGGCCGATCCCGCCCGGCGCCCTCGAGGCGAGCCAGGGTATTGTTGAATTCGTCGAACAGGGCGTCGTCGCCGCCGCGCTGGTACTCCGCCGGGCGCCGAGTCCCGGAAGTTCCACTATCCAGATCAACCCCGCGAGGGCGGATTTCGAAACTGCCAGACACCTTGTTCTCCAATACCCGTGTGGCGGCGCATCCGCCCGCTGGAGACAATTTTAAGCCTGCTTAGTCAATAAGCGGTTAAACACGAGACGTTTCGGCGTCTCGTTCCCGCCGCATTTTCCAGGGAGGCTATACCGGCCGACAGACTTGACGCTGGCGCGGCGAAACGCGCTTACTCTGGTCAACAGCAAATCAAATCAAATCGAGGAACAGGTCGGGCAGAGATCATGATTTACGCAACGGCAAGCACCTGGGCACAGGACATCAAGCAACGGTTGAAGAACACTCCCTTCAATATCGGCCCGGCGGCGGACCTGATCGGGCTGGGGGGTTCGCCTGCTTCGCGGCGGCCGGACTGATGCTGTGGCTGGATCAGACCCGCTCGGCCTTCGCGGCGTTGGCATCGCTCCTGATCTTCACGGTCGGGCTGATCATGTTCGGCACGTCGATCGTGCTGCGCGCCGGGATGCCGCAGCAGGTCCGGCGGGCTTCGGCCGGAAAGCCGGGCGCGCTGTCTCACCACCCGGCGGAATAGCGCCGGCGGAGCGGGAACCATCGGAGAGGCGGGGTTCGGGACGCAACCGTCCCCGCCCGCCCGTCCCTCTCCCGCTCAGACCTCGCGCTGGCCGGAATTGGACGTGGACGCGAAGACGTTGGCGATGAAGACGGCCACGATCACGCCGAAGAACGCGAGCGCCGCCATCGGCGTATGGAACGCCACGAGCGCGGCGGTCGCCAGGGCAAGAGACAGTGATTTCCACATTTTATACTTGTCCAATTGCGTTTCGATAGTAGTAGAGTCATCCATTAGGGATAGTTCCCTGACTCGGTTTGGAAATGGTGACTATTTCATGACGTTCAGCAGGGGCGATTATTAAATCTTTGTCATTAATCAGTCATTCACCGGCTGCTCGATATCTTTTCTTATCGCCAAGGAGCCGTTTTGAATGCCCGTCAGCAGTTATCTCCTGAACCCTTTGCGCAGCCTTGAACAGGTCCGGTCCGAGCTGGGCCGCGACGACTCGTCGGACGGATCGGTTCCGCAAGAAACCGATCCGTCCGACGAGCACGACCGGTATGAACCGGTGGGGCCTGCCGAACGGCAATCCTGATCGTGGGTCGGCATCAGGCGCGCCGCGGCACCACATCGTTGACGCAGTTGATCGGTTCCCCCGCCAGGGCCGCCAGGGCGGTCTCGGCCGACTTGCGGCGCAGGTCGACGATGCTCGACGGGCTGTAGAAGGCGGCATGGGGGCTGATCAGCAGGCGGTCGGCGATCCAGGGTTCCTGCGCCATCCAGGCCCGTATCAGCGGATGGTCCGGTTCCGCCGGCTCGACCGGCAGCACGTCGAGCGCGGCCCCGGCCAGCCTGCCCTCCTTCAGCGCTTGGAACAGGGCGTCCAGATCGACCACCGGACCTCGCGCCGTGTTGACCAGGATCTGTCCGGGCCGGGAGGCCGCCAGCGCCTCGGCCCCGATCATGCCGCGCGTCTCCCCGGTCAGGGGGCAGTGCAGGCTGACGATGTCCGACCTCGCCATCAGGTCGGCCAGGGACCGGGTACGGCCGAAGCCGAAGGACAGTTCGGCGCCGGTCGGCAGCGCGGGGTCGTAGAACAGCACGTCCATGCCAAAGGCACGGGCGCGCAGCGCCGCCGCCGTCCCGATCCGCCCCAGCCCGACGATTCCGAAGGTCTGGCCGCGCATGCGGCGGACCAGGGGTGGCGTGTCGAACCGCCAGGCCCCCACCGGGTCGGCGCGAAGCTGGGCGTCGTAGGCGGCCACCCCGCGGGTCAGGGTCATCATCATGGCGATGGCGTGGTCGGCGACATCGGTGGTGCCGTAGTCCGGCACGTTGCATACCGGAATGCCGCGCCCGGCGGCGGCATCGATGTCGATGTTGTCGAAACCGACGCCGGCCCGCACCATCACCCGGCAGCGCTCCAGCCAGTCCAGGCAGGGACCGCGGTACTGGATGACATGGTAGCAGATCACGGCGTCGCAGGCGCGCCAGCTCACCTCCGGCACGTCGGTCTCCCGCACGGCGCGATGGACGTCGAACGTGACCCCCGGGCCGGCGGCGGCCCGCTCGATCCCGGCGTCGTCGAGGAACTGCGCGTCTGGAATGAGGATACGCATCCGGTCCCTCCTTCCCTTAGAACGGCCCGGCGCCGTTCGCGCCGACATAGACGCCGTAGAGCGACGTCGTGGCGGTGATGAAGAGCCGGTTCCGCTTCGGCCCGCCGAACGCCAGGTTGGAGACCACCTCCGGGACCAGTACCTTGCCGATCAGGTCGCCGTTGGGCGAGTAGCAATGGACTCCGTCGCCGGCGCTGGTCCAGACATTGCCGTCCGTGTCCAAGCGGAAGCCGTCGGCCAGCCCGGGCGAGATGGTGGCGAACACCTCCCCGCCGGACAGGCTGCCGGACTGCGACACGGTGAAGGCCCGGATATGGTGCGGGCCGTCCTTGCTGTGCGAGGCGCCCGTGTCGGCGACGTAGAGGATGTGCTCGTCGGGGGAGAAGGCGATGCCGTTCGGCTTGTCGAAATCGTCCGCCGCCACCGTCACCTGCCCCGTTTCCGGATCGATCCGGTAGACGTGGCAGCCGTCCTGCTCCATCTCGGACCGGTGGCCCTCGTAGTCGGTCAGGATGCCGTAGGGCGGGTCGGTGAACCAGACCGAGCCGTCCGACTTCACCACCACGTCGTTGGGCGAGTTCAGCCGGCGACCCTGGTAGCTGTCGGCCAGCACGGTGACCGTGCCGTCGTGCTCGGTCCGGGTGACCCGCCGCGCGCCGTGCTCGCAGGTGACCAGCCGCCCCTGCCGGTCGCGGGTGTTGCCGTTGGAGAAGTTGGACGGGCTGCGGAAGACGCTGACTCCGCCGCCTTCGACCCACCGCATGATTCGGTTGTTGGGGATGTCGCTCCATAGAAGCTGTCCGGCGTCGCCGAACCAGACCGGCCCCTCCGCCCAGCGCATCCCGGTGTGCAGGCGCTCGACGAAGACGTTGCCGAGCGCGTAGCGCTTGAAGCGCTCGTCGATGATTTCAAAAGCCCGATCCATGACGTGATCCCCCCGAATGTCGGTTGCGATGTCGGTTTTTTGTTGTCATGGCGAACGATCCGCTGCCCCATGGGTCCCGTCAACCCTCGAAAAACGCAGGATATCCAGGAGGAACTGTCATGCCCCGCTTCGCCGCGGACAAACTGGTCGGCTACGCCGCCGCCCTGCTTCAGGCCGCCGGCCTGTCCTCCGCCCGCGCCCGGACCGTCGCCGAGATCCTGGTGGAAGGGGACCTGTTCGGCCACACCACCCACGGCCTGCAACTGCTGCCCGGCTACCTGAAGGAGATCGACTCCGGCGACATGACGGTGTCGGGCGATCCGGAAACCCTGGCCGATACCGGTCCAGCCGCCACCTGGGACGGCCGCCGCCTGCCCGGACCCTGGCTGGTCGTCCAGGCGCTCGACCTCGCCAGCCAGCGGGCGGTGCAGTACGGCACGGCCACGGTCGTCATCCGCCGAAGCCACCACATCGCCTGCCTCGCGGCATACCTGAAGCGCGCCACCGACCGGGGACTCGCGATTATCCTCGCCAGCTCCGACCCGGCGGGCGCCAGCGTCACGCCGCACGGCGGCATCGGCCGGCTGATGACCCCGAACCCGCTGGCCGCGGGCTGGCCGACCCCCAGCGGGCCGGTGCTGCTGGACGTCAGCATGTCGACCACCACCAACGGCCTGACCAACCGCTGCCACGCGGAGGGCAAGCCCCTGCCCCACCCTTGGCTGATCGACGGGCACGGCGAGCCGACCGCCGACGCCTCGGCCTATTTCGCCGATCCGCCCGGCGCGATCCTGCCGCTCGGCGGTCTCGACCTCGGGCACAAGGGCTACGCCCTGGGGCTGATGATCGAGATGATGACCTCGGCGCTGGGCGGCTACGGCCGGGCCGACGGCGCCACCGGCTGGGGCGCCTCGGTGTTCCTTCAGGTGTTCGACCCGGACGCGTTCGGCGGGCGCGACGCCTTCCTGCGCGAGACCGGCTGGCTGGCCGACAAGGCCCATTCGATCCCGCCGCGCCCCGGCGCTCCGCCGGTCCGCCTGCCCGGCGAGGGCGGGCTGAAGCGCCGCGCGGAGCAGCTGCGCAGCGGCGTCGACCTGTATGCCGGGATCGGCGAGGCCCTGGAGCCCTGGGCGGCCCGGTTCGGCGTCGAGCCGCCGGAGGCGATGGCGGAGCCTTGACCAGGCGGGATTCCTCACGCCGACGGCATGGTTCCATGGCGCGACCATAGTCCGGCCATCGCCGAGGATGAGCGTCGGCAATCCATGCCGGCGCTTTCACCTCGGCGATCCCACCGCTCAGCAGGCCCGCGATCCCGTATCGTCCGCCAAACGGAAAGTCCGGCTGTCTCGCGTCACGTCGGATTCAGACGACAAGCCTGCGCTTCAGCCGTTCGGCCATCTCCTCCGGATCATCGTAGATCACGTCGATCATGGTCTGGGCGAACGCGTCCGGTTCGGTCCGGCGCTGTTCCCAGTTCTGCAGGGTCGAGCGTGGAACGTGGAGAAGCGCCGAGAAACCGTCCTGGCTCAGGAAAAGACGGGCCCTCGTCGCCTTGAGCTTGGCGGCATAATCCAGCGGCGCGGGATCGAACCCGCTCCAGTCGGGATTGTCGTCGTTCGGCAGAGTGTCAGCCATACTTCCCGATCTACCGGTCATTCGCTTTGCGAACGGAGATTATACGAACCGTATCCTCGCGGACGGTATAGACGCACACGTGCAGCCGGCCCTCGACATAGCCAAAGCACACCAGCCGCTCTTCGCCGTAGGCGAATCGGGTATCGGAAAATTCGAAGACCCGACCGGCCATGACCCGCTTTCCAAACGCCAGCGACAGGTGGTGATCCCGCTGGTTGACTGCATCCTTGTTTGGGTCGAAGCTGATCTTGATACCATCCATCGCAATCCAACCATACGCTATTAGCGCACTTGCATCAATCTTGTATGGCACGAAGGGCACGAGGCCGGCGCTGCTGCCCTGCCGGCCCAAAGCGCCATGATGGAAACCGCCCGTACCGGATGATCACCCCGTCTTGATCCTGATCAATGAACAGGTCCGTCCACGGGAGGATGCTGCCGATGCGACGGGAAGGCCGGTCACGCCGATTCGTGACGGAACCAGAAGAGGGGGAGAAATTCCATGGCGCTCAAGAACCTGATGGTCGTCGTCGACACCAACAAGCCGGCCGCGGCGCGGATCGACGCCGCGGCCATGCTGGCCGCCAGGCACGACGCCCACCTGACGGGCCTGTTCGTATCGGCGCCGCCGGCGCTGCCGAGCTATGTCGCCGGCGAGCTGGGCGACAGCGTGATCGCCCTGCAGCGGCGCATGGCGCAGGAGATCGCCGACGAGGCGGCCGCTCTGTTCCGCCAGCGGGTCGAGCTGGCCGGCATCGGCTCCCGGGCGGAGTGGCGGGCCTTGCGCGGCGACCCGACCGAGGTGACCGGCATCGTCGGCCGCTACGCCGACCTGGTGATCCTGGGCCAGATCGATCCCGACCGGAGCCGCGACGTGCCGCCGGTCCATCCGGAGGACGTGCTGTTCGACTGCGGCCGGCCGGTGCTGATGGTGCCCTATGCCGGCAGGTTCCCGACCATCGGCGAGCAGGTGGTGGTCGGCTGGAACGCCAGCCGCGAGGCGGCGCGCGCGGTCAACGACGCCCTGCCGTTCCTGGAGACCGCGAAGAAGGTCAGCGTCCTGGCGGTCAACCCGAAGACCGGCATGAACGGGCTGGGCGACGAGCCCGGCGCCGACATCAGCCTCCACCTGGCGCGCCACGGCGTGGCGGTCACGGCCGACCACGTCAATGCCCGGGGGATGGATCCCGGCGACATGATCCTGAACTATGCGACCGACGCGTCGGCCGACCTGCTGGTCATGGGGGCCTATGGCCGGTCGCGGCTGCGCGAACTGGTGTTGGGCGGCGTGACGCGCCATATTATGCAGCACATGACCATACCGGTGCTGTTCTCCCACTGAGCGGTCCCGGTCCGGCACCGACGCGCATTCACAATGGGACCCCTATGATTCTGGTTTTCGGCTCGCTCAACATGGACCTCGTGATGACGGTCCCCTCGCTACCGAAACCGGGAGAGACGGTCCTTTGCCCCGCCTACCAGCTGAAGCCGGGCGGCAAGGGCAACAACCAGGCGATCGCGGCGGCCCGCGCCGGTGCCGCGGTCGCCATGGCCGGCTGCATCGGCCCCGACGCCTTCGGCTCGACGCTGGTCGAGAACCTGGTGCGCAACGGGGTCGACACCTCGGGCATCCAGGTGACAGGGACGGCGACCGGCTGCGCCATGATCTGCGTCGACGGCGACGGCGAGAACTTCATCTCGGTCGCCAGCGGCGCCAACCTGTCGGCGTCGGCCGACCACGTTGCCGACGACGGGCTCGGCGCGGGCGTCACCGTGCTGATGCAGATGGAGGTGCCGGCGGAGCAGAACTGGGCGCTGGTCCGGCGCGCCCACGCGCTGGGCGCCCGCACGGTCCTGAACGTGGCGCCGGCCGCCGACGTGCCGCCGGACATCCTGAAGCTGATCGACATCCTGGTGGTCAACGAGCACGAGGCCGCCGAGATCGCCGAGCGGCTGGAGCTTTCCGCCAGTTCGGCGACCGGGCTCGCCCGCGACCTCGCCCGCACCTGCGGCGTCACCTGCGTGGTGACCCTGGGCAGCGCCGGCGCGCTGATGGCCGAAGCGGGCGGCTCGCTGTGGACGGCGGCGCCGCTGAAGATACACCCGGTCGACACCACCGGGGCGGGCGACGCCTTCTGCGGCATCCTCACGGCGGCGCTCGACGGCGGCGCCAGCCCGGACGAGGCCCTGCACCGGGCCAGCGTCGGGGCCTCGATCGCCTGCCTGGGCCTGGGCGCGCAGGAGAGCTTGCCGACCGCCGAGGCGATCGACGCCCGGCTGGCCGAGGTTTCCGCACCGCTGCGGCTGTCCTGACCCGCTTGTCTCTGCTAACGTGCGGGGGCGGACTCCCTGATTCGAACCGAGACGAACCATGCCGATCATCAATCGCATCGCCGATTTCCACGACGAGATGACCGCCTGGCGGCGCGATCTTCATGCCCATCCCGAGACCGCCTTCGAGGAATTCCGCACCTCCGGCATCGTCGCGGCGAAGCTGGAGGAATGGGGCATCGCGGTCCATCGGGGACTGGCCGGCACCGGGGTCGTCGGCACGCTGACGGCGGGCGGCGCATCCGGGACCGACAGGGTGATCGCGCTGCGCGCCGACATGGACGCTCTGAACATGCAGGAGGAGAACGACTTCCCGCACGCGTCCAGGGTGCCGGGCAAGATGCATGGCTGCGGCCATGACGGCCACACCACCATGCTGCTGGGAGCCGCGAAGTACCTGGCGGAGACCCGCAACTTCGACGGCACGGTCCATTTCATCTTCCAGCCCGCGGAAGAGGGCAAGGGCGGCGCCCAGAAGATGGTGCGGGAAGGGCTGTTCGACCTGTTCCCGGCCAGGGAGGTCTACGGCATGCACAACTGGCCGGAAATGCCGGCCGGCTCGATCGCGGTCCGCACCGGGCCGATCATGGCCGCGGCCGACCAGTTCGACATCCGGGTGCGCGGCCACGGCGCCCACGGCGCCATGCCCCACCACGGCGTCGACCCGGTGGTGGTCGCGGCCCATGTCGTGACGGCGCTGCAGAGCCTGGTCAGCCGCAACACCGACCCCCTGCGCTCGGCCGTGGTCAGCGTGACCCAGATCCATGGGGGCGCCGCCTACAACGTGATCCCGGCGGAGGTGGTGCTGAGCGGCACCGTCAGGACCTTCGAGCCCGCCGTGCAGGACAGCGTGGAGGCCGGCCTGAAGCGCGTCGCGACGGCCACGGCGGAAGCCTTCGGCGCGGTGGCGGAGGTCGATTACCGGCGGAACTACCCGGCCACGGTCAACACCGCCGCCGAGACTGACTTCGCCGCCCGAGTCGCGGCCGACGTGGTCGGCGCGGCGCAGGTGGTGCACGATCCCGCGCCCAGCATGGGGGCGGAGGATTTCGCCTTCATGCTGAACGAGCGGCCCGGCTCCTATGTCTGGATCGGCCAGGCCGGCGGCCCGAGCGGCTGCATGGTCCATAACCCGCGCTACGACTTCAACGACGAGATCCTCCCGATCGGCGCCAGCTACTGGGCCAAGCTGGTCGAATCCGCCCTGCCGCGAGCCGCCTGACCCATGCGCAAAATCCTGTTGGCGGCGCTCGGCGCCGTCCTGATATCCGCCACCGGCTGCACCACGGCGATGAACCTGCTGGCCGGCGAACCTCTCTCCAACCCGGAGGGCGCCCAGATCGCCCAGGCACCCGGCATCGACGGCCAGTTCGAATGGAGCGGCACCCAGGCGTCCGTGCAGGGCCGCACCACGATCGTCGCCCGCACCCAGGAGCAATGGGAAAACCTCTGGCAGCTGGCCGCCACGCCGGCGCCCGGTCCGCTGCCCCGGGATTGGATGGGGATCGGCGTCTTCCTCGGCATGCGCCAGACGGCCGGCTACGGCGTGGCGATAGAGAACGTCGCGGAACAGGTGACGACCGACCGGCAGTTCATCGAACAGGGGCTGCCGAGCAGCCGCGAACTGGTGATTTCCTACGGCGAGCGTGCCCCGGCTCCCGGAGCCATGACCGCCCAGATGCTCACGTCGCCGTACGTGATCCGGATCATCCGCCGCGACGATTCGCCGGTCCGGTTCGTCCAGACCCGGTAGCCCCGGTCCCGGCCGTCACTCCAGCGTGACGGTCGTGCCCTCGCGGGCCGCGAAGACGGGAGCCCAGGCGGATTGCGCCTCGGCCTCGAGCTTGGCCATGAAGGTGTCGTCATGGTCGGGCTCGTGATGGAACAGGGCAAGGCGGCGGGCTCCCGCCTCCCGGCACAGCCGGACACCCTCCAACCACGTGGAATGGCCCCAGCCGGCCTTGCAGGCAAACTCCTGCTCCGTGTAGGTCGCGTCGTAGATCACGAGGTCGGCCCCCGCGATCAGGTCCAGGATGTTGCGGTCAGGCGTCCCCGGAACATGTTCGGTGTCGGTGACGTAGGCCAGCGAGCGGCCCTCGTGGTCGATCCTGTAGCCGCAGGCGCCGTCGGGGTGGTTGAGCCCCGCGGTGCGGACCCGGATGCCGCCGTCCAGGGTCAGGGTATCGGCCGGGCTGAAGTTCTCGAACGTCATGTCGGCCTTCATGGTGCGCATGGGCACCGGGAACAGCGGCGGCTCCATCTGGCTGGCCAGGATCGAGCGGATGTTGGGGCAGCCCTGGAAGCGCGCCGCCATGATCCTGAAGGAGAAATCCTGGTTGTAGGCGGGCTGGAAGAACGGGAAGCCGGCGATATGGTCCAGGTGGAAATGGCTGAGCAGGATGGTCGCCCGCCGCGTCGTCCGCTTCATCAGATGCTTGCCCAGGCCTCGGAACCCGGTGCCGCAATCCAGGATGATGGTGTTGTCGCCCACCGCCACCTCGACACAGCTCGTGTTCCCGCCGAACAGGATATGTGTCGGAGATGGGCAGGGAATCGTGCCGCGCACCCCCCAGAAGGTCGCACTGAACGCCATGGCAAACCCGTACCGGAATCAAGACAAGCGCACATCCTACTACCACATGCGCACCGTCATAGTGACGCGGATCACAACTTTGGACAATCTTCCAAAAACGGGTTTGCGCTTTTTCAGCGTCTAGGCAGACCCCGATATGTCAACTCCCGGCACGTGTGGCGTTCAGGGCGTCCTCCACCACCGCCGGATCGATGAAAAGCCCGGCGATGAAGCCGAAAACATAGAACGCGGCCCCTTCGTCCCAGCGCGTCAGGGTCGGGCTCCAGAGCGGCTGGCGTTGAATCGCCGCGACGGCCGCGCTGGTCATGGCGTTGATGAACAGGAACCCGGCCAGCATCACCGGAAACAGATGCGGCGGCCACAGCAGGGCGAGGACCAGGGAAAACCCGCTCAACAGGGCGAAGCGCATCATGCTGCGGGCGTTGGGGTCCGCGGGTTCCGGGTCGCGGCGCCGGTTGGTATCAGAGTCGAACATGATCGTCATCCTCCGGCCGATATCCAAAATTCACTGCCTTGCAGATGGCCTCGCGCCGCATCGTTACAAGTCCGCCCCGGACCCGGGCGTTGGGAGCGGTCAGAAGCAGGCGATCAGGGCGCGCTTCAGGTCGTCCGGATTGACCGGCTTGTGCAGCAGCCGGCACTGGGCCTTCTGGGCCTCGATCAGCCGTTCGGGCGACGTGTCGCCGGTCATGACCAGGCCGGCGATCTCCGCATGGCGGTCGCTCTGCCTGACCAGGTCGATCACGTCGGCCCCGGTGGCGCCGTTGGGCAGGCGGTAGTCGGTCAGCACGAGGTCGAGCGGACTGTCCAGTTCGGGCAGCAGTTCGGCCACCTCGTCCAGCCCGCCGGCGCGGATCACCCGCATGCCCCAGTCCTCCAGCAGCATCACCAGCGCGGTCAGGACGGCATGGTCGTCGTCCACCACCAGGATGGCGCGCTCGGCCAGGATGCGGTCTTGCCACTGCTCGTGGCCGCGCCAGAGCTTCTCCGGCGGTTTCACCGGCGCGTCGGCGAACGGCACCGTGACGGTGAAGATGGCGCCTTCGCCGATCTTGGAGCGCACGCCCACGGGATGGCCGAGCAACCGCGCGGTCCGGGCGACCGTGCCCAGCCCCAGGCCGATCCCCCGGCTGCGGTCGCGAGCCGGATTGTCCAGCTGCAGGAAGTCCTGGAAGATAGCCTCGGTCTTGTCCTCCGGGATGCCCGGGCCGGTGTCGGCGACATGGATGTCCACGGTGGTCTCGTTCGGGATGCATTCGAGCAGGATGCAGCCGCGCATCGTGAACTTGACCGCGTTGGACAGCAGGTTGCGCAGGATCTGTTCGAGCAGGACCGGGTCGCTGGAGACCGCGACCTTGGCCGGCCGCACCTCGAACAGCAGGCGGGCGGCGGTGGTCTGACCCTCGAACTCGGCGGCGAGACGCTCCAGCAGTTCGTCCAGGTTGAACGGCTGGATCACCGGCTTGACGATGCCGGCGTCGAGCCGGGCCGCGTCCAGCAGTCCGTTCAGCATGCCCTGGAGACCTTTGACCGACACGTCGATCATGCCGATCAGGTCGCGCGCGTCGGGCGGCAGGACCTTATGGTTCAGCAGGTCGAGGAACAGCGACACGGCCTGGATCGGCTGGCGCAGGTCGTGGCTGACCGCGGCGAGGAAGCGGGTCTTGGCGGCGCTCGCCTCGGTCGCGGCGTCGCGGGCGCGGCGCAGTTCCTGTTCGGCCAGCCAGTCCACCGTGATGTCGCGGATGATCCCGACCATCCGCTGGGCGGTCCCGTCGGACCGGCGGATGACTTCGCCGACCGAGGCGATCCAGCAGATGCGGCCGTCACGGTGGATGACCCGGAAGATGTGGTTCCAGTCCGCCCTGCCCGCGATGGCGTCCTCCAGCCCGCGGCGGAACGCCTCGATGTCATCCGGATGGATGCGGCCGAGGAACGGATCTATGTGCGGCCCGACCTCGCCCGGCTGGAAGCCGAACAGGCGGTCGACCAGCACCGACCGGATCACCGAGCCGGTCGCCGGGTCGTACTCGAACTCCCCGAGGGCGGCCGCTTGGGTCGCCAGGCGCAGCCGGCGCTCCCCGTCGCGGACCGCCCGCTCCGCCCGGGCGCGCTCGACCGCCTCCCCGATCAGTTCGGCCACCCGTTCCGCCAGGTCTATCTCGTCCATGGTCCACTGGCGGGGCGTCCGCTCCTGCAGGGACAGGAGCGCGAGCAGGCGGGCCGACCGGGTCAGCGGAACCACCAGCATGGCCCGCGCGTCGATCCGATCGAAGGCGGCGATGCCCTCGGCGGTGCGCGCGTCGGTGCGGGCGTCGTCGACGACCAGGGTGTGGCCGCGCTGAAGCGTCTCCATCGCCCTGGCGCCGAAGTCGGCGAGCCGGATATCGGCGGGCATCTCGGGCGCGCCGTCCCGGTACTGGCGCAGGCCGGTCACGCTGAGCCGGCAGGGGTCGATCTCGGCGAAGACCATGCGCGAGACCCCGAAATGCCGGCCAGCCAGGACGAGGCTCACCTCCATCATCTCGGTCGGGTCGACCAGCAGGCGGACCGCCTCGTTGAGGTCGGCCATCAGGCGCTGGCGCGCCTCCTGCTGCTTGCGCGAAGTGATGTCGGTCTCGATGATGCCGAGGCCGTCCGGCGACGGGTAGACATGGTACTCGAACCACCGGCCGAGCCGAGGGTGGAACGCCTCCGCGTGGACCGGGACCTGCTCGGTCTCGGCCCGGTGGGCGGCGGCCTGGAGCGGACTGCCGACCGCTTCCGGGAACAGCTCCCAGAACGAGCGGCCGATCATGTCCTCGGGCGCCATGCCGCAGGCTTCGGCGGCCATCCGGTTGACCCGCGTGAAACGCCAGGCATGGTCGACGGACATGAAGGCGTCGGTCAGGCTGGACAGGACGGTGTTGAGGGTCGAGCGCGCCGTCGCCGCCTCGATCGCGGAGGCGAGGGCGAGCGACGCGGCAGCCATCAGGGCCTCGACGGTCGCCCTCTGGTCCGGCGGGGCGGTCTCGTCGATGAAGGCGGCGAGCCGGTGGTTCCTCTTGCCCAGGCGGTCCGTGACCACGGCGAGCAGGAGCTGGCCGGCCGGTCCGGTGGCGGAAGCCCCCGCGAGATCAGCCGCCACGGCGCCGTCCTCGGCCGGAAAGTCCGGCATGCCCGGCGCCACCCGGAACAGCGCGTCGAGCCGGCATCCCGGGGGGATCGCGATGCCCGCCCGGCCGGCCAGCAGGGTGAACGCCGGGTTTGCGTGGATCACCGGCATCCGCCCGATGGGGCCGCCGGACCGGGCATCCGCCGGCGGCCCCGCCAGCAGGATCGGGACCGGCGCCCGGTCCAGGACCGCGAGGGCTTCGGGAGGCAGGAGTTCAGGGGAGCGGGCGTCTTCCCTCCCGTTCCCTGCCCGGCCGTTCCCTGCCCGGCCGTGATCTACCCGGCCGTGATCTACCTGGTCGGGGTCGTCGCCACGCCCGCTGGACGAACACCCCGGAGTTGTTTTCCCTGCAATGGTGTCTGCCATTCCCGAATGGACCCGAGGAGCGAAAAACGGATACTCGCAATTGTATAGCAAACCGGGACGTACGAGGCGATTGTATACAGGGCCGCATCGTCCCGAGCAGTGTCGCGGGAGATTTTTTCCTGCGATTGGAGGCTACGGCATGGTTCGGGGCGCCGCCGATGTCGTCGGCCGACGGCGGAGCCGGCACGACGTCCTTCAGGTGGATGTCGGTCTTGTGGTCGAAGAGCTGGAGCAGCAGTTCCTCGATGTCCTTATCGCCTTTGCCGGCGCAGTCGTTGAAGACGCGCGCCACGGCCTTCCTCTGGAAGTCGGCGCGGTGGGCCTCCTCCCCCTGGTAGCCGGTTTCCCGGACGACGGCCAGGGCGGAGCGGAACGGCGGCAGCAGGCTCAAGGGGATCTTGGACCGCTCGAAGGCGGCGCGCAGGCTGAGCTGGCCCTCGTCGAACACCAGCAGGCGGGCGTTCGCCATGCTGAGGTTGCAGCGGACGGCGACCCCGGCCACGAAGAGGTCGACGTCGCCGCAGCACAGCGAGCGGAACAGCAGCGACGGGCTGAGCCTGTTGTTGGCGTGCAGGTGCTTGACGAACAGCTCGACGTCGCGGAAGCGGCCCGCCATGGGCTTCAGCAGGAGCAGCGTCGCCGCCTCCCGGCCATGCTCGACCAGCCCGCCGAGCAGCCCGGCGGGAAGGTCGTGGCGCGCCGCCAGTTCGTCGCGGATCTCCTCCGAGACGTAGTGGATCAGCTTCTCGATCACGGTGATCGGCAGGTCGTCCCGCCCGGCCATGGACTCGCTGATGGTCTCGATCGCGCCGAAGCGGTCGAGGGTCCTGTGCAGGGTCGGCTCGGCCAGGATGGCGCCGGGGTTGCGGACCAGCCGCTCGATGGCGGTGATGTTGGCGGTGTCCACGATGGCGTCGGACAGGCGGGCCGACACCTCGTCGCGGGCGGCGATCGCGACCTGCTTCTTGCTGTCGCGCTGCTGCACCACCTCCACCAGGAAGTCGTCCGGCAGCACCGTGGCGTGGCGCAGCACCGGGAAGGCCACCTCCGCGACGTCCTGGGCCAGGCGCTTCGCCAGGTCGGTGTTCAGCAGCGGGCTGTTGTAGATCTGCCAGGCGACCGCCTCGCGCACCGCCATCTCCGCGTCGATCGCGAGGCGCTGGAGGATCTGGCGCACAAGGTCCTGTTCCTTGTCGGAGAACCGGCCGGACTCGAAGTCGGCGATCACCTTCGACATGGTTTCGATGCGGGCCTGCGGCGACCGATCCACCAGCAGACGCTTGACATCCTGTTCCGAAAGGCCTGATCCGGTCATCATCCCCTCCCGCCCGAAGGGACGGCCGCAAATCCGAGACTTATTGTTTCGTCTTTATGGAGTATCATTAGCACTAAAGGATAAAGGCCACAACATCGCCGCTGGTCTCCTGCACCTTGTGCGTACTTCCTCAGGCGCGCCTTATGGCAAGCCCAATCGCCGGCCCCATGGCGTCTGCCGAGGCCCGGCCCAGTTCGATCAGTTCGTCGGAGCGGTCGAAATCCAGGATGCCGATATGCCCCAGCCGGGGCGCTATGAGCACGTCGGGCGGCTCTCCCGCCAGCCGGGAGCGGGTGATGCGGTCCTGCATGATGTCGATCGAGCCGGCCAGGATCTCCAGCACGTTGGGGACCGGTTCGCGCGCGGTCGTCAACTGGCTGGCGAGGAACCGGGTCTTGTCGCTGAGGCGGCTTCCGATCCGGGTGTTCAGCAGGGCGGCCAGCACGGGGGGCTTCTCGGCGGGCGGCCTTTCATCCGAGGAGCCGGAGGCCTTGGCCAGCCGCGGCAGGGTCGCGAGGTCGCCGTTGAGGTTGACCGCGATCACCACGTCGGCGCCCAGCGCCCGGCACAGCGACACGGGCACCGGGTTGACCAGCGCGCCGTCGACCAGCCACTGGCCGTCGTGCAGGACGGCGGGGAACAATCCCGGCATCGCAGCGGAAGCCCTGACCACGTCGAGCAGATGGCCTTCCCTCAGCCAGACCTCCCGGCCGGTCGCCAGGTCGGTCGCCACGGTCGCGAAGACCGCGGGCAGGTTCTGGATCAGGACGTCGGTCCGATCGTTGCGGAACTGCTCGAAGGCCTTGGTGATGGAGACCAAGCCGCCGCGGGAGAAGGTCACGTCCAACAGCTTCAGCACGCCGAACAAGCCCATGGTGGAGGCCCATTCCTGAAGCGCGTCGAGTTGCCCGGTCAGCCAGGCACCGCCGACGAGGGCGCCGACCGAGGTGCCGCAGATGATGTCGGGCTTGATGCCCGAGGCTTCGAGCGAGCGGAGCACGCCGATATGCGCCCAGCCGCGCGCGGCTCCGCTGCCCAGTGCGAGACCGATCTTCACGGCGATCCCCGATCCTGACGGCCCGTCTCGGCGGGCTCCGCCCCCGCCTGACGGGGGCTCGGGAAATGTTTGAACGATCCTGCGGCGGATTGGAAGAGCGGGATCGGGTCGTGATCCGGATCAGGCCTTGATGTTGAGCAGCTTGCCGCCGCCGTTCGCCCCGCCCGAGGCCTGGGCCGAGTTCTGGACGAGTTCCTTCGTGCTTTCCAGCGCCTGGGTGACCACCTGGGCCTGGGTCTGCTGGCTCTTCTGCCCGATTTTCAGGCCGACGACACCGAGAGGCGAGGGATATTGACCGACTTCCATGGCTCCGCTCCGCATTTTGCGTGATTGCGAAAATAAGCTAACTCTTTCGAGTGGATAGGTCAATCAGGATGGGCGACATTGTCGCGCCATATTCGAAACGATTCGATTGCCGAAAGTTTTAACATATTGTCCACTAGGATTATACGAAAGTTATGGAACGGCTGGGTGCCGCTGGCCCTGGTGGTTTGATCGGGGCAGTTCGATCGGGGAGATTCGATCACAGCGGCTCCCCTAGCAGCCTGTCGGACTGGGATTTTCGGTCGAGCACTTGAGTGCAGGTTCGCCGCCGGAAGGTACTGAAGACGCCGTCGGGACGGTGATGCCGTCCTCGAAACCGTCGGCATCGACCTGCCGCAGTCCGCGTCTGCACCGTGGGCGGTCCTGAGCCCGGTTATCCCGCCGTCATCCGGCCGGGCTCAGGACAAACATCCGCTTCAGGTTCCAGGCCATGGTCACGAGGTTCCACTCGCCGCGAACCTTATCGAGCCCGCGCAGCAGGAACTGGCGGAATCCCAGCACGGACTTGATGATGCCGAACACCGGTTCCGGGGTGTGTTTGCGCAGGGCGTAAAGCTTCCTGCCCTCCAGCGTCTTCAGGCGGTGGGCCATGACCTCGACCGCTGTCGCATCGTCCGGTGCGGATGGCGCCTCGGCAAAGCGCTCGCTCAAGGAGGGATGGTGGGCCTCGCGGCCCAGCGCGATCAGCGGCGCGATGCCGGCCGTCTGGCAAGTCTCCACATTGGCCGCGCTGAAATAGCCGGTGTCAGCCAGCAGGGTCTCGGGCTTGCCCAGATCCCCGGGCAGGGCGGCAAGTTTGTCCAGCATCGGCGCGAGCTGCCGCTTGTCGTTGGGAGCCTGGACGACGTCAGCCGCGACCACCAGCAGGCTGCCCGCCGCCATGGCGGCCTGGGCGTTGTAGCACTGCTCGAAGCCGCCGCCCGCCACCGGCATGATGCGCGATTGCTCGTCCGTCAGATTGATCTGGTCGGTCGGCAGGGGACCTTCGACCGGCGGCTGGGGCGGCTTGCCCCGGGGCTTCCGACCAGTCGCCGCAGCCTTGGCGTCACGCGCCGCAAGCCTGGCTTCATGGTCGGCTTGCTCGCGTTCGAAGCGTTCCTTGGCCCGTGCTTCGATCTTGGCCCGCGCCTCGGCGAGCTTTGCCAGCCGCTCCTCGCGGCGCGCCAGTTCATCGGGGATCGACAGGCCGTCGGGCAGGTCCGCGCGGTCCGCCGCCTCGGCCTTGGCCAGCAACTCGGCCACCTCGGCCTTCAGCTGCGCCTCGATCTTGCCGGCATGCTCATACGACAGCGCGCTGTGCCGGCTGGCATTGGCGTGGATCTTGGTGCCGTCGAGCGCCATCGTGCCCATCTTGAGCACGCCCATCTCGCGCGCCACCTCCAGCACCTGGACGAACAATCCCTCGATCTCCTGGAGAAACCGTCGCCGGAACGCCGCGATCGTGTCGTGATCCGGATGCTGGTTCGCCGCGATGAAACGGAAGGCTACCGAGTCATAGCTCGCCCGCTCCAGCTTGCGGCTCGAGAACACGCCGGTCGCATAGCCATAAACCAGGATACCCAGCAGCAGCGACGGCGGGTACGACGCCGAGCCCGAGCCGCGGTAGCTCCCCCTCATCACGCTCAAATCCAACCCGTCGATCACCTCCACCACAAAGCGGGCCAGATGCTTCTCCGGCAGCCATTCGTCAACCGACGGCGGCAGAAGGAACCCGGTCTGGCGGTCGATCGGCCGGAAATTGCTCATGGGGGAAAGATCCTGGAGAAGCGGTCGAAACGTGCCCTGATTCTATCAGACCCGCCTCAAGGCGTTAAGTCCGACAGGCTGCTAGCGGTTCAAAATCCGAAAAGGGCCTCCTGCGTGTCTGAAAGTTCTCAAGCGATCGGGACAACCCGCGTCTTCTACGAGTTGCACACCTATCACGGCAACTACTGGATGTGCGCAAAGACCACGCAGGACCGCGAGGAGGCGGAAATCGGCGCGCGCAACGCGCAGGCGGACAAGGTCGGCATGGGCGCGCGGGTCGCGATCTGCACCGAGTACGAGGATTACGGCCATGTCAGCCGGACCATCCTGTCCCGCGCGCTGTGGCGCGACGGCGCGGTCGATTCGTCCGCTCCGCTGATCATGCCGGTCCCGGGCGGCGACGGGATCTGCCGGACCCCCGCCGACCTGCGCGGCGACCGGGCGCGGGAAGCCATCTCGGCGGCCCTGCAGCGCTACCTGGACGACAGCCGGCTGACCCCGCTGGAGCTTCTCCATTCCGAGGCCCACGCCCTGCGCCTCAACGACGCGGGCACCACCTTGCAGGGGGCCCTGCAGAAGGCCGCGATCGCCCAGGTCCAGGGATCTGACGTGCCGGTCCAGCGCCGCTTCAAGGAGCTCCTGGCGCTGACCGACCAGTTGCTGAACGATCTCCGGGCCGACGCCAAGCGGGCTCCCGTCCGGGCCTGCGCGCCCGGCGGATACGGCACCCAGTGCGCGGCGCTGGAGGCGAAGCATCCCGACTCGGCCCAGTACCACGTCTTCCGCGCCCTGGCGCTCTACCTGGCCGACGCCAAGGGCTGGATCGGCAAGCTCGACGCGCTGGGCCAGCTGGTGGAGGAGGATCTGCCGGCGCGCCACGCCATGCCGCTGGACGCGATCATGGCGGAGGTCGTCAACGCGACCAACGCCGCCGCCGACCTGACCGGCCCGGAGCACGCCGACCGGCTGACCCAGATCCGTGCGCTGCTGGACCTGCATGCCGGCCGCTACGAGCCGCCGTCGAACCGCGCCTCGGACGGCATCCGGGCACTGAACTGGCTGATCCGGCAAGGGCGCTGCCCGCGCACCCGCAGCACGATCGAGCGTCGCGTGATCCGGGAACTGACCAACATCGCCCCGCTGAAGGCCGAGCGGGCGCTTTGGAACCAGGCGCAGACGCTCCATCTGCTGATGGAGCTGTTCAAGGCGACCCCGCCGCTGGCCGACGACATCGAGATGCTGGAGACGCTGGAGCAGCGGGCGCTGCGCCTGATCAACCCGGAAAGCGTGGCGGAGGCGATCGGCCAGTGCAAGCTGCCGTCGGAGAAGGTGCGGACGCTGGTGCGCATCGTCGACCTGATGCCCTATGTCGCCAGCAAGGCCAAGATGACGGAATTCGTCCGCGCCGCCTGGTCGCCGGAGGACCTGATCCGAGAGAGCGGCGGCAAGGACCGGCCCGCCGCCCTGCCCGTCCTGGTCGGCATGCACCGCGAAGTGGCCGGCGCCGAGATGGACGAGGACACCAAGTCCAAGCTGCTGGCCGACCTGGACAACACGATGCTGGACATCGTCCGCCTGGACGTGCTGAACGCGCCGAACCGCAGCTTCACGGACAGGATACTTCAGCTCATGAAACTGTGCGCCGGCTCCCCCCTGCCGGAGGGGAAGGCGCGGACCTGCGCGGTGGAGGCGGTCGGCCGCGCGGTCAACAGCCCGGAGTTCCTGGAACCCTTCCTGAAGCGGTTCAAGGCGGAAGCCGAACGCAAGCAGGCGCTTCTGTCGCTCCGCAGCCTGCTGAAATCGTCGGGGCTGGCGGGGCGGTAGGCGGGCTTTCACCGGAAATTCCGGCCGTCGGGAAAGATCTTCGCTTCCGGAGGCGGGCACTTGACCTCGTCGGCGCGGGCGATGGCGCCGGTCAGGTCCGGGGCGGTGCCGCCGGTGAGTTCGCGCAGGCGCGGGCTCTGGTCGGACAGGTGGTCGACCAGCAGGTGGATCACCCCGTCGTGGCGCTCGACCCGGCCGGTGGCGGCGATCAGCCGGGCGGTCAGGACGATCCGGCGGAACCGCTCGAACACTGGCGGGACGACGATCAGGTTGGCGACGCCGTGCTCGTCCTCCAGCGTGATGAAGACGACACCGGCGGCGCTGCCCGGCCGCTGGCGGACCAGCACCAGGCCGGCGACGGTCAGCCGGCTGTTATGCCGCGCCTCGTCGAGGCGGGTGGACGGGGAGACTCCGGCCTGCTCCAGCCCCGGCCGCAGCAGGTGGAGCGGGTGGCACTTCAGCGACAGGGACAGGCTGGCATAATCCTCGACCACGTGCTCGCCCAGCGCCATGTCGGGCAGCGTGACCTCGGGTTCGGGGGATGCCGGGCCGTCCAGCCGGGCGAACAGCGGCAGCGGTTCCGGCCCCAGCGCCTGCACGGCCCACAGGGCCGCCCGCCGGTCCAGGCCGAGGGACCGCCAGGCGTCGGCCTGGGCGAGCAGTTCCAGCGCCGATGACGAGAGCCGGGCGCGGCGCCTGACGTCGTGGGGGTCGCGGAACGGCGCTTCGGACCGCGCCGCGACCAGGGCCGCGGCGTCGGCCTGCCGGAAGCCCTTGATCTGCCGGAACCCCAGGCGCAACGCATGATATCCGGTGCCCGCCGGTTCCAGGCTGCAGTCCCAGCCGGACCGGTTGACATCCGGTCCCAGCACGGTCACCCCATGGTCGCGGGCGTCGCGCACGATCTGGGCCGGGGCGTAGAAGCCCATGGGCTGGCTGTTGAGCAGGGCGCAGGCGAACACGTCGGGGTGGCGGCACTTCATCCAGGCCGAGACATAGACCAGGAGCGCGAAGCTGGCGGCGTGGCTCTCGGGAAAGCCGTAGGTGCCGAAACCCTCGATCTGGCGGAAGCAGCGCTCGGCGAAGGCGCGATCGTAGCCCCGCTCGACCATGCCCTCGATCATCTTGGTCTCGAAGGTGTGGATGAGGCCGACCTTGCGGAAGGTCGCCATGGCGCGGCGGAGCTGGTCGGCCTCCGACGGGGTGAAGCCCGCCGCGACGATCGCGATCTTCATCGCCTGCTCCTGGAACAGCGGCACGCCCAGGGTCTTCTCCAGCACCCGGCGAAGCTCGTCCGAGGGGTACTCGACCTTCTCCTTCCCCTGGCGGCGGCGGAGATAGGGGTGGACCATGTCGCCCTGGATCGGACCGGGGCGGACGATCGCGACCTCGACCACCAAGTCGTAGAAAGTGCGGGGCTTGAGGCGCGGCAGCATGGACATTTGCGCCCGGCTTTCCACCTGGAACACGCCCAGGCTGTCGGCCTTGCACAGCATCTCGTACACCTCGGGGTCCTCGGCCGGGACGGTGGCGAGCGCCAGGTCGATGCCGTGGTGGCGGCGCAGCAGGTCGAAGCCCTTGCGCAGGCAGGTCAGCATGCCGAGCGCCAGCACGTCCACCTTGAGGATGCCCAGCGCGTCGATGTCGTCCTTGTCCCACTCGATCGTGGTCCGGTCGCGCATGGCGGCGTTGACGATCGGGCACAGCTCCGACAGGGGGCCGCGGGTGATCACGAAGCCGCCGACATGCTGGCCCAGGTGGCGGGGGAAGTTGATCAGCTCGCCGGCGAGGTCCAGCACCATCCGCAGGGTCGGGTCGGCGGGGTCCAGGCCGTGCTCCCGCGCGCGGTCCTCGTCGATGCCGTCCCGGCCCCAGCCCCAGATCGAGCCGGCGAGCCGGGCGACCGTGTCCTCCGACAGGCCCAGCGCCTTGCCGACCTCGCGGATCGCGCCGCGCGCCCGGTAGCGGCTGACCGTGGCGGCGATGCCGGCGCGGTCGCGGCCGTACTTGGCGTAGATGTACTGGATCACCTCCTCGCGCCGCTCGTGCTCGAAATCCACGTCGATGTCGGGCGGCTCGTCGCGGGCGGCGGAGACGAACCGCTCGAACAGCAGGTCGGAGCGCGCCGGGTCCACCGCGGTGATGCCGAGGCAGTAGCACACCGCCGAGTTGGCCGCCGATCCCCGGCCCTGGCACAGGATGCCGCGCGAGCGGGCGTAGCGGACGATGTCGTGGACGGTCAGGAAATAGGGCGCGTAGCCGAGCTGCTCGATCAGCGGCAGCTCGTGGTCGATGGCCGCCCGGACCTTGGCCGGGATGCCGCCGGGATGCAGGTCGGCGGTATAGCGCTCGGCGGCGCCGATTTCCGTCAGCCGGGCCAGCTCCTGCTGCGGGGTGCGGCCTCCGGTGGTGATCTCGTCGGGATACTCGTAGCGCAGCTCGTCCAGGGAGAACGCGCAGGACTCCGCGATCTCGACCGTGCGGGCGACGGCGTCGGGATAGCGGCGGAACAGGCGGGCCATCTCCTCCGGCGCCTTCAGGTGGCGCTCGGCGTTGGCGGCCAGCAGGTAGCCGGCCTCGTGGACGGTGCGGTGCTCGCGGATGCAGGTCAACACGTCCTGGAGCACCCGGCGGTGCGGCGCGTGGTAATGCACGTCGTTGGTGGCGACCAGCGGTACCCGGACCTCCTCCGCCAGGGCGGCGAGGCGGGCCAGCCGCCTTGCGTCGTCTCCCCGGTAGAGATGGCTGGCCGCGAGGTGCAGGCGCCTGCGGAACAGGTCGCGGTAGGCGCGCAGCGCGTCGGCGAAGTCCGGGCCGGGATGGCCGGGAGCGTCGGGCGGCAGGACGATCAGGACCTGGCCCTCGGCATGGTCGTGCAGGTCGGCGCGGGTCAGGTGGCACTGGCCCTTGGGCGCCCGCAGCCGCCCGGCGGTGAGCAGCCGCGACAGCCTGCCATAGGCGGCGCGATCGGTCGGCAGGCACAGCAGGCTCGGTCCGTCGGTCAGGTCCAGGCGGCAGCCGACCACCAGCCGGATGCCAGCCCCCTTGGCCGCGACATGGGCGCGCACCACCCCGGCGAGGCTGTTGCGGTCGGTCACCGCGATGGCCGAATGGCCCAGCGCCGCGGCGGTGGTCGCCAGCTCCTCCGCATGAGAGGCGCCGCGCAGGAAGCTGAAATTGGTCGAGACCTGGAGTTCGGCGTAGGCGGGCGGAGGGACGGGCGGGCTCATGGGAAGAACCCGTGGAGGTACCAGCGCGCCGCGCGGCCCGGCTGGTACAGGCCGGCGCGGTAGACCCAGAAGCGGCGGCCGTCCGAGTCCTCGACCCGGTAATAGTCGCGCAACTCGTCCAGTTCGCGCCACCATTCCGGCTCCAGCCGCTCCGGCCCCTCGGCATGGACGACCTTGTGCAGCCCGTCGCGCCAGCGGAACGTCATGGGCGGGTCGTCGGGAACCGGGGCCATCACGTCGATCGGCTCGGGCCGGGACAGCAGCCGGAGCGGGCGCGCGCGGTCGGCCGGCCAGGGGGCGGCGGCCTTCGGTCCGGACGGCGGGCCGGACAACGCGGGGGCGGCCTCGACGGCGTTCTCCGGCCACCAGCTTTCGCGCGGCATCAGGCGCCGGACCCTGGATAGGCCGAAGCGGTTGCCCAGTCGGTCCACCAGCTCAGCCTCCTCCCGGCCGATTCCAGGGGACGCGGCGGAGACAGGCCGGGAGCCGCCGACCGGCATCTCGATCTGCTCCGGGCCGAGCGGTTCGGCGGTGGCGGAAAGGATCATGATCTCGACGCCGGGGCCGGGCGCGACCCGGTCCAGCTTCCCGGCGAACAGGCGGGCCAGATGGTCGGGAGCCCGCACCGGCCGGCTGGTCCCGACGGTGGAGCGCTCCACCCGGCCGTCCACCCGGAAGAAGCGGAGTTCCAGCCGCCGGGCTCCCCTGCCCGCCCGCTCCAGCCCGGCGCACAGCTCGTCCAGCAGGCGGCGGGTGACGTCCGCCAGGTTCTCCGGCGTGGAGATCGGCTCGGCGAAGGCGGCGCGCGCGACATGGGGCGGCACGGGCCGGCGCGGCGAGATCGGCTCCGGCGCCACGCCGAGCGCGAGGTCGAGCCGCCGGGTGACGGCCACGCCGAACCGCGCGGTGATCGCGGCGCGCGGCATGCCGTAGAGGTCGCCGACGCGCCGCATGCCGACCCGGCGCAGCCCGGCCGCCGTCTCGGCCGGCAGGCGCAGCGCTTCGACCGGCAGCCCGGCGAGCGCCTGCCGCCCGTGGCCCGGCGGCACGGCGGCGATCCGCTCCCCGCCGTGCCGCGCCACGGCCCAGGCGGCTCCCGCCGAATCGGCGACCGCCGCCCCGGCCCGGTAGCCGAACCCCTTCAGCCGTCCGACGAGGTCGCGGAGCAGCGCCGACTCGCCGCCGAACAGGTGCCCGCAGCCCGATACGTCGAGGAAGATGCCGTCCGGCGCGTCCAGCCCGACCCACGGCGTGTAGCGCCCGCACCAGTCCGCCAGCCCGTCCAGCGCCTGGGCGTCGGCGGCGGGATCGGCATCGACGGGATGGACGGAGGGTTCCAGCGCGCGGGCGTCGGCCAGCGTCATGCCCGGCTGGATGCCGCCCGACTCGGCATGCCCGTTGACCGCCGCGACGATCATCCGCCCATGGTCCCCGAGGATGGTGACGAGCGGCCGATCCCGCAGGTCCGGCCTGCGGCGGGCCAGCCGGTCGGTTGCCAGGCCGGGAAGCCATAGGGAGAGAACCCGCCGCGCCATCGATACTCCACTCCGTCAGCCCTCTTGCCGTGCGACGTCATCATGCTCAGAACAAAACAAGAACACACCAGACGCGGAAGGAGGTCAAGGCGGTGGACAAAATTTTACGCTCTTCAGAAGGGGGTATGTCCTGGATCAGCCCGGCCGGTCAGCACCCGAAGCCGGGACGGGATCATGGCAGCAGACGCAGATCTTATTGTCGTCGGGGTCGCGGAAATAGGCGCCGTAATAATCGGGATGATAATGGGGCCGGAGACCCGGCTTCCCCTCGTCCCTCGCCCCGGCGGCGATGGCGATGGCGTGGCATCGATCGACGGCTTCCCGGCTCGGGGCGAGAAGAGCGACCATGTGTCCGTTGCCCGGCGCCGCCTCCTGCCGGTCATAGGGAGCGCCGATCAGGAACAACGGCCGCCCGCCCGCCTTCGGCATCCAGCCTGCCCAGGAATTCTCGGGCTCGCGGAACTTCAGCGGATATCCGAGTTCCGCCATCAGGGCACTGTAGAAGGTGAAGGCGCGCTGGAAATCGGTGATCCCGACATAGACATGGGACAGCATCGGCTTCTTCCCCATCGGCTTGGTGATTGGACAGGAGACAGGGACCGCGCGATCGTCCCGGCTCGATATCCGACATGCCGGCATCCCGAATGTTACAGCCCAGCATAGGCCCGCCGATCCGCCTCCGAATTCCATTCGTCGAAGGCATGGAAGGGATCATCGGCCTGTTCGGAGACGGCGCGTCTCAGGATCACGCGGTCTTCCTCAAGGCTATAAGCAATCCTATCGCCTTCGCGCAGCCCGAGTGCGGCGCGCACCCGCTTCGGAATGGTCGTCTTTCCCTTGCTGCTGAGCTTGCTGGTAATCATCGGACTCCCCTGGGTAAGAGCGATCGACCGCAAGGCGGTTGCCGACCATGGACAAGGCGGCGCGCGGCGGCAGAATACCCCATGCTCTTCAAGAGGGGGCATGGGATGATTGCACCGAAACCTGTCGCCGGACATATTACAGGTCATACGGTGGAGGCTGGGCATGAGCGACACGTCTCAGAAGCGCGCGATCAGGAACTATCGGGATCGCCCCGCCAAGCGTGGCATGGCCCGTTTCGAGGTGCTGGGCCTTGATGCCGACCGTGACCTCATCCGGTCCCTGGCAAAGCGTCTCGCCGACGACGGACCGGAGGCGGCCCGGCTTCGGTCGATCGTCAGCCATGGCCTTGGGAGCGAGCCCCCAAGGAAGGGCGGCATTCTGGAAGCCCTGCGCCGCTCGCCTCTAGTCGGGGCGGATCTCGATCTGCGGCGGCCCCAGGAAACCGGCCGCAAGATCGATCTGTGACGCGCTATCTTCTCGATACCAACATCATCAGCAATGTCATCAAGCCGGCTCCTTCGGGATCGCTGCTGGCTTAGATGGCCGAACGCCTCGACGAGGATTTGTTTATCTCCAGCCTTACCATCGCCGAGATCCGGCGTGGCGTGCTGGAAAAGCCGGCAGGCCGGAAGCGTGATCAGTTGGAAGCTTGGTTCTCCGGCCCGGACGGTCCTTCCGCGCTTTTCGCCGGTCGGGTGCTTCCATTCGATGAGAAGGCGGCGCTGATCTGGGCTCGACTGATGGCCGAAGGAAGCGCGAGGGGAAAGTCCCGCAGTGCACTCGACACGATCATCGCGGCGGTCGCGGAAGCCAACGGCTGCGTTGTCGTGACGGATAATGAAAAGGACTTTGATGGCATAGAAATCGTCAATCCCCTTCGGGCAGTGATCGGGTGAACGCGCGCATGTGCATTCAAGAGATCAGAAGGTATGGCTGACATTCTGCCGAACGACGACAATCCCGACTGGAGCGGCTTCGATCCCGCGCCGCTGAATCATACTGCCAAGAGGCGTCCATCGTCGCCATGCCCCCGGCGAAGGCGGCGAGCACCCTGACCCACGGCTCCCCGGTGCTCCTGGCGGTGGCCTCGCCCAGGCCGGTGCCGCAATGATTGCGCTTCCGGAACCACAACCTGGACCAGCGTCCCCCGGCACCCCACATGCCTTTGATGAGAAACCTGATGATCATGGCCGCCCTGCTGGTGCCGATGGGCACGGCGGCGGCCCAGGTGCCGGGAGAGCGCAACGTCATTTCTCCCCACCGCACCCCTGTGCCGGGCGAACGGATCGATCCTTCGGACCGCGGACGCGCCGAACTTTACCGGGACCAGCTTCGCGAAAGCCAGCAGCGCCGCGAGTTGCTGGACCGGCAGGGCAAGGCGGACATCCTGGACCGGCGCGAGCTGCTGGACCTGCGGGACGAGTCGCGCCGGATGGACAGGGCGCTGGAACGGTAGATACGCCGGATTCCGGAGGGTGCGCGTCCCGCGCACCATGGGCGGCGGGGCGCCGCCCCTCCGCGAAAAGGAAGCGTCAGGCCGCCGAGCCCGGATCGACCCGGCGCAGGCGGAGCGCGTCGGCGATGGCGCGGCGGAGTTGGCGCGGCTCGAACGGCTTGCGCAAGAAAATCTCCGCCTCGGCTTCCTCCGCCTGGGCGGCGTCGATCTGACCGGAAATCATCAAGGCGCCGATGTTGAAGCGCTGGCGAAGCTCGCGCGCGGCGGCGATGCCGTCGCTGCCGTCGGCCAGCCGGACATCCATCACGACCAAGTCGGGACGATGCTCCTCGGCGAGGCGCAGGGCCTCGGTCCGGGTGCGCGCCAGGCCGCACACCGTATAGTCCATTCCCTCGATCAGCCGCTCCAGATCCATCGCGATCAGCATTTGATCCTCGACGATCAGAATCTTGCAGCCTTCCGTCATAAAAGCCTCCCGCTCACCGGCGTTTCCATGGGGTCCGCCGCGACAGCACACTCTAACGCCGAAAGCCCGCGGTCGATGACAACGAAGGAGTAGATGTCGGTTAGGAGTAGAGGTTGACGACCGGAACTTAACCGCACCCAGAGGGTTGGGCGGACACCGTACAAACCAAGGGTGCATCCGATGGCGACCTCAGCCGCCGCTCCGACTTCGATCGATCTGGCTTCTTCCGAACGTACCGTGATGGGCGTCCTCCGCGGCGAGGCCCTGGAAACGCTGCAAAAGCATGTCCTGCCCGGATATCTGCTGCGCCATCGCTGGTACGGCGCCAAGGATGCCGGCACGCCTACCGTCACCCTGACCGCGGGCGAGGAGGTCCGGACCGACGAGGGGCCGGCGCTGCTGGCGACGCTCCGCGTGCAGCCGCCGGGAGGGGCCGAGCAGCGCTATTTCCTGCCGCTCATGCTGGTGTGGGACGGCGCGGGCCAAGGCGAGGCCGATCCCGGCGATCCGGCGGTGCTGGCGAGCGTGCGCCACGAGGGGGGCCAGGACGGACGCACCGGCGTGCTGATCGACGCCTTCGCGCGCGACGCCTTCGTGCGGGCTCTGCTGGCTCGGATGGCGGAGGAAAGCGGCGGGGGGAACCGCGTGACGGCGGAAGCGGCGTCCGCCATCCAGCGCTCGAAGACGGAGCAGTCCAACACGTCGATCCGGATCGGCTCCAGCGCGATGCTGAAGGGCTTCCGCAAGCTGGAGCCGGGCATCCACCCGGAGGTGGAGGTCGGTCGTTTCCTGACCGGAACGGCCGGGTTCGCCAACACCCCCGCCCTGCTCGGCACGATCGAGCAGACCGACGCCTCCGGCCAGCCGGTGGCACTGTGCGTCCTCCAGGCGCTGGTTCCGGAAGCGGAGGATGCCTGGGGCCATGTGCTGGAGCGGGCGAAAACGACGCCGCCCGGTCCTGACCTGCTGACCCTCGTCGGCCGGCTGGGCCAGCGGACCGCCGAGATGCACCACGCCCTCGCCACGGAGACCGACGACCCGGCCTTCCAAGCCGAACAGGTCGGAAGCGGAACGATCGGCGAGTGGGTCGAGGCGGTGCGGGCGATGACCCGGACCACCCTGGCGTCGCTGGAGCGGGCCCGGCCCGGCCTGTCTCCCGAGGTGCGCGGCGAGGCGGAAAGGCTGCTGGCCCGGCGGGACGAGCTGATGGGGCGGTTCGACGCGCTGGCGCCGCAGGGCCTGGAAGTCAGCCGCACCCGGCTGCACGGCGACTACCACCTGGGTCAGGTGCTGGTTTCGCGCGGCGACGTCTTCATCATCGATTTCGAAGGCGAACCGATGCGCCCCCTGGCGGAACGGCGCGCCAAGCATTCGCCGCTGCGCGACGTGGCGGGCATGCTGCGCTCCTTCGCCTACGCCGCGGCGACCGCCAAGCCGGACCGGCCGGAGGACTGGACGCGGACGGTGAACGAGACCTTCCTGAACGCCTATCGCGAGGCGGTGAAGGGAGCACCCGGCTATCCCGGGGACCCCGCCCACGCCGACAGCCTGCTCAGGCTGTTCCTGTTCGAGAAGGCGCTTTATGAGGTCGGCTACGAACTGGCGAACCGGCCGGACTGGGTCGCGATCCCGCTGAAGGGCGTGATGGAGCTGCTGGACGGGGCGCCGGCCTCCCCCGCCGCTTCGGCCACGCCGTCGCTCGACAAGCTGGCCGAGCGGGCCAGCATCGAGTTGGAATACAAGAACGCCGCCGGGCAAATGGTCCGCATGTCGGAGACCGCCAAGCGCAACATGCTGGCCGCCCTGGGCCACGACGTGCCCGACGAGCGCGCCGCGAGTGCGCGGCTGGAGGCCCTGGAACAAGCCGACCTGGGCCGGCCGCTGCCGCCGGTGGCGGTGGTCCGGGCCAGCCGGCGGCGTATCGAGGTGCCGCTCTCCTTCGTCCCCAGCGCCGCCCAGCTGCGCTGGCACGTGGAAGAGGAAGGCCGAGAGCAGGAAACCGGCCGGCGGCACGAGGGGACCGTCAAGTTCTCCGACCTGGAGTTGCTGCATACCGGCGAGCATGCCGGGCGCGCGGTGGAGCGCCGGCGGCTGGTGATCGGGCTGGAGCTGCCGCCCGGATACCACACGCTGGCGGTGGGCGGCGGCGGAATGGCGGAAGCGACCATGCCGCTGATCGTGACGCCGGACCGCTGCTACTTGCCGCCTGAGCTGTCGCAGGACAACGGGATCTGGGGCATCTCGGCCCAGCTTTATCTGTTACGGTCGCGTGACGACTGGGGCATCGGCGACTTCGCCGACCTCAAGACCTTCGTCGGCAAGTCCGCCGACCTGGGCGCGTCGGTGATCGGGCTGAACCCGCTGCATACCATGTTCCCGGACAACCCGGACCATGCCAGCCCCTATTCCCCGGCGAGCCGGCTGTACCTGAACATCCTCTACATCGATCCGGCCAAGGTGCCGGACTATGCGGGGTGCGAGCGGTGCCGCGTCCTGATGGAGGCGCCGGAGTTCAAGCGCAGGCTCCAGGCCGCCCGCGATGCCGAGCTGGTGGACTATGCCGAGGCGGCGGCCCTGAAGCTGCCGGTGCTGGAGGTGCTGTTCCAGCAGTTCAAGGAGCGGGCCTCGGCGCAGCGCCGCGAGGCTTTCGCCCGGTTCCGCCGCGAGCAGGGCGAACCGCTGGAACGGCTGTGCCGCTTCCTGGCGCTGCGGGCGCATTTCGCGCCGGACAAGGCGGACTGGCGCACCTGGCCGCAGGAGTACCGGAGGCCCGACGGCGAGGCGGTCGATCGCTTCGCCAGCGAAAATGCCGACCGGATCGACTTCCACGCCTGGGCCCAGTGGATCGCCGACGAACAGCTGGCGGAAGCCGCCGCCGAGGCCGGGGCGCGGGGCATGGCGGTCGGCCTCTACCGCGATCTGGCGGTCGGCGCCGACAGCAGCGGCGCCGAGACCTGGGCGAACCCCGGGCTGGTGGTGTCGTCGGCCCATGTCGGGGCGCCGCCCGACCTGTTCAACCCGGCCGGGCAGGACTGGGGGCTGCCGCCGTTCGACCCGCAGGCGCTGCGCGAGCAGGCCTATGCCGGCTTCATCGACCTGGTCCGGGCCAACATGCGCCATGCCGGGGGCCTGCGGATCGACCATGTCATGGCGCTCCAGCACCTGTACTGGATTCCGGAAGGGAAGCCGGCGTCCGAGGGGGTCTATGTCTCCTATCCGCTGGACGACATGGTCGGCATCCTGGCGCTGGAGAGCCAGCGCAACCGCTGCCTGGTGGTCGGCGAGGACCTGGGCACCGTGCCGGAAGGCTTCCGCGAGCGCATGACCGAGGCCGGCATCCTGTCGTACCGGGTGGTGTTCTTCGAATATGCCGAGGGCGGCGGCTTCGTCGGGCCGGAGGATTACCCGCACCTGGCGCTCTCCACCGTGGGCAGCCACGACCTGGCGACGCTCCGCGGCTGGTGGGAGGAGCACGACATCGGCCTGAAGGAGCGCCACGGCCTTTATCCCGGCGCGGACGAGGCCCAGAACCAGCGGAACCTGCGCGCGCGCGACAAGCAGGGGCTGCTGGATGCCCTGAAGGCGGCGGGCCTGGACCTGCCCGCCGGCTTCTCGGTCGAGTCCGACTATGACGACGCACTGTCGGAGGCGGTCCACCGGTTCCTGGCGCAGACCCGTTCCGGTATCGCAATGGTCCAGATCGACGACCTGACCGAGGAACCGCATCAGGTCAACCTGCCCGGCACCACCGACCAGCATCCCAATTGGCGCCGCAAGCAGTCGTTGAGCCTTGAGGAACTAACCGGCAACCCGCGCGTTGTCGCGCTGGCACGAATCCTCCGGGATGCCCGCCCGCTCACTTCCTCCGCCAAAGAGGCCGATTTCAAATGAACGATTCCAGCGGCACGCCCATTCCGCGGGCAACCTACCGCCTGCAATTCAACAAGGATTTCCAGTTCGACGACGCGAGCGCGCTGACCGGATACATGGCCCGGCTGGGCATCAGCCATCTCTATGCCTCGCCTTACATGAAGGCTCGGCCGGGCAGCACGCACGGCTACGATATCGTCGACCATAACGCGATCAACCCGGAACTGGGTGGCGAGGAAGGCTTCAAGCGGCTGATCGCCGCTCTGAAACAGGCCGGGCTCGGCCAGATCGTGGATTTCGTGCCCAACCACATGGGTGTCGGCGGCGCCGACAATGCTTGGTGGCTGAACATCCTGGAATGGGGCCAGGACTCGGCCTATGCCGGCTATCTCGATATCGACTGGGAGCCCGACCGCCGGTTCCTCCAAGGCAAACTGCTGATCCCGTTCCTGGGCGACCAGTACGGCAAGGTACTGGAGGACGGCGACCTGGCGCTGAAGTTCGACGCGGAGGAAGGCAGCTTCGCGGTCTGGGCGTACGGCACCCACAAGCTGCCGATCTGCCCTCTGAACTATGCCGAGATCCTGGGCCACGACAATCCCGACCTGGAGAACCTGGGCGACGCCTTCGGCGCGCTCCCGACCTTCCGGCCCCATGTGGAGCGCCGCGCCTCCGAGCTGAAGGCGGAGCTGGCGAGCCTGGTCGCCGGGAAGCCGGAGGTGGCCGAGGCGGTCGAGGTCGGCATCAAGCGGTTCACCGGGACGGCGGGCCAGCCCGACAGCTTCCGCGCGCTTCACGAGCTGATCCAGCAGCAGAACTGGCGCGCCGCCTATTTCAAGGTGGCGGCCGACGATATCAACTATCGCCGCTTCTTCAACATCAACGAGCTGGCCGGCCTGCGCATGGAGCAGCCGGAGCTGTTCGAGCTGAGTCACCAATTGGTGCTGAGCCTGGTCGAGGACGGCACGCTGGACGGCATCCGGATCGACCATATCGACGGCTTGGTCGATCCCAAGGGATACTGCATCCGGCTGCGCGAGAAGGCGCCGCGCCCGTTCTATCTGGTGGTCGAGAAGATCCTGGCGCACCACGAGCACCTGCGCGAGGACTGGCCGATCGAGGGCACGACCGGCTACGAGTTCACCAACCTGGTGGGCGGCATCTTCGTGGACGCGTCGGCCGAGGAAAGCTTCAACCGGATCTACACGGAGTTCACCGGGCAGACCCGGTCTTTCGAGGACATCGTCCACGAGAGCAAGATCCGGATCATGGAGCACGAGATGGCGAGCGAGCTGAACGTACTCGCCCGCGACGCCGCCCGGATCGCCCGCTCCAACTGGCGGACCGCCGATTTCACCAACAACATCCTTCATTCGGCGCTGAAGGAGATCGTCGCCCGCTTCCCGGTTTACCGGACCTATATCGACGGATCGGCCCCGGCGGAGAGCGACCGGCGCTACATCGACTGGGCCATCGCCCAGGCGCGCCGGGCGGTGGACGCGGCCGACCCCAGCGTGTTCGACTTCCTCCAGGCGCTGCTGACCGGCGACTTGGTGGCCGAGCCGCGCAGCGGCTACAGCCGCTTCGCCGTGATCCGGCTGGCCATGCGGGTGCAGCAGTACAGCGGACCGGTGATGGCCAAAGGCCTGGAGGACACGGCCTTCTACCGCTACAACCGCCTGGTCTCCCTGAATGAGGTGGGCGGCCACCCCGAGCTGTTCGGCGTCAGCGTCAGCGCCTTCCACCATGCCAACGCGGAGCGGGCGCGGCGCTGGCCGCACGCGATGCTGGGCACCTCGACCCACGACACCAAGCGGGGCGAGGACACGCGGGCGCGCATCAACGTGCTGTCGGAGATTCCGGAGGAGTGGGAACGCCAGATCCGCACCTGGAGCCGCATGATCCGCGCCCGGCGCGGCGACATGGCCGGCACCGCTCCGCCCGACAAGAACGACGAGTACCTGCTGTACCAGCTCCTCGTCGGGTCATGGCCGGCCGAGCTGACCAACGTCACGCAGCCGGACGCGGCCCTGCTGAAGGGCTATATCGGTCGTGTCGAAGGCGCGATGATCAAGTCGATCCGCGAGGCCAAGGTCCATTCGACCTGGGCCGCCCCCAACACGGAGTACGAGGAGGCGGTCATCGCCTTCCTGCACGAGTGCCTCGACGTATCCCGCCGCAGTCCCTTCCTGGAAGCCTTCGTGCCGTTCCAGGCGCGGGTGGCGAGGCTGGGCGCTCTCAACGGCTTGGCGCAGGCGCTGCTGAAGCTGACCGTGCCGGGCGTGCCCGACATCTACCAGGGTTCCGAGATGTGGAACCTGAGCCTGGTCGATCCGGACAACCGGCTGCCGGTGGACTATGACATGCACCAGCGGGCGCTCGACCAGCTGGAAGGCGAGCTGGAGCAGGACCCCGCCTGCCTGCCCGCCCTGTTCGACCACTGGCAGGACGGCGTCGTCAAGCTGGCGGTGACCCGGCAGGCGCTAAAGCTGCGCGGCGAGAAGCCGGAGCTGTTCGCCCACGGCTCCTACGAGGCGCTGGCGGCGCAGGGTGCCAAGTCCGATCAGGTTTGCGCCTTCGCGCGGATCCACGAGGGCGCCAGCGTGATCGTCGCGGTGCCCCGGCTGGTCGCCCGGCTGGAGGACGATCCGGACTGGGGCGACACGGCGGTCGTGCTGCCGACCTCGGTCGGCGCCGGCCGCTGGCGCAACCTGCTGACCGACGCCGTGGTCGAGGCGGAGCCCAGGGAAGACGGCGCCGCCTTCCCGGCGGGCAAGCTGATGGGCAAGTTCCCGTTCGCGCTGCTGGTTCCGGAAGCGTGATATCGCTCCGCCAGGCGGACCGGCCTTCACCCGTCAGGGGAAGGCCGGTCCGCTTGGCCCTTTCCGCCCTAGGGTTCGGCGTCCAGGCGCATCGCGACCAGCCCCATGCCGAGTTCGCGCCTATCCTCTCCCATTCCGATATCCGCCGGCCGTATCGGCTGATCGACCTCGAACGAGATGCCCAGCAGGCCTTGCCGGTTTCGCAGGAGCGCGCTTACGGGGATGGAGAGCGTGTGCCATCCATTGCTGAGGATGTCGTCGAAGCGGATCTCGCCGACAGCCACGTCGTTGACGGAAACCGTGACGATCTGGGAGGTGCGTTCCTTGGCGAATATGCCTTGCGCGTTGAGCGACAGGCGTAGCGGCCGGGCACCCGCACCGGCCGGCAGTGGAAGGACCAAGTTCGAGTTCTTCCCGTCGGTCCATGTTCCCCAAATTTCCGGGGCAAACCAGCCGTCCAGCTGGAAGGCGGGTCCGGAACCGGCTAAACCGAACAGGATGTCGCTTCCCATCGGAACCTCCGCCGCGAGATCGGCGGCCTCGAGCGGTTTTAGCGGCGGGCAGCCGCCGCAACGCCCATAGCCTGGTGCCAGGACGTTGAAGCCGTCGACCCGCGCCAGAAGATCCTTCGACGGATCGAGTGACAGGAGCGCCCCCAGCGCCCAGCCGTTGTTCAGGACATAGAGGGAGTCCGGTTCGTAGGTGCCGGCCTTGATGTCGGAGAGCGCCTTGGCCTGGGCAGCCGCCAGTTTCTCGGGATCCACGCGGGCAAAGAACGCGGCAGTGGTCCCCATGCCGCTGTTCGCCGCGGTCAGGGAAATCTCGTTCCAACGCTCAAGGCCGTTCCCCGGCGGGAAAGCCCGGATGTTGGCATAGTGCCCGGAGGCGCTGGACCAGAAGGCGGAGCCGCCCGAAGCGCCCCAGTGCGACGAGGGCGTCACCATCTTGGTAACGCGCATGCCGTGCCAAGCCGCGCTCGTATCGACGATCTGGATGACCAGGCAGACGGCCAGCACGGCGCCGGCCCGGCGCTCCCCATAGGTCCGGACGGCGATCAGGAAGGTGACGAAGAACACGAGATAGATGGCCGGCCAGATGAACCTGCCCGACGCCCTGACCACGGAGAACATGTCTAGGACCGTTTCCGGCAGCGGGATGACGATCTGCCACGGACCGAGACTGGGCCTGTTCGTCAGGGCAACCAGGGCAAGGACGCAGATGACGGCCAGGAGAGGCGCCGGCAGGCCGAGGGGGCCGAGGGGCGCGAAACGTCCCCCTACCCTCCCCGCGATCAGCAGCAGTATCGCGAGCAGCATTCCCAATCCGATGAAACCGAATCCCTCGTATTCGCCGGGATCGGTGGGTAGCTCCCGCAGGATATGGGACCATCCCATGGGGTTCAGCGGCGACAGGATGTCCATCCGGTAAAGCCCGAAGCCGCCCTCCCCGAGGCCTGACGTCATCACGAAGAATCCGGCGGCCCAAAGGGATGCGACCAGCGCCGCCGGTACGACCGTGGCTTCGGCCAGAGCCTCCCGCGTCAGCGTGTCCCCCCGGGACAGGCGGCGGATAACGTCGCTGCCCCACAGCGGCAGGACCATGGCCAGAATATAAGCGTGCGTCAGGGCGGCCGTTGCGATTAGCAAAGGCCATGCCGCCAGCGAGGATCCCTTGCGGTCGACCAAGTTGAGGTGGAGCGCGAAAAGGAGCAGAAAATGGGCGAGCAACGCATAATGCCCGGCGAGCCGCCAGACCATGATCGGCGCAAAAACGAAGAACATCGCCTTGACAGCGCGAAGCCATGCCTGCTTTGTTATTCTGCCGACAAGAACATAGCCGGCAAGGAACTGCAGGCAGAAACACGCAAGAATCCATATCCCGAAATATTGGAATTCGCCATCGCTCGCAAGCCCTGTCATTTTGAATAATAATGCGAATATCGGTATCGAATCCGAATAGAATATCGAACTTGAAAACTCGAGACCGTATCTGGGGTTAACGCCCAGTGGAAGATCCCAAGGGGTTTGGGCGAAGAACTTCCAGGACAGATATTGAAATACTGCATCGGTGTTTTGAAACCAGGCAATATTGCTCGGCCGCAAAGCCCTTGGTCCAACCAAAGTTAAAAATGTAACGGTTCCGATAATTGCTGAGATTAAAAATAGCAGAACAGAATCAAAATACCTGCTTTGGTGCAGCCATGAGGAACGAGTTACAAGCCGATCCCTGACTGATATAAAACTACCCATCGGCTTTGCCTTTTCCCAGAATAATACGAAATTGTCGAGGCAAATTCGCCTATTATCCACAACCCTTACTCTCTAGAGCCTTTGGAAATTTCTTGCAATATTCTATGTGGTTAACAGAGGCAGCATTTCGGCTTCCTCTCATTTTTCCATCATATCTTTGAAGTGATCGAGTTCAGGGCTATCGAGGTGCCCCCTCATCCAACCGATCCGTGGTCCGCTCCTGAATGCCGGCCTGCAACGGGATGCCCCATTTATCGATTGACCGATATCCGGCCCTTCTCGGCCGCGATGGAACATCTCGATTGCCAACCGCATAAACCGCATAAACCGCATAAAGCGAGGATCAGGCGGAGTCAGGGCTGTCATTCAAGGCAGCCGTCCCGATGGCGCTTCGATCTAACCGAGCGCCGCCGACGTCATTCCGATACTTTGGCCGGCAGGGGCGCAGCACTCGGTGCCGTACTCTCCATAGTGCCGGGAACAGCGCCGTGGGGACCGCTGCCGAATGCCTGGAAAATGGCGCGCCCTGCTGGATTCGAACCAGCGACCGTCCGCTTAGAAGTCGGTCGATCAATCTTTCATCGGCCTACATGAAAGAACATTCGATCTTCAAAATGCCAGTCATTACTGGCATTTAGGCTTGCCTGGGCTTACACTGACGAACATGCCAATACGCAGGAACTTGTTACCCAAGCTACCCGGCATGTTACCCGCAGTCAGGAGTGTTGTGTGCCCCGTCTCACCGAAAAACCTCTAACCGCCACCTTCGTTGACAAGGTGCGGCCGTCCAATGACCGAACCGAATACCCCGACGCCACTGTTCGGGGCCTGCGCCTGCGCGTTGAGCCGACCGGCAGGAAATCCTGGTCCGTCCTAGGCCGCGCCGATGGCAAGCTGGTCAGGGGGCGCCTGGGCGAGTTCCCAGCCATGTCGCTGGCGAACGCCAGGCTGGAAGCTGTGAAGGTACTGGGCGAGTTGCGCAAGGGCACCAGGCCCAAGGCCGCCGCCACAGCAAAGCGTTCGGTCGAAATGGTGGTTTCCGAGTGGCTGAAGCGGGACCAGTCCTGCAATCGGAGCGCCGCCGAGGTCGAACGGTCATTCCGGAAGGATGTCTTGCCCCAGATCGGCCAGATGGATATCGCCGCGGTCGGCAAGGCCGACATCCACCGACTGCTCGACGCCATCATCGATCGCCACGCGCCTGTGGAAGCAAACCGGGTGTTTAGCCGGTTGCGGCGGATGTTCACCTGGGCTGCCGGCCGCGACTATGTGAGCGCAAGCCCGCTGACGTCGATGGAGGCGCCGAGCAGCGAGCAGTCACGCGACAGGGTACTAACGCCGGAGGAGCTCCGCCTTGTATGGAATGCTGCCGGCCGCGAAGGATATCCCTTCGGACCGATGACCCAGTTACTGATCCTGACCGGTCAGCGCCTCCGGGAAGTCTCGGACGCCCGCTGGTCGGAGTTCGACCTTGACAAAGGCATCTGGACCATCCCAGGCGGACGGGCCAAGAACGGTGTCGAGCACGTTGTCCATCTTGCCCCGGCCGCGCTGGAGGTGCTGGGAACCCTGCCCCGGTATGACGTCGAGTTCCTGTTCACGACAACGCTGACCACCTCCGTCAGCGGCTTCAGCCGTGCCCGCGCCCGGCTCGGGACGGACAGCGGTGTCACCGGATGGTGCTTCCATGACCTGCGCCGGACATTCGCGACGATGGCCAGTCAGGATTTAGGACTCAACCCAGTCGTGATCGATCGTATCCTGAACCACGTCAGCAGCACGGTTCGCGGCATCGCCGCCGTTTACCAGCGGGGTCAGTATCTGGACCAACGCAAGACGGCTCTGAAGGCATGGGCATGCTACGTGGTCGCCCTGGGGCGCACGGATCATATCGAAAATGTAGAGCCGCTGCGGAGGCCGGCATGAGCCGCAAGCCTCCAAAGATCATCGAAGTCTTACACAAGCGGGCTGAACTAAGCGCAAGGGGTGCTCCTCCGCCAGGTTTGGAAGATGCCGCGATAGCGTTATTGGCGGAGATCGGGATACTTAATCATGACTGGCGGAACATACCTGATGAAAATTCTGTCGCACGGCGACGGCGGCAGCAGGAGTTATGGTTGGCGCTGAATTACTCCTTCCGGAGCTTTCTGGAAAGTCAGGGGCATGTCTGTCCGGCTCTCAATGACTTGATAGATGCGCAGCAGAACGTACTGAAGGGTGTTTCCGAGGACCGAATGGCGCACACGCAGCGCGTCGGCAACGCTCTGCCGCTCGAAACGGAGTATGCCCGCGCACTGGTCATCGCTGCGATCAACAAGGCGCCTGCTGGTCGAAGGCGGGAAGTGATCGCGATCGGGGCTGCCCACCTGAGGTTCACGTCCAAGCAGGTCAACGAACTTTTGAAGAACCATCGAAAAGGTGCGTATAGCCGGACACTGAGCGATCTAGTGGAGTCGATTGAGTTTCAGATCGAGGCCGGAGTCGGTGCGCACGTGGTCCAGCTGCGTGAGGCCGGACTGCTCGGGTAGACGACCCCCCTTCGTCTACCCGAAGCTGGAAGCTACTGTCGGCTAACACCAGCCTACAGGAGCGAACATGGACGACCGAACGACCCAACCTTCCTTTCCCAAAGGCGGGGTCTCACCAATGCCGTCGGCGGTTCCCAAGCTGGTAACCGCGAAGGAACTGTCCGCCAAAATTCCGTACAGCGCCGTGCATGTCTGGCGCCTAGAGCAAAAAGGCGAGTTCCCTCGCCGTATCCATCTTGGTTGCAACCGGGTAGCCTGGCTGGAAGCCGAAATCCTCGAATGGCTAGCCAGGAAGCTGGCCGGGCGCGAAGCAGCCGCCCTGACGCGTGAAGCGGCGTAGTTGGACAGTGCCCGGCAAGGACTACAATTGCCGGGCACCTGTAACTCTCAATCTACATGATGCACCAGTGCCCGCCATCTGCTCGCGGGGCACAGCTTCAATTTTAGACAGGGAAACATTCTACCATGGATCATAAGTTCCGTGCAGACAGATACACGCCTTCAGCCAACCGGTAGCAGCACTGCGTAAGACGGTACGATCCTAGCGCCTGATCAAAAACCACGAGTTCAGGCTGAAGCGCGGAAAGATGGTGGGGAGTTCACTAATACCAAGTTCAGGAAGTTCTGACTGGTGCGGCCCAGGAGTAACCGCATGTAGACCGGATCCGTCCAGGCTGGCCGATGAGAGTATTCCAGGTTGTGCAGCAGACTTCGATGATGTGGTTGAGATCGGTGAAGAGGCGGTGTGAGAGCAGGGTGTCCCGCATGACTTGCCACAGACGCTCAATGGCATTGAGTTCCGGACTGTAGGGCGGCAGCGGGACGAGAGTGATGTTGACCGGCACCTCGAGATCGTTAGCGATGTGCCAGCCGGCGCCGTCGATCAGCACGGCGGCATGTGCGGCCTTGCCGACGGCTTGGCTGATCTCGGCGAGCATGAGGTTCATCGCCTCGGTGCTGACCCGGTTGACCACCAGTGCCACCCCGGTGTCGCGCTCCGGACAAACCGCGCCGAAGATGTAGGCGGACTTGAAGCGATGGTCGCGCACCGCTCGAGGTCGCGTGCCGGTCGGGGCCCACAGATGGGTCAGTGAGCCTTTCTGGCCGACCCTGGCCTCGTCCTGGAACCAGACCTCCACCTGCTCGACTTCGGGATGCTGATCACGGATGCATGCCAGCGTCTGGCCGAAGTTTTTTTAAATGTCTCCTGGGCCACAAGATCGGTCTTGGGATGGATCGGCCGGGGCTTCAGCCAGGAAAAGCCCATCCGGCGCAACACGGCGTGCATGCCACCCTGGCTGTAGTCGGCGCCGAAGTGCCGCAGCGACAACGCGCGGATATGGGACAGGCGGTACTCGACCACACCGTCGCGCTCGACCTGCGGGCCGTCGGCGATCAGGGCGGCCAACTCCGGGAGCAGTTCCTCGGCCAGCAGGCAAGGCCGACCCGACCGGGCACGGTCGCGCAGGCCTGCCACACTCGCTTCGTTGAAGCGGTGAACCCAGTCGCGCAGGGTCTGCCGATCCATTCCTCCGATGCGGGCGGCCTGTTCGCGGCTGACACCATCGAGCACCGCGGCCAGCGCCAGAAGCCGGCTGGATACCCGACCATCCCGCTCCAGGCGGGCAAGGCGCCGCAACTCGCTGGCCTCGATGTCTCGTCGGATCGCAACAGCCACCATCATGTCCCTCCGCAGATCAATGCGGTGAAACCGAATCACAAACTGCCCGAGGTAACGTCCAGCGGAGTGGTGGAAATTGGCCCCTGAAGGGTTGAGGCGGCCCGGGTGGAGCTCGCAGAGCGGAACCCGGGCCGCCTCAACCCTCCGCCCCTGGGGCCGCAACGACGCGGAGGTGGTCATCACGCTCATCAGGTAAGGTCGAGTTGCGACACGAGACCAGACCCCGAGAGAGGCATGATGACCAAGGATACGATGACACTTCTGCTCGACCAGATCCAGGCCAGTACCGATGGCGACTTCCTGCGCGCCATCGCCGCTCACACGCTCCAGCGGCTGATGGAGTTCGAGGTCGACGGCCTGATCGGCGCCGGGCGCCATGAGCGCTCCGACGAGCGCACCACATACCGCAACGGCTATCGGGATCGTCAGCTGGAAACCCGGCTCGGCACGCTCGACCTGAAGATACCGAAGCTGCGCCAGGGGACCTACTTTCCGGCTTTTCTGGAGCCCCGCAAAACTACCGAGAAGGCGCTGACGGCCGTGATCCAGGAAGCGTGGATCCAGGGCGTGTCCACCCGCAAGGTCGATGACCTGGTCCAGGCGCTGGGCATGACCGGCATCTCCAAGTCGCAGGTCTCGGCGCTGTGCCAGGACATCGACACCCGCGTGCTGTCCTTCCTCGAGCGGCCGCTGGATGGCGAGTGGCCCTACCTTTGGCTCGATGCGACCTACATCAAGGTCCGCCAGAATGGCCGCATCGTGTCGATCGCGGCAATAATCGCCACCGGCGTCAACCAGGACGGCCGCCGTGAAATCCTCGGGCTCGGCCTGGGTCAATCTGAAGCCGCCACCTTCTGGATCGAGTTTCTGCGTGGTCTGGTCCGTCGCGGCCTGAAGGGCGTGAAGCTGGTGATCTCCGACGCCCACGAAGGTCTCAAGGCGGCCATCACGCAGGTCCTGAGCGCCACATGGCAACGGTGCCGGGTGCATTTCATGAGATCGCTATTGGCCCATGTGCCGAAAAGCCAGCAGTCGGTCGTCTCGGCCGCTGTCCGGCAGGTCTTCGTCCAGCCCGATCGCGAGACTGCCGGACAAGCCTGGCGCCACGTCGCCGATCAGCTCCGCCCGCGCTTTCACAAGGTCGCCGCCCTGCTCGACGATGCCGAACACGACGTGCTCGCCTACATGGACTATCCTGAACCCCATCGTAGCAAGTTGCACTCGACCAATCCGATCGAGCGCTTGAACAAGGAAGTCAAGCGCCGGACCAATGTCGTCGGCATCTTCCCGAACGAGGCCAGCGTTCGCAGGCTTGTTGGTGCTGTACTTCTCGAGCAGAATGACGAGTGGCAACTACAACATCGTTACCTGACGCTTGAAACCATGACCGGCATGGCCGCCAGTGATGAAGCGGCCCTCGCCGCGCTGACAAAGACCTGACCTACGGTGTTGATGGCCTCCTCCTAATTTACACCAGCTTGACGGACGCAATCCTGCCCGATCCCACAAGCCCCGGTAGAAGCCTCTCGCCAGGACGGTGCGCCCTCTTCAAGAGTCAGCATTTACTGAATGCGGTATAACTCACTTGCAGGATTTTCAAGGACTCGGCTGCTGATCGACATCGAGACCAAGGTCGGCGCACTCAGTGACCGGTTCTAAGCTTATCGGGTGATCTATGGGCCAGCCCAGCCCGGACACAAATCGTATCGGAAGACAACATCAGCAATCCGCTGCCCTGGCTTGGTGTGCAGCCAGGGCCCAGGGCAGCTTCAAACAGAAGGGTTTATAAGGTCATGAGTACACAGCATACTACAAGCCACCACGATATGGAAGCCAGCAACGTCGTGCCATCCAGCGGGCCGTCTTGGGAGCATAGGCCGCGACTGCTGGGGAAGCTTCTGTTGGATGTCGCGAAATTGGTGCGACGCCCACGCAAGGTCCAGCAGGCTCTCCGGAGGTTTCCCACCGGCAGGTCCCTGTCGGTTGATGAGTTCAACCGGCAGAAGCTGCGCCTGCCGTTCGGCGTGTGGATCGCCGATAACGGGGCAGCGTATCTCTTCAATCCCGAGTTTGAGCTGCTCTCCATCTGGCCGGCTGGCGCTAAGATGCCTGAATGGTGCGACCTTAACTGGAGCAATGTCATCGTACAGGAGGGGGGAGTTTTCTACGACTATCGTAGCATCCACGACATGGGCCCCTCAAACCTCCATTATGAACTCGAAGCTCTGCTCGGCGCTTGGGAGATGGGTGACCGAACTACAGCGAAAGTACTCCAGGAGTGGCTGGTCAGCCGGCACGTGGCATGCCAGGAGCTTATCCGAGCATGTCAGAAAGAGCCAACGTAACAGAACACGCTCGTCCTGACCGATGAGGCGGCTTGACTAAACGGTGACCGGCAGGGCCGTACCTGCCGAGCACCTGCAATCCCCAGTCCATACGATGCCGTAGCGCCCGCTAACTGCTCGTTTGGCGCAATGAATACTTCAGTGGAGAGATCATAACATGGAACAGGCGTTCCGTGCCAGCACGCCCTTGTCTTCGCCTAACCGTCGTCAACGCCGCGCAGAAGCGGCACGATCCCGCAGCAGGGCAAGGAAGCACAGGCCGACCAGAGCCCAACTGGACTTGATCAACCGGACGACGGACCGCTTCCTTGCACATGGGTGTGACTGCTGTGGCGCACCGGCGGTACCCGGTTTACCCGTGCTCTGCGTGCCCAGTGGCGGCGATTTCCTGGCCGTCTGTGATGGCTGCAAGGCCGTGCACAACATGAAGCCCGTAGTGGCCGTCGTTCCGGATGCGATCACCGACCCGTGGGCGGAGGATGACCGGGACTGGTTCGCCGCTAATCCCGGCCGGTCCCTCCGCCTCCGCAAGACGATGCTCGGTGAGCTTCAAGTGGCGGCGATAGACCGCGGAGCGGAAGTTCCGGCCCAGTTGCCTGGGCATTTTTGGGCCACGGTCAGCTACCAGATCAGGCCAGGCGAAAGGGCCAACTCCTTCCACCGAGTCCCCATCGGCAACTCGATCGACGGTCTGAGCGATCTGGAGATTGCCGCGCACTGCTTTTTAGAGGGCGACCTTGAGACTGCTGAGCAGGAGTTCGATGACATGGTGGCCCTCTCCATCGGCCAGGTCCGTGCCGATGCCCTTATCCGCCGGACGCAATCCCGGCTAGCTGCCTTCAAGGAGGACGTCCAGTGACGATAAGCGCATTATCCTACAACCAAGGTGACGAGCCGAATGTTGGCGCCGTTGAATTTGCGCTCTATTGGTCGAAAGGCAACCCTTTTACACTGATCGCCATTCATGCGAGCGGTAAGCTGATCGGCAGAACCTTCGATCCTGATGAGATCGAAGCCGGAGTACCGAAGTTCGTCAAGTTCCATCAGGAAAACCAGGCGAACATATACTTCGTCCCCAACCAGACACACGGGCCGGTAATGACAAAGCCGGCCAAGGCGGATATGGCCGCCGCGCTCGCTATTTGGGCCGACATCGACCCCCGAGAAGCCGAGGAGATTGAGCCCGGCGGCTGGGATCGGGAACGCCAGAGGCTTCTCGCCCTTGCAGAAAAACTTGCGGCCGATCCTGACTTCCCGCCGACCGTGATCATCGACAGCGGCAACGGCGTCCAGCTGTTCTGGCGCTTTGCCGAGCCATACCCCCTCGACGGACCGAACGGTGAGGCGACACGCCGAAATGAAGCGCTCGCCAAGGCCATCGGGAAAGCGTTGGGCGGCGACAACACCTTCAACACCGACCGCATTATGCGTATGCCGGGAACGTTGAACTTTCCTCATGGGAAGAAAAGGGACAAGGGGCGCGGCATAACCCAGGCGAGGGTTCTATGGTTGGGCGGCGGGGAGTACTCGCCCGATCAGCTGGAGGCATTGCCGGACCGGCTGTTGGCCGAGTCGGGACCATCCGCTTTTTCCGGGGAGGCCATGGACCTTCCCGCAAACCGGCCCCGGAGCGCGATGACGACTCCTGAGATGGGGGCGGCCATTGCCGCCCTGATCAGCGAGATGCGCGCCAAGCGCGTGCTGGAAGTCCGGGAATGGGCCGACCTGTCGCTAGCCCTCCAGTCGGGCCTGGATACCGCCCTGGCCGCGTCCGAGCCCCTGCGGTGCCGCTGGGAGGGTGACACCGCCGGGCTGATGGACACCAGCCGCAGCGGCTTGGACATGAGCCTCGCGTCCATGCTCAAGCAGGCTGGCTTCTCGGGCGTCGATGTCGCGCTCATCCTGCGGGCCTTCGAGCATGGAGCGGCCTGCGACACGGGTAAGCATACCACCGAGGCGGCCCAACTCCGGTATCTCGCACGCTGCGTCGTGCGATCCTTCGACCGGGCGGACACGCCTGCTTGGGTCCTGAAGATGAACGAGCGGCACGCCGTCGTGTTCGACGCCGGCAAGACGTTGGTGATGACGGAAAAGCTCGACTACGCGACTGGAAAGCCGGTCTATGTCTTCAGCTCCCCCGCCCAGATTTCCTCCCTGTACGCGAACCACCGGGTTGAGGTCGGCAGGCGGAAGAACGGGCAGCCGATGCGGCGTCCTCTTGGTGATGCTTGGCTGGAACACGAACACCGCCGGCAATACCTGGGCGGCTTGGTGTTTCTGCCCGGCCAAGTCGCCCCGGCGGACACCTTCAATCTCTGGCGCGGCTTTGGCATCGAGCCTCGCCCGGGTGAGTGGCCGCTGCTGCACCGGCATCTCCTCGACGTCATCTGCTCGGGCAGCACCAGCCTGTGCGATTGGCTGTTGAACTGGTGCGCGCACATGTTCCAACAGCCCATGGTCAAGGCGGAGGTGGCCGTCGTCCTGCGCGGCGGTGAGGGCAGCGGGAAGGGAACCCTGGGGCGTGCTCTCCGCGAAATCCTCGGCATACACGGCATCCAGGTGACCAACCCGAGACACGTGATCGGGAACTTCAACGGCCATCTGCGCGACGTGCTCCTCCTGTTCGCCGACGAAGCCTTCTTCGCCGGCGACCGGGCTGCTGACGGGGTGCTCAAGGGGTTGATCACCGAACCGACGCTGATGATCGAACGCAAGGGGGTGGATGCTGTCCAGGCGCCGAACCTGCTGCGGGTCATCATGGCGACCAACAATGACTGGGCCGTCCCGGCCGCCAAGGACGCACGCCGGTACCTGGTGCTCGATGTTCCTGACACGGTGAAGGGCAACAGGGAATATTTCACCGCGTTGAACGCCGAGATGGAGGCCGGCGGATTGGCGGCGTTCCTCCACGACATGCTCCGACGTGACATTGCCGGGTGGAACCACCGCACGGCGCCGACGACGGCCGGCCTGATCGAGCAGAAGCTCTTCAGCCTGCACGGCGTATCACGCTGGTGGTTCGAGCGGTTGTGTGTGGCCGACGAACCACCCGAACCGACAGATAGCCAGATACAGGTTATAGCGGTAGAAATCGACGCCCACTGCTGGATGACAGGCGCGTCAAAGAACAGCCTGTACCAAGAATATGTCATATGGGTGGGGAACCAGAAAGCTGAATACCGTCCGGAGCCACAGGCCATGTTCTGGAAGCAACTGCGCAGCTTGGTACCTACTATGAAAATGTACCGGCCGCGGCACTCGTCCGGTGAACGACCGCTGTCCATCAGGTTTCCTCCCTTGCGAGACGCCCGCGCCGCTTTCGAGATCGCGATCGGTGGCCCAATCAACTGGCCAGCGGTTTCTGACGGTGAGGGTTCTGAGGACGAATAGCCTCCTTACCCTGCATTGGTCAGGGTGAAAGAGGCATGGGCAGGGTCTTGGTCAAGGATGCCGGCGCGAAATGCCCGCGGAAATGCTGGGCTGGTCAGGGTAGTCAGGGTGGTCGCAGTGAAATCGGTCAAATCGCCCAGCGCTGCAGTGAGAGATATCCTGAGAGCCGCTGCTCAGACATGTGCTTCCATCAACAATACCAACCCTGACCGCCCTGACCACCCTGACCAGCCCAGCAATCCTGCGGGCTTCTATACAGCGTTCACCCTGACCAGACCCTGACCCACCTTGACCAGGCCTGCGCCGGCATGGGCGAAGTGAGCGCTGATCATGATCTGCCTTTTTAAATGCTGGTGGCGCCCCTCCAGCCAGAGGGTTGCTCGCCAACCTCGATTAAGTTCGCCGGCACAGTCCATCCGCCTCTTACGAGGTAAGGTGAGTAACCGCAGGGGCAAAGTGATATAGCCGATATACCGCCTGGGCGAAGATTTTCCCGCTGCCCTGGTCAGAGCCGACTGGGATTTCAGAGCTTTGACCACTGACCCAACTACCCGAACGAGACAGCGGCAATCCGCACTCCATCGCCATATTTTGTGTCTTTATCGTGGCTGAAGCGCTATATATATGTACACAATACCGATTGTGTTCCAGCACCGAAGTGGGCTCAACATGACGGCGGCGACGCGGAAGGTAAGGTCCGGTCTGACCGAGAAGCAGCAACGCTTCGTCGAGAACCTGCTCGGTGGGCTGCAGCCGATTGATGCCTACGTTGAGGCGTATAAGCCGAAGATGACCCGCCGGAGCGCCAGCTATCGGGCGCGAGACCTCCTCAATCATCCAAGGATCATTGCAGCCATGATCGAGGCACAGGAAGCCGCGCGGGAGCGGCGCGTCGTCAGTCTGGAGACCGTCACCGACCTTCTGATCGAGGCCGCCGAGCTGGCCCGCCAGCGCGAGCAACCGGCCGCCCTGACCGGGGCAGCGGTGGCGCTCGCTAAGTTGCACGGGCTGATGGACGCGCCCACGCCGGCCGCCAAGGCCGAGCCGCTCACCGGCGAAGCGCTGGAGGCGGAGTTCCGCTCCGTGATGGCTGCCCTGGGCATCCAGCCGCCCGACGATCTCGCGGGGGCGGTGCTGGCCAATTCAAAGCAACCCTGGACCAAGCTGGGACGGGTTGGACAGGCGGAGCGGAGTTAGCGTCGTGGCTGTCGACATTCCGGCAATCGCTCGCTAGATAACCCCGATAAGGGGTTTTCAGGCAGTGGTTTGGAGACGATAGCGGGGCTGAAGGTTGCGCTTGGGCTTGAACGGGTTGATCTGGTAGGCGATGATGTGAACGAAGGCGTTGATGACGGATCGATGCCTGGACAGATTGAGGGACGAGAACTCCTTGATATGGCCGATGATGGTCTCGGCCATGTTCCGGGCATTGAGCAAGGCTTTATCGTGTAAAGACATGGGCGGCGCCTTCATGTTCCTGCGGACGCGGGTGAACAGCGTCAGCCCGCGACGCAACAGGTCTTCGGCCAGCTTCTGGCCGATATAGCCCTTGTCGCCGAACAGCTTGCCGGTCAGGTCGCGGGTCAGCGCCGGGACTGGCGTGGTGCCATGGACGTTGCCAGGGGTCAGCTGCAGGGCGACAATTTCATTGTCGTTGTTGAAGACGAGGTGCAGCTTGAAGCCGAAGAACCAGCCCATCGAGGTCTTGCCGCGCTGGGCCAGATTGGCAAACACCTTGTGCCGGCTAATGCGATGATTGTCGCAGACCGGCAGGGCGGTGGAATCGATGTAGTAGAGCCCGGTCCTGGTCCCCAGGTGACTGTGCAGGAAGAACACCAGCGGCACGAAGTCGCTTTTCTGCAGGGCGACGAAGTGCTCGTAGCACGGCATGCCGGGAAAGTAGCCGCGCAACAGCGGTTCGGCGAAGCCGTGATAGAAGCTCTTGAGATGCTTGAAGCCTGAACTGTGGAGCACAAGCAGCAGCGTGATGATCTCGCTGGTCGACAGATCCGGCTGCGGCCCGCGTGGCGCCGGCCCGCCGTTAAACCGATTAGCCACCCATGCTGTGAGCGCCATGAGGCGATGGCCCTCCCATCGCTTCGCGATCGGGTCCGAAGGGCACGGGCGCGTGACTGCGCCGCGGGTGCGAGGCCAACGGCGTCAGCTACCTCCTCAACCTGGGCACTAACGCAGTGCTCAAGGCGCGGGTGAGCGGCCTGGGCGAGGACGCCGCCCTCGCCCGGTTGGACCTGGCCGACCTGGCAGCCAAGGTGCGCCGGCACGCCGAGTTGCGCTACGGCGCAAGGAGTCGGGACTGCGAACGCCGCGTCATGGCCCGCGTTGAGGCCTCGGCCCAGGGGGTGGACTGCCGCTTCGTCTGACCAAATTGACCGGCACGCCCCGGACGCTCTACGAGAGCAGATACTGTTAGAGCGGGCGGCGGAGAACCTGATAAAGGACCACAAGCTCCACCTGGCGTCCGACCGGACCTCGTGCACAGCGGCCACCGCCAACCAGTTCCGCCTCCTGGCCCACACCGCGGCTTACTGGCTGCTCCACACCCTGCGCGGCCGGGTGCCCAAGGCCTCGTTCTGGCGCAAGGCCCAGTTCGATATCCTGCGCGCTCACCTGATCAAGGTCGCCGGCCGGGTTTGGGAAACCGCCCAGCGCATCGAGGTCGCCCTGTCGTCCAACTTCGCCTATCCCCACAGCCTGCGCCGGCTCTCCGCCCGCGTCGCCTGGCTTCCGCCGTGACGCCCTAGGCAGCGTGCCCGTGACCACAGTCCTTCCCGCCCACCCACAAGACCACCTCCACCGAGCGGCCCGCGCCACGGATCAGCGCGCCTCAAATCAGCTCCGCAACCTTGTCGTGTGACCCTCTGGGATGCTACGTGAATAATCTGGAATAGCATCTCTCCCCCCGAATCACGACACCTCAGGTGAGATAAAGATTTGAAAAAGGTCCAGAGAAATGCTTTCCCCGCTCAAGAACCACATTTCCTCATGACGGAATGGGTCAATAACGAGGCCGACGCTATACGGATGGCTGAAGAACTGAGCCTGCGTCTTTCTGTCAGTTCCGCTAAAGAAAGCCCCCAAACTTGGATGGCTATGATACCATCCGACAACTGACATTTCCTCCTTCGCCCTCAGGCGTGCAGTATTCCAGACTTGAGATTCCATCGTCAAGGATACGCCAGTGCTCTCGTAGTGTTCGCTCCGGACAAAGTCCTCGACTGCAACGACAAATCCTCCTGTGCTACCCTCTAATGTGTGCACGCTTCCTATGAGCAGTCCACCCATTTCAACATTACGTTCAGAAAGATGTGCCCAAACCCCCTCATGTGCTCGTTGAGCAACTACAACCTTGGGGCGCAACCCATCTCCAAGTGCGACGATGCAGGCGCTTGTGAAGGGCAAGCGTCTCAACAGCTTTCCAATCTCCTGCTGGCGGAAATCCGGCGGCTGTTCGCGCCACACAATCATGTTTCTGCCTCGAATGCGGTACTGCATTTTGGACATCGGACCCTGCCAGACTTACCTTTAGGGAGCGACAAGCTTCCCCGGCAGCTTGGACACTGGACGGTAGTTCTCTCCTCACTCTCACCACGCACGTCAGACCAAGCCATTTTCTTGGGAGTAGCCGATGCGCTCAGGGTCAATGTGTCTGTTGGAAAAGCTCCTGCATGCCGTCGAACAGCATCGCGGTACCAACTTAGAGCGGTACCATTGGCAGGTGATTGACCATTCAATATGGTGGGGTCGAAAGTGATGATCTGAACGATTCGCCTCACGAGCAAGTCAAGCCCTTGTGACGGAAGCCATTTCGTTCCGAAGCATATCTTTCCAGAAGAGTAGACATTGGGATGGAATATGGGTGTCTTGATGGTCGCAGTTGGTTCTTGGAACGGGTATCGCGAAGGAAGGGAAATAAGCACCTTCGTTAGGTTCTGAACAGAGATGGGGTACTGGTTGGATGGTGCTGTTCTCAAACGTATCCCAACCTCAACTTCATTAGGTGGGTTGCCCGAGACTCTGGCAACCTCAATGCGGCCATCCGACTGCCCGCACAATTCAAAAAGTTTCTGAATGTCCTGGTTTCGCCGTTCAATGAACGCTGACATAATTGCCCCCCAGCTTTAGCCAGCAACCAGAACCGGCTGAACTTCAAGCACACTGCCACTCTGCACCACATCCTCTGAGAGTTGCTGCGAGGGCAGTATGGACTTTCCTGTGGATGTATTCACCAACGTGTAATCGGTGTCGGCGGGCAGAGACCAGTTATCCACAGCCGCTTGTATCACATCGCCGCCGGTATTTGTGCGCGACATAGCAACTTCAGCCTTCCGTGTCTGGTCAGCAGTCCTAATAATCACACTTACTTCACTCATGTTCATCTCCATCAAACTCACATATCAGTGTGTGCTGATCCGTTTCCACAACCGCAAACTTAGACGGTATCTGATGGCCGTCGAACCGTTCAGCTATTTCGGCCAGCGTGAACTGGTCTCGAACCTCCATCTCGACATCGCCTGGATCGCTCGCCAATGTTGCGGGAAATCCGTCATCAAACTCTGAAGCTTTACGAAAAATGATATGACTAGCTCCTTCTCCCAACAGCCTATAGCCCACAAGGATTGGCTCGCTCATAACCACAGTAGCGTTTGCCCCTAAGCTGTTCTCCAGACCGCGCACATCGCGCTTGGTGCGTATCAACGTCACGTTTGCGGGAATACGCCCACAGCAGGGGCAATCATCCCGTTTCGCCAAGGTGGTACGTGTGAGATTGCCGGCAATGGTGTCTACGTATAAGCGATTAGGCATCGAAGCCTCATCAGCATCTGTGCCCAATCGCAAACCTGTGGATACCGCAAAGCTGCCAGCAATGCTTGAAGTTATGATCGTCGTGGCAACCTTCCTCTCAACGAAAGACACTTTCTTAAGGTAACCGCAAGAATACCGCTCCGATATACGGCGATACACAGTCTCAGGCAGGTTGCATTCGATGCAGCCAGACTTTAGATTGCTGGAGAAGGGATATGTCTCTACCGACACTGAGCGGCTATCTATACCCACGTTTATGAAGTTTGTTTTGGCTAGGTAGCACAAAGTGTTGCATCTTATTCTTGCTTCGAAATTATCTACGCAGCAGAAAAGAGCATCGAAGGTTTTAAGGCCTGAAACAGAAAGCGTATCCCAGAAATCTCCGCAAACTGCCTTCACTTGCACATTTGGGTCTAGTTCCGTTGCCCGCCATGCGGCTACTTCTGCTTTGTGCATCCCTATGTCAGTCTCGCGAAATAACACGCTGCGCGTGAGATTATGCTCTTCGATATAGTCAAAGTCGAAGATGTGGATTTCTCCGACGCCCAGAAGGCACAAGTTCTTTATGACTTCGTTCCCTACCGCACCAGCACCGATGACGGCGACTCTGGTCTTCGATATAACATCCTGAGAGAACCAATCAATTAAGTTATGGCGATGGTAGCGTGCCGTCATTTCGATGCATCCCCCACTATCTTTTTATACGCTGCGTTTACTATTTTGATCACCTCTTCATTGTGGCGCGCCATAAACGGATCGGACGTGTCAGGATGATAAGTCTTGACTAGCTTGATGTAGGCGGCCTTCAACTCATCTCGGGGGCAATCGGCGGGAACTCCGAGAACTTCATGCGGTGGCTTTGAGGCGAGTGCCGCTATATGGTCGGAGTAGCCTTGGTTGAGACCTTTCCAGCGCATTAGGCGACCTCCAAGATCATGGACTTCTCCGAGACGATAATTTCGGGGCCGAATCTTTGGTGGCTGACCAGAAGCCCTCGAACGCGGATTCGATGCCCGTCCAAGCTCTTAATGTAGGCTGGACCGCCAACCTTTGTGACAGCGCCTCGGAAGAAGACGAGCTTGAAGCCTGAAGTCCATGATTTATCCTCGAACATAACGGCGTAGTCAGACCCTCGGCGGCTAACGCGAACCTCTTTCACTGTTCCCTCAAACGTTACAACTCGGCCAAAATGTTGGCGGAAGTCCGCAAGCGTGATTACGTTCGGGTTGTAATCCCTTCCACGTCCAGTTTTGGCTTGGTCAGTGGAAATGGCGACAATGGCCGCTCGACCGCATGCTACGCAGAGGCCCCCGTTCTCTTCGCGTATAACCGTGTAGCTCTCGGTATGGTAATAAACCTTGCAGTTACCACATTGATACAGACCGAGGGCGATACTCAGCGGAGCGCCCGTAAACGCATCGTGCAAACCTTGTAAGTCTTTTTCTGCCAGCGCGGTCGGTTTTCCCGCTGTGGAACTGTCGGTGAACACTATCGGCGAGGGGCGACTCCGGGAGGGTGATGGTCGGTATGCTGTCTTTGGGGGTGGAGGCGGATTACCCCGTGGAGACGCTGGCTGGTGGCTCGGCTGTGGTCGCGAGTACGTTTGCGTGGGAACGGAAGGTTTTCTAAAAATCTTCACTATCCGATAGAGGACCCATATGCCGCCGAGTAGTAACAGAAGTTCCATCACGATCCGCCGTCCCTGCAAGGGGTTATACCCCCTCGCTAATTCCGCTTACACTTGCGCTTGCCGATGGGACCTTCCCATGCACCTAAGGTGAATGCAAGACGGTTCATAGAGTACTATGCTGGAAACGCTATAGGCCCAGTGTTTCTGCGCTTCCCGCTTGGCTCCCCTGTCGGGTACGCCCGAACGGCTAAGGATGCATCTAATTTCGGGCTGGCGCGCGTCCGCCAACATTTCTGACAAGCATCATACAGGATGTCGCAGAGGTGATCTTGGTAGAACAACGTCTCACGTTCATGCCGGTGACACTTTCCGATCGTGCTCAGGAGTATCTTGGGTTGTCGCAGTTCGCATCGAAGGCTCCCCGCATTCAGCGTGAATACCGCAAGATACTTGTGAAGCTGGTTGAGGTGATCGGCGGCATGCAACCGTCCCGACTAGCAAGCTCGGTCAGCCAATAATACATCGACGCCCTCCAGGAACACTGGCGCGACCATCCCGGCACGCAAACTACACCATTGCGGTACTCAGCGTCGTTTGTACCTTTGGCGTGAAGCGGCGGCGCAGGTACTGAATTCGACCATAGGTGTGGAGGCCTGCCGATTAAACCATGCTGGATCGCCTGGTCCCACGATGACCAGCGGGCTTTCCTAGCGGTTGCGGACCAGACCATGGCGTTGGCCCTCCTGCTCGGCCACTACACCGCGCAGCGCCAGGGTTCATACCTGGGCGCTTGTACCGGCTGAGGTTAGACTGTCGGCCTGCTTCTTCAAGCGGCGGCCTGCACTCCCCGGTGCACCGCTGGGTACTGATTATTGAACTGATCCACGCCATCCGGATCGGCACACCAGTTTTCAAGGAGTCCGTGACGAGACTACCGGCCCCTGGCCTGACCCGTACCGCGATGCAATGGTGCAGGAGAGGGCGGGCTAAACTGACCTGCTCCAGGTCGCCGCCGTGCGAATCGAGCTCAACCCGGAGGAGTGACCAACGCCATCCCGGCCACCGCTCTGCCTGCACCTAAGAGCACCCGGCACGTCTCCTTCCCGCGGTCGCTCGCTCGACGGTGGACTTCCTATGGGGTACCCGTCGATTCAGCTGAAAGGAGCGCTTTCCCGGCCGGGATGTTTGGTATTGTTCTGCCGAAACGGATCGCGGCCTCGGAAATCCGGTCGGTTGCGCACGACCGGTAGGAGGTGTCCCGTCCGTGCACGCCACAAGGTGGTCCCCCGATTCGCTGGATGCGACCTGCGCGCCGGCCCATGGGAGCCGTCACGCCATTGCCTCACCGCGACGGCCCGCCGAACCTCGACAGGTCCGGTGAATGGCTAGGTCCATTCACTCAGTGGCCTGAGTGCTTCCGCCCCCATGGCTGATGGCGGCTTGGTCCTGCCCGCCACCGCTGATCTGGATTCGACGCTCCTTCTACACTTCGGCCAGCTTGAGCAGTGCCACGGTTAGCACGCCGTCACCGAAGGTCGCATGGCCCCGGTCGGGACCGACCGCGAAGGGCCAGGCGGACCGAGCGGGCGAAGTTGCCGTAGGACCGCTCCATGACATGGCAGTTCTGTTGCCTGTCCTCCTGCTCCGCCTTCTTCTCGCCGCGGATCGTCAGGACGTCGTCGATTAGCTTGATCTCGACGTCATTCTGGCTGACGCCCCGGCAGCTCGACGACGACCTTCAGGTCCTAGTTGGTATCGCTGACATCAATGCGCGGCACCGCCGCGCTGCCGGAGGCGAACGTCTCGGGGCCAGTCCCGCCCTCGGCCAAGCCGAAGCTCCGGAAAGCATCATCGAACAGGCGGTTCATCTCGCGATGCAGGGCAAGGAACGGGTCACCGCCTTGCCGCAGGGAAAGAGCAGCGAAACCGCCGAATGAGGATGGAAGCAGGGATCGCCGTTGCATTGCAATCCTCTATTTCCAAGTGCGGAGCGTGACGGGTTTATTTGCGATGTAAGTTCGGGGCCGTGAAACGATTACTGTCGGCATGGGTGACATCGGCTGGACAGGCTCAGACGCCGATCGCCAACAGAACGCTTTCCGTCATTGAACGACTCCATTGGAAATTACCAGGACTGGGGGCTTAGGAACCCGCATTGGCGCTCACTATCACGAATTTCCTGCCGGGTACCCGCCGCTCAGGGAGGAAAGGGACCATTTCCTTGGCGGGGAACATCCAGCCGGCCTGCTGAAAACGAAGGTGATCCGACCATCTGAGGGTTCAGTCCACCACGAAGCGTGCGACGGCATCCTCATCCCACGCCATGCCCAGACCCGGCCCGCGCGCCGTGACCATGCCGCCGACCGGGCGCACCGGCTCGGCCAGGACGGCGCCGGCCATGTCCAGGTATTCCAGGAAGTGGCAGGTCGGGCTGACGGCCAGCGTATGCGCGCTCGCCTCGATGAACAGATGACTGGAAAGCGGCAGGCTGGCCGCCTCGGCCAGGGCCATGGCACGCAGCCACCCCGTGATGCCGCCGATCTTCATCAAGTCGGGCATCGCCAGGTCGCAGGCGCGCGCCGCCACCGCATGGGCCATGTCCGAAGGGAACCACCAGTTCTCGCCGGTCTGGACGGGGACCGGTGACGCGGCGCGGACGCGCGCATGCCCTTCCAGGTCCTCGGCGGCGACCGGCTCCTCCACCCAGGTCAGGTCATAGGCGGCCAGCCGTTCCACGCGGCGGATCGCCTCGGTGGCGCTCTGCGACTGGTTGAGGTCGACCATGAGCTGGACGTCGGGCCCGATGATGTCGCGGACCGCGCGGACCATGGCCGCGTCCTCGGCGGCGCTGCGCTCGCCGATTTTGATCTTGATGGCCCGGAAGCCGGCGTCGACGGACGCTTCCAGCATCGCCCGGTCAGCCACCGGATCAACCAAGCCGAAGCTGTCGTAGGCGGGCACCGGCCTGACGGTCCCGCCGAGCAGTTCGGCGACCGGCCGATCGGCGGCACGGCCCAGCGCATCCCACAGCGCCATGTCCAGCCCGGACAGCGCCATGCCGACGAGGCCCTGCCGGCCCAGAAGCCGGAAGGTCCGCGACAGGTCGAGATACCGGTCGGCCGGTGCGACGGGCTGGCCGACAATCTGACCGGCGAGGTCGGTCAGGAACATGCAGAGCGGCTTCAGCACCAGGGGCGTGTAGCAGAAGATGTAGGCGCGTCCGATGACGTCCTGATCGGTCTGGACGTCGATCAGGACCAGCGGTGCTGCCGGGATGGCACCCGAGGCCGTTCGCAGCGGCCGCAGCATCGGTGCGAGCACCGGCCGTACATGCAGTGATTGGATGGTCGGCAGCATGGTCATGTCTGGTCCCTCTGGATATGGAGCTTCAGGTTGTTCCGGCCTTGAGTAAGATCATCCTTGTTTCGAGAACGGTGACCGCAAGCACAAATTTTCCGCCGGGTACCCGTCGTTCGAGGAAGAAGGGGCTGTTTCCTGGGTGGGGAATACCCGCTGGGTCTGCCGGAAATGATCGGGTCGGGTTGCTCGCGACCAGCTCAAGCAGTCCCGTCGCGCGATCCGTATAGGGGGGGTGGGGGTGTGCGAACGCGGCACTCCTGAGCTTAGCCTATGGGACCTGCCACCGTCGCGGTTCAGTCACCGCACTCGGCAGGCGCTGGTCAGCCGCTTATTCGCTATTTGAGCTGTAGGCGACGAAACCCCTGTGCAATGATGGTTTGTTGGTGATATCGGATGCTGCCTGACGATCTGGACCGGAGCAGCTTGTAGTGCCATCACCATCGACCCGCACCAAGGTCTTCATCAGCTACAGCCACGCGGACAAGGAATGGCTGGACCGGCTGAAGCGGCATCTAAAGCCGTTGGTCCGTGAGGGCAACCTGGACTGTTGGGACGATACCCGCATCCGGCCTGGTGATGACTGGAAGCAGGAAATCCAGAACGCTCTCGACAGGGCCCAGGTCGCGGTGCTGCTGATCAGCGCTGATTTCTTCGCCTCGGATTTCATCGATGAGACCGAACTGCCGCCGCTGCTAGAAGCCGCCAAGGCCAAGGGGGTGCGCATCCTGCCGGTGATCCTCAGCGCATCCCGTTTCGCGCGGAGTCCGGACCTGGCCCGCTTCCAGGCCATCAATCCGCCCAGCCGCCCTCTGAGCGACATGCTGCCAGCTGAGCAGGAGAAGGTGCTCGATCACCTTGCCCACACGATCGAGAGCATCTTCGACCCTCGGTAGCCCCCCCGCGACCCCCGGGCACTCCGCCGGGGGGGCCTTCAGATATGTCCAATCCCAATCGCCGCCGGATGCTGAAGGCTGTTCGAGAGACTTGGATCGACGGCTATCTGAAGCATTCGCTGGACAACCTTGTCCGTATCGAGCTGGGTCTGGAGGAAATCCCAGACGCCATCAGCCGGCCGTGGGATGTGATCGTGCAACAGCCCAACCGAGCACCCCGGCCGCTGCCACCAGGGCAAGCGATGGACACCGTCCTCGACGAGTTGGGCCAGGCGCTGCTCATTCTGGGAGCTCCGGGAGCGGGCAAGACAACGCTGCTGCTGGAGCTAGCCCGCGACCTGCTGGACCGGGCGGAGCGGGACGTGAGTCATCCCATGCCGGTGGTCTTCCACTTGTCGTCCTGGGCGGTGCGGCGGCGCCCGCTGGCGGACTGGTTGGTCGATGAGTTGGCCGAGCGTTACTACGTACAGCGCAAGCTCGCCCAGACCTGGATCGAGGCCGACCAAGTCCTGCCCTTGCTGGACGGTTTGGACGAGGTCGCGCCGGAGCATCGCGCAGGATGTGTCGAGGCGATCAACACGTTCCACCATCGGCACGGACTTGTTCCGCTGGCCATGTGCTGCCGTGCGGCGGACTACCAAGCACTTTCGACGCGCGTGGAGTTGTCGGGAGCGGTCGCCATCGAACCGCTCTTACGGGCGCAGGTCAGCACCTACCTGAAACAGGCTGGAAAGCCGCTGGATGGGGTGCGGACGGCCTTGCGGGAAGACGAAACGCTTTGGGAGCTATTGGACACGCCGCTGATGCTCAGCATCGTTACGCTGGCATATCGAGGGCGGTCGGCAGCCGAGGTAAGGGCAACCGGATCGCTGGAGGAGCGGCGGGCGCACCTGTTTGCAAATTACAGCGAACGCATGTTCGAGCGCCGGACCAAAGCCACCGACTACACGCGGGAGCAGACCATCCTCTGGCTGGCTTGGCTAGCCCGCTCGTTGATGCATGCCAACCTGAGCGTATTCTACGTAGAGTCGATGCAGCCACGTTGGCTGCCGTTAAAGGGACAGCGCCGGCTCGTGTCTATGATTCCAAATATATTCTCCGGATTGGCTGCTGGATTGATCTCAGGTCTACTTGGTGGGCTACGTAACGGCTCCTTCTACGGACTAGCAGTAGGCATAGCTTTTGGCTTGATCTTTGGACTAGGTAGCTGGCTGAACAATGATGATCGTATATCGCCTGCTGAGATACTAGGATGGTCATCAGCATGGATAAATGTAAAACGAATTTTGGTAATCAGTTTGGTCATTGCACTTGTCAATGGGTTTATTCTTGGAATGGTTGAGAACTTAATATTCGGGTTGATTGCCGGCTTAGCTTTAGGCTTGGTCAGTGGCTTATTCATGTTAATAGAGGGGGGGATGTTCATTGGGGGAATGACATATCGAACGCACCCAAATGAGGGCATAAAAAGATCATTAAGAAACTCGATAACAATATCGCTGATCAGCGGATTAACAGGTGGACTTTCAAGCGGATTGGGGTTTTGGCTGTTCTTTGGCCCAGATACCGCTTTGTTCGGAGCGATACAATTCGGAATGCTAGCTGCTTTATATTCAGGATTATCTAATGGTGGAATTGCTTACTTAAAACATTATGCCTTGCGCGTTTTGTTATGGCGCAATGGCTATACCCCATGGGACTACATCCCGTTTCTGGATTATGCGGCCGAGCGCGTCTTTCTGCGCAAGATCGGCGGTGGATACATTTTTACTCACCGGCTCCTGATGGAGTATTTTGCGACTCTGGAGCCAATCGAGCAAGGCGGGCAGACCAAGGCCGAGCAACGGCAGTGATCAGGTAGGCAATCGCGATTACAAATTCTGCGCAGGTACTCATCGATCCAGCCGTAAGGGGCGGTTTTCCGGCTGATAATGTCTGGCGGCGATCTGCCGGAACCGAACTGCGATCTGAAAAAACTGGTCCGGTTACGCGCGACAGGATCAAGGAGTCCCGCCCGCGCGCATCATATGGGGGCTGCCGGGTTCGCTGGATGCGGTCTGGCCGACCGGCCCATGGGACCCGGCCAGGCCAGCGCCACGATGTGGTCAGCCGCCGCTGACCGTCCGGTCTATATCGTCAGTACCCAACCCGAACTCCCGCCGCGCCGTTGGAGTTGCACCCTGCTAGCCATCGCTGCGCCCTTATACCAGCGGCACTGAACATTGACCGACCGAGGGCGTAGCAACTGTTTTTGTGAGCCGCATCGTTGGGTGTGGATATACAACTTCAAGCAGCATGCATGGTCACGGGAAGACGCCGCCGTCAGCGGTTTGCCGCGGCGGTTGTCGGACGTGCTCTTGGCCGCCCCCACCTCGGTCCAGCGGGCGGCGGGCGGAGCGGCCATCAAGGACGCTGCGCGCCGCTCCGCGGTGGCCTTCGGCCCTCCTTGACCGCCGCTCCGCCCGCCGCCCGCTGGACCCTCAGGTCGGGACGGAGGGATGGTGCCGCCGGTCGAACAAAGGGATGGGGCTCAGGATGCCGTGGCGGAGGCGGCTTCGGCCGGCGGCCCGTCGGCGGCGTACTCCGCCACCCAGGGCCGGCCCGTCCGGAGCAGGGCGTTGAGGATCACCAGCGCCTTGCGCATGCAGGCGACCAGCGCCACCTTGCCCGGCTTGCCGCGTCCCTTCAGGCTGTCATAGAAGGCCTTGAGCGTGGCGTTGTGGCGCAGGCCGACCCGGCCGACGTGGAACAACGCCCGGCGCACCTTGGCCCGGCCGCCGAAGATCGTGCGCACCCCGCGCAGGGTGCCGCTGTCGCGGGCGAACGGCGCCAGGCCGGCCAGGCTGGCCGCCTGCCGGCCGGTCAGGCTGCCCAACTCGGGCATGTGGACCACCAGCATGGCCGCGCTCAGCGGCCCGACCCCGGGGAAGCTGCGCAGCAGGGCGGCCCGCTGCCGCAGCCCCGGGTCGTCGTTCAGCTTCGCCTCGATCATCCAGGCCAGGGTGTCGGCCTCGGTGCGCAGCGCTTCCAGCGCCGTCTCGGCGCGCCGGCGCATGAAGTCGCCGCGCAGGTGCTTGAGCTGATGGCCGCGCGCGACGATCTCGGCCAGGATCTGGTCGCGGTAGTCGAGCATCTCGATCAACTCGGCGCGCAACGGCTCCGGGACCGGCGTCGGGCGGGGACGGGTGGCCTCGCCGAAGGCCTGGAGCATCCGGGCGTCGACCCGGTCGGTCTTCGCCAGCTGGCCGGTCGAGCGGGCGAAGTCACGCGCCCACTTGGGATTGACGACGGCGACCGGCACATCGGCCCGGGCCAGGGCGTGGTGCAGTTCGCGCTCGCAGCCGCCCGACGCTTCCATCATGACCAGCACCTCGTCGCCGCCCGCGCGCAGCGCGCCCAGCACCGTCGCGAGGGCGGTGTGGCCCTCGGCCGTGTTGGGAAGGCGCCACGCGCCGCGGCCCGGCACGCCGCAGGTGTCAAGATAGGCTTTGGAGGCATCGATCCCGATGCAGTAGGATTGGCAAGACATGGTGAACTCGTCCTTGTCTGCGGCGTCCGGCCAAAAGCACGGCGCCTGGCAACTGTGCGAGAAACGCCGAGGGCTCGGGGCAGGCACTCTGCTACGTGCGGTGCCTAACCTTGGTTGGGCTCAGTGTCCTGACCCCGTGAACCGGGTGCTCCTGACGGGGCACCCGGTTCCCCCCGACAAAACCTCTATACAACGTCACCAAAAGACAAGGTTGGACCTCTTCAGCCCGATATCTCTGCCGGAACTCACCGGCCAATCTTCAATGCCGTTGGTATTAGAGGGTGTTGAGGTGAAGTCTATCGATCTACAGCTCGGTTGTGCATACATGTATGCGTGCAGTGAACGTGTTCGTACATTATCAGGCAGAAGCCCATAGAAGAAAATCAAAGATACAATACACGAAAAAGGGCGAAATTTCTCGGTCGGTACATGCGAGTTAAACATGTAAATCACAGCAGCATGATAAATAAAAGCTCAATATGGTAGCATTAGACGAAAACTTCTTCGTCCAACACGTTTGTAAGTTTTATGCTAAATGATCGACAGAGTCATCTCAACACCCTCTTAAGCCTCGTTACTCGCACCACGGCCCTCTGTCGCGTTCCCTTGAACGACATGCAAGGGAACGCGACAGAGTGACTCTGCCGTGGCCGTGGGTCGCTTACTACCGGGTCAGCACCGACAAGCAGGGCCGCTCCGGGCTCGGACTGGAGGCCCAGCAGGAAGCGATCCAGTCCTTTCTCGACAGCGGGAGCTGGACCCTGGCCGCCGAGGTGACGGAGGTCGAGAGCGGCAAGCGCAACGACCGGCCCGAGCTGGACCAGGCGCTCGGCCTGTGCCGCCTGTACGGCGCCACTCTGGTGGTCGCCAAGCTCGACCGCCTGGCGCGCAACGTCGCCTTCATCTCCAAGCTGATGGAAAGCAACATCGACCTCGTGGCGGCGGACTTCCCCCAGGCCAACCGCCTGACCATCCACATCCTGGCCATCGCGATGATCACCCAGCGTACCATTCCGCAAGGATGATGCCTGTCACAGATACCGGCAGGCATTACCCTCATGGCTCCGAGGCCTTTGTAACCCGAGTGTTACCCGATACTCGAAAGGGCTCACGCCAGACACCTAAAAATGATCGGCTATGTTTCTGAAATTAAATAGGAAAAGAGTGGCGCGCCCTGCTGGATTCGAACCAGCGACCGTCCGCTTAGAAGGCGGGTGCTCTATCCAGCTGAGCTAAGGGCGCTTGAAGGAGGCGGGCGCCCCGCGCGTCCTCAGCGGACGCGGTCGGGGCGGAAGTTGTCGGCGTAGTTGCGCGGGCGGACGCGGCGCTGGTGCGCGTCCTGGACCATGTAGTCCCAGCCCTTGCGCTCGGCGAAGGCGACCGCTTCGTCCTTGGTCGGAAACTTGAGGCGAACCTGGTTCAGGGTGTCGCCGGACGAGATCCAGCCCATCAGGGGCTCGGCACGCCGCGGGGTCGCGATCTCGTATTCCAGGACCCAGTCACCCATCTTGCCGCGACCGGACTGCATGGTCGACTTGCTGGGCTGATAGATACGCACCTGCATGGTTCGCTTCTCCACGACTTCTCGCATATGGTCGGAGCGCCGAGATTCGAACTCGGGACCCTCTGCTCCCAAAGCAGATGCGCTACCAGACTGCGCTACGCTCCGCCAGGGCGTGACATACATCATCGGGGCAAAGTCAGCAACCCACTGCCCCCGGCGCCCCCCGAAGAAAGTTCCGGAGCTTTGTCATATGGACATATGCAGGGAGCCGTGGCATTCGGCGATCAGCCACCGACGCCGGATATCGACCCCGGATATCGCCCCGAGACATCGGCCCGACACGAGGATCCCGAGTGACCCAGCAATCCATGTTCCTGCCGCCGGCGATCCACCGGTACATCCTGGACAATTCGCTGCGCGAGCCGCCAGTGCTCGCCCGGCTCCGCGCCGAAACGGCCAGCCTGACCCAGGGCTATTACCAGATAGCGCCGGAGGAAGGGCAGATGCTGACCCTGGTGCTGGAATTGCTGAGGGCGCGGCGGACGCTCGACATCGGCGTGTTCACCGGCTACAGCGCCACCGTGGCCGCCCTGGCGCTGCCGCCGGAGGGCCGGGTAGTCGCCTGCGACGTCAGCGTGGAATGGACCGACGTGGCGCGGCGTTACTGGGCCGAAGCCGGCGTCGCCGACAAGATCGACCTGCGGCTGGCTCCGGCGACGGAGACGCTGTCGGCCCTGATCGGCGAGGGAGCCGCGGGCAGCTTCGACTTCGCGCTGATCGACGCGGACAAGGAGCTTTACCCGACATATTACGAGCAGGCGCTGACGCTCGTGCGGCCGGGCGGCGTGATCGCGATCGACAACACGCTGTGGCGCGGCACCGTCGCCGATCCGGAAGCGACGAAGCCGAAGACTGAGACGTTCAGGGCCTTCAACGCCTTCGTCCATGCCGACGAGCGGGTAACCCAGGTGCTGCTGCCGCTGGGCGACGGGCTGACCTTGGCGCGCAAGCGCCCCTGACGGTCAGCCCTGCTGCTGGAAGGCCGGGTGGACCACCCGGTCGCCGGCGCGGATGCCCAGGCGGGCGGCCATGCCGCCGTTGATCTCCAGCACGCCCTTCACCTGCCCCGCGGAACTGATGGTGTCCAGCGACTGGGGCACCGCGTTCTCGTGGATGTTGACGATCCGACCGTCGGGACCGATGAACACCATGTCGAGCGGGATGAACGTGTTCTTCATCCACATGGACATGGTCTGGAGCTTCGGCAGGACGAACAGCATGCCCGCGTCGGGCGCCATGGTCTCGCGGAACATCAGCCCCTGCGCCATCTGGCGCGGTGTCTCGGCGATCTCGACGGCGAAGGGGTACTTGCCGCCCGAGGCGGTTTCGATGGTCAGGCGGTCCGTGCGGAAGGTCTCCGCGGCGGACAGGGAGCCCTGACCGGCCGCAACCAGCAGCAGGACTAGGGTGAGGGTTCGGATGATCGCGGCAGCCATGGTCCAGTCGCTACAGGAGCCCGTTGCATATGTAAAGCATTTGGGCGGTCCCGGCACCGTCAGGACATGACGGCGTCCACGACCTGCCGGATCTCGTCGCGCACCGGGCCGGGGCGTGGGGCGTCGGCGAGGGTGGTGAACCAGTGTTCCGGCGGGTTCTGGCCCTGGCGGCGGTTCCAGGTCAGGGCGCGCAGCACCTCCTCGGCGTCCGGTGTCACCAGAACATCGGGGTCGATGCCGTTGAGGGTGGCCCAGACCCCGGTCCAGCAACGGCCGACCGACCACGGGTTATAGCCGCCGCCGCCCAGCACGAGCACCCGGGGAGCCAGGGTGGCGAGGGAGCGGACGGCATTCCACAGGGCGCGGTTCGACAGGTCCAGCCGGCTCATCGGGTCGTCGGCCAGGGCGTCGGCGCCGCACTGGATCACCACCGCGTCGGGGGCGAAGCCCCGGCCCAGCGGCATCAGGGCATTGTCCAGGATGTAATCCAGCTCGGAATCGTTGAACTCCACGGGGACCGGCAGGTTTCGGGCCATGCCGCCGGCGCGGTCCCCGACCTTGCCGGTATAGGGCCAGCGCGTGCCCTCGTGGACCGACACGGTCAGCACCCGGTCGTCGTCGGCGAAGGCGTACTCCACCCCGTCGCCGTGGTGGGCGTCCAGGTCGGCGTAGTAGACGCGGTTCACGCCGCCGTCGAGCATGGTCAGGATCGCGAGCACCGGGTCGTTGAAGTAGCAGAAGCCGCTGGCCCGATCGCGCAGGCCGTGGTGGGTGCCCCCCGCGGGGTTGTAGATCACCCCCTCGTGCTCGGCCAGCAGGCGGCCGGCCAGGATCGAGCCTCCCGACGCCGTGGCGGGGCGGCGGAAGACCTCGGCGAAGATCGGATTCTCCAGCCGGCCGATATTGTAGCGGTCGCGCGCCTCGACATCGAGCCGCTGCTCCGCCTCGGCCCGGCGGACCGTCTCTATATATGTGCGGTCGTGGAAGCGGGCGAGCTGGTCGGGGGTCGCCCTGGGGCTGTCCAGATAGGCCCGGTGGTCCAGCCACCCCATGGCCCGGGAAAGGTCGATCGCGGTGGAGACCCGGGGGATCGCGAGCGGGTGCTTCTTGCCGTAGGTCGAGGCGCGGTAGATCTCGCTTCCGATGAAGAGCGGGCCGATAGGATGGGACGGGTTCAGCATGGACCCTGACCTAGGCCGGCACCCGCGATTCGTCAACTATGTGCGTATTCGGTGTCCCGGCGCCTTGCCACGGCCTCGCGGACTTGCAATAGTCTGTCCAACCTCACTGGGGGAGCCGATGGTCGGCTGAGAGGTCCCAAGACGCGGGACGACCCCTGGAACCTGATCCGGTTGATACCGGCGTAGGGATCAGTGACCCATGCACGACCTCGTGCGGCCGACCGTGTCGGCCCGTCCTCCCAGCATCGGCGTGAGAATTGAGCGGGCCCGCCTGACCTATGGCGGCGTGCGGCTGTTCGACGGGCTGGATTTCGCGCTGGAAGGCGGCGGCTGCACCTGCCTCCTGGGACCCAGCGGCGTCGGCAAGACCACGCTGCTGCGGCTGATCGCCGGGCTGGCCGATCCGGAGCCGCCGACGGTGCTGACCGCGGAGGACGGGCGACCGCTGGACGGCCGGGTCGCCTACATGGCGCAGCAGGACCTGCTCCTGCCGTGGCTCGGCGCGCTGGACAACGTCCTGCTGGGGCCGAGGCTGCGCGGCGAGGCGGTGGGTGCCGCCCTGGTGGACCGGGCGCGCGGGCTGCTCGACGCGGTCGGGCTCGGCGACCGGCTGCAGGCCCGGCCGGCGGAACTGTCGGGCGGCATGCGGCAGCGGGTGGCGCTGGCCCGCACCCTGATGGAGGACCGGCCGGTCGTGTTGATGGACGAGCCGTTCTCGGCGCTGGACGCGATCACCCGGCTGAGGCTCCAGGAACTGGCGGCCGGTCTGCTGGCGGGCAGGACGGTGCTTCTGGTCACCCACGACCCGCTGGAGGCCTTGCGGATCGGGCACCGGATCCACGTGATGGCGGGACAGCCGGCGGAAATCGGGCCGGCGATCTCGCCGGAGGGGACGCCGCCGCGGCCGGCCGACGATCCGGCGCTTCTGGCGCGCCAGGCCGAGTTGCTGAGGCGGCTCTCGTCATGAGGACAGGGGCGTCGTGATGATGCGGGCGGTACGGCCTGTGGTGACCGCCGTGGTCCTGGTCGCGGCGTGGCAGGCGCTGGTCTGGGGCACCGGGGTGCCGCGCTTCATCCTGCCCGATCCGGCGCGGGTGGCGGTGGCGCTATGGGAGCGGGCCGGCCTGATCGGCTATCACGCGCTGTTCACGATCGGGGAGATCCTGGGCGGGCTGGCGCTCGGCGTCGTGCTGGGCGCCGTCACGGCATTGACGCTCAGCTATTTCCGGCCGGCGCGGCGCTGGCTGATGCCGGTGCTGGTGTTCAGCCAGGCGATCCCGGTGTTCGCGCTGGCGCCGCTGCTGGTGCTGTGGCTGGGCTACGGCATGGCGTCCAAGGTCGCGATGGCGACCCTGATCATCTATTTCCCGGTCACATCGGCCTTCTTCGACGGGCTGAGGCGGACCGAGCCGGGCTGGCTGGACCTCGCCCGGACCATGGGCGGGTCGCGCTGGACGACGCTGCTGCGCATCCGCCTGCCGGCAGCATTGCCCGCCTTCGCCTCCGGCCTGCGGGTCGCCACGGCGGTGGCGCCGATCGGCGCCGTCGTGGGCGAGTGGGTCGGGGCGTCGGCCGGGCTCGGATACCTGATGCTGCACGCCAACGGGCGCATGCAGGTGGACCTGATGTTCGCAGCATTGCTGACCTTGGCGGCCATAGCGGTGACGCTCTATTTCGCGGTGGACGCGCTGCTGCGCCGCGCCCTGCCGTGGCAACGGGACAAGAATCCAGACGAAGAGAGGGACTGAACACCCATGCGTACCGAAGCATCGCGCCGATCGTTCCTGAAGGCCGGGCTGGCGGGGTTGGTCCTGGCGGCCGGCATCGCCACCTCGGCGCCCGCACTGGCCCAGGACAAGCTCACAATCCTGCTGGACTGGTTCGTGAATCCCGACCACGCGCCGCTGTACGTGGCGCGGGAGATGGGATATTTCCGCGACGCCGGGCTGGAGGTCGAGATGGTGGCCCCGGCCGACCCGAACGACCCGCCCAAGCTGGTCGCCGCGGGCCGGGCCGACCTGGCGGTCTCGTACCAGCCGCAGCTCCAGATGCAGGCGGCCGAGGGTCTGCCGCTGACCCGGATCGGGACGCTGATCGCGACGCCGTTGAACACGGTGGTCGTGCTGGCGGACGGGCCGGTCAAATCGATCGCGGACTTGAAAGGGCGCAAGGTCGGCTACTCGGTCGGCGGGCTGGAGGACGCCCTGCTCGGCGCGATGCTGGAGAACGCGGGGCTGAAGCTGTCCGACGTGGAACTGGTCAACGTCAATTTCAGCCTGTCGCCGGCGCTGCTGTCGGAACAGGTCGACGCGGTGGTCGGGGCCTACCGGAACTTCGAGCTGAACCAGCTCGACATCGAGGGCAAGGCCGGCCGCGCCTTCTATCCGGAGGAGCACGGCGTTCCGCCCTATGACGAGCTGGTCATCGTCGCCAACCGCGAGAAGATCGCCGACCCGCGCCTGCCCCGCTTCCTGGACGCGGTCGAGCGCGGCACGCTGTACCTGATCAACCATCCGGCCGAGTCGTGGAAGCTGTTCGTCAAGGCTAACCCCGAGTTGGACGACGAGCTGAACCGGCGCGCCTGGCGCGACACCCTGCCCCGCTTCGCCCACAGCCCCTCGGCGCTGGACGCGAGGCGCTACGAGCGGTTCGCGAAGTTCTTGAAGGAGCGGGAGTTGATCGGGGAGATTCCGAATCTGGCGGACTACGCGGTCGAGCTTCGCTGAGCGCCGTCCTTGCCATTATGCCGCATAGTTGCGTGTGCGGCAGATGTTGATCATGCCGCGTTCTGCGGTATCGTGCGGCATGATTCAACTGAGACGCGCACTATCGGATGCCGAGCGGATCGACTGGCTGCGGCTGATCCGGACCGAGAATGTCGGTCCGGTGACCTTCGCCCGCCTGCTGGAGCGGTACGACACGGCCACCCAGGCCATCAAGGCGCTGCCCGACCTCGCCCGGCGTGGAGGCCGCACGGCACCGCTGCGGATATGCTCGAAGGCCGAGGCCGAGCGGGAGATCGCGGCGGCCCGCAAGGCGGAGGTGCGGCTTATCGCCTCGTGCGAGCCCGACTACCCGGTTGCGCTGGCCGCGATCGAGGACGCGCCCCCGGTCATCGCGGTGAAGGGACATGCGCATCTGCTGCGCGGCCGCTGCATCGGCATGGTCGGCGCCCGCAACGCCTCGACCAACGGCAAGCGCTTCGCGGAGACGATGGCCCGCGACCTGGGAGCGGCCGGGTTCGTCGTGGTCTCGGGCATGGCGCGCGGGATCGACACCAGCGCCCATGCCGGATCGCTGGGCACCGGCACCGTCGCGGTGGTGGCCGGCGGCGTGGACGTGATCTACCCGGAGGAGAACGCGGCGCTCCATGCCCGGATCGCCGAGCAGGGCGCCGTGGTGGCCGAATGTCCGATGGGCACCCAGCCCATGGCGCGCCACTTCCCCCGGCGGAACCGCATCATCTCCGGCCTGTCGCTGGGCGTGGTCATCGTCGAGGCGACGCCGAAATCCGGGTCGCTGATCACCGCGCGAACGGCGGCGGAACAGGGCCGCGACGTCTTCGCGGTCCCGGGTTCGCCGCTCGACCCGCGCTCGCGCGGACCCAACGACCTGCTGCGCAACGGCGCCAGTTTCGCCGAGGGCGCCGACGACATCATCCAGGCCTTCACGGGAGTCGAGGCGCCGAAATTGCGGGAGCGGGAACCGGACCTTTTCTCCGCCGCGAAGCCCATGCACCTGGATGATGCGAGCTTCGAGGAAATCCGCGACCGGCTGATGGAATGCTTGGGTTATACACCGGTCCCCGTTGACGAACTGGTCAGAGGGTGCCAATTGTCTGCGTCGGTAGTACGGAGCGTGCTGACTGAGCTTGACCTTGCCGGTCGGGTTCAGCATCTGCCCGGAAATCAGGTCGTCCTGATTCAGCAATAAAAACTGAAAAAGAGACCGAACGCAAACAAGAGGCGGATTTCGCTTGTCTGGCAGCAATCTAGTCATCGTCGAATCCCCGGCCAAAGCGAAGACGATCAACAAGTATCTTGGTCCGGACTTCACCGTTTTGGCCAGTTTCGGCCATATTCGGGATCTCCCGCCGAAGGACGGCTCCGTTCGTCCCGAGGAAGACTTCGCAATGTCCTGGGAACTGGGCGACCGGTCCAAGCGCCATGTCGACGAAATCTCGCGCGCCATCCGCGGCGTGGACCACGTCTTCCTGGCCACCGACCCGGATCGCGAGGGGGAGGCGATCGCCTGGCACGTGCAGGAAGTGCTGCGCGAGGCGAAGCTGCTCGACAAGGTCGACGTCCGCCGGGTCACCTTCAACGAGATCACCAAGGGCGCCGTCCTGGACGCCATGAAGCGTCCGCGCGACCTTAACCGCGAGTTGATCGAGGCCTATCTGGCGCGCCGGGCGCTGGACTATCTGGTGGGTTTCACCCTGTCGCCGGTCCTGTGGCGGAAGCTTCCGGGATCGCGGTCGGCGGGACGCGTGCAGTCGGTGGCGCTGCGGCTGATCTGCGAGCGCGAGGCCGAGATCGAGGTCTTCCGGCCGCAGGAATACTGGTCGATCGAGGTCACCTTCCAGACCGCCGGAGGCGCGCAGGTCAAGGCGCGGCTGACCCAGTTGGACGGCAAGCGCCTGGACAAGTTCGCGCTGGGCGAGGCCGGCGCCGCGAACGCGGTGGTCGAACGGCTGAAGCCGCTGAGCTACGCCGTCCATTCGGTCGAGCACAAGCAGGTCAAGCGGAACCCCTACCCGCCCTTCACGACCTCGACCCTCCAGCAGGAGGCGTCGCGCAAGCTGGGCATGGGCGCCACCCGGACCATGCGGGTCGCCCAGAAGCTCTACGAGGGCGTCGATATCGGCGGCGAGGCGGTCGGCCTGATCACCTATATGCGGACCGACGGCGTCCAGCTTTCCAACGACGCGATCGGACAGGTGCGAGAGCTGATCGGCTCCCAGTACGGCGGCGACTATGTGCCGGAGAGCCCGAGGATCTACAAGTCGACCGCCAAGAACGCCCAGGAAGCGCACGAGGCGATCCGCCCGACCGACCTGCTGCGCCGGCCGGAGGATGTGGCCCACCAGCTGGAACGGGACGAGTTGCGCCTCTACGAGCTGATCTGGAAACGGACCGTCGCCTCGCAGATGGAGAGCGCGGTGCTCGACCAGGTGGCGGTGGACATCGCGTCGTCGGACGGCAAGGCGGTGCTCCGGGCGACCGGCTCGGTCGTGCTGTTCGACGGCTTCCTCCGGGTCTACCAGGAGGAGCGCGACGACTCGGTGGACGAGAAGCTCGCCGCCGAGGACGAGGCCGAGGCGCGGCTGCCGCCGGTCAAGGAAGGCGACGCGATGAAGCGCGGCGCGGTCGATCCCGAGCAGCATTTCACCCAGCCTCCTCCGCGCTACACCGAGGCGAGCCTGGTGAAGAAGCTGGAGGAGCTGGGCATCGGGCGCCCCTCGACCTATGCCAGCATCATGCAGGTGCTCCAGGACCGCGACTATGTGGAGCTGGACAAGCGGCGCTTCGTCCCGCAGGACCGCGGCCGGCTGGTGACCGCGTTCCTGACCAGCTTCTTCGAGCGCTATGTCGAGTACAACTTCACCGCCGACCTGGAGTCCAAGCTGGACGACGTGTCTGGCGGTCGGCTCGACTGGAAGACGGTTCTCCGGGACTTCTGGAAAGCCTTCTCGGCCGCGGTCGAGGGCACCAAGGACCTGACGATCACCCAGGTGATCGACGAGTTGGACAAGGAACTGGGACCGCACTTCTTCCCCAGCGCGACCAAGGACGGCACCGATCCCCGCGTCTGCCCGTCCTGCCACGCGGGCAGGCTCGGCCTGAAGCTGAGCCGGAACGGTGCCTTCATCGGCTGCTCCAATTATCCGGAGTGCCGCTATACCCGCTCGCTGGCGGTCGCGACCGGAGACGAGGAGGCCGACGCCCTGGCCGATGGGCCGCGCGAGCTGGGCGACGATCCGGCGACCGGGCTGCCGGTCAGCGTGCGGCGCGGGCCTTACGGCGCCTATGTCCAGCTGGGGCCGCGCCGCGAGGCGGCTCCGCCGGTCGAGGTGGCGGCGCCCGAGCCCGAACCGGAGGCCGGAGCCAAGAAGACCAAGGGCAAAGCCAAGGCGAAGCCCAAGGCCGAGGTGGAGAAGCCCAAGCGTGTTTCCCTGCCCAAGGGCATGTCGCCGACCGAGATCGACCTGGAGACCGCGCTGAAGCTGCTGGCGCTGCCGCGCGACGTCGGGCCGCATCCGGAGACCAAGGACATGATCACGGCCGGCATCGGCCGGTTCGGGCCCTACCTGAAGCTCGGTTCGACCTACAAGTCCCTGGCCCCGGACGACGATGTGCTGACCGTGGGGCTGAACCGGGCGGTCGTCCTGCTGGCGGAAGCCAAGAAGGGACCGGCGCAGGTGCCCGGCCGCGCCCTGGGCGACCATCCGCGCGACGGCAAGCCGGTAAGCCTCAACAACGGCCGGTTCGGTCCCTATGTGAAGCACGGCAAGCTGATGGCGTCGCTGCCCAAGGCCATGGTCCCCGCCGCCGAGGAGCTGACCCTGCAGCAGGCGATCGAGCTGCTGGACGCCAAGGCGGCCAAGGACGGCGGCAAGGCCCCGGCGGCCAAGGGCAAGGCCGCCAAGGCGGCTCCCGTGGAAAAAGTGAAGGACGTTGAGGAAGCCCCGGCGAAGAAGCCGGCGGCGGCCAAGGCGGCGCCGAAGAAGGCACCGGCCAAGAAGCCGGCCGCCGCGACAAAACCCAAGGCGCGCGCCGTCGCGTCGGGCGATTAGGGGATCCGCAGGTCGGCTGCCGCTTCGCTCTAGCCGACCTGCGGTGACTTCGACCCATTGCGTAGAAACAGAGTTCCATTGGCTGAAGAGAACCAGAAGAAGCCCGCCGCCCTCCCGTCACGGGACGAGATCCTCGCCTTCATCCGGAACAGTCCGGTACCCGTGGGCAAGCGGGAGATCGCGCGGGAGTTCAAGCTGAAGAGCGACGACCGCATCGCCCTGAAGGAGCTGCTGAAGGACCTGGAAAGCGAGGGTGCCGTCGAGCGCGATCGGGCGCGGCGGCTGGCCCCGCCGGCGGCGCTTCCGGCGGTCAGCGTGCTCGAAGTGGTGGAGATCGACACCGACGGCGAGGTCGTGGCCCGCCCCGTGGCCTGGACCTTGGACGAGCCGCCGCCGAAGATCTTCATGCAGCCGGAACGGCGCGGCCACCCGGCATTGCTGCCCGGCGACCGGGTGCTGGCCCAGTTGAGCCGGCAGAAGGACCGGGTCTATGCCGGCCGGACCATCCGCAAGCTGGAGAAGCACGGCACCGCCCGGGTGCTGGGCATCTACGAGATGACGCCCGACGGCGCCCGCCTGCGCCCGACCGACAAGCGCCAGCGCGCGGAGTTCCTGGTCACCCCGGCCAATTCGGGCGACGCGGAGAACGGCGAACTGGTGTTGGCGGAAGTGCTGCCGTCCAGCCGGTTCGGCCTCAAGCAGGCCCGGGTGGTCGAGCGGCTGAGCGACATGGCGAACCCGCGCTCGATCAGCCTGATCGCGATCCATTCCCAGGACCTCCCCACCGTGTTCAGCGAGGCGGCGCTGGAGGAGGCCGGGCGCGCCGAGCCGCCGACGCTGGAAGGACGCATCGATCTGCGCGACATCCCGCTGGTGACCATCGACGGCGCCGACGCGCGGGACTTCGACGATGCGGTCTGGGCCGAGCCCGATCCGGAGGTGCCCGGCGGCTGGCACGCGCTGGTCGCGATCGCCGACGTCGCCTTTTATGTCCGGCCGGGCCGGCCGCTCGACCGGGCGGCGTTCCAGCGCGGCAACTCGGCCTATTTCCCAGACCGGGTCGTGCCGATGCTGCCGGAGGCGCTGTCCAACGACCTCTGCTCGCTTCGGCCGGGGGAGGACCGCGCCTGCCTGGCGGTCCATCTGTGGATCGACGCGCGCGGCGAGTTGACGCGCCACCGCTTCGTCCGCGGGCTGATGCGATCCGCGGCGCGGCTGACCTATGAGCAGGTCCAGGCGGCGTGCGACGGCGCCCCGGACGACGACGTCGGGCCGCTGCTGGGTCCGGTGATCGCGCCGCTCTACGGCGCCTTCCGGACGCTGAACGAGGCTCGGGCGCGGCGCGGGACGCTGGAGCTGGATCTGCCGGAGCGGCAGGTCAGGCTGGACGAGCGCGGCGGCGTGGTCGCGATCACGCCGCGCAAGCGCCTGGACAGCCACCGGCTGATCGAGGAGTTCATGATCTGCGCCAACGTCGCGGCGGCGGAGGCGCTGGAGGCCAAGGGGGCCCCCTGCATCTACCGGGTCCACGACCAGCCGTCCATGAACAAGCTGGAGTCGCTGCGCGAGTTCCTGCACGGGATGGGCCACAAGCTGGCGCAGGGGACCTTGAAGCCCTCCGACTTCACCGGAATCCTGGAGCGGGTGCGCGGCAGGCCGGAAGCGGCGGTGATCAGCGAAGTGATCCTGCGCTCGCAGGCCCAGGCGTCCTACGATCCGGAAAACATCGGCCATTTCGGCCTGGCGCTGCGGCGCTACGCCCATTTCACCTCGCCGATCCGCCGCTATGCCGACCTTGTGGTCCACCGCGCCTTGATCCGGGCCCATGGCCTGGGCGCCGGCGGCCTGGACGATGCGGAGGCGGCCCGGATGACCGAGATCGCGGAGCATATCTCGTCGACGGAACGCCGCGCGGCGCTGGCCGAGCGGGACGCGGGCGACCGCTTCACGGCGGCGTTCCTGGCCGAGCGGGTGGGCGCCACCTTCAGCGGGCGGATCACCGGGGTGACCCGGTTCGGGCTGTTCGTCGAACTGGACGAGACCGGCGCCGACGGGCTGGTACCGGTCAGTTCGCTGCCCGACGACCAGTACGAGCACCAGGAGCGCAGCCACGCGCTGGTCGGCCGCCGGTCGGGCCGGAGCTACCGGCTGGGCGCCCCGGTCAAGGTCAAGCTGGTCGAGGCCGACCCGGTGCTCGGCAGCACGCTCTTCGTCCTGCTGGAGGACGACGGCGCCGACCTGCCCTGGCTGCGCGGTTCGCCCGGAAAATCGAAAGCCCGCGGCAAACGGCGCGATCGGTAAAGCCACCCGCGCCACTGGCAAAAGACGCGATTCGTGATAATACTCTGTTCCATGGACGAACCGCCCCAGATGCAGCGCTCCCGGGAACTCGAACCGCCGCCAGGCTCCTTCCTGACGGGGCTGTTGCGGGGCATCCGCCGCCGCTGCCCGGGATGTGGCCGCAGCCATCTGTTTTCCCGTTACGTGACGGTCGTCCCGAATTGTCCCGATTGCGGGCTGGAGACAAGCGCCTATCGCGCCGACGACGCGCCGCCCTACTTCACGATCTTCGTGGTGGGCCACGTCGTCATTCCCGGCATGCTGCTGCTGGAACGGAATTTCCATCCGGAACCTTGGGTACACATGGTGACCTGGGTGCCGATGACCCTGCTGCTGACCCTCGCCTTGCTTCCGCCGATCAAGGGAGCCGTAATCGGAGCGCAATGGGCACTTCGCATGAAAAGCTGAGGCCGCGCCGCGGTTTTTCCGGCGCGCTGATGGGTGTCCTGCTGCTCGCGGGATGTACGGCGGAGCCATCCTCGCTGGCGGCCCAGACGCCGCCATCGCAGATCGGCGAGCAGGTCTTCGCCGTTGGCTACGGCAGGATCGCGGAGATTTACCTGAACCCGGTGGACATGGGACAGTTGACCACCGACGGTCTGCGCGGGTTGTCCAAGATGGACGCGGCCATCGCCGTCGACCGCTCGCCCAGCACCGTGCGGGTCACCAGCAACGGCCAGCCGGTCGGCGAGTTCACGGCACCTCCGGCCAATGACGCGGGCGGCTGGGCCGCCGTCACCGCGCAGGCGATCGAGCGGGTTCGGTTGAGTTCCACGCCCCTGCGCCAAGCCTCGCCGGAAGACATCTACCAGACCGTGTTCGACGCCATCATGGCCGACCTGGACAGCTATTCCCGCTACACCAGCGCCCAGCGGGCGGGCAACGAGCGGGCGCAGCGCGAAGGCTATGGCGGAGTGGGCGTCGGGGTGGAGACCAAGGACGGCCGGTTCGTCATCAGCGAACTGGTCGGCCACGCTCCGGCCGCCCGTGCCGGGCTCAAGTCGGGCGAGTCGATCATCGCCATCGACGGCGACCTCACGGGCTACATGAGCCTTCAGGATGTCCGGGACCGGCTGCGCGGCCCGTCGGGCACCCTCGTGCTGGTCACGGTCGAGGCCGCCGCCGGCGGACAGAGCCGCCGGGTCCCGCTCCGGCGCGAGCGGGTGATCCCCAACACGGTCGCCATCTCGATCGACAACGGCGTGGCCGTGCTGTCGATCGAGCGCTTCAACGCCGCGACCTCGCTGAACGTGCGCGAGGCGATCGACGTCGCGCGCACCCAGATGGGCCGCAAGGCGGTCGGGTTCGTGCTGGACCTGCGCGGCAATCCCGGCGGCCTGCTCGACCAGGCGGTCGCCGTCGCCGACCTGTTCATCCCGCAGGGGCGTATCATCACGACGGCCGGACGGCATCCCGACAGTATCCAGCAGTTCGACGCCACCCACGACGACCAGACCGATGGCCTGCCGCTGGTCGTGCTGATGGACGGCCGCTCAGCCTCCGCGTCGGAGATCGTGGCCGCAGCCCTTCAGGACAGCGGGCGCGCCGTGGTGGTCGGCGCCTCCTCCTTCGGCAAGGGCAGCGTCCAGACCGTCACCCGCCTGCCCAACGACGGCGAGCTGTTCCTGACCTGGTCGAGGATCTACGCCCCGTCGGGATACACGCTGCACCGGCAGGGCGTCACGCCGACGATCTGCACCAGCAAGGACCCCAGCGACGCCGATGCCGTGATCAGCCAGCTTCAGGCCGGCCGGCTCGGAATGCCCGGCACGCTGGCGAGCTGGCGCTCGGCGGCCCCGGACGACGAGTCGGCGCTCCACCAGCTGCGCGACGCCTGCCCCTGGAAGACCCACGAGGCCGACCTGGACCTGCGGGTCGCGAAACGGCTGCTGGCGGATCGGGCGCTGTACCAGCGGGCGCTTCAGCTTTCGACGACGTTGCTCGCGGAGCGGTGAGCCGGAAATCGTAAGGGTTTCCCGGCCCGGGACTTGACTCCGGCGGCCAGCCGGGTATCTTCCGCGCTCACTTTGTCGTGCTACCGGGTCAACGCGATCCTGGAGCATCGCGGACGAACACGGGATCCAGAGTTATGGCGAAACAGAATACCGTTCTGATCCGGCTTGTCAGCTCGGCTGGCACCGGCTTCTTTTATGTGAAGAAGAAGAACCCCCGCAAGACCACAGAGAAGCTTGAGTTCCGGAAATACGATCCGGTCGTGCGCCAGCACGTCGCTTTCAAGGAAGCGAAGATCAAGTAATCCGTCTCGAACGGAAACGAAAGGCCGCCCCCCGGGCGGCCTTTCGTGTTTCTGGAGATTTCGTGTTTCTGGAGAGTGCCGGTCCCGTGCATCAGGGAGCGGCGGGACGCCGCCCCTTCCGCAACAGCTAGGCCCGGATCGGGGCCTGGGCGTCGTCGGCGGCGACGGTCTTGTTGCGGCCGGAGCGCTTGGCCCGGTAGAGCGCGTCGTCGGCCCGCTTCAGCATAGCCTCGGCGGTATCGGTAGCCCCATCCACGACGGAGATGCCGATACTGATGGTGACCGTGATCTCACCCACCGGAGCGCTGACGGCGAACACGTCCTCGCCGACGCGCCGGCGTAGCCGCTCGGCGACGGCGATGGCCGATTCGCGGTCGGTGTCGGGCATCACGACGATGAATTCCTCGCCGCCGTAGCGGGCCACCAGGTCGAAGTTGCGCAGGTTCCGGTTGGCACGCGCCGCGACCTCCTTCAGCACCTCGTCGCCGACTCCGTGGCCGTAGGTGTCGTTGACGGTCTTGAAGTGGTCGATGTCGAACATCAGGATGGCGACCGGCTTCTGGCTCTCCCAGCTCCGCTCCATCAGGCGCGGCAGGTGGGCATTGACGTAGCGGCGGTTGAACACCCCGGTCAGGCTGTCGGTCAGGGCCATGGACAGGCTCTGCTCGTAATTGTGCCGGAGCTTTTCATGGTACCGCTTGCGCCGGACCTGGGTCCGGACGCGGGCCAGCAGCTCGTTGCGGTCGATCGGCTTGAGCAGGTAGTCGTTCGCCCCCAGCTCCAGCCCCTTGGCGACCCGGGCGAGATCGCCTTCATCCGCGACCAGCAGGATCGGCGCCTGCCGGGTGCGCTCATGGCTGCGCAGCAGCGAGCAGAGCCGGAGCGCGTCCTCGTTGAGCAGGGTGAGGCTGACGATGATCAGCTCGAAATCCTCGGCCAAGCCGAGCTCGAGCGCCTGGGCGGAGGTTTCCGCCGCGATCACGCTGTCGGTATCCCGACGCAGGGTGTCGGCGATCTTCTCCAGGTCGATCGGGCTGTCCTCGACCACCAGCACCCGGGCCTCGGACGCGGTCTCGTTGCGGACCGTCATCGCCTGGTCGAGGATGCCGAACTGGCCGGAGGTCGATTCCCGCAGCCGCCATTCGTCCATCATCATCTTGAGACGGACGAGCGACCGGACCCGCGCGAACAGCGCGATGTCGTTGACCGGTTTGGTCAGGAAATCGTCGGCGCCCGCCTCCAGCCCGCGCACCCGGTCTGAGGCGTCGGACAGCGCCGTGATCATCACCACCGGGATGTGCATGGTGGTCGGATCGGATCGGATGCGTTCGCACACCTCGAATCCGTCCATGCCCGGCATCATGACGTCCAGCAGGACGATGTCCGGAGATTCCTTCTTGATGCGTTCGAGTGCTTCCGGCCCGTTATAGGCCGTGATCACATCGAAATATTCGCGGGTGAGTTTCGCCGCCAGCAACTTTACGTTGGGCAGAACGTCGTCAACTACGAGAACGCGCGCCGACATGGCCCCTCAGTTTCCGGCCGCTTCCATGAGAGCCCCGTCAGCTCAGGAAGCGTTGAACGGTTTCGAGAAATTTAGCGACGGAGATCGGTTTGGCGATGTAATCCTCGCAACCTCCTTCGCGAATTTTCTCCTCATCGCCTTTCATGGCGAACGCGGTGACCGCGATGATGGGAATCGCCTTGAGGTCGTCGTCTTCCTTGATCCATTTTGTCACTTCCAGCCCGGAAACCTCCGGAAGCTGGATGTCCATCAGGATCAGGTCGGGCCGGTGCAGACGCGCCATCTTCAGCGCTTCCATACCGTCCTTCGTCTGCAATGTCGCATAGCCGTGGGCCTCGAGCAGGTCATGAAACAGCTTCATGTTCAGTTCGTTGTCTTCCACGATCAGGACCCGCTTGGCACCCTCGGGATCGGTGGACTTGACATCGTCCCAAGCTTGATCGGCAGACATTATAACTCTCCATGACCTCTTACAACCGGCACCGCCGCGGCTCACGGCCGGTTGCACCGGGTGTGCCGTTGGCCGCACACCTCATCCACTTCTAGAAGGCGAAGGTTAAGGTGTGGTTACCGCACTGTTGTTGCAGGGACGTACGACGCACAAAACGCATATTCCGAATGGTTAGGTCGAGCGAACTATACGGACAGCAGCGGCGCGGGCGTGGCATGATCCCGGCAGTGCAACCCGCGCCAACCTTACACGGCAACCCGGCACGCGTCCATGTACTGTGATTTCGGCGCGACGGCGCCCCGGACAGGATCACGAAGAACCGGTTCGAGAACATGCGATGGAATCCGACGCGATGGGCGCTGATCGCCTGATTCGACCCGCACCGGCCCTCCCCGGCCTGTGCCGCGACTGCGGCGAGGAGGCGGCGCCGGGCGCGGTGAGATGCCTTGCCTGCGGATCGCGGCGGCTCACCCGGCATGCCGAGCTTCACACGCTGTCGATCGCACATATCGACTGCGACGCCTTCTATGCCAGCGTCGAGAAGCGGGACGATCCGAAACTGGCGGACCTGCCGGTGATCGTCGGCGGCGGACAGCGCGGAGTCGTCGCTGCCTGCTGCTACGTCGCCAGGCTCTACGGCGTCCGCTCGGCGATGCCGATGTTCAAGGCGCTGTCGCTGTGCCCCCACGCGGTGGTGCTGCCGCCCGACATGAAGAAGTACCAGGCGGTCGGCCGGGAGGTTCGGGCCAGGATGCTGGAGCTGACCCCGCTGGTCCAGCCGCTGTCGATCGACGAGGCCTTCCTGGACCTGACCGGCACGGAACGCCTGCACGGCGGCAGCCCGGCGCGGACGCTGATCCGGCTGGTGCGGCGGCTTGAGACTGAAATCGGGATCACCGCCTCCATCGGGCTCAGCTACAACAAGTTCCTGGCCAAGGTGGCGAGCGACCTGGACAAGCCGCGCGGCTTCAAGGCGATCGGGCGGGCCGAGGCGCTGGACTTCCTGGCGCCCCAGCCGGTCGGCCTGATCTGGGGCGTCGGGGCCGCCCTGCAGCGGAAGCTGGAGCAGGACGGCATCCGGACCATCGCCGAACTGCGCGAGCGCGACGAGCACCACCTGATGAAGCGCTACGGCGTGATGGGCCGCCGTCTCTTCCGGTTCGCCCGCGGCGAGGACCTGCGCACGGTCGATCCTGACGAGGAGACCAAGAGCATCTCGGCCGAGACGACGTTCAACCAGGACATCGCCGACCTGGACGAGCTGGTCAACCGGCTGTGGCCCCTGTGCGAGACGGTGGCCCGCCGGCTGAAGGCCCAGGGTCTCGCCGGCGGGTCGGTGGTGCTGAAGCTGAAGACCGCTGAGTTCCGCCAGGTGACGCGGAGCCGGAAGCTGGGCGCGCCGACCCGGATGGCGGACGCCATCTTCCAGGCGGCCCTGCCCCTGCTGGAACGCGAGGCGACCGGCACCCGGTACCGCCTGATCGGCATCGGCTGCGCCGACCTGGCCGAAGCCGTCCGAGCCGACCCGCCCGACCTGCTGGATCCCGACCGGATGCGCCGCAACCAGGTGGAGCGGGCGATGGACCAGGTGCGGGACCGGATGGGCGACACGGCGGTCGTGAAGGGGCGCGGCTTCGTGTCGCGGTCCACCCCGCTGCTGCCAGGACTGCCGATGCCGCCCCGCCGGAGACGGCGCTGAACCGGCGCCATGTCAGCAGCGCGGCCGGGGGATCGACTCGATCTGTTCCAGCACGGCGGCGACGGTGAAATCGCCGTAGTCGATCAGCATAGACTGGGCGACGCCGTTCTCGAACAGCTTCAGGCTCATCTCGTACTCGGGAGCGGCATCGTCGCTGTCCATGGGGAAGAACGCCATGCGGACCGGCCAGACGGCGCCGTGGAGCAGCTTGGCGTCGAACTTGCCGTCGAGCGCAGGCTCCGTCCGCAGCCCCAGGGCGGCGCTGATCTCGGTCGCTCCCTCGGTGTCGGAGCCGTCGAAGACGGTGGTGCCGAACAGCTTGTCGCCGGCCGCGGCATGCTTCAGCAGCTGGATCGTGTGCATGCTGGGGAACAGGGTGCCGCCGGGCAGCTCGATCTCCTGCTCCTCCGGCTTGAGGTAGCGGGCAACGCCGGGCCGGTCGTCGTGGGCCTCGGCGGTGCCGCGCAGCTCCTCGTCCAGCTCGCCGTTGACCAGCTTGCGGACGTTGAAGCGATAGGACTGCCCGTCCTTCGACTCCCACGTGGCATAGTTGGTCGACATGTCGACTTGCTCGCCCTCGGAATACTGGAAGCGCAGCTGGAAGCGCTGCTCGATGGTCCAGCCGTCGCAGGCATCCGCCCATTCGAACATCATCTGGCCGCGGACGTCGGAAACGGTGCTGCTGTTGCGCGCCGAGGCCAGCGACATCTTGTAGATCGCCCGGTGCGGGGCGATCTCCACGGCAGCTCGGGCGGGAAGCGCCGACAGCGGGACGGTCAGCAGGCCGAGCAACGCCGTCAAGGCGACGCGGGCAGCGGGGCGGAAATCTTTCAAGGTGACGACCACAAATTGGTTTACAGCGGTTTACGGCGTGAAGCCCAGGGGTAAGCATAGTAGTTTCGCGCGCGGGAAAAAGCCGAAACATCCTTTTTCGGCATTTCCCCCGGATTAAGCGAGTTCAAGCGCCCGAGGACAGCCCGATGAACGCCCCGCATGGGACCACACGACCAGTTCTCCTCCTGACCCGCCGGTATCCCGACGCCGTCATGGCCCGTGCCGGCCGCGACTATCGCATCCTGGCCAACGAGGACGACCATCCCTATGGCGCGGAGGAACTGGCGCGGCGGGCGGACGGCGCCGACGCCCTGCTGGTCTGCGCGGTCGATCCGGTTCCCGCCGCCCTGGTCCGGGCGCTTCCCGACTCGGTCCGGATGATCGCCACCTTCTCGGTCGGCACCGACCACATCGATCTGGCCGCCGCGCGGGAGCGCGGCATCGTGGTGACCAACACGCCGGGCGTGCTGACCGACGCCACGGCCGACATCGCCTTCCTGCTGCTGCTGGGCGCGGCCCGGCGCGCCGCCGAGGGCGAGCGGATGATCCGGGAAGGCCGCTGGGACGGCTGGGCGCCGACCCAGCTGATCGGCACGCATGTGACCGGCAAGCGGCTGGCGATCCTGGGCATGGGACGGATCGGCCAAGCGGTGGCGCGCCGCGCGCGCGGCTTCGACATGGAGATCCACTACCACAACCGGCGCCGGCTGCCGGCCGCCGAGGAGGCCGGCGCGATCCATCACGCCGATGCCGACGAGATGCTGTCGGTGGCCGACTTCCTGTCGATCCACAGCCCGGCCTCGCCCGAGACCCGCCACTGGCTGAACGCGGAGCGGATCGCCCGGCTGCCCGACGGCGCCGTCGTGGTGAACACGGCGCGCGGCACCGTGGTGGACGACGAAGCGCTGATCGCGGCACTCCGCTCCGGCAAGCTGGCGGCGGCCGGCCTGGACGTGTTCGAGAACGAGCCGAAGCTCCACCCGGGCTACGCCGCCCTCCCCAACACCTTCCTGCTGCCCCACATGGGCAGCGCCACCGACCGCACCCGCGACGCCATGGGCTTCACGGCGCTCGACAACCTGGACGCCTTCTTCGCGGGGAAGGAGCCGCCGAACCGGGTGGTGTAGCTTGCGTGCGGACGCCCGGTTCTGTAGCACTTCGATCCTGGGCCGCGGCCTTGTGGGCGCGCGGGAGGACTGAACCCGACCGGGGCGGATGAACCATGCAGTCGTTTCCCATGCAGTCGTTTCTGGGCCGGGCCGGCGAACAGATCTCCTCCTTCTGGAAGGACGTCTACGACACGGTCCTGAACCCGAAGCCGGACGCGCGCGGAGACACGCGCATCGCCGAGGAGGCGCGGGCCCGGGCACCCGTGATCTGGCTGCTCGGCATGGTCGGCTCCGGCAAGAGCTCGATCGTCCGCACGCTGACCGGCAGCAGCGACGCCGAGGTCGGGACCGGCTACCGGCCCTGCACGGCGACCGCCCGCATCTATGAATTCCCCGAGGAGGCGCCGGTCGTCCGGTTCCTCGACACGCGCGGCCTGGGCGAGGTCGCCTACGACCCGGCGGAGGACTTGGCGCTGTGCGAGAAGCAGGCGCATCTGGTGCTGGTGGTCGTCCGGGCGATGGGGCCGGTTCCGGCCCCGGTGCTCGACGCGCTGACCCGCGTGCGCCGCCGCCATCCCGACTGGCCGGTGGTGGTCGCCCAGACCACGCTGCACGACTACTATGGAGGGCCGGGAGCCCCGGCGCATCCCCTGCCCTACCCGTTCGGCGACGGCACCCGGCCCGGCGGCATCGAAGCGCTCGACCGCAGCCTCGCCGCCCAGCGCGAGACCTTCGCGAAGCTGCCGGGCAGCGGCGCCGTCCGCTTCGCTCCGGTCGATTTCACGCCCGAGGAGGACGGGCTGCCCCCCGCCGATTACGGGGTCGACCGGCTGTGGGCCGCGCTGGAGGCCGGGTCGGCCGACGGGGTCGTGTCGATGATGCGGCACAGCCTGCAGAACTCCGGCAGGCCGGGGGCCGGCCGGGCCGCTTCCCACATCTGGGGCTACGCGGCGGCGGCAGGAGCGATCGACATGCTGCCGGTGGCCGGCGTGATCGGGGTGCCGGTCGTCCAGGGCAAGATGCTGCATAGCCTCGCCGGCATGCTGGGCGTCACCTGGACGCGGGCGACCCTGGCGGAATTCTCCGGCTGCCTGGGCGCGGGGGTGCTGCTGCGTTTCGGCGCCCAGTTCGGCGTGCGGCAGCTGGTCAAGCTGGTGCCGGGCTACGGCACCGTGATCGGCGGCGCCGCGGCGGGAGCGGCCAGTTTCGCGACCACCTACGGGCTCGGCCATGCCGCCATCCTGTACCTGAGCAGCCGCCGGTCCGGCGCGCGGTTCGACGCCGACGCAGTCGCGGAGGAATTCCGCCGGGCCATGGCCGAAGCCACCGGAGTCGCTAAGGCCAGCCGCATGTTCTCCCGCGACACCGACGGGAAGAGCGGGTCGTGAAGCGGATCGTCGGCCGGCAGGGGTCCTGGTGGCTGGGCGCGCTGGCCGCCGCCTGCCTGCCGTTCCTGGCCCTGGTCCCGCTGGGCGCCGTCTGGCTGTGGGAACGGCAGGGCTTCGTCTACTGGTTCCTGGGGACGGCGCTGTGCTTCCTGGCGGCGGGGCTGCTGTTCCGGCGGGCGCACCGATCCGGCGACCGGGTGCCTCCGGGCCAAGGGGCGACCGCCGCCGGGGAGGAGACGCCGCCCGATCCGGGCTGGTCGCCGAGCGACAAGGTCGCCTGGCAGAAGGTCCAGGGATTCGCGGCGCAGACCACCGGCCGCCTGCTGATCGACCAGCGGGCGCTGCTCGCCACCGGGCGCGCCGTGATCGAGGAGGTCGCCCGCCACTATCACCCGGAGCGGGCGGAGCCGCTGTGGCACTTCACCCTGCCCGAAGCGCTGCTGCTGGCCGAGCGGATAAGCCGCCGGACCCGGGCGCTGACCGTCCAGGCGGTGCCGGGGTCGCGCTCGGTGAGGATCGGCGACGTGCTGCGGCTCTACCGGGTCAAGCGGACGGTGGCGAGCGTCGCGCACAGCGCGGACGGTCCCTGGCGCGCCATCCGGCTGGCGATCAACCCGGCGCAGGCGGTCGCGGCGGAATTGAGCCGCCGGTTCCAGGGCTTCGCCGTGGACGGCCTGTCGTCCCTGATGCTGGACCGGATCGCCCGCATCGTGGTGGAGGAGATCGGCCGCGAGGCGATCAACCTGTATAGCGGCCGGCTGCGCGCCGACATCGACGAGCTTGATAGGCTGGAGCCGCCTGCGGTGGCCGAGCCGGCGGCACCGGCGGTGCCGCTGCGCCTGCTGGTCGCGGGCAAGGTCAATGCCGGCAAGTCGAGCCTGGTGAACGCCCTGTGCGGCGACGTGGTCGCGGCGGTCGACGTGCTTGCCGCGACCGGCCAGCCGACCAGCCATTCGGTACGCGGCGCCGACGACCGGCCGGCGCTCGAACTGGTCGACTGCGCCGGGCTGGAGCGGGAAACGGCCATCGCCAAGCTGGTTGCTTTGGCCGAGAACTGCGACCTGGTCCTGTGGGTGGCCCCGGCCAACGACGGCGCCCGCGACCTGGACCGCCGCCTGCTCGACGCGGTGCGCGGCCATTTCGCGGGAAGGCCGCAGTTCCGGGCGCCGCCGGTCGTGGTCGTCATGTCCCACATCGACCGGCTGCGGCCGTTCAACGAGTGGGCTCCGCCCTACGACGTCGCCGCCCCGACCGGGCGCAAGGCGGAAACCATCCGGGCGGCGATGGAATCGGTGGCGCAATCCTTGGGGGTCCCCACGGCAGACGTGGTGCCGGCGCGGCTGGACGCCGGGATGCTCTACAATATCGACGCTGTCTGGACCGCCGTGCTGGCCCGCGTGCCCGAGGCCCGGCAGAGCCAACTCATCCGGCTGCTGCGGCTGGCCGGCTCGGCGGGCGGAGTCGCGGGCGTCGCCCGTCAGATCGTGACGGGAGGACGCCTGCTTTCAGGACTGGTGATCGAGGGGATCGCCGGTCCGCGGACAAGGATCTAATGGCTCGGCACAGTGGTTTTGATTGATCTATCGTAGGTCGGCCTCGGCCGAAGGCCGACGCCGACAGCGTGGCCGGAGCGTTGACGCAGGGTGTCGGCGTTCGCCCTGACGGACGAAGGCCGACCTACGCCACTACGGCACTCCGCTCCGCCGAACGTCATCAAAAACACTGTGCGAGACCACTAGAATGCCTTGCCCGACCTACGTCTTTCAATTGCGCAACAGGCAATTTACCGCCAAGCCTTCAGCCGCTTCACCGCTTCGGCCATGTCGTCGGTCGAGCCGGCGAAGGAGAAGCGCATGAAGTGGTGGCCTCGGGCGGGGTCGAAATCCACGCCCGGGGTCGCGGCGATGCCGGTCTCCGCCAGCATGCGGCGGCAGAACGCCTCGCTGTCGTCGGTCATCGCCGAGATGTCCGCGTAGATGTAGAACGCGCCGTCCGCCGGGGCCAGCCGGTCGAACCCGGCCTTCGGCAGTTCCTCCAGCAGAAGCGCCCGGTTGCGGGCGTAGCGGGCGACGTTGGCGTCCAGCTCCTCCGTGCAGTCGAACACCGCGCAGGCGGCGTGCTGCGACAAGCTGGGCGGGGAGATGAACAGGTTCTGGCTGAGGCACTCGATCGAGCGGGCGAGGTCGTCCGGAACGACCATCCAGCCCAGCCGCCAGCCGGTCATGGAAAAGTACTTGGAGAAGCTGTTGATCACCAGCGCCTGGTCGGTCACGGTCAGCGCCGAGGCCGCCGCCCCCTCGTAGCAGATGCCGTGATAGATCTCGTCCGAGACCAGCCGGATGCCCTTGTCGCGGCAGTAGTACGCGAGGCGGCGCAGCTCGTCCGCCCCCAGCATGGTGCCGGCCGGGTTGGACGGGCTGGCGACGATCAGGCCCTCGACCGGGTGGCCCAGCGCCTCCAGCAGTTCGACCGTCGGCTGGAACCGGGTTTCCGGCCCGGCCGGCATTTCGATCGGGACGACGCCCAGCGCCATCAGGATGTTGCGGTAAGCCGGATAGCTCGGGGCCGCCATGGCGACCCGGTCGCCCGGCTCGAACGCCGCGAGGAAACCCAGCAGGAACCCGGCAGACGATCCCGTCGTGACGACCACCCGCCGCTCCGGCACGGGCAGGCCGTAGCGGTCGTGGTAGAACCGCGCGATGGCGGATCGCAGCGGCGGGATGCCCAGCGCGTCGGTATAGCCCAGCCGATCGCCGTCGAGCGCCCGCTTGGCGGCCGATATCACCGCCGCCGGCGCCCTGGTGGACGGCTGCCCGACCTCCAGGTGAAGCACGTCCCCGCCGGCGGCCTCCCGCTCGGCGGCGGCGCGCATGACTTCCATGACGATGAACGGGGAGATGGCTCCCCGCTTTGCTATTTTCAGTGACATACCCTGACCATGAAGCCCTGATTATAAGAAACGACGGAACTGTTCTACTGGATGCTGGTGGCGAGGCCGAAGCCGCGCGGGTCGGTAGCCGCCGAGCAGGTCCTGCTGCCGTCGCTGCGGTTGACCTTGCAGCTCACCAGGTTGACCCGCCCCAATGCCTGGACGCCGTAGATCTCGCCCTGGACGCCGGTGGTCTCTCGGCTGGCCGGCCGTTCGGCGGTCTCCTCGATCAGGGTTCCGCCGGCGGGATCGGGAGCCAGCCGGGGCGCCGTCACCGCGTCGAGGGCGTTCATGTCCTGCTCCAGGGTCCGAAGCGCCACGTTGACCAGGGCGGCCGGAGCGGCGCCCGCGCCCTCCTCCCCGACGCCGACGCCGATCAGCCCGGCGTTTCCGGCGAAGAGCGGCTGGTTGAGGTTGGGATTGACCAGGACGGCCGGACCGCCGATGCCCCGGGCGCCGGTCGCCGCCGCCTGGAGGATGCCGGTCCCCGGGATGATTTTCCCGGTCCCCATCGGCGCGCCGACCGAAAAGGTGCAGGCGACCGCCTGCCCGAACGGGTCGAACGTCACCAGGCCCGCGGTCGGCGGCCCCTCGGGCTCGACCTTCTCCAGCGCCTTCACCAGCCCGGCGTTGCGCCCGCCGGACGGAGCCTCCAGCGCCGCCCGCAGCGAGTCGGCGGCCGGCGCGCCTTCCGGCGGCGCCGCGAAATGCATCACCTCGTTGCCGTGCCTGACCTCGGCGGTGTCGCGCCACTGGGCCTGGTAGGACGCCAGGGTCGCGGCGTCGGTCCCGACTCCCTCGGCGGTGCGGGCGCCCAGCTGCCCGGTGTAGAAGGCGCCGGCGCCGCGCTGGCGCACCTGGGCCAGCACGCCGGCGAGATCCGGCTGCTCCAGCTTCTGGCCCTCGCCGGGCGGCTGGGGGCCGTTGGGCAGGAACAGGCGCCGGGCCTCGGGGTCGTCGCCGGCCACGCCGCCGAACACCTGGAGGTCGCGGGCCAGCGCCCGGGAGATCTGGGTCTCGAACCGGGCCTTTGCCTCCGCCGGGGCGACCAGCTGCTCCCAGCGCATCTTGCCGTGGGCGGCGTGCAGGGTCGCCAGCCCGCGCAGCATGCCCGGCACCGCCACCTGCCCGCCGTTCGGGGACCTCGGCAGGAAATCCAGGGTGCGGGTCTGCCTGGTGGCCGCGTCATGCACGACGCAGATCCCGCCGCCGCCCAGCCCGACGCGGGTCGGCAGGGTCACCGCCATGGCGAGCCCCATGGCGGTCGCCGCATCGACCGCGTTGCCGCCCTGAGCCAGGATGTCCCGGCCGATGACCGCGGCACGCGGCTCGTCCGCCGCGACTCCCGCATTCACCTGGTGGGCCCCGACTCGCATGGGCTGATTGGATGCGCAGCCCCCCACTGTGGCGGCAACCATGGTAATAATGCCCAAGCGTTGCCAGATTCGCGTATAAGCTGGACGCAGGTTCGCCGTCCGGCCCGGGAAACTGGACGCGCATGTGGGAGAGGGCATGACTTTGCGTTTACCGCGGAAACTGGTGGTCAAGATTCGTATCCTCGCCGCGGCGCTTTCGGCCTTAGCATTGGTTGTGGTTTCGGCCGCGCCGGCGGAAGCGCAGCAGCGTCGCCTCCAGTTCATCCGCGACGCCGAGATCGAACATATCATCCGCACTTACGCGGGGCCAATCTTCGAAGCTTCCGGGATCAACGGGGACAGCGTCGAGATAGCGCTGGTCAAGGACAGTTCCCTGAACGCCTTCGTGGCCGGCGGCATGAACCTGTTCATCCATACCGGCCTGCTTCAGGAAAGCGAGAACCCGGACGAGCTGATCGGCGTGATCGCCCACGAAATCGGCCATATCGCCGGCGGCCACCTGATCCGCTCGCAGGAGGCGATGGAGGGGGCTTCGGCCCAGGCCATCCTCTCGGCGCTGCTCGGCATCGGCGCGGCGCTGGCGACCGGCGAGGCCGGCGCCGGGGCGGCCATCCTCGGCGGCGGGCAGGAAATGGCCCGGCGCTCCTATCTGGCCTACAGCAGGGCCCAGGAAAGCACGGCGGATCAGGCGGCGCTCGGCTACATGGACCAGGCGGGCGTCTCCGCGCGCGGGCTGCTCAGCTTCCTGGAGAAGCTGGCCGGACAGGACCTGCGGCCGACCGACCGCCAGGACGCCTTCGTCCGCACCCACCCGCTGACCCAGGACCGGATCGAGAGCGTCCGCCATCATGTCGAGCATTCGCCCGTGTCGGACCGTAAGGCGCCGGCCGAGTATGTCGAGATGCATGCCCGCATGAAGGCCAAGCTGCTTGGCTTCATCCAGCCCCAGATCGCCCTTCACCGCTACCGCGAGTCCGACACCGAGGTGGCGCCCCGCTATGGCCGGGCGATCGCGCTGTACCAGCGCGGCGACATCAGGCAGGCGCTCCCCCTGATCGACCAGCTCATCAAGGAGGAGCCGCGGAACCCGTTCTTCTACGAGTTGAAGGGACAGGTGCTGCTGGAGAACAGCCGGGTGGCGGAATCGATCGCCCCCTACCGCAAATCGGTCGAGCTGCTGCCGGACTCGGCGCTGCTGCGCAGTTCCCTGGCCCATGCCCTGGTCGAGACCAACGACGACTCGCTGCTGGACGAAGCGTTAAAGCACCTGAAGGCCGCTGCCGCGAAGGAGCCGCGCACCCCCTTCACCTGGCGCCTGATCGCCACCGTCTACGGCCGCGAGAACCAGCAGGGCATGCTGTCATACGCCCTTGCGGAAGAGGCCATGGCGCGCGGCGACCGGGCGGTCGCGCGGTTCCATGCGGAGAAGGCGGAGAATCAACTCCCCGCCGGGTCGCCCGGCTGGATCCGCGCCCAGGACATCCGGACCGCCACCGAACGCCTGCCGACGCGCTGATCCGTCCCATCCACAAGGCCGGTACACCGGCCTCCCCCAAGGCCGGTACACCGGCCGCGAGAAGGCTTGTCCACGGACCCCCGATTCGCCATCGTGCGGAAAGCCCCATTCGGAGAACACCTGATGCACCGTCCAGCATTCCCACCCCGCATGATCGCCGCAGCCGCCCTGTCGGCCCTGGTCGGCCTCGCGTCGCCGACCGGCGCGCAGGCCCAGCAGCCGGCGCTCGACACGCCCGCGGGCAAGGCGGCGATCGAGCAGATCGTGCGCGACTACCTGCTCGCCCACCCGGAGGTCCTGGTCGAATCGCTGACGGCCTTCCAGGAGCGGCAGGAGGCCGCGCAGGCGGAAGCCCAGCGCGGCGCGCTGGTCAGCCGCCAGGAGGAGCTGTTCCGCAACCCGGCCTCGCCGGTCGCCGGCAACCCGCAGGGCGACGTGACGCTGGTGGAGTTCTTCGATTACCAGTGCGGCTACTGCAAGACGGTCCATGCCGACGTTCGCCGGCTTCTGGAATCGGACGGCAAGCTGCGGCTGGTCTACAAGGAGTTCCCGATCCTCGGCCCGGCGTCGCTGACGGCCTCGCGGGCGGCGCTGGCGGCTCACCGCCAGGGAAAATACGAGGCGCTGCACGTGGCGTTGATGGAGAACCGCGGCCAGCTCGATGACGACAAGATCCTCCGCATCGCCGGATCGGTCGGGCTCGACATGGAGCGGCTCAAGAGGGACATGGAATCGCCGGAGATCCAGGAGGCTCTTCAGCGGAACCTGCGGCTCGCCAGCGAGCTGAACATCCGCGGCACTCCGGCTTTCGTGGTCGGCGACCAGATCATCCCCGGTGCCGTCGGCCTTGACCGCCTGAAGGAACTCGTCGCCGCAGGCCGCGCCGGCTGACCGGCGCGGACCGGCCGGCGGAAAAGGCGTCGCCGCCGGCGCCGGACCCTGTACGGGCACGACGCCGGAGGCCGGCGATCACTCCACGTCGGCCTGCTTGGCCGGATCGGCATCCTGGAACGCGCGAAGCTCGCGGCAGGCGGACACGATCTTCATGATCCGCGGATAGGGCGACAGGTCGATATCGGCCCGCTCGGCGTTGTAGACCTGCGGCACCAGGCACACGTCGGCCAGGGTCGGCTGGTCGCCGTGGCAGAAGTTGCCGGTCCCGGCGGCGGGAGTCAGGGTCCGCTCCAGCGCCGCCAGTCCCTCGACGACCCAATGCTTGTACCACTCGTTCTTCGCTTCGTCGGAGACCTTCATCGGCCCGATCAGGTAGCGCAGCACGCGCAGATTGTTCAACGGGTGTATGTCACATGCGATCGCCTGGGCGATGGCGCGTACGCGCGCGCGCTCGATCGGGCGCTTGGGCAGCAGGCTCGGCTCGGGGTTGGTCTCTTCCAGGTACTCGATGATGGCGAGCGACTGGGTCAGGACGTGCGGGCCGTCGATCAGCAGGGGAACCATGCCCTGGGGGTTCAGCGCGCCATATTCGGGCGCGGACTGCTCCCCCTTGCGCAGGTGGACGAACCGGTGGTCGACCTCAAGCCCTTTCAGATTAAGGGCGATTCGAACCCGGTAGGCCGCCGACGACCGGAAATAACCAAAAAGCTTCATTAACGATACTCCGCTCCTTCGCGGTTGCGGGATGCCGCCCGTCCGCGCATCTGTTACGTATACCGAGTCACCCAGCATCCGCACCTAGCCGCACGGTCGCACCCTTCAATATCACAAGGCCCGACTCCATGCCGAGATCTGCCGACCCCAGCATCGCCGTGTTCGACATCGGCGGTGTTCTCATCGACTGGAACCCCCGATACCTGTACCGCAAGCTGTTCGCGGAAGATACCGCCGCCATGGAGGAATTCCTCGCGACCGTATGTACGCCCGACTGGAACCTGCAGCAGGATGCCGGGCGGCCGTGGAAGGAAGCGGTCGAGGAACTGAGCGCCCGTTACCCTGAAAAGGCCGAGTTGATCGCGGCTTACGACCTGGAGTGGGATGAGATGGTGCCGGGTCCCATCCCCGGCACCGCCGACATCGTGCGGGAGCTGAAGCAGTGCGGGAAGCCCGTGTACTGCATCACCAACTTCTCTGTGGACAAGCTCGACCGGGCACGCCGTCGGTTCGACGTGCTGGACGCCTTCGACGGCATCGTCGTGTCGGGCGAGGTGCGCCTGCTGAAACCCGATCCCGCGATCTATCGCCGCTTGCTGGACGATCACGGCCTGTCGGCCGGGGACACGCTGTTCATCGACGACGTGGAGAAGAACGTTGAGGGCGCCCGGAGCGTCGGCATGCACGCGGTCCGGTTCACCGATGCCGCGACGCTGCGCCGGGATCTGACCCGGTACGGGATGCTCTGAACGCCTCGGGCGGAGGTCCGGTTCTCGCGGAGGGGCGGCATCCCGCCGCCCTGGATGCGCGGGACGCGCGCCCTTCCCTGGAGCAAGCACGACCGGTCGAACGGTGACAATCCGCCGCACCCTGTTGATGTCGGCGGAAAAACATGTATTGAACATATATGTTTCATCGATCAGTCGCGCATTCGAACCGGAGGGGAAGACCCATGCTGTCAGAGAAAACGGTCCAGGTGGTCAAGGCGACCGTCCCGGCGCTCAAGGACAAGGGGCTGGATATCACCTGCAGGATGTATCAGATCCTGTTCCAGAACGAGGAGATCAGGGACCTCTTCAACCAGTCCCACCATGGCGAGAGCGGGTCGCAGCCCAGGTCGCTGGCCCTCGCCGTGCTGACCTATGCCGAGAACATCGACCGGCTGGAGGTGCTGGGCCCGATGGTCGAGCGGATCGCCCAGAAGCATGTGGCGCTCAGCATCCTGCCCGAGCACTATCCCCATGTCGGGACGGCGCTGCTCCAGGCGATCCGCGACGTGCTCGGCCCCGCCGCCACCGACGAGATCATGGCCGCCTGGGCGGAAGCCTACCAATTCCTGGCCGACGTGCTGATCGGCCGTGAAAAGGTGATTTACGTCGATCAGGCGGCGCAGCCCGGCGGCTGGACCGGCTACCGCGACTTCGTGATCGACCGCGTCACCGCCGAGAGCGACATCATCAGGTCGTTCTACCTGAAGCCCGCCGACGGCGGCCAGCTGATGGCCTTCAAACCCGGCCAGTACCTGACTTTCCGCTTCGATCTGCCGGGCCATGGCTCCATCGTCCGGAACTACAGCCTGTCCTGCGCTCCCGGGGCCGACCATTACCGCATCAGCGTGAAGCGCGAACCGGCGCCCGTCGGCAATCCCGACGCCGGCCCCGGCCTGGTTTCCGGGTTCCTCCACGACCACGGCGTTCCCGGCCTGGTGCTGAAGGTCGCGGCCCCGGCCGGCGACTTCTTCCTGGACGACCCGGTCGCGGAACGCCCGGTGGTCCTGCTGAGCGGCGGCGTCGGCCTTACTCCGATGGTCAGCATGCTCGACAGCATCGTGGCCGCCGGCGCCGGGCGTCCGACCTGGTTCGTCCACGGTACCCGGTGCGGTGCCCACCACGCCATGAAGGACCATGTCAGGACCGTCGCCGCCAAGCATCCCGCCATCAGGGCCGTGACCTTCTATGAACGGCCCCGCCCGCAGGACGTACCCGGCCGCGACTTCGACCATGCCGGCATGATCACCCCGGAATGGCTGAGCCACGCCGTGCCGCACGCCGACGCCGACTTCTACTTCTGCGGTCCGAAGCCCTTCATGAGACTGCTGGCCCGGAACCTGACGGATCTCGGTGTGGCCCGGGATCGCCTGCACTACGAGTTCTTCGGTCCGGCGGACGAGCTTTACGCCTGAATCCCGCGGCCGGTGCCGCCCAGCGGCACCGGCCCTTTTGCGAGGCTCTCGCAACAAGATTCCAATAGGGCGCCATCCGGCCTGCCAAATATGTTCAAATTCTGGACTTTTTAAGGCACAATCTTATACACGACCAATGATTTCATTTGCACCAAGGCCCTCTACGGGGTTCATGATGTCGAATGCCGGGATTTAGCGCAAAAGAAGCCCGCAGCAGGTGAAACCTTGTCAAAGGAATTTCCCATGACCGCTCACCCTGCCGAGATGGAAGTCGCGACCGCAAGCCGGGCGGACCAGAGGCCCGATGCCAGGCAGCCCGACCAGGACCCGACCCGCGGCCTTTCCGCCGCCACGGCCCTTATCCTGGAGGATTACCTGCCCTACCGGCTGTCGGTGCTGTCGAACACCGTCAGCCGGGCGCTCGCCCGCCTTTACGAGCAGCGGTTCGGGCTGACCGTCGCGGAGTGGCGGATCATGGCAGTGCTGGCGCGGTTCGGCCCCCTGTCGGCCAACGCGGTCTGCGACCGCACGGCCATGGACAAGGTGCAGGTGAGCCGGGCCGTCGCCCGCGCCGTGGACGGCGGGCTGGTCGACCGCGGGATCGATTCGGTGGACCGGCGCCGGTCGGTGCTGACCCTGACCGCCAAGGGCCGAGGCATCCACGACCAGATCGTGCCCCTGGCGGCCAACCTCCAGACCCATCTGCTGGCGTCGCTGACGGCCGAGGAGAACGTCCAGCTCTACGATATGCTCGCCCGGCTCCATGCCCGGGCGCGGGAGCTGCACGGCCCCCTGGACGAGGAGTAAGGGAGCGGCCCGGTTGCAGCCGCATGCGGAGCGTTGAACGGCAAGCGCGGAAGACCGGCGAGGGACGCGGCTTTTCCGTCACAGATCGGCCGGGATACTTCGAAATCGTGGTGATTTCGCCGCAGGCCGGCCCCGGGCGCCCCGCGGCCATTGCCGAAGGATCGACAAGTGCTATAAACGCGCCAACGCAACCGCAGCCGGAAAGCCGCTTCCCTTGGCGATCGAGCCCTCAGTCCTGATCCTCAACGGTCCAAACCTGAACATGCTCGGCGTTCGTGAGCCGGCCATCTACGGGTCCGAGACCCTCGACGACATAGAGGCACTGTGCCTGGAGCATGCCGAGTCGCTCAACATCGCGATCGATTTCCGGCAGTCCAATCTGGAAGGCGAGCTGGTCTCCTGGATCCAGCAGGCCCGCGGCGAGCATGACGGCATCATCCTGAACGCGGCGGCCTATACGCACACCTCGGTCGCGATCATGGACGCCCTCTCGGTCGCCGAGCTTCCGGTTGTCGAGGTGCACCTGAGCAATGTTTTCCGGCGCGAGGCCTTCCGCCACCATTCCTATGTGTCGCCTGTCGCGAAGGGTGTCATCTGCGGCTTCGGCGCGCATGGCTACCTTCTCGCGCTGGACGCGCTGGCGCGGCTGATCGATGCCGACCTGAACGACGGGAACTGAAATGGCGACTTTCGACATCGATGGTGAACTGGTCCGCAAGCTCGCGGGCCTGCTGGACGAAACGGGGCTGACCGAGATCGAGTTCGCCGAAGGCGAGAAGCGCATCCGGGTCACCAAGGGCGGCGGGGCGCCGGCGTTCTTCTCCCACGCCCCGGCCGGGGCCGCTCCCGCTCCGGCGGCCGCCCCGACGTCGCCGCCGGCCGCCCTCGGCGTGTCGAGCCACCCCGGCGCGCTCACCTCGCCCATGGTCGGCACCGCCTACACCTCGCCGGAGCCGGGAGCGGCCCCGTTCGTGCGCGTCGGCGACACGGTCAAGGCCGGCCAGACCGTGCTGATCATCGAGGCGATGAAGGTGATGAACCCGATCAAGGCCCCGAAGACCGGGACCATCGGCCAGGTTCTCGTCGAGGATGCCCAGCCGGTCGAGTTCGGCGAAGTCCTCCTGATCATCGAATAAGGGACCATCCCGTTGTTCGAAAAGGTTCTGATCGCCAACCGAGGCGAAATCGCGCTCCGCATCCACCGCGCCTGCCGCGAGATGGGGATACAGACCGTCGCCGTCCATTCCACGGCCGACGCCGACGCCATGCATGTGCGGCTCGCCGACGAGGCGGTCTGCATCGGCCCGGCATCGGCCCGCGAGAGCTACCTGAACATCCCGGCGATCCTGACCGCCGCGACCATCACCGGCGCTGACGCCATCCACCCCGGCATCGGCTTCATGTCGGAGAACGCCCAGTTCGCCCAGATGGTGGAGGAGCACGGCTTCACCTTCATCGGGCCGACGCCGGAGCATATCCGCATCATGGGCGACAAGGTCACCGCCAAGAAGACGGTGCTGGAGCTGGGGCTGCCGGTGGTGCCCGGCTCGTCCGGCCCGGTCGACACGCTGGAGGAGGCGGCCGAGGTCGCCGAGCGCACCGGCTACCCGGTGCTGATCAAGGCGGCGGCCGGCGGCGGCGGCAAGGGCATGAAGGTGGCCTATTCGGCCGACCAGCTGCGCGAGGCGTACCAGCTCGCCCGCGGCGAGGCGCGCGCCGCCTTCGGCAACGACCAGGTCTACATGGAGCGGTACCTGTCCCGGCCGCGCCATATCGAGATCCAGCTGCTGGGCGACATGCACGGCAACGCCGTCCATTTCGGCGAGCGTGACTGCTCGATCCAGCGGCGCCACCAGAAGGTCATCGAGGAGGCGCCCTCGCCGGCGCTGAACGCCACCCAGCGCGCCTTCATCGGCGATCTCGCCGCCCGCACCACCTCGCAGCTGGGATACCGCGGCGTCGGCACCATGGAGTTCCTGTTCGAGGACGGGGAGTTCTACTTCATCGAGATGAACACCCGCCTCCAGGTCGAGCACACGATCACCGAGATGATCACCGGCATCGACCTGGTCCGCGAGCAGATCCGCATCGCGACCGGCGCGCCGCTGGGATACGCCCAGGGCGACATCCGCTTCCACGGACACTCGATCGAGTGCCGGGTGAACGCCGAGCACCCGGAAACCTTCATTCCCTCGCCCGGCAAGATCACCGGCTATCATGCGCCGGGCGGACTGGGCGTGCGGGTGGACAGCGCGCTCTACGACGGCTACCGCGTGCCGCCGCACTATGACAGCCTGATCGCCAAGCTGGTGGTCCACGGCACCACGCGCAACGAATGCATGATGCGCCTTCGCCGCGCCCTGGAGGAGTTCGTGATCGGCGGAGTCGACACCAGCCTGCCGCTGCACCGCCGGATCATCGCCGAACGCAACTTCATCAACGGCGACTACGACATCCACTGGCTGGAACAGCTGATGAACCTGAAATGAGCCGGGCATCGGGGCGCCCGCGGGCGCCCCGGCGGTTCGGATATCCTACTCCGCGGCCCGGACGGCCGGCTCGAACAGGACGCGGAGACGGTCCATGGTGATCTTCTCCGGTGCGTACTCGGTCAGGGCGCCGGCCTCGACCTTCGCCTCGATCCCGTCCAGGGTCTCGTCGATCCGGTCGAACGGCATGCCGAACAGGTCGAAGATCGAGTAGCGCCACCATTGCAGCCGGGCCAGGCGTTCGACGGTCGCTTCGGGAAAGCGCATGCGCTTCACCGTGGCCGGGGTTCCGGCGACGATGGCATAGGCCGGCACGTCCTTGACCACCACGGACCGGCCGGCGACGATCGCGCCGTCGCCGATGGTGACCCCCGCCTTGATGAACACGCCCTGCCCGATCCAGACGTCGTTGCCGATCGTCGTGATCTTGCAGGCGTCCTTGAACGGCACGCGCTGGCGCCTGATCTCGTCCACCCTGTCCGGGGCGCAGAAACGCGCCCAGTCGTGCAGGTCTGCGACATGGGTGACCCGCGAGCTGGTCAGCCAGTCGACCGGATGCTCGTTGGACCCGATCATGACTTCCGGCGCGATCGAGCAGTATCGCCCGACCCGCACATTGCCGATCTTGCCCCCGGCGATCGAGCAGAAGGCGCCGATCTGGACGACCGTCTTCGCGGCGATATGGGCCTGGACCATGGTCGGCGGCTCCAGGAACGATGTCTGGTTGAGCGCCAGGACGCCGCGGGTCTGAGGCAATTTCAATCCGAGGGTCGCCAGACTAGCGGTCGGATTGGTTCCAAAGTCGACAGTCACGAAACTCATGATTTGCCTCAAATATAATGCATATCTGAATTGACCGTCTATTATGGAAGTATTCGGCTTTACAAAGAGTTTATAGGCGCATGTGGCCCAATACACCGTCAGGTGCCCCGTTATGCCCGCGCCGCGCTCACCGGCCGGTCGGCGATCGCTGCCGGAAGCTCGATCGTCACGGTGGTCCCCTCCCCCACGCCGCTTACGATCCGCAATGCGCCGTCATGCAGGTCGACAAGGGCCTGGACCAGCGGCATGCCCAGTCCCGTGCCGCCGTACCGGCGCGACAGGACCGGCTCGGCCTGCCAGAACGGCTCGCACACACGCGGCAGGTTGGCCGGATCGATCCCGATTCCGCTGTCCGCCACGGTGAGGACGACCCGGTCGCCGAGGGCCGCCGCCTTCACCGTCACCCTGCCGCCTTCCGGCGTGAACTTCAGGGCGTTGGACAGCACGTTCAGGAGGATCTGCCGGGCGGCGCGCGGATCGGCCCTCAGGGCCGGGCAGCCGGCGTCGATCCCGACGGTCAGGCTCAGATTGCGCTCGCGCGCCGTCGCGGACACATGGCGGGCGCAGGCCTCCAGCATGTGGCGGACGTCCAAGGTCTCCGGGTTGATGGCGTGCCGGCCGGCGTCGATCTCGGTCAGGTCGAGCAGGTCGTTGATGATCTGGAGCAGCTGGTTGCCGCTCCCGTGGATCTCCCGCGCATAGTCGCCCAGCGCCGCCCCCTTGGCCACGGACGCCGGATCGTCGCGGATCAGCTCGGAGAAGCCGATGATCGCGTTGAGCGGCGTGCGCAGCTCGTGGCTCATGGTCGACAGGAACTGGGACTTGGCCCGGCTCCCCTCCTCCGCGCGGATCAGGGCACCGCGCAGTTCGTCGGCATAGCGCGCCCTCTCGCGCAGCGACGCGTCGAACGCCTTGAGGAACTGGTTCGTCCTGCCGACCAGCAGACCCAGCTCGTCGGCATCGTGGCCGGGCGGAACCTCGACGAGATGGCTGCCCGGCGACTGGGCGTCGATCCGGGTGAAATCCTTGCTGATCGCCAGGATCGGCTTGGTCACCATGAAATGGAACATGGCGGTGAGCAGCAGCCCCAGCACCAGGTTGCGGAACAGGCCGCTGATCAGGGTGGAGCGTGCCCGCTCCAGGAAAGCCGTCGCGACGATGTGGCTGTCGACGGCGACGTAGAGCTTGCCGATCTCCAGCCTCGGCCGGTTCACCGGCTCGTAATAGAGCGGCACCGTGATGTCGAGCGACCTGCCGAACAGCCATTCGGAGAACAGCCGCAGCCGGGTTTCCATGAGCGGCCGCTCGCGCACCGCGAGCCGCGCGCCGAACTCGTCCTGGATCCGCGCCTGGAAGATCGGCTGGTAGCTCAGGAGGCCCTTGAGGACGTCGGAGGCCAGGGAGGAATCGAGGTCGTAGGCGGCCTTCGCCGCGGCTTCCGCGATGATCTGGGTGACCTCCTCCAGCGTGCGGCGCTGGACTTCCCGCTCGCGGCGGGCATCGTCTACGAGGTCGAGGGCGCTGGCGAAGATCCCCAGGAGGACTGCGACGATGACCGTGTTGCGGGCCTGCCGGAAGGAAAGCCGGTCGAATAGGCGAGCCATCGTCCTCACATGTCCGCAGCCAGTCCGGGTGAGCCCTCCGCCCCGGCGGCTTTCCGGGACGAGGCGCCGCCCGGGTCCTCCTGCGCATGAAGGGACCCCGACGGTATCAGGCAGTTGAGCCCAATTAAGTTAATCCGAAGTTTAATAAATTGCCCGAGTTCCGATCGGAGGGTCATGGGCCGAGGCTGTTCGACTCGTTCAGCAGCTGCGTGAGCCGCTCCTTCAACTGCTTCACCTGGCTGCTCACGACCACGGCGCTGTTGTCGAGCACGAGCGCCAGCCCGCGCGTCTCGCTGGCATCCTCCGAAACGGCGGTGATCCGCTCCGACACCTCGCCGGTGCCGTTCGCCGCCGACATCGCGTTCCGGCTGATCGACTCGGTGGCGCTGCCCTGGTCGGTAACCGACCCCGTGATCAGCTCGGCGATCGCGTCGATCCGGCTGATCACTTCCTGGACCTCGTGGATGTGGGCGATGACGGTCTCGGCGGCGCTCTGGACCGCGACGATCTGGCCGCTGATCCGGTCGGTCGCCTGCCCGGTCTGGGTCGCCAGGACCTTCACCTCGCTGGCCACGACGGCGAAGCCCTTGCCGGCTTCTCCGGCGCGCGCCGCCTCGATGGTGGCGTTCAAGGCCAGCAGGTTGGTCTGGCTGGCGATCCCGGTGATCAGCTTGGCCGCCTCCCCGATGTTGCCCGCGGCGTCGGCCAGCTTGGCCACGACCCGCCGGGTCTGCTCGCCCTGCCCGACCGCCCGCTTGACGATGTCCGAGACCTCGGAGACCTGGGAGCCGATCTCCCGGGAGGCGGTCGCCAGTTCCTCGGTCGAGGTGGCGACGGTCTGCACGTTGGCCGTCGCGTCGCGCGCCGCCTCCGCGACGCCGGCCGACTGCTCGCCCGTGCGGCGTGCCGCGGCGTTCAGTCGCTCCGCGAGGTCGGCGATTCCGGCGGCCTGCTCGATCACGGCCATGACGGTGGACTGGACCTCCGCCTCCAGGGCGCTCGCGAGGGTGGCGAGGCGGGAGGCGAACTCCTCCTTGCGGCGCCGTTCCTTGACCTCCTCCTCGGCCTTCAGTCGCTCCATCTCCTCCGCATTGCTGCGGAACACCTCGATCGCCCGCGCCATGGCGCCGATCTAGTCACGGCGCATCGATCCCGGCACGCTGGAGGACCGGTCGCCGGTCGCCAGCCGCTGCATGGCGCGCTCGATCGAGCGCAGCGGCACCGTGATGCTGCGGACCAGCACTAGGCTGAGCAGCAGGAACAGCACGATGATGGTGGCCCCGGCGATCAGCCCGGTCCGGCCGGTCGCGTCCCGGACATAGTCCTTGTCGGTCCGCGCCGCCTCCATCCCGGCGCTCGCGAAATCGAACAGGCCGGCGAACCGGCCGGGCATCGCGGCCAGAGCGGCGTTGAACGCGGACACTTCCCGGACCAGCTTGCCCTGGTGCTCCACCAGCGCGGCGAGGTCGGCGCGGTAGACCGCCGCGAGGGTGACCAACGCCTCCTGGGTCGGCACGTCGAGGCCCGACCCCATCATGCCGAACTCGAACTCCCGGAATGCCTTCTTGTGGGCGCCCATGACGCCTATGTCGCCGTAAAGCAGGAAATCCTTCTCGACCACCCGCATGGTCAGCATGCGCACATAGGTCTGCGCCACCATGCCGATCGGCCACTTGCGCAGCTCGGTCTCGACCGCTTCGACCGAGGCGCGCAGCTTTCCCCGAAGGCCGCTGCCTTCGTCCAGGCCCATGACCTCCAGGGTGTTCTCCACGCCGGCGAAGCGTTCCGCAGCCTCGCGCAGGGTCGAACGCATGCCGTCGACCTGGTCCGCGGCGCTGCCGGTCGCGGCATGGGCGGCGATCCGGTCGAGCAGGCGGTCGACCTCGGCGGCGCCGGCGCGGAAGTCGGCGGCGGCGCGGGAATCCCGGTTGGCGATGAAGTCCCGCGCCTGGATCTGGAGATCGGCCACCCGCCGCTCCGCCGAGGCCGCGAGCACGACGAGGTCGCCGAAGGAACCGAGCCGGCCCGTCGCCTGGTTCATGTGCCGGTCCGCCAGCAGGAACAGTCCGACCATGACGATCACGGTGGCGAGGGCGACGATCACCAGCATTCCGACGCGCGTGCCGATCGCCAGGCGGGACAGGATGCCGGGCCGGTCGTCAACCTCGGACGATCCGGACAGAAGAATCGACACCTCCGGACCTGTCATTCCATGCAGAATTGCTGTATTCGTCATGATATTCACGATCCAGAAACAGAAATGTCATAAAACCGTCTTTTTGCTGACAGTCTTCAGGCCGCGCCTGCAAGGTGATTATTCATTTATTACATGGATGCTTTTGGCAGAGAATTCTAGACAAATCCTTTCGAATTTTTTGATGGCCGATATGTCGCGCCCTATACTGACCGACCTCGCCACGGGCATGCGGCATCCCCAAGCGAGCACGCGGCGGGGGTCCGGCAGCTCTCCCCAATCCCGGCGGCGACCTATATAGTATCCGGGCGAGTTCGGCCCGGAGCGGGAGACGACGACATCATAATGACTGGTTTGACGGCACAGCTTCTGCTGCGGGCCTATGCCGCCGGGATATTCCCCATGGCGGAGAGTGCGGAATCCGAGGAACTCTACTGGTTTGATCCCGAGCAGCGCGGCATCCTGCCGCTCGACCGCATGCACGTCCCGCGCCGCCTGCGCCGGACGGTCCGGAGCGGACGTTTCGAGGTACGCATCGACAGCGATTTCCACGGCGTCATCCAGGGCTGCGCGGAAGCGACCCGGGACCGGCCGAAGACCTGGATCAACGGCGAGATCATCCGGCTCTATTCGGTCCTGTTCGACCTGGGCTTCGCCCATTCCGTCGAGTCGTGGCGCGACGGCGAGCTCGTGGGCGGGCTCTACGGCGTGGCGCTGGGCGGCGCCTTCTTCGGGGAAAGCATGTTCAGCCGGGAGACCGACGCCAGCAAGGTGGCGCTGGTCCACCTGGTCGCACGGTTGCGCCACAACGGCTTCACCCTGCTGGACACCCAGTTCGTCACCGAGCACCTCAGCCAGTTCGGCACGGTGGAGATCCCCCGGTCAAGCTACCGGGTGCAGCTCGCCCGCGCGCTCCAGGTCACGCCCGAATTCGCCGCCGGGACCGAGCAGGACGTGATCGACGCCTATTTGCAGTCGATCACCCAGACATCGTAGACCGGATGCTCCAGCGCGGAGAGCGCGGGGCTGGAGGCGAACATCCAGCCGCTGAACAGCGCCTCGGTCGCCTCGTCGGGCCGTTCCTCCACGACCTCCAGGAACGCCGCCGATTCCGGCGGCTCGACCGGCGATGCCTTGCGGCAGGTCTGCGCCGTGATGCGCAGGGAGCCGAACTCGACCGGTTGGCCGACCGGCACCTCGATCGTCACGACTCGGGCAGTCACCTTGTCCAGCCCCTGGAGCACGGCATGGGGCATGTTCTCCATCCCTTCCGACGCTCCGGTCTGCGCCGAGGCGGGCGCCACCTGGGCCGCCCCCCCAAGCAACAGGACCGCGAAGGCCAGGCCGGCGATGCCGGCCGCGATGTTCCGTCTGTCCATCAACTCTCTCGTTCGCTGGGCCATCCGCCGTCAGTCACCCGGCTTGTCGGCGGCGAATCGCAGGCGGACATAGTCGGCGTACCAGGTGCCGTCGGACCTCAACAGATGCGGGGCGATCGCCGCCATCACCTCATCCAGGACGGCACTCCGCTCCCCCTCCGGCACGGCGGCGAGGAAGCTGCCGGCGAAGGTCGAGAGCCAGCCGGCCATCCCGGTCGGCAGGGGGGTCGGCCGCTCGATCAACTCGCACGAGCGTACCCGGAAGCCGGCCGCCGCCAGCCTGGCGGCATAATCCGCTGACCTGGGGAAGAACCAGGGGTTGGCGGCCTTGCCGTCGATGCCGCGCCGGGCCAGCGCCGCTTCCAGCGCATCGACGATCCGGGCGACGTTGCCGGCGCCGCCGAACTCGCCGACGAACCGGCCGCCGGGTCTCAGAGCGTTCCACACGCCGGCGATCACGTCGTCCGGCCGCAGCATCCAGTGCAGCGCCGCGTTGGAGAAGACGGCATCGAACCCGCAGCCCACGGCCATCGCATGGCCGTCCATCAGATGGACCTCGATCCCGCGCGCCCGCGCCGCGGCGGCCAGCTCGGGGCTGGCATCCACGCCGACCACCCGGCAGCCGGCGGCCGCAAGCTTCTCCGTCAGCGCGCCGTCGCCGCAGCCGAGGTCGAGGATCCGCTCGCCCGGCCGGGGAGCCAGCAGGTCGACGACCGGCAGGCCGAGATCCGCGACGAACCGGGCGTTCTCGGCATAGCCGCGGGCATCCCAGCGCTGCGAAGGTCCGGTCCGGTCGATCATCGCCCGAAGCTCCCCGTTCACCCCGTGATCCGAACCGGCGGTCAGTTGCCGAGCAGGCCGTTGCCCTGCGCTCCGCCCGCCGCGGGAGGCGCCGGCTGGGCCTCCGCGCCCTGTCCTTGACCCTCGCCCTGCTGTCCGCCGCTTTGCATGCTGAAGATGACCTGGCCCAGCAGCTGTTCCAGGCCGGGGGTGGACTGGGTGAAGTCGATCCGGCCGCCGGGCTGGATGATGTCCGGGTCGCCGCCCGGCTCCAGGGCCATGTACTTGCCGCCCAGCAGGCTCTCGCTGGCGATCAGCGCGACCGTGTCCTTCGGCAGCTTGATGCTGGGATCGATCGTCATGCGGACGACGGCGAGATATGTGGCCGGATCGAGTGTCTGGCTGGTCACGGTGCCGACCTTGACGCCGCTGATGCGGACGTCGCTACCGCTCTGCAGGCCGCCGACGCTGGAGAAGTTGGCCGAGACCTCGTAGCCCTCGACCCGCCGCAGGTCGGCGCTGGTGTAGGCAAAGACCAAAAAGAAACCCGCCACGGCGATGACGACACCGCCGAGCACGGTTTCAATGGTATTCCTGCGCATTCATGACTCCTCGGTGGATGGGCCCGCGGCGACCGGCGCGTCAGGGATCGGGCGGGCGGCCGGGCGCGTAGGCGACCGGGGAGTATGCCGGGCGGTCAGCCCGGCGTCCACGGTTCATAGTCGCCGGTGGCGCGCTCCCGCTGGCCGCCCTCCAGCGTGTGGCCCGGCGGCCGGTAGGCGCCGAGGCTGCCGGTGGCGTTGGGCACGTGCGGCTTCTGCCAGGGCTTGTGGAACGCGCTGTTCTCCCTCAACGGCTCATTGACCGTGAAGTGCAGCCAGCCGTGCCACTCCGGCGGAACCTTGGTCGCTTCGGGCTCACCGTTGTAGATGACCCAGCGGCGCTCCCGCCGGCCCTTGGCCTTCTTCTCGCGATAGTACACGTTGCCGAACTGGTCCGTTCCGACCAGCTCGCCGCGGCGCCACGTGAACAGGCGGATCTGCAGGTTGGACAGATACGTGTTGAAGGATATGCGTTCTTTCATGGCCGCTCGCTGACGGGTTCGAACCCGCGTTCCGCTCTTTTCGTCGCCGCGGAATATGGCACCTGGGCTTGCCCGCGTCCAGCCGGACGCAAGAGCGGACGCCCGATATTCGCCGGCTCGCGACTCCGATGCGGCCGGACGGCTGAATCGGCGCACCCCTGTCAACGGCTTTACGCGGCCGGCGGCTGAGGCTACGGTCTTGCATCCCGAGCCCCTCCCCCTGAGACACCGTGTCGCTCCGACCACAGCCACCCACGACATTTTGTGGGTGACGGAACATCCACGTCAAAATGTAGTTGCCTGCACCAGAACTTGTGGCACACTCCAATCCACGCACAGGATATCGTGGCCGGCCCGGACGGGCGAAGGCCGCGGTGCCACGGGGCAGCAAGAATTTTCAGCCGGCGCCGGCCAGAGACGGCGCCCGCCAGAGCCAGGGGACCACTCAGATGCGGATCGAGCGACGTTTCACGACCGAAGGAAAGGACGCCTACGACGGAATCGAGTTCCGCCGAACCACCAGCGAGATCCGCAATCCCGACGGCTCGGTCGTGTTCCAGCTCGCCGACATCGACGTCCCGGCCGACTGGAGCCAGGTCGCCTGCGACATCCTTGCGCAGAAGTATTTCCGCAAGGCCGGCATTCCCGCGGCGCTGAAGGCGGTCGAGGAGAACACGGTCCCCAGCTGGCTGTGGCGCAAGGTCGCGGACGAGGAGGCCCTGAAGCGCGTCTCCAAGGAGAACCGGCTGGTCGGCGAGACGTCGGCCCGGCAGGTGTTCGACCGGCTGGCCGGCACCTGGACCTACTGGGGCTGGCAGGGCGGCTATTTCGACGCCGAGTCGGACGCGCGCGCCTTCTTCGACGAGATGCGCTACATGCTGTGCCGCCAGATGGCGGCGCCCAACAGCCCGCAATGGTTCAACACCGGCCTGCATTGGGCCTACGGCATCGACGGCCCGGCCCAGGGCCACTACTACGTCGATTTCCGCACCGGCGAGCTGACCGCGTCCCTGTCAGCCTACGAGCACCCGCAGCCGCACGCCTGCTTCATCCAGGGCGTTCGCGACGACCTGGTCGGCGACGGCGGGATCATGGACCTGTGGGTGCGCGAGGCGCGGCTGTTCAAGTACGGCTCGGGCACCGGCTCCAACTTCTCCAAGGTCCGCGGCGACGGCGAGAAGCTGTCCGGCGGCGGCCGGTCCTCCGGCCTGATGAGCTTCCTGAAGATCGGCGACCGCGCCGCGGGCGCCATCAAGTCCGGCGGCACCACCCGGCGCGCCGCCAAGATGGTCACGGTCGACCTGGACCATCCGGACATCGAGGCCTACATCGACTGGAAGGTGACGGAGGAGCAGAAGGTCGCGGCGCTGGTCGCCGGCTCCAAGCTCGCTTCCAAGCACATGAACGCGGTCATGGCGGCCGCCACCGAGGGCTTTTCCCCGACCGACCCGAAGCGCCTGGACCCCAAGGAGAACAAGGCGCTGAAGAAGGCCGTCGTCGCCGCCCGCAAGGCGATGATCCCGGAGAACTACGTCCAGCGCGTGATCCAGTTCGCCGGCCAGGGCTACACCTCGATCCAGTTCAAGACCTACGACACCGACTGGGATTCGGAAGCCTACCTGACCGTCTCGGGCCAGAACTCCAACAACTCGGTCCGGATCTCCAACGACTTCATCGAGGCCGTGCTGGACGACGCCGACTGGCAGCTGATCCGCCGTACCGACGGCAAGGTCGCCAAGACCCTGAAGGCTCGCGACCTGTGGGAGAAGATCGGCGAAGCGGCCTGGGCCTGCGCCGATCCGGGCGTGCAGTTCGACACCACCATCAACGAGTGGCACACCTGCCCGGCGTCCGGTCGCATCAACGCGTCGAACCCGTGCTCGGAATACATGTTCCTGGACGATACGGCGTGCAATCTGGCATCGCTGAACCTGATGACCTTCCGCCGTCCCGACGGCGAGTTCGACATCGAGTCGTTCGAGCATGCCTGCCGGCTGTGGACCGTCGTGCTGGAAATCTCGGTGCTGATGGCTCAGTTCCCGTCGAAGGAGATCGCCCAGCTCAGCTACGAGTTCCGCACGCTGGGCCTCGGCTACGCCAACCTGGGCGGCCTGCTCATGGCGGCCGGCATCTCCTATGACAGCGACGAGGGCCGCGCGCTGTGCGGCGCCATCACCGCCGTCATGACCGGCGTGTCCTACGCGACTTCGGCCGAGATGGCGCAGGAGCTGGGCACCTTCCCCGGCTACGAGATCAACCGCGACCACATGCTGCGCGTGATCCGCAACCACCGGCGCGCCGCCTATGGCGATGCCCCCGGCATCGGCCAGGGGAACGGCCCGGAATACGAGGGCCTGTCGGTCCTGCCTGTCGCGATCCGCGAAGACGAGTGCCCGAACCCGGACCTCGTCGCGGCGGCCCGGCGCGCCTGGGACAACGCGCTGGAGCTGGGCGAGCTGTACGGCTTCCGCAACGCCCAGGCCACGGTGATCGCCCCCACGGGCACCATCGGCCTGGTGATGGATTGCGACACCACGGGCATCGAGCCCGACTTCGCCCTGGTGAAATTCAAGAAGCTGGCCGGCGGCGGCTACTTCAAGATCATCAACCGGGTGGTGCCGGAGGCGCTGCGCAAGCTGGGCTACACGCCGGGGCAGATCGAGTCGATCGAGCGCTATGCCGTCGGCCACGGCACCCTGAAGGCGGCACCCGGCGTCAACCACGCCGCGCTGAAGGCCAAGGGCTTCACCGACGAGACGCTGAAGGCGCTGGAGCAGGGCCTCGCCAACGCCTTCGACATCAAGTTCGCCTTCAACAAATGGTCGCTGGGCGCCGAGTTCTGCACCGAGGTGCTGGGCATCCCGGCCGCCGCCCTGGATGATTTCGGCTTCGACATGCTGGCCCACCTGGGCTTCTCGCGGGCCGAGATCGACGCGGCGAACACCTACTGCTGCGGCGCCATGACGCTGGAGGGCGCCCCGCACCTCCGCGAGGAGCACCTGCCGGTGTTCGACTGCGCCAATCCCTGCGGCCGGATCGGCAAGCGGTATCTCTCGACCGAGAGCCATATCCGTATGATGGCCGCTGCCCAGCCCTTCATCTCGGGCGCCATCTCCAAGACCATCAACATGCCGAACTCGGCCACGGTCGAGCAGTGCAAGGACGCCTACATGCTGTCCTGGCGCCTGGGCACCAAGGCCAACGCGCTGTACCGCGACGGCTCCAAGCTCAGCCAGCCGCTGTCCAGCAGCATCCTGGAAGGCGCGGACGAGTCGGAGGACGAGGATACCGTCCAGGCCATCATCGACGCCCCGCCGGCGGAGCGGGCGCCGATGGTCGCGGAGCGGATCGTCGAGAAGGTGGTCGAGCGCATGCGCGAGCGTGCCGACCGCGAGAAGCTGCCGCACCGGCGCAAGGGCTACACCCAGAAGGCGGTGGTCGGCGGCCACAAGGTGTATCTGCGCACCGGCGAGTACGAGGACGGCCGGCTGGGCGAGATCTTCATCGACATGCACAAGGAAGGCGCCGCCTTCCGGTCGCTGATGAACAACTTCGCCATCGCGATCTCGATCGGCCTGCAGTACGGCGTGCCGTTGGAGGAGTTCGTGGAAGCCTTCACCTTCGTCCGCTTCGAGCCGTCGGGCCCGGTCCAGGGCAACGACGCGATCAAGATGGCGACCTCGGTGATCGACTACATCTTCCGCGAGCTGGCGATCAGCTACCTACAGCGCACCGACCTGTCACACGCCACTCCGGACGACCTGTTCCCGGACAGCCTGGGCACCGGCGACGGCGAAGGCAACCTGCCCCCGGCGGCGGAGCGTTTCACCAAGGACACGCTCGACGCCGTGCAGAAGGTCGCCAGCAAGGGCTATGTCCGGTCCAACCTGCGCGTCCTGCCGGGCGGCCAGTCCACCCGCGCCGTCACCGCCATGGCGGTGGCCGCGGGGGTTCAGGCAACCGCGCTGGCCGGTGGCGGGGCCGGGATGGGCAACGAGGCGACGGCCCGCGCGCTGTCCCCCGACCAGTCCCAGCCGGCCGTCGCCGTGGCGGTCGCGACCGCGCCGGCGGCCGACCAGCGGATGGAGCGGATCCGCGAGGCCCGCGCCAAGGGCTATGAGGGCGATCCCTGCGGCGAGTGCGGGAACATGACACTGGTGCGCAACGGCACCTGCATGAAGTGCGACACCTGCGGGTCCACGACCGGCTGCTCCTGAGCGGCGCCGAGGGCTACGGTTCCCTGGGAACCGCCGCCCGCCCGCACCTGATCTGAACGGGCTTTGCCCGCCGCGGCCGGACGGCTGTGGCGGGCAAATGCGTTTCGGCTGTCCGGGAGGGCCGTACCGGCGAAAAGTCGTTTCCCGTCGAAATTCCTGTTTCCTCAAATCGCCCGCTCCGGGAAGCTGCGGCGCTCTCAAATCCAAATACAGCACTCCAGCGAGACGCGACTACCTCATAATATAATTATGGGATTTATCCGAGGGACTGCTCGGGAAACCGGCCCGGCTAATCTCAGGAGGCACGACGAACGATTACCTTTCCTTGCAACATTGCCTGGAAATGCTCGAAAGGTCGACATCCTGATGTTTTACCCCTGTCTTCGTTACTTGATTGGCTCAAAGCCGAGGGATAACGTTCGAGGATGTCGCCGCGTGTCCGGGATGCGCCCCGAACACCTTGGCAATGCGGCGCATGGTTCCTAGAGGTCTCAGCTTGAACGATAATCAAACCGGATGCGGACTGAGACGACCCCGATCGACCGGCACTGTTGGTGAGCGGCATCAATGAGTGGAGCCCCGCCGGCTGGAGTAGCCCCTGGTATGAAAGTTGTTTATCAGATTACCCTGTACCATAAGAAGGAACAGTTCAGATGGTTGATGGCCGCGCTGTACAACGACCTTGATTATTTTCTGATTCATGTCGACAGGAACTCCCCTGAAAGCTATGTTCGCGATATAATTGAGATTTGCGGCAATCGCCCCAACATCCACTTCCAACGGCCGCTTCCAATCTATTGGGGCGGCTGGAGCATCGTTGAATCACAGTTGCAAGGCTTGCAGGAGGCCATCGAACGTTGGCCGGATTGGCAATATTTCTTAAACTTAAGTGGTCAGGATTATCCGCTCCGCCGCCGGGAAGGCATCATAGAATATCTGACTGGATTGGACGGCTCGAGCGGCATAGCATGCATGTCATTGCCGGACCTCGGCATAAGCATCCGTCGCCGCACCTGGTTCCAATGCATTGAATATGGGCACCGAGTCCATCGGCTTCCCTTGCCCAGAGCCGATCTGCTCGTCCGCAGGATACACTGGAAAGGATCTGGATGGCATATTCTCTCGCGCAATTTCAGCGAGTGGGTCGTATCGAGTCCGACCGCGATGAAGTGGCGCAGACGCTGCAGGCGCGTGATGTTCCCGGATGAGTTCTATTTCCAGAACGTCATCATGGACAGCCCTTTCCAATCAGCACGGTCCAACGACAACGGGAGGTTCGTGCTGTGGGAGCAGGCCTCTTCCCGGCCCACCGTGCTGCGCAGGCGCGATTTCGACCAGATGATGGAAAGCGGAAAGATGTTCGCCCGCAAGTTCGACAACGACCAGGACATCGACATCGTCCGGGCCATCGCCCAGAAGATCGGCCATCCGACACCCGAGTAATCGAAGGAGACCTTTGGTCCATTGCTTACAGGAAAACTACCCCGATATCCCGTAGCGGCGAGGGTCTAGAGAGACCGATATGAAGATCGCATACATCATACTCGCTCATAAGAACCCGCCGCAGATGGCGAGAATGCTGCAGGCCCTCAGCCATGACGGAGCATCCTTCTTCGTCCACATCGACGGCAAGGTGACGATCGATCCCTTCATGGCGGCCGTCAGGGAAAAAGGATTGGACGCGTATTTCGTTCCGGACAGGCAGGATGTCCTGTGGGGTGGCTACAGCATGGTCCAGGCGACGATCGACACCGTTGCGGCGGCGCTATCGGTGGGTCCGCACGACTATTACATCCTGTTGAGCGGTTCCGATTACCCCATCCGGCCGGCCGGCGATCTCCTGGCGGAACTCGGCGCAGCCCGGAACGAGTACATAAACCGCCACCGGATGCCGGCGGACCACGTGGGCAAGCCCATCAGCCGTCTCCAGCATCCCTATCGTGCGACCAGGGACCCGCGGAAACCGCAGGCCCGGATCATCAACGGCCTTCTGAGGCTGCTCCCCAAGCAGGACTACAAGAAGGTGCTCGGCGAACTGGAACCGCATGGCGGGTCCCAGTGGTGGTGTCTGTCCGAACCCTGCATCCGGTACATCCTGCAGTTCATCGACAGCCGCCCGGAATTCGTCTCCTTCTTCAGGACGGTGAAGATCCCGGACGAGATCATGTTCCACACCATACTGTCGGGGTCGCCCTTCGAGGACCGCGTCAAGCCCGCCCTGATGTTCACGACCTGGGAACAGAAAGGGATGAGCCCGCGAACCCTGACCGCCGCCCAGGTTCCCCAGTTGCGGGAAAGCGGAAAATTCTTCGCCCGGAAGTTCGATCTGGATGGCGATCCCGGAATCTTCGACCTCATCGATGCCCAGCTGAGGCGGTAAGGACCGAAAGCCGGGTCCTCAGAAAAGGCCTATCCTCTTCACCGCGTCGGGAAGGTCGCGCGTCTCGATGATGCGCAGGTCGGACGGGCTGACATTCTCGACATCGACCGATCCCCCTCCGATCCTTCCGAGGTCGACCCGCGTACCCGTCTGCGTCCGGTAGGCCGCCCCGCGGGTCTCCCCGTCATCTCCCCCGCGGGTTCCGCCCTCACCCCCCTGGCTGGAGGCAAGCTTCGCCAGGACGAGGTCGGTCACGGCCGGACGGCCCTCCGACCGTCCCTCCGACCGGGAGTCGTCGCAGACGGCGAGGAAATCCGTGCGCGGGTCGAAGCCGACTATGGTGTCGTGGCTGCCGTCGGCGCAGATGACGAACGTGTCGGTTCCCGGGCCGCCGACCAGGACGTCGTCCCCGGGTCCGGCTACCAGGATGTTGTTTCCCGACCTTCCGTCCAGCCGGGCACCGCCCGCGGCTGCGATCAGCAGATCGTCCTTGTTGCGCCCGCCGACGGCGTTCTCGAACGTCACGCGGTTGGTGCGCCGGTCGGACGGCGGGCCCCAGCGCTCCCCCTCCATGTTCCAGTAGACCGACGGGATCCACATGCCGTGTCCGTCATAGACATCCGACCTTTTCACCTCGATCTGGTTGTGATGGCTCCTTCCTCCATGGAAGTTGACATCCCGGTCGGTGAAATCGATCGAAATGTCGTTGTAGGCATTGGCCGACCAGCTGTGGAAGGTCACGCTGTGCCGCATTCCCCGGTCCGAAAGATCGCGCAGGCGGCTGGCGAAGACCGTCCCGAGATGGACGGCATAACCTTGCCCGCCCTTCTTGTTGTGCGCGCCGTCGGCTGAAAGACGTTCGCCATCCAGGCCATAGGTCCTGTAGAACCCGAAGGCGCCGCTGGCGGCATCCTGGACATGGATGTTCCTGAGGCGCGGGTCCTTCAGCCCCTCCAGCCGAAGCGCATAGGTATGCATCTTGAAGTCCGGAAGCTTCTCCTTGCCCCAGTTCAGCGGGTCGGCCCGCCCATAGGCATAGGTGATCGTCATGTCCGAGATGGAAACGCCTGTCAGCAGGTCCAGCCGCTTCGCCACCGCGCTGTCCGCCGAATAGTCGAAGCCAACGGGAAGGCTCAGGCTGATCTGGTTCCCGTCGACCCTCTCGACGATTGCCAAGGTCTCCCTCAAGGGAAACTTGAACATCCACGGCTTGATCGCGTCCCGCCGAAAGCCGATCGCGTCGAAGTAGGCGTCGTCGTTGGGTTGGGCAAGGTGGATCGCATCTCCGGGCCGGACCGCGTTCTCGCCCCGGATCCGGATGGTACGGTCCGACGCCTTCGCGTCCGCAGCCAGCTTGAACGAGGGTCCGGCGGTCCCGCCGACGAACTCCACGGCATTGTCGCCGGACCCCGGCGGGAAGTTCCACTCCAGCGTCGTCCTGCCGATCCCCGCCCCCGCCAGGGCGATGTCGCCGCGCCTGATCCGGAGCTTGGACGAGAACTCGTAACGCCCGGCCAGAAACCGGATCGTCGCCCCGGTCGGGGCGTCCTCGATCATCTTCTGAAGCTCCGGCGCCGATATGCCGAGGGGCACGATCCTGTCGGGTATGCCGGATCGCGACTCCCCGGCCCCGGCATACCCCGCTGTCACGGCAAGCACCATGGCAATCATCGCGACGAACTTACAGACGAAGAGAGTAATTCCTGCAATCGCTTTCTCGCCAAGCATCATGGATGAGCACCTCCCGATCCTCATACAACGTTGGTCGGGGACATTGGCTGCCATAGTCAGCTTCGTGAAAATGAGCAATGTCAAAGATTAAACTCCTGCTGTATCGATGATAAACTTTAAGCGGAAAAGTGCCAAAGTTGGGACAAAGCTAGATTTCGTAAATTCTTATCCAGTAAATTGCCTAAATTTAGATAGTTTTGAGTTTGTTATAATGCCCACTCGCTATGATTTCACCTGAAATAGCCTATTATGTTAGCACTCCAATGGCTTATCCGTATTACCACTAATCTTTAATTTCCTTGGCCTTCAGCTGACAAACACCCTACCGGGGTTTGCCCGGTCCATTTTTTTGCTTTGCCCTTTGCCGATAGAGATACAATAGTGTTGCTACAGCGCATGACCCAGCTGGATTGGGTTCTTTTAAAGGAACGTTGTCGGTGACAAATTTATACCAATGCTAATCTTTAAATCAGACAGTATTGAATTGGCCTCCGCAACCAAGTTTGATGGGGGTTTGCCTGCTGAAAAGCCTCCCGAGATGACAGAAGTTCCCGACCAGAAGCCGCGCCACGATCGATGAGTCCACAGATTTTTACCTCCACGTTGCTCTCCGGACATGCTGAAGATCCCCCTGCGAACGATCCCGAACCGGAGTCCGCCAAGTCGATGACCGGGCGGGACGAAGCCGGATCGGCGATCCCCGCGGAGCAGCTTCGCCGTGCGGGCTCGCCGGTGGCGATCCGGTTCCGTTGCGCCCCCCGGGGCGATCCGATGACCCGGGTCATCGGATCGCCCATTTCCGTTTCCCAAAGTTTTCACGGCACCCGCGATCTCGAACCGATCGTTCAGGGTACCGGCCCGACGGCCATCAGTCTTTGAGGCCGAGGCCGGCCGAACCCATATCGAAAGGACCAGATGCATGTGGACCCCTCGCCCCGCTGCCAACAACGCTACCGACTTTATCTCGATCGAGGGCGGCGCGCGTCTGACCGGGCAAGTCCGCGTTCCCGGCGCCAAGAACGCCACGCTGCCGGCCCTCGTCGCGGCGTGCCTGTCCAGAGAACCGACCACGTTGACCAACGTGCCGCTCGATCTGGCCGACGTCAGGCTGATGATCACGACCCTCGGCGCCCACGGCGTGCAGATCACCTTCGACGGCCCCAGCACCATCACCCTCAATGGCGGCGGATGGCACGGCGGGGCGTTCTCGCCCGAGCTGTCGACGCGGTTCCGCCATGTCCTGCTGCTCATGGGCCTGTCGGCGTTCTACCAGGTCCCCGCCGACCTGACCGGCGTCGGCGGCTGCTCGCTGGGCAGCCGCAAGCATGACCTGCATGCCCAGCTGTTCTCCGACTTCGGATACTTCGTCTTCGACAATGAGCGGTCGTTCAGCATCTGCGGCGGCCCGAAGGCGGAGACCGTCACGACGTCGTTCCACTATCCGTCGTTCGGCGCCACGCTGAACTTCCTGTTCGCCGCCGTCGGGCGGGTCGGGCAGCAGTCGATCCTGCACAATGCGGCATTGAACCCCGAGGTGATCGACACGATCACGCTCCTGCAGTCCATGGGAGCCGAGATCGCCTGGGATGCCAACCGCACCCTTTCGGTCACCGGCCCGCGGAAGCTGCGGGGCGTCTCGCACCAGATCCTGGGCGACCGCGTCTTCGCGGCGACGCTGGCGGCGGCGGTGGCCTGCACCCGCGGCGAGGCCCTGGTCACGGGCGTCGGCGCGGAGTACCTGGCCAACGAGTTCGCCGTCTGGAAGGCCGCCGGCCTTCAGGTCCGGCCGACCGCGACCGGGTTCGATGTCTCCTGCCCGGACAGGCTGACCGCCCAGGACGTCTCCACCCGCCCCTATCCGGGCTTCCACACCGACATCCAGCCGCTCCACACCGTCATGATGTCCCTCGCCCGGGGCACCTCGCGGGTGACCGAGACCATCCTGGACGACCGGTTCCGGTACTGCCCGGAACTGGTGCGCATGGGTGCCCGCATCGACGTGGTCGACGGCGGCTTCACCTGCGTCAACGGCCAGGAAGGCAAGATCGCCGTGGTCGAGGGCGTGGAACGGCTTCACGCCTCCGACGTTCAGGCAACGGACATTCGCGGAGGTGCTGCCGTCGTCGTCGCCGCCCTCGCGGCCGAGGGCAGGACGTCGATCGGAAACATCTACCAGCTGGACCGCGGCTATGCCGACCTGACGACCGTGATGTCGTCTCTCGGGGCCAAGATCCAGCGGGTCAACGCAGCCTACTCTCCCGCGGCATCCGCGGAACAACGAACTCCTCTCAACAAGCGAGGCGCAGCATGCCTGACCCCTTTGCCGGGCTGACTACGCAACGGCCGATCCGCTGCGACGAACCGCTCCATCCCTATACGACCTGGAAGGTCGGCGGGACGGCGCGGTGGTTCTGGGAACCCGACGGCGCGGCCTTGTCCGACGTGCTGCGGAGATGCCGTGAGAACGGCATCCCCGTCCGAGTGCTCGGCCGCGGCTCCAACGTGCTGATCGACAGCCGCGGCTTCGACGGCCTGGTGATCTGCCTGCGCAACAGCTTCCTCGACATCGGGATCGAGGGAGCGACGGTGCGCGCCGGAGCCGGCGTGCAGTTGCCCAAGCTGGCGCGGACCGCGTCCCGCGCCGGGATCTCCGGCTTCGGGTTCCTGGTCGGCATTCCCGGCTCGGTGGGCGGCGGGACGGCCATGAACGCGGGCCTTACCGCCAAGGGCCGCCGCGAGATCTCGACGATCCTGGACTCCGCCACGGTCGTCGACCTCGCCTCGGGCGAAACGGCCACCGTGGACGCCAGCGAACTCGGCCTCGACTACCGGCAGAGCAGTCTGGCGGAGAAGCAGTGGATGGTCACGGAAGTGGTCTTCCGCGGTCCCTCGATGGGGGACCCGAAGGAGCTCATGTCTGAGATCCGGGCCCACATGGCCGACCGCCACGCCAAGCAGCCGCTGGACCGCCGCACCGCCGGAAGCACCTTCAAGCAGCCGCCGGGCGGTGCCGCAGCCGGTTGGTATATCGAGAATGCCGGCCTGAAGGGCTGCCAGATCGGCAGCGCCATGATCAGCCACAAGCATGCGAACTGGATCGAGAACACGGGTGAGGCCACGTCCGACGACATCAGGAACCTGGTCGAGCACATCCAGGAGGCGGTCGCATCGCGCTTCGGCGTCGCTCTGGATCCTGAAGTCACTTTCCTGATCTGAGAACACGCAATGCGGCTCAAACCCCTCGGCCAGGCGGCGGTCCTGTTCTCATCGCGCCTGCTTGTCCGTTTCACCGCCCTGCTCACCCTGCTCGTCGTGGCGCGGGCGCTGGACTCCCACCAGTTCGGCTTCTACGCCTACGCGGCGCTGGTGGCGCTTTTCCTGTCCTCGGTCGGGCATCTGGGAATGCGGCAGGCCGGCGCGCGGAGCCTGGGCCAGCAGGCGGCAAGCCGCGCGCAGATCGAGCAGGCCAGCCTGATCAGCTGGGTGCTGAGCTCGCTGGCCTCCGTCGCCATCGCCACCCTGCTCCTGTGGCACTACGACGATATCTCGACCGTCTCCAAGAGCCTCGCGGTCGGCGCACTCCTGCCGATGCTGTTCGTCAACATCTACCAGGGAATGAACCTGGGAGAGGGAAAGGTCGAGCAGCTCGCCTGGGCCGACCTGATCGGGCGGATCATCCCGCTGGCCTTGATCGCCCCCATGGCGCTGCTGGATGACGTGACCCTGGAATTCGCGCTGGGAGCGACGCTTGGCGGCCAGTTCACGGCCGCCGCCTATGTCGGGTGGACGCTGCGCCTCGGCGCCGCCGGCCGGGCTCCCCTGGAGCTGGCAGGGTTCTGGCGCCTGCAGCGGACGGGGATGAAGTACATCCTCCCCTACTCTCTCTACATGGGCAACGGCCTCCTGGTCGCCCATCTGGTCAACACGCTTTCCTCGCTTGCCGACGCCGGCCGCTATTTCGGCGTATCGAAGCTGTGCGAGATCTTCTCGGAGATCGCGGTCGCGGTGGGCACGACCCTGTTCTCGCAGGGCGTCCGGGAGTCGGGCCGCGCCGAGGATCTCGCCTCGGCTCTGGGCATGATCCGGTTCTCCGTCTTCCTGTTCATCTGCATATCGGTCGTCCTCGCGGTCGGAGCCCAGCCGGTCGTCTACCTGATGCTCGGAAGCGACTTCCTGCCCGCCGTGGGCGCCCTGCGGATCCTGATGATCGGCGCGCCGTTCGGGGCTCTGCTACGCATGCTGCAGATGTACCTGGCGTCCCAGGGCCAGCCCCTCGCCGGCACCGCGGTCCTTGGGCCCTCGATCGTCGTCCAGGGGCTCCTGTGCTGGCTGCTGATCCCGGAATACGGATTGATCGGCGCGGCAACAGCCACCGTGATCGTCCAGGCCGCCGGTGCGGTCGGTATCCTGATCCTGTTCTGCAGACGGTTCAAGACATCCCCGATCGATGTTCTGCTGATTCGCCCCCGGGAATTGTGGAGCATCCTTCGCAACCTGTCCCTGAAGATCTTGCGCCGCCAAAGGAAGCTCCATGTCGCCTGAACGAAACCAAAACTCCGTGCGCCCGTCCGCGCCCCTGGTTTCCGTGGTTACCGGCTACTACAACCGCGGACCCCTGGTGCGGCGGACCATCGATTCGATCCTCGGTCAAAGCTTCGCGGATTTCGAACTGATCGCGTTCGACGACTGCTCGAAGGACGATACCGCAAAGCAGCTGGACGCCTATGACGATCCCCGCCTGACCGTGATCCATCACGAGCGGAACACCGGGTTCACCAAGGGCATCATGAACGCGATCGCCCGGTCCCGGGGACGCTACGTCGCGGTCCAGGGCTCGGGCGACGCGTCGGCTCCCGACCGCCTGGCCCGGCAGGTCGAGATGTTCGAGAGGAACCCCGACGTCGTCGCGGTCGGCTGCCATTACCGCAACATCGTGGAAGGCAGCGGCATGGTCCGGGTGCGGACCCCGTCGGCCGAGGGCCTCACCCTCGAAAAGCTCAGGAAGAGCAACATCTTCTCGCATGGCGAGGTGATGTTCCGCCGGGATGCCTACGAACGCGCCGGCGGCTACCGGAGCGAGTTCACCTTCTCCCAGGACTACGACCTGTGGCTCAGGCTGATCGGGCAAGGCAGGTTCGCGGTCGTGCCCGAGGTGCTGTACGACCGTTTCGTCCAGTTCGACGGCGTCTCGTTCGAGCCCGCGAAACTGAGCAGGCAGGTCCGCTTCACGCAGCTTGCGGTCCAGCTCTCGCACCTGAGCCCGGCCCTCCAGGAGGAGCGCTTGGCCGAGCTGCGGGCGCGCGGCATCGACAGCATCGTGACGCTCCGCGAACAGTCGATCCAGGCCCAGATCTTCAAGGCCGCGTCAAAGCTGATGCTCTTCGGAAATGCCGCGCAGGCCCACCAGCTCGCCGCGAAGCACCTGTCTTCGCGGCGATTCAGGGCAGCCTATCTAATCCTGAGTAGCCTTGCCGGAAAGCCGATGGATCGGGTCACGCGCCCGCTTCTTGATCGTATACTGACGATCGAGCGCCGCGCACCCAAGGCAATTCCATGAGTCGTTTCCTGCTGTTTCTGGCGTTCATCGCCTTCATGCTGACCGAAGTGCAGTCCCCGCGCTTCGGCGACGAGGAACGCCGCCTGTTCGCCCCGCTGGTCCCCCTGATCCTCGGCGGGGCCGTCTTCATGCTGAGTCCGCGGCTGATGCGGATGCCCTACGCCGTGGCTGCGTCGCCCCCCGTGGTCTGGCTCCTGGCCTACCTGGGATGGGTCGCCGCCACAACGGTCTGGTCCACCAACGTCGCGGAGTCCGCCTTCGCCCTGGCGATCCTGGTCCTGGCGCTGCTGGTCGGCATCGGCCTGTCGATCCTGCCGACCGACCTGACGATGCGCGCCTTCGTGGCCTCGGTCGTCGTGGTCAGCCTGATGGGCTGGCTGGCGCTGGGGGCCGGACAGAACGCCATGCTGTCGGACAACCCCTTCATCTGGCGGTTCCGCAGCATCCTGACCCATGAGCAGCGGCTTGCGCTCGTGACCGGGCTGGCGGCCACCTTCGTCATGATGTGGCTGACCGACCGCGAGCACGGCTTGAGCCGGCGCGTCCTGATACTGTGCAGCGTGCTCGCCGTCTGCCTGATCTCCCTGGCCGCGACGCAGGCGCGGTTCTTCACGGCGGTGTCCCTGCTCATGATCCTGGGGGTGATGATCTATCGCCTGCGCCGGGACATGGGCAGCACGTTCCTGCTGCTGACCCTCAGCGGGGTCGCCGGGGCGTGCCTGATGATCATCGCCGCGACCCTGCTGTCCCGGGGCGATGCCGACGGGACGCTGACCAACCGAATCCCGATCTGGCTGATGACGCTTGACGCCATCCGCGACGACCCGATCGTCGGCCACGGGCTGGCGACCTTCCGGTTCGGCGCGGTCGACAAGTGGAATTGGGTTCCCGCCCATGCCCACAACATGTGGCTCAACGCGGCGTTCGAGAACGGCTGGCCGGCGGCCCTGCTGCTCACCGTCTTCTTCATCTCCACCATCCGGAGCGGCATCGCCTATACCCGTGCTTTCGGTGTGCTGTCTCCGTCGCTGATCACCTCGATCTATTGCCTGATCACGGGCATGATGGGAATCACCGCGGGCAGCAACAAGCTCAGCCCGATCTACGGCCTGTTGATCCTGCTGGTTTGCCAGGAAGCTCGGGAAATGTCGTTGCTCCGCCGCATCGCGCCGAGCCGGCAGCCCGGTGCCGCCCAAGGCTACCCTGCCTCCATCGTGACTACGCGAGAGGCAATCCGATCGTAGGATCGTGAACCTTCCGGAAGGACGCCGATATCCGGATAGCCCTTATCATATGGCTATTCGGCCAAGTCGCGCCTTTGCAGAGGCAAAGAATCGATGCTAAGGCTAGCGTCTTGGGACACCGGGCGCGAGTACACGTTATTTGATGTGAAATAGTACGTTGAGGAACATGCAGAGTTACAGGATAGCCGGTCAGGAACAAGATCATCATGTATTGCGATCTTCTTCTCTCGTATTTGTGGTGACCGACCCGAGAGGTTGCGCTGGAGGAACTTGCCGTGGCACGTAACCAACTTTCCGCCCCATCCAGGGAGTTGCCTCCAGCGCGGGAGGGCGGCTCCGTCGTCCTCCAGATTCGTCCACCCGAGGAAGACCGGATCATAGACCTGTCGAGGTTCTTCTCGCTGCTGTACCGGGAGCGCTGGCTGATCCTTGCCGTGACGCTGCTGACGGCCGCCTTGGCGGGCACGGTCCTGACCCAGATGGCTCCCCAGTACCAGTCGTCCGTCCTTCTCAAGGCCGAGAGCGGAGCGGCCAAGGGGAGCGGCCTGGAAGCGCTGCTGCCGGCGATTTCCGGCGAGGACGCCGGCCTGCGCTCCGAGATCGACGTGATGAAATCCCGCACGATCGTCGGACGGGTGGTCGACCGGCTGGGCCTGGTCGAGGATCCGGAGTTCAATCCGGCGCTGGACGATCCCAACCAGGGCGCGCTCGCCCGGCTCTGGGAGAAGGCCTACTCCACGGTCGTCGGGTTCATCCGCGGCGGCGGCCCGCCCCCGACCGAGGAGGGCATCCGCTACATGACCGTGGATTCGACGGCGAGAAACCTCGGCATTTCCAACGATGCCGGGTCCCTGTCGATCCTCGTCAGCTTCCATTCCTCCGATCCGGCCAAATCGGCCCGCATCGCGAACACCCTGGTCGAGGAGTATCTGGCCTACCGGAGCGCCGAAAAGCTGAACATGGCGCGCTCGGCCACCGGCTGGCTCGGCGAGTCGATCAACCAGCTGCGCGAGCAGGTCCGCGACGCGGAGCAGGAGGTCCAGGCTTTCCGCGCCGAGAACAACATGGTGGATACGGAAAGCGGTCCCGTCCTGGTCCAGCGCATGTCGGAGATGAACGCCCAGCTGGTCCAGCTCCGGGCCGAGCGGCAGACGGCGGAAGCCAAGCTGCAGTCGGCACGTGATGCCCTGAGCAGCGGCGGCGCCGTGGCCGAGATGCTGGACTCGCCGGTGATCCAGCGGCTGCGGGACCAGGAAGGCGAACTGTCGCGGCAGCTCACCGAACAGTCCCAGCTGGGCCGGCGCCATCCCGTGATCATCGAGCTGCGGTCCAGGCTGTCCGCCGTGCAGAACGATATCCAGGCCGAGATGCGCCGGATCGTTTCCGGGCTGTCCTCCAACGTGGTCGCCTTCAAGGCGCGCGAGGTCAGCCTGGAGCGGGCCTACAACACCCTGTCCGAGGAGATCGGCGGCCAGGGCCAGGCCCGCGCCCAGCTGGACCAGCTTCAGAGCGAGGCCAGGGCGCTCAGGGCGACCTTCGAGCAGACGCTCGCGCAGTACAAGGCGATCGACAACCCGGACCGCCTGTCGGCACCCGACCTGTCGGTCGTGTCCGCGGCCGCGGCGCCGATCTACCCCGCCTTCCCGCAGAAGATCCCGATGCTGGCGGGCGCCGCCATCCTGGGCATCCTGCTGGGGGCCGTAGCCGCCGTCCTGCGCGACCTGCTCGACCGCAGCATGCGCAGCCTGGAGAGCGTCGAGTCGTCCCTGAACGTCCCCGTTCTCGGCCTGGTCCCCCGGCTGAGCCGCTCCAGGGCCAGGAACCCGGGCGCCTATCTCCGCGACCGGCCGGGTTCGACCTTCGCGCAGGGAATGCGCGACATCGCCCACGCCACCCAGGCGGGGACGGCGACGACCGGCCGGAACGTGATCCTGGTGACCTCGACGGCGCCGGACGAAGGCAAGACCACCTTCTGCGAGGCATTCGCCGTGCAGATGGCCCGGATGGGCCGCAAGGTCCTGATCATCGACGGCGACCTGCGCCGGCGGGCGACCAGCCGGCGACAGCGGGAAGGCGGCGTCGACCTCAGCGCGATGCTGCAGCGGGGCCTGCCCTACGAGTCCGTTCCCCGGCACGACCCGCGGCTGGGCGTGGACGTCGCCCCGTCCTTCTCGGCCACGCCCGAGCCGGACTTCCTGCTGAACTCCGAGCGGATGCAGCAGTTCGTCACCATGGCGTCCCACGACTACGACCTGGTCATCATCGACAGCCCGCCGATCGGGGCGGTTCACGATGCCGCGATCCTGGCGTCGATGGCGGCCCAGTGCATCTACCTGGTCCAGTGGGGCAAGACGCCGAAGTCGGCGGCCCTGGCCGGCCTGCGCAAGCTTCGCCGGTTCGCCGACGACATCCATGTGACCGCGGTGCTGACCCAGGTCCACATGCGGCGCTATGCCAGCTACGACAAGGGGATCTACAGCCCCTACGGCGCCAAGTACGAAAGCTACTTCCGGAACTGACCCCGGAGCGGCGCGACCAGGAAGGAGCCGCCCGGCACGACCGCCGGGCGGCTCCTTCCGTCTCCAGCGAGGCGGTGAACGCCTCAGAGAAGAAAGAACGATTTCTCGATCGACGTGGGGCCGGTGACCTGGAGTTCGAAATCGGCCACCCCGTCCCCGTTGACGTCGCCCTGGGCGATCCGGAAATCATTGGCCTCGTACCACCGGAGCTGGCCTGCCACCTTGCCGAAGGCGGTGCCGCCGATGAAGGTGAAGGCCTGGTCGCCCTGGAGCGTGACGTTGGCGTCGATCCCCCTCAGGTCGATGATGTCGATCCCGGGCTGGAAATCCAGGATGTTGTCCCGCTGCCCCATCCCGGCCCGCTGTCGCCGACGGAATCGAAGACGAAGCGGTCCGCCCCGGCTCCCCGGACAACCGATCGCGGCCGGCACCGCCGATCAGGACGTCGTTCCCCGCCCCTCCGTCCAGGCCGTCGTTGCCGGCACCGCCTTCAAGGCGGTCGTTTCCGTCCCAGCCCTGCAGCCAGTCGTCGCCGCCGCCGCCCTGCAGCAGGTTCGCCCCGCTGTTCCCCTGGATCTTGTTGGCGAGGCCGTTGCCGGTGCCGTCCAGGTTGCCGGTGCCTCCCAGGATGAGGTTCTCGACCTCGTTCGCCAGGACCAGCGAGACGGTGGAGTGCACCGTGTCGGTGCCGCCGCCGGCGGCCTCAACGATCTGGTCGCCCGCATTGTCCACGAAGTAGGTATCGTCGCCCGACCCGCCGATCATGTGGTCCGCGCCCGCTCCGCCGTCGAGACGGTCGTTGCCGGCGCCGCCTTCCAGCATATCGTGGCCTTCGCCGCCGTAAAGCAGATCGTTCCCGTCGCCGCCGTCCAGCCAGTCGTTGCCCGCGTTGCCATGGAGGGTGTCGTTGCCTCCCATGCCCCTCAGGATATTGTCCGCGGCGTTGCCCCGGATCACGTTGGCGGACGCGTTGCCGGTTCCGGACAGGCTGGACTCTCCTTCCAGCGTCAGGTTCTCGACCTCGGCGGAAAGGATGTAGGACACCGTCGATCTGGCCGTATCGGTACCCTCCCCGGCGCGCTCGATCAGGATGTCGGTCGCGTCGTTGACGATGTAGGTGTCGTTCCCCGTGCCGCCGACCATGCTGTCGGCACCGGCGCCGCCCTCCAGCCAGTCGTTCCCGGCGCCGCCGTAGAGAGTATCGTTGCCGTCGCCGCCCTTCAGGGTATCGTTGCCGTCGCCGCCGTCCAGCATGTCGGCGCCGTCGCCGCCATAGAGGAAATCATTCCCGGCGCCGCCGTAGAGCCTGTCGTCGCCGCCCAGGCCGTGGAGCGTATCGGCCCCCGCGCCGCCCCTCATGACGTTCGCAGTCCCGTTGCCGCGCCCGGTCAGCGTCCCGTGTCCGGTGAAGATGAGGTTCTCGATATGGGCGCCCAGGGTCCAGGAGATCGAGGAATAGACGGTGTCGATGCCCTCGCCCGCGCTCTCCTCGACCTTGTCGCCGGGATTGTCGACATGAAAGGTATCGTCGCCGGCTCCGCCCAGCATCCTGTCGGCGCCGGTCCCGCCGTCCAGGATGTCGTTGCCGGCCCCGCCCGAGAGCCAGTCGTCGCCGCCGCTTCCCCGTAGCACGTCGTTTCCGGCATTGCCGGCCAGAAAATTGACGGCCCAGTTTCCGATCAGGGTATCGTCGAAGGCCGATCCCGCCACGGCTTCGATGGAGATCAGCGTGTCCGTCCCGTCGGCCCCCGTCGCCGTCCCGGCATTGAGATCGACCGCCACGGCGCCCGGGGCGTCCGAATAATCGACGGTATCGAAGCCGGTTCCGCCGTCCAGGACGTCGTTGCCCTGCCCGCCTTCGAGCCAGTCGTCGCCGCCATCGCCGCGCAGCGTGTCCCTGCCCGTCCCGCCGACCAGACGGTCTGCCCCGTTTCCGCCGGACAGGCTGTCGTCGCCGGCGCCGCCCGACAGCACGTTGTTGCCCGAATTGCCGACGAGCTGGTCGGCATGGACGGACCCCTTGACGTTCTCGATCCCGCCGAACCGGTCCTTGCCGCCCCCGCCGCTCGATTTGCCGAGCGCGAGGTCGACCACGACCGCCGACGGGGCCCAGCCATAGTCGAGGGTGTCGGTTCCCGTACCGCCCTGGAAGACGTCGTCGGCGGCGGTTCCGCGGAAGGCGCCGGAAGCCGTGAGACCGCTTGCCTCATAGCCGAGCCCGACCTTGTCGGCCGAGACGAAGCCCGCCTTTCCGACCGTCATCGACCCGGAATAGGGCAGATTGGGAAACTTGATCGTGTCCCCGGTGCGGACCGCGCCGCCGAGGCCGATCGGGGGATAGACGGAGTTGTACTCGGCGCGCTGGCCCGGCTGCTCGGTGACGTACACGTTCTTGAGGGAGACGGGATAAAGCGGGTCGCCGGGCTGGGAGAAGTAATACAACCAGGACTTCGCATCGCCGCCCGGCAGCTTCCTGATCTCCACGTTCTCGAGCTCGACCGACTTGATCGGATCCCTGGGCTGAAGGAAGAGGCCCTGGTACGTCGTGGACGCCGTGACATTGTAGAACTTGACGTCGCCGATCGGCCCCTGGGGCTGGAAGACATCGCCGTGGACACCGTGATAGCTGCCCTTGACGTTCTCGATCAGCGAGTTCTGCAGGGTGAAGTTGGCCTGCTTGCCCGCCGCGCTGTAGACGGAGATGGCGTCTTTCTCACCGGCATGCCGGTGGTCGATATGGACGCCCTCCACATAGACCGATCCGGAAACATGGGTGAAGTTCAGGGTGGCGACCGGCGTCGAGTGATCGTTCGGCTCGAACTTTCCGCCGATCACGACGATATTGTTTCCACCTTTCGTCTGAAGGCGATCAAGCGTCCTGACTTCATCCGACGCTATGAACAGGACGTCTTCATCACTGGAGAACTCCCACGAGGTTCTCGTTCCGGTCTTGCTCAAATCAATGACCGTGTGATTCAACTTAAGGATTGGGGCAGACCAAAGAACGGGAGCGCTGGGCATGGAGGCACCTCAAAATTAGACCTCCTTAAGATACCCGTGATGAGTTAATTACATCTTTAGGACAAATTTGACAATGCTTCGACTTTACGTGAATATTCTTCGTAGAACACAGAAGATAATCATTCTATTCAACGTTGATCTGCACATTTCAACGAAGATGCTTCTGGAGCCAACCGAAAGTTCATCGAATTCCGTTACATATTAACGTCTGCTTGAAGGCCGGCGGGCGGGCGCGCCGTCACGCCTCCTCATCCGAACCACGGCGACGCGGCGGTTTGCCGTACCGGCGAAGGCTCTTGTCCAGGTCGCCTTCCGTCTTCTCCAGTTCCGACATGACATGGACGCGCTCGCGCATGGCCCGTCGCAGCCGCCCCATCAGATCCCGCAATTTGCTCAGCATAACTCCGCCGTACAGTGATCTCCCTGATCATGCCAACCGTCGAGCAGCCCGTTCGCCGTGCCCGACACGGAAATTTAATGCGGCCGATCGACACACCGCTCCCACCTGATCCCCAATCGGAACCAATCCGGGCATGGAAAGAGGAAACCATCATGCATGTTCCGATCGTCATCGCTCACCGGGGAGCGAGCGGTTCCCGCCCGGAACATACGCTGGAGGCTTACCGTCTCGCCGCCGAGCTGGGCGCCGACTTCATCGAGCCCGACCTGGTGGCGACGCGGGACGGCATCCTGATCGCCCGGCATGAGAACCTGCTGGCGCAGGCCCGGCTCGATGCGGACGGGAACATCCTGTTCGGCGTCGACGGCCGTCCCGTCATCGCGCAGGAAACGACCGACGTAGCCGATTTCGACGGCGATGGCGACGGCAGGCCCGATTTCGCCGACCGGCTCAGCGTCAAGGTGTTGGACGGCGATCGGGTCGCCGGCTGGTTCAGCGAGGATTTCACGCTGGCGGAGATCAAGCAGCTGAGCGCCCGCGAGCGCATCCCCGACATCCGGCCGGACAACGCGGCCTTCGACGGCCGGTTCGAGATCCCGACGCTTGAGGAGATCGTCCGGCTCGTCAAGCAGGTGGAGGCGGAAACCGGCCGCAAGGTCGGGATCTACATGGAGACCAAGCACCCCACCTACCACGCCCTGGAAGGCACCCGCCAGAACGAGGACCGGGACGGCGACGGCATCCTGGACCTCGGGGAGGACGCCAACCGCAACGGAAGGCTCGACGTGGTGGACGGCGGCTCGCCCATCGGGACCGACCTGGGCCAGTCCCTCGTCCGGACCCTGGCGGAGCAGGGTTTCACCGATCCGTCCCGGGTCTTCATCCAGAGCTTCGAAGTCGCCAACCTGATCGATCTGCAGGACAGGATCATGCCGGCCGCCGGCATCGACCTGCCGCTGGTCCAGCTGCTCGGCGGCCTCGGCGGGTCCGGCGGCTTTTCCGCGCCCTACGACATAGGCTTCAACGCCGACCCGGACAACGCGGCACGCGGCGCCGACATGTCGGTCTACGACGGCTTCCCCATCGCGGTCGGCCGGCAGACCGGCTACGCCGACCTCGCCGCGCCCGAGGTCCTGAAACACATCGCCGTCCGATATGCCGAGGGCATCGGCCCCTGGATCGACAGCATCCTCCCGCGGGAGCGGCTCGACCGGCCGGTGGATGCGGACGGTGACGGCGCCGCCCGGGTCACTTCCCGGCTGACCGGGGAGATCCGGCCGCTGATCCGGGACGCTCACGAGGCCGGCCTGCTGGTCCATCCCTATACCCTGCGCGCGGAGGAGAACTTCCTGCCCCTGGAGCGGGACGGCACGGCGCTGACCCTGCCCGAACAGGTCAGGCTGCTGACCGGGCTCGGCGCGGACGGCTTCTTCACCGACCACCCCGGCATCGCGGCCCGGGTGCTCCACGGCGAAACCGGGCTCGAGTTCCTGGGCATCGCGACCCTGCCCGCCGGCTTCAGGGTCGAAGGGACGGAGGTCGGCGGGCTGTCGGGCCTCGCCTGGAACCAGGCCACGGGGTCGTACCATGCCATCTCCGACAGCCGCGGCGGCGAGACCGGCGCGCCGCGCTTCCATACCCTCGACCTGGATCTCTCGGACGGGCGCCTGGCCGACGGCGACGTCGCCGTCACGGCGACCGTCACGCTGACCGCCCCGGACGGGCTGCCCTTCCCGGACGGCGCGGCGGACCCCGAAGGCATCGCCCTGAGTGCCGGAGGAACGCTGTTCATCGCCTCGGAAGGCGATGCCGCCAACCGGGTGCCGCCCTTCGTGGCCGAGTTCGGCCTGGACGGCCGGCAGCTCCGGTCGCTGGAGGTGCCGCGGAAGTTCCTGCCCGACGGGGACGGCGCCCAGGGTGTCCGGAACAACCTCGCCTTCGAGAGCCTGACCCTCACGCCCGACAACCGGACCCTCTACTCCGCCACGGAGAACGCGCTGGCGCAGGACGGTCCGCAGGCCGGCCTCGACCGCGGAAGCCCGGCGCGGATCCTCGCTTTCGATACCGCGAGCGGCCGGGTCAAGGCGGAATACCTCTATCTGACCGAGGCGATCGCCGCCCCGCCGAAGACCGACGGCGGATTCGCGCTCAGCGGCCTGGTCGAACTGCTCGCCCTCGACGACCACGGCACGCTCCTGGCGCTGGAACGGTCCTTCGGCACGGGTGCCGGCCACGCGATCAAGCTGTTCGAGGTGCGCATCGGCGATGCCGACGATATCTCCGGCATCCACGGCCTCGCCGGCCGGCCGGCTCCCGGACCGGTGACCAAGGAGCTGCTGCTGGACCTGTCCAAGCTCGACGTGCCGCTCGGCAACGTCGAAGGGCTGGCGCTCGGGCCGGTGCTGCCGGACGGCCGCCAGAGCCTGATCCTGGTCAGCGACAACAATTTCAGCCAGACACGGACCACCCAATTCCTGGGCTTCGCCCTCGACCTTCCCGGCGGAGCGGCGCCCATGGGTGCCGGCTCCCTGGAATAGCGGCACGGCGGATCACGCCATATCAGCCCTGCGCGAACCTTCGGGGTCCGCGCGCATTTACACTTGGTCATACCGGCTCGGTCCTGCCAGCATGGCAACCAACGATCAGCGCCGCGACCAACGCGGCGGCGCCACGGGCGAGAGGGAACTCGGCAGACATGACGATCAACAGGAATTTCATCGCGGGTAGCTGGGTCGAAAGCACCGACGTCATCCGCAACATCAATCCGTCCAACACCGACGACGTGGTCGGGGAATACGCCTCCGCGACGGCGGAGCAGGTCGAGCAGGCGGTCGCGGCCGCCAGGGCCGCCTTCCCGGCCTGGTCCCGGTCGCCGATCCAGAACCGCGCCGACATGCTGGAGAAGATCGGCAACGAGATCCTGGAGCGCCGCGACGAGCTGGGCCGCCTGCTCGCCCGCGAGGAAGGCAAGCCGCTGGCCGACGGCGTCGGCGAGGCGACCCGCGCCGGCCATATCTTCAAGTTCTTCGGCGGCGAGGTCCTGCGCCTCCAGGGCGAGAAAGTGGCCTCGACCCGCCCCGGCGTGGAGATCGAGATCACCCGCGAGCCGATCGGCGTGGTCGGGCTGATCACGCCCTGGAACTTCCCGATCGCGATTCCCGCCTGGAAGATCGCCCCGGCCCTGGCCTACGGCAATTGCGTGGTCCTGAAGCCGGCGGAGCTGACCCCCGGCTGCGCCTGGGCGCTGGCCGACATCATCGCGCGGGCCGGAATCCCGGAGGGCGTCTTCAACCTGGTCATGGGTTCGGGCTCCAGGATCGGCTCCGCGCTGATCGGCGGCGTGGACGCGCTGAGCTTCACCGGATCGGTGCCGACCGGCCGCAAGGTCGCCGCCCAGGCGGTCGAGCGCATGATCAAGTTCCAGCTCGAGATGGGCGGCAAGAACCCGCTGGTCGTGCTCGACGACGCCGACCTCGACACCGCCGTCTCCATCGCGGTCAACGGCGCCTATTTCCAGACCGGCCAGCGCTGCACGGCGTCGTCCCGCATGGTCGTCACCCAGGGCATCCACGACCGGTTCGTCGACGCCGTCGCCGAGCGGATCTCCAAGCTGACGGTGGGCGACGCGCTGAAGCCGGAGACCCAGATGGGTCCCGCGGTCGATCAGCGCCAGCTCGACCAGAACCTGAAATACGTCGCGATCGGCCAGGAGGAAGGTGCCCGCAAGGTATTCGGCGGCGACCGCCTGAACCGAGAAACGCCGGGCTTCTACATGTCGCCCTGCCTGTTCACCGAGACGACCAACGACATGCGGGTCAACCGGGAGGAGATTTTCGGGCCGGTCGGCACGGTGATCCGGGTGAAGGACTACGAGGAGGCGCTGCATGTCGCCAACGACACCCAGTTCGGCCTGTCGGCCGGCATCGCCACCACCTCGCTGAAGCACGCCAACCATTTCCGCGCCAATTCCCAGGCCGGCATGGTGATGGTCAACCTGCCGACCGCGGGCGTCGACTACCACGTGCCGTTCGGCGGCCGGAAGGCGTCCAGCTACGGTCCGCGCGAGCAGGGCCGCTACGCGGCGGAGTTCTACACCACGGTGAAGACGAGCTACATCCTGCCCTGACGGCAAGACCGGACCTTACAAGAAGAAGACTGATAGGGGAGACAAGGTGATGGCTGGAATTCTCGTCGTGACCGGCGGCAGCCGCGGCATCGGCGCCGCGACGGTCCGCCTCGCGGCCCGGGCGGGCTGGGATGTCTGCGTCAACTACCTGCGCGACCAGGCCAAGGCCGAGGCGGTCGCCGGCGACGCCCGCGCCCACGGGGTCCGGGCCATCACCGTGCAGGGCGACATGGCGCGCGAGCCGGACGTGATGCGCCTGTTCGCCGCCGTCGACGACCAGCTCGGCCCGCTGACCGGGCTGGTCAACAATGCCGGCATCACCGGCCCTGCGGGCAAGCTGCTCGACCTGACCGCCGAGACGGTCGAGAGCGTGATGGCGATCAACGTCGTCGGCCCGTTCCTGTGCGCCCGCGAGGCGGCGCGGCGCATGGCGAAGAGCCGCGGCGGCCGGGGCGGCACGATCGTCAACGTGTCGTCCCGCGCGGCGGCGCTGGGCTCCCCCAACGAGTTCGTCCACTACGCCGCCAGCAAGGGCGCCGTGGACAGCCTGACCATCGGCCTGTCGAAGGAGCTGGGTCCCGAAGGCATCCGGGTGAACGCCGTCAATCCCGGCCTGATCGACACGGAGATCCACGACGCCAGCGGCATCCCCGGCCGGCTCGGGCGGCTGGTCGGCGGCGTCCCCGAGGGGCGCGTCGGCGCCGCCGAGGAGGTGGCGCAGGCGATCGTCTGGCTCCTGTCGGAGCAGTCGTCCTATGTCTGCGGCGCGCTGGTGCCGGTTTCGGGCGGCCGATAAGGATGGGCGGCGAGGCCGGTCAGGCCACCCGCTTCACCCCGCGCTCCCGGGCGACCTGGTCGATCCGATCGCTGATGTGCGGGTTGGCCTTCAGGAACTTGCTGAAGTCGCCGGAACGCAGTTCCAGCAACGTGCAGTAGGTCAGCGCCACCACGTCCGCCCGGCGCGGCGCGCCGTCCAGAAGCGCCATCTCGCCGAAGAAGTCGCCGCGTCCCAGCCGGATGCGGCGGTCCGGCAGCACCACCTCGACCGCTCCCGACGAGATGAAGTACATGGCGTTGCCGCGGTCCCCGGCGCGGATGAAGGTCTGGTCGGGCAGCGCCAGGCGGGACCGCAGGATCTTCGCCAGCCGCGCCATGTCCTTGGGCTCCAGGCCGTTGAACAGGGGCACCTGGGCGATCAGGGCGACCTTGTCGAGCCGCAGGTCCAGCTTGGGCCGCCGGTCGGCCTCGCGCCGGCGCACCTCGACGCCCCGGCGCAGGTCCTCGAACAGCTCCTGGCCGATCAGCCCGTCGTGGAACAGGCTCTCGTAACGGGCCATCTCCCGCCGGAGCGCGAACTTGCGCAGGAACCGCTGGCTCAGCGCCTCGGCATATTCGGGATATTGCAGTTCCAGCGCGTCCAGCGCCTTGGAGGAGGCTTCCATCCGGCCGCCCAGCACCTCGCCGAGCAGTTCGGCGACGCGGTCCCCCAGCAGCGGCTTCAGGCTGCGGCTGTTGAAGCGGATCAGCTCCTCCAGAACCAGGCGGCGCACCAGGAACTTGTCGAACCGCTTGGACACCTGCCGGGCGAGCGGGCGCTCGACCCCGGTCCAGCGGTGCAGCGAATAGGCGAACCGGAACGCGCGCGGCAGCCGCAGGATCTTGCGCGCCGCGCGGTTGTAGCCGATCCGGCCGCCGGTCCGGGCGCCGTCATAGATCTCCCCCGCGTTGCGCAGCAGCGCCTCGATGATGTCGCTCGACACGGTCTGGAGGCCATGGTGCTCCAGCACCAGCTGGCGTTCGCGGTTGGCGAGCGAGATCAGCCCCAGCGTGATGCGGTCGCGGTCGGAGATCCGCTCCTCCAGGCTGCCGCCCGAGGTCACCTCCGCGATCCGGGCGTCGTAGGGCTTCTGGATCGCGCGGGCGACGGTCGGCGCGAACTCGTATTCCTGGGCGGTCTCCTGGACCGAGTCGCGGACTTCGGCCAGCGACAGGGCCAGCACCTGGGTGCGAAGCGCCTGGTTGAGCGGCGACAGCCGGTTCAGCCCGAGCAGCTTGATCACCGTGCGGAGCGTCGTGCCGTTGACGAACAGGGTGAACAGCACGAAGCCGGTCGCCAGCACGGTCACCAGCCGCTGCTCCTCCCCCTCGATCCCGCGGGCCTCCGTCACGGACAGGGCCAGCGCCAGGGTCACGGCGCCGCGCAGCCCGCCCCAGGTCAGCACCAGCTTGTAGGAATTGCTGATCTTGGCGCTGAGCTTCAGCAGGGTCAGCGGCGGCAGCAGCAGGAACAGCACCACGGCGCGGGCGACCAGCGCCGCCGCGACCATCACCAGCAGCAGGAAGCCGTCATGCGCGCTGACGCCCACCAGAAGCTTCGGCACCATCAGCGCCGCCAGGATGAAGACCAGCGACCCCGCCAGGAAGGCCACCTGCTCCCACACCGCGTCCAGGTACGCCCATCCCGACGGTGACAGCCGGGAGCGGCTGCCCGCGCCGAACACCAGCCCGGCCACCGCCACCGCGACGACGCCGGAGACCCCCAGGAAATGGTCGCCCGTGACATAGATCAGATAGGGCAGCGCCAGGGTCAGCGTCACCTCCGCCGTGCGCCGTCCGCGCAGTAGCGGGATCACCGCCACCGCCAGCCGCGCCCCGAAGATCCCCAGCACGGTGCCGCCGCCCAGGTCCAACGCCAGGTCCCAGGCGCCCATCAGCAGGTCGGGCTCGTCGCCCGAGACGATCATCTCCAGCAGGACATAGAAGATCGCGATGGCGGCGGCGTCGTTCAGCAGGCTCTCGCCCTCGACCAGCCTGACCAGCCGCGCCGGCGCCCCGATGTCGCGGAAGATCGCGATGACCGCCGCCGGGTCGGTGGTCGCCACGATCGATCCCAACATCAGGCAGACGACCAGCGGCACCCCCGCGAGCGGCCATAGCGCCAGCCCGATCACCGCGGTGGCGACGAACACGGCGACCACCGCCAGCAGCAGGATCGGGGCCGCGTCCTCCATCATCCGCCTGACGTCGATCGTCAGGGCCGCCTGGAACAGCAGCGCCGGCAGGAACACCAGGATGTATGTGGAGGAGCTGAACGACATCTCGGCGATGGCCGCGGCCGCCTCGCCGATCATCCGGGGCTCCCTGCCCGGCACGAGCGTCACCGCGGCGGCGGCGATCGCGACTCCGATGGCGGCTAGCAGCACCGAGTGGGGCAGGCGCAGCCGATCGGCCAGGGGTTGGAGCACGCTGGCGACCACGAGCAGGGCGCTGATGACCAGGATGAAGAGGATGAGATCGTTCAAGTCTGAAACCCGGAATGCGTAGATCAGGAAAGCGGCGGCGTGCGCGGTTACGGTCAGATTGCCCCAATGCGGTTCCCAGGATCCGGGACAGTTTGCGGATGGATCATGACGGTCTTGTGACCGGGAACCGCATAGTGCATCAAAGGAGGCATGGCCGACACCATCGAGGTAAGGCCGGCTTCAGGATAGCGCATCCATGGTTCGAATTACCGCTTTACTTTGCCTGCTCACTAACCTTTGCGGCTGCGGCATAGTGGGCACGACGGTCGGGGCGGTCACCACCGTCGGCTCCGCCGCCGTGACCGTGACCGGCGCCGCGGTCGATATCGTGACATACCCGATTTCCGATTGAGGACGGCAAAGCCGCGACCGGCCTGCCGGGCGCCGCTTCGTTCCCCCCTCCGTCCTGGCCGGACTTGATCCGGCCATCTCCCGCAGGACGAAGGAAGGTCGGACTCAGGCCAGCTTGCCGATCAGGTGGTCGGCCAGACGCACGGCAAGGGTGACGATGTTCATCGTCACCATCGTCGCCCCGGCCGTCGGGAACACCGATCCGCCGGCGACGTACAGGTTCCTTACGCCGTGGACCCGGCAGTTCTCGTCCACGACTCCATGGCGCGGATCCTTGCTCATCCGGGTCGTGCCCATGAAGTGGGCCGAGGAATCGACATTCTTCGGCCAGGGATCGTCCTCGTTCTCGAACTCGACCTGCAGGCGGCCGACGCCGAGCCTGCCGAATTCGCGGGCGACCAGATCCTGGGTCTGCAGGATCGTGTGCTTGTCGATCTGCTGGAGCCGCCAGTCGAGCACCAGCCGGTTCTGCCCGAGCGCGTCGCGGTCGGGACCGAGCATCACGCGGCTGTCGCGGTTGGGCGCCTGCTCCGCGAAATAGCGCAGCTCCAGAGCCCGGTAGGCGCTGTTGCCGCTGGCCCGGGCATAGAGCGCCCTGGCGACCGAATCCAGGTCGCCGATCACCTTGCCGAGGTTTTCCCCGAGACGGTCGGGCATGCGGCCCTGGATGATCTGCTTGACCATCTTGCGCAGAGCCACGAAGCCCGGCGCGTGCTCCCCTTCGTAGGACTCGTCGAAGAACACGACGCTGTTCAGCATGCCTTCCCGCTGCTGGACCTCGTAGGTCGGCTGCAGGGCGTTCACGAAGGGCGCGCCGCCGCTCTCGAACCGGGAGGCCCAGCTGTCCAGGCCGTAGTACCGAACCGTCTCCTTCGGCACCTCCAGCATCGCGCGGCCGGTGCGGATGGTGGTGTGCGCCATGAAGTAGCGGCCGACCACGTCATGGTCGTTGCCCAGCCCGTTGGGGCGGACCTTGTTGGACAGCAGCAGGAGCCGCGCGTTCTCGATGCCGCTGGCGAGGATGAAGATCCTGGCGGTGAAGCGGCAGCCCCGCCCGCCCACGTCGCGGGTCCGGAGCCCCAGGACCTCGGACGCGTCCTCCCCGGTCTCGATCTCTACGACGTTGGCGTGGAGATAGACAGTGCACTGGCTGTCCGGCTTGGCGAGATCGGCGCGGTAGACATCGCCGAAACGGGTCGGCGGGCTTTTCAGGAACAGCTTCTCCCCGATCGACTCGCCGCCGACCGGAATCCGGCTCTTGCGGAACTTCTCGGAAACCTCGGTCCAGTGCTCGACCGAATAATCGTCGGACGGCAACTCGCAGTAGCGGTATGCCCGCGGGTAGAACCGCGCCAGATCCTTCTTGGCGATTGGCCAGCCGCTGTCGGGCACCCAGGAACGGGCCTCGAAGTCGCGTTCGTCGAGCGGCGCGCAGTTGCCGCCCCAATGGCCGGTCGTGCCACCGAAATAGCGCAGGCGGCTCCACAGGAGATCGACCTTGTGCTCGCTGACGCAGTCGCCGTCGTTCAGCGCCTGGACGTCGTCTTCGAAGTCGAGCCCGCCGCTCTCCAGCAGGTTGACCGAGAAGTTGTGGCCGATCAGTTCCATGGCCAGCGTGATACCAGCCGCACCGGCTCCCACGATGCAAATGTCGGAGTCGATCACCGTCCCATCGGACAAGTTGCGCACATCTGTGATCATACTTGGACGTAACCGGATACTGGTTGGCGGGAAGAACTTTGGAGTTCATGAGATAGGTGATATCGGACTCATAATGTCCACACTCTCTTTGGGGGTGTGGCAGTGGCGCGACTCTAGCTGGCAAGAAATCGGCGTACCTCTGCGGCAAAACGTTCCAGCATGCGATCGCGCAACCCCAATTCCGCCAAATGCTCGACCGTATTGAACAAGTAGTCCGAGCAACGGCCGAACCGTCCTTCCGCCATCGCTATGGCCTTGACTGTCTCCGCATGGGTCCAGTCACCTACATAGCGGGAGTAATTACGGTTGATCGTCATCGCGATGGCGTGAACGGGTCCCTCTTCGGTTTCGGCCTTCAGCCATCGCGGAACATAGGCTCCGGTAATCATTTCACGCCGCCAGAGCAGCGTCAACTCATGCGCGGCCTGCTCTTCCGCTATGCGGAAAGCGACGCCGGCGCATTGGCCGCCGCGATCCAGGCCGAGAAACAGGCCGGGCCGCTCAAGCGTTCCCCGCCCCATGTCGGCGCGGAGGCAGAAACGTCGGTGATAGCCGCGGATCCGGGCCGTGCGCCGCTCGACGAAGGCGAAGGTCGGGTTCCAGATCAGGCTGCCATAGGCGAAAACCCAGACGCCCCCCCTGCCCGTGCCGTCCGCCGGCCGGGACTTCAGGGTCCGCTCCAGCGAGCGGTCCAGCTCCTCGTCGGTCCAGGTCTTCATCCACGGATACGCCTCCATCATCCTGCGGCGGCGGTCGTGGTCGAGAAGTTCCTCGCGGGTCAGCGGGACGGGCGTCGACTGGTCGGAAAGGGGCATGAAAACAGCAATCGTACCGGAAGCGGAAAGGCGGCGATGCCGAACATCGTCAAGCATCGCGGCTTTTTCAACGCCTGTACAGCGTCCCTGCCCTGTCAGCGGGCGGCGCGGACCGGATGGAACGGCATTCCCGCCCGCTCCATCGCCCGCTCGATCACCTCGTCCGACTTCTGGTCGAAAAGCTGCAACAGCAGGTCGTCGACCATCCGCTCCTCGACGGCGCCGCACTCCTCGAAGACGCGCGCCAGCACGGCGACCTGATAGTCCTCCCGTCCGGCGTCGCGCCCGCCATAGTCCATCCGCTTGACCACCTCGATCGCGGTGCGGAAGGGCGGCAACAGCGCCTGCGGAAACCCGGCCTTCTCGAAGATCGCCCGAAGGCCCAGCGGACCGTCGTCCCAGACCAGCAGGCGCGCGGTCTCGACCGGGACGCCGGCCCGCACGCCGAGGCCGATGGTGAAGAGATCCAGTTCACCGGCGCACAGAGCCCGCAGCATCAGAGACGGGCTCAGGCGCCCGTCGCGGTCGAGATGGCGGACCATCACTTCCAGGTCGGCCGTACTGTCGGCGAGCGGCTTCAGCAGCAGCATGGTCACGGCCTCGCGCCCGCGCCCGACGATCTCCGCGACAAGCACGGGGGACAGTCGATGCCGCTCCACGAGTCGGCTGCGGATCTCCTCGGAGACATAGGCGATCAGCTTCTCGATCACCGCCAGGGACAACCCGGAGCGCCCCGCCATCGCCTCGTTGACGGCGCCCAGCATGCCGTAGCGGTCCAGGGTCCTGTGCAGCGTCGCATCGCGGATCGTCGCGCCGTCGTTGCGCAGCAGGCGGACGATCACCGTGACGTTGTCGGTTTCCACGATGGCGTCGGCGACCCGCGAGGACACTTCCGGGCGCCCGGCGACCGCCAGCTGCTTCTCGGCGTCCCGGTCGGCGATGACCTGGAGCAGGAGATCGTCGGTCAGGCAGGGAGCGTTGCGCAGGACCGGGAACGCGACCCGCCCGATATCGCGCGCCAGGCGGGTCGCAAGCGAGTCGGTCAGCAGGGGGCTGTTGTGGATCTGCCAGGCCACCGCCTCGCGGACGGCGGCCTCGGCGTCCATCGCCAGCCGGTGCAGGATGTCGGTCGCGATGGCTTTCTCGGGTCCGGCGAGCTCACCGCCTTCCAGGTCGGAGACCAGCTTCGACACGGTCGCGATCCGCGCCTCGGGCGACGGATCGGCCAGCAGGCGCTGGACGTCGGCATAGCTCAGCGCGCAGTTGACGGAAGTGGCGGTCATGTCCTTCGTTTCCGCTTCGGGAAGTGCACCTGTTTGTTCACCTGCGAGGGAAACCGGGGTCAAACCACCATTTCACACGAGGGTCCCATCGCGGCAAAAATTCGGGGAAATGGTGGTCTGACCCTGGTTTCCCGGTCCGCTAGTGGTCCTGCCCAGTGTTTTTGATGACGTTCGGCGGAGCGGAGTGCCGTAGTGGCGTAGGTCGGCCTTCGCCCGTCAGGGCGAACGCCGACACCCTGCGTCAACGCTCCGGCCACGCTGTCGGCATCGGCCTTCGGCCGAGGCCGACCTACGATAAATCAATCAAAACCACTGTGCCGAGCCACTAGTCGAAATCCCGCTCGTCGTAGCGGATGATGTCGCTCCAGGCGCGCTCAAGCCGGCGCAGGGTGCGGTACGTGGTGTCGAAATCGGCGTTGTCGTCGTCGGTGCGGATCAGGGCGTCGGCCTGGGTCGCCTCCAGCCGCCGCAGTTCGCCGCACAGGCTCATGCCCTTCTCCGACAGGCGCAGCCGGGCCGACCGGCGGTCGCGCAGCGAGGGGGCGCGGTCGACGTAGCCGGTCTCGACCAACTGTTTCAGGTTGTAGGATGCGTTGGAGCCGAGATAGTACCCGCGCTCCATCAGGTCGCGCACCGACAGTTCCTCGGTCCCGATGTTCATCAGCATGAGCACCTGGACGGGGCTGATGTCGTCGATGCCGACCCGCCCCAGTTCGACGCGGACCACGTCGAGGAAACGACGGTGCATGCGCTCGACGATGCGGGCGATGTCGTGGTAGATCGCGGTCGCGGGGATCCGCCCCGGCCGCTGCTCGTCGGCGCTGTCGGAAACCTGGTTGACGGCCGCGGTTTCGGGGCGGGAAATGCCGTTCATGCCCTCCTCCCCTCGTCCGATGCGCGCACCTTCGATCCCATCGGGCTTGGGAAGCACGTCATTGGACACCTTTTCCGTCTGAGCCGGCTGAACGCTGCGTTTGAAGGCCAGTCCATTGGTAGGCACGTTGTTTTCCTCGTCGAGGTAATAAAGCTTCGCTCTGTGGTTGGCATTGGATTCGGCGGTCTGCCGCCGCCTCCCAGCGGTACATCGAGCGGGAATTCGTCGCTGAATTCGAAATATTGTTATGTGCGATTTTCCCGCTCATTCTTTCCCATCCCCGACAGGGTAAACCCGTACTTACATTCGCCTCTTACCCTTGCTCAGAGTTGTAAAAGAACCGTAAATAGTCTGTATCTCCATTGCTAGCCGACAGCGATCAGCTCGCGAACAGGCCCGGACTCGTATCCGTGAGGGTTGCGGCAGCGCCAATCCCAGGCATGCCGGATAATCGTTTCCAGGTCCGGGAAACGCGGATCCCAGCCAAGATCATTGCGGATTCGCTCGCTCGACGCGATCAGGACGGGAGGATCGCCGGGGCGCCGCGCGCCGACTTTCACCGCGATGTCGCGGCCGGTCACCTTCCGGGCCGTCTCGATCACCTCGCGCACCGTGTAGCCCCTGCCGTTGCCCAGGTTGTACCGGCAGCTGCGGTGATCCAGCGCGGACAGGACCCTGACATGGGCATCGGCGAGGTCGGACACGTGGATGTAGTCCCGGATGCAGGTGCCGTCATGGGTCGGGTAGTCGTCGCCGAAGATTTCGATGTGCGGCCGCTTTCCCGCCGCGACATCGAGCACCAGCGGGATCAGGTGCGTCTCGGGGTCGTGATCCTCGCCCAGGTGCCCGTCGGGATGAGCTCCGGCTGCGTTGAAATAGCGCAGGCAGGCCGAATGCATGCCGTGCACCTTGTCGGCCCAGTGCAGGATGCGTTCGATCATGAACTTGGATTCGCCATAGGGGCTGCCGGGATCGATCTCGGTGTTCTCGTCGATCGGCATCCGGTCCGGCATGCCGAACAGGTTGGCGGTGGAGGACAGCACGAAGCGCCGGACCCCGTTGTCGGCCGCGAACTGCACCAGGTTAAGGGCGTTCACCACGTTGTCGTGCAGGTAGAGGTGCGGGTTGCGCATCGACTCCCCCACCAGCGAGTTCGAGGCGAAATGCAGGATCGCGTCGAAGCGGAAGGCGCTGAACAGGCGGGTCAACGCGGCCGGGCTGGCCAGGTCGCCCTCGACCAGCTCGGCCTCGGCCGGGACGGCGGCACGGTGTCCCTGCTGGAGATTATCGAAAACGACCACCGAATAGCCGCGGGCGACCAATTCGGCAACGCAGTGGCTGCCGACGAAACCGGCGCCGCCGGTGACCAGGACCGTTTCCTGATGAGACATGCAAAGCTCCTTTATTGAACCGCTCTAAACCGCAGGTGCCCAGGAGGGGCGTTGCGCCCTCCTGGCGGGGTTTTGACGGCTCTTGATGCGGGAAACTCTGGAGTCCGGCTGGTTCCGAGCCCCATTGAACATGATATTTATCATACGATTATTACCCGCAAGTTAATGAACATCCGGATCATACTTGAATATTAACCAGTTTTATTTATAAGAAAGCACGGTGGACATGCAGTCAAACCAAGTGGAATTTCATTTGAATTTCAGCGCAATCCAGGCGCGTCGCGCGTGCCGCCCCGGATCGGGCGAATTCTGCATATGGAACCGACCAGCGCCGAATTTTGTTTTGAATTTGTCTTATTTTCTAACGAAAGCCGAAATCTTCGACCGGCGCAACTGACCGGGAAACAGCCGTTTAACGCCCGTTTAACATTTTGCCGCAATATTGCATTGCACCCAGCGCCCGTCTTGGAGCCCGTCCCCTGCATGAATGACCACGCACTACTCCGCAGCACGCTGCGGCATCTCGGCAGGGGCATGGTGTTTGCTGCCGTGCTCAGCTGTTTCATAAATATTCTCATGCTCATCGTGCCGCTCTACACGATGCAGGTTTACGACCGGGTCATGACCAGCCGGAGCACCGACACGCTGATCATGCTGGCGGTCGTGGCGGTCGGCGGGCTGATGCTTTACGCGGTGCTGGACTTCATCCGGACCAAGGTCTTCCTGATCATGGGCGACCTGATCGCCATGCGGCTGAACGTCCCGACCCTGCAGGCCGCCGTCATCGACACCCTGCACGGCAGCCAGCGCAACTCGACCCAGGCGATCCGCGACCTCAACGACCTGCGCTCCTTCATCACCGGCAGCGCCATCACGGTGCCGCTGGAGGTGATGTGGGTGCCGATGTTCCTGGCCGTCCTGTTCCTGCTGCACCCGATCTACGGCTGGCTGGCGCTGGGTGCCGCCGTGCTGCTGTTCCTGATGAGCGTGCTGACCGACCTGCTGACCCGGCGCCCGCTGGCCCAGGCCAACGAGGCGGCGGCGCGGTCTTTCGGCGACATCGCGTCCACCGTCCGGAACGCGGAGGTGATCGAGGCGATGGGCATGCTGCCGGCCGTGGCGAAACGGTGGGAGCGCAGCCAGTACCGCATGATCGGCCTGCTGAACCGGGGCAACAGCGCGGCCAAGGCGCTGACCGCCGTCTCGCGCTCGCTCCGGCTGATCCTCCAGATCGCGATGATCTCGACCGCCTGCCTGCTGGTGATCGACCGCGAGGCGTCGCCCGGCAGCGCCATGGCTGCCGGCATCCTGATGGGCCGCATGCTCCAGCCGTTCGAGCAGTTGATCGACGGCTGGCGCCAATGGGTGTTCGCCCTGTCGGCCTTCGGCCGGGTGCGCGGCCTGCTGAACGGCACCCAGAACCGCCGCCAGAGCATGCCCCTCCCCCGGCCGGAGGGGCGGCTGAGCGTGGACCGGCTCGTCTATATCCCGCCAGGAGTCGACAAGGCGGTGCTGAAAGGCATCTCGTTCTCGCTGGAACCGGGCGAGACGCTGGGGATCATCGGCCCGTCCGCCGCCGGCAAATCGACGCTGGCCCGGCTGCTGGTCGGCATATGGGAACCCACCTCGGGCGGGATCTACCTGGACGGTCACAGCACCTTCCTGTGGGAACGGGAGAGCTTCGGCGTCAGCGTCGGCTACCTGCCCCAGAACGTCTCGCTGCTCGACGGCACGATCCGGGAGAACATCTCGCGCATGACCGAGGCGAGCCCGCTCGACGTGGTGAACGCGGCCAAGATGGCCGACGTCCACGAGATGATCGGCAGGCTGCCGTTCGGCTACGACACCGGCGTCGGCGACAGCGCCTACAGCCTGAGCGGCGGCCAGCGCCAGCGGATCGGCCTCGCCCGCGCGCTGTTCGGCAACCCGCGCCTGCTGGTGCTGGACGAGCCCAACTCCAACCTCGACAACGCCGGCGAGCAGGCCCTGCTCCAGGCGATCGCCAAGGCCAAGGCGGCAGGAACGACCGTCGTCCTGATCGCCCACCGGCCCTCCGTGGTCGCCGCGGTGGACAAGCTGCTGGTCCTTAAGGACGGCATGATCGACCAGTTCGGCGCCCGCGCCGACGTGCTGAAGGCGATCTCCGCCCCGCCCGGCACGCGCCAGGTCGCGACCGCGCCCAACGTGGCCCGCCTGGTCAAGACCGGCAAGGCCCTGGCGGACGGCGTTCAGACGGGACACGCATCATGACGCTTCCGACCGACAATCCCGTCTGGACCGTGACCCTGGAGGCGGAGCCGCGCGAGCCGTCGCTGCGCAATACCATGATCGCCGGCACGGTCGCGGTGCTGGTCGGGTTCGGCGGCTTCGCCGGCTGGGCCATGACCGCGGACCTCAGCAGCGCCGCCATCGCCCAGGGCACCGTCATCGCCAACAGCCACCGCAAGACCATCTCCCACCTGGAAGGCGGAATCCTGCACGAGTTGCTCGTCAAGGAAGGCGACCAGGTCAGGGCCGGGCAGATCCTGCTGCGGATGGACGGCACCCAGGCCCAGGCCCTGCTGGGCCAGGTCGAGAACCAGCTCTGGACCGCCCAGGCCCGGGTGGCCCGCCTGCGCGCCGAGCAGGCCGACCAGCGCTCCCTGGCTTTCCCCGAGGACCTGGTCGAAGCCGGCAAGCGAAGCACGGTCGCGGCGGACGCCATGGCGACCGAGCAGCGGCTGTTCGCGGCGCGCTGGGACAGCTACGACGGATCGCTGGCGATCAACCGGCGCAAGATCGACCAGCTCCGGGAGCAGATCGCGGCCCTGAAGGCTCAGGCCAGCGCCGCCGCGGACCGCCTGCGCTACACCAACGAGGAGCTGGGGACCATCAAGGCCCTGCTGGAAAAAGGCTACGAGCGCCGCCCCCGGCTCCTGGAGATGCAGCGCCTGTCGGCCGAGCTGAAGGGCCGGGTCGGCGAACTGGCTGCCAACGAAGCCCAGGCCGAGCAGGCGATCGCCGCCGCCGAGCTGGAGATCCTGTCCCTCAAGCACGACCGCCGGACGGAGATCGCCGACGCGCTCCAGCAGACCCAGGGCACGCTGGCGGACATGACCGAGCGGTCCCGCGGGGCCACCGACATCGTCCAGCGCAAGGAGGTGGTCGCCCCCCAGGACGGCAAGGTCACCGACATCCGCTTCTACACGCCGGGCGGCGTGATCGGCGCCGGCGCTCCGATCCTGGACCTCGTCCCGGTCGATGACGAGCTGGTGGTCGAGGCCCAGGTCAGCCCGGCCGACATCGACAGCATCCGGGTCGGCCAGGTCGCCAACGTGCGGCTCAGCGCCTACAAGCAGCGCAAGGTCCCGACCATCGACGCGCACGTGATGTATGTCGCGGCCGACCAGGTGCTCGACCAGCGGACGGGCCAGTCCTACTTCACCGCGCGGGTCAAGCTGGACCCCGTGTCGCTGGCGTCGCTCCACCATGTGGAGCTGGTCCCCGGCATGCCTGCGGAAGTCATCATGATCAACGCCAAGCGGCGGGCGATCGACTATTTCCTCAGCCCCATCACAGACAGCATGAGGCGGGCGTTCCGAGAGGAATGACCGGACGGCGAGCCATGCGCATCCTGTTCGTGCACAACCACTTTCCCGGCCATTACCAGCACCTGGCCGCCGAACTGGCCGCCGACCCGGCCAACCAGGTCGTCTTCATCACGAAGGACCGGACCGGGTCGATCCCCGGGGTGGACAAGCACGTCTTCGCGCCGTCGCGGCCGCCGGGACCGCAGACCCACCACTATGTCCGCCCGTTCGAGGATGCGGTGCTGCATGGGCAGGCGGTCTACCGGCTGTGCGACCGGCTGAAGCGCGACGGCTTCGTGCCCGACCTGGTCTGCGCCCATGCCGGGTTCGGTCCGGGGCTGTTCATCAAGGACGCCTTCCCGGACACGCCCCTGCTGGGCTATTTCGAGTGGTTCTACCACGCCAGGGAAAGCGATGCCGATTACCTGGACGGCCCGGTCAGCGCCGACGACGCCTGCCGGATCCGCAGCCGTAACGCGGCGATCCAGATGGAGCTGGCCAACTGCGACTGGGGCGTCTGCCCGACCGTGTTCCAGCGCGGCCGGTTCCCGGCGGCGTTCCAGAACAAGCTGACCCTGATGCATGACGGCATCGACACCGGCTTCTTCTCGCCGGAGCCCGGAGCGCCCATGGTCCTGCCCGGGCTCGACCTCTCCTCCGCCAGGGAGATCGTGACCTACGCGACCCGCGGAATGGAGCCGTACCGCGGTTTTCCCCAGTTCATGCGCGCCGCCGACATCCTGCTGAGGGAGCGGCCGGACCTGCATATCGTGATCGGCGGCGATGACAGCGTGTCCTACAGCAGGCTGCCGCCGCCCGGCCGGACCTACAAGCGGATGATGCTGGACGAGCTGCCCGGACTCGACCGCTCTCGGCTGCACTTCGTCGGCCCGCTGGAATACCCGATCTACCGCGACATGCTGCGCGCCACCGACGTCCATGTCTACCTGACGGTGCCGTTCGTGCTGTCGTGGTCGCTGCTCGAATCGCTCTCCACCGGCTGCCTGGTGGTGGCCGCCGACAACGCCGCGGTGCGCGAGGTGGTCGAACCCGGCGTCAATGGCCTGCTGGCCGATTTCTTCTCCCCCGACGATATCGCGGCGAAGACGGCGCACGCGCTGGACCGGCGCGCCGAGATGGAACCGATCCGCGCCGCCGCGCGCCGCCGCGTGGTCGAGCGCTACGCGCTGGCCGACCTGCTTCCCCGCCATCTCCAGTTGATCCGGCACCTCGCCGGCAGCGTCGACAAATCAGCGGGACGGTCCGGGGAGGCGCACCTGGAGCTGGCGGCGACGGGCTGAGTCCTTCCCGAAAGGGGAAACAACGACCCCGCCTTATTGCTTCGATTTTCAAACCAATTTGCAAACTCTTGAATACTCCATTCAAAGTAAAGGAATACGGATTTATGAATTCGAACTTGAGTATTTCAGAAGCTTATTTTAGGATTGGTACAAAATTGCGGCGCCGCACCAAATTTAACCATCGATTAAGATTTGGAACGCTAGTTTCCTCTTATCGAAAGCACGGAAACAATGCTTCGCTGATCCCTTTACTGGAGGCTTGATATGGCAACCCTTCCCGGTGGCTCCTACGACGATTACCTGACCGGCACGGCCGATGCCGACGTGATCTTCGGCGCGGCTGGCAACGACATCCTCATGGGCGAAGGCGGCGACGACCAGATCGTCGGCGGCGCCGGCAGCGACATGCTGTTCGGCGGGGCCGGCGACGACCTGCTCGACGGCGGCGCCGGCAACGACACGCTGTTCGGCGGCGAGGGCAACGACACCCTGCTCGGCGGCGCCGGCAGCGACGTGCTCCAGGGCGGGGCCGGCGACGACATCATCACCGGGGGCGCCGGCAACGACATCATCGACGGCGGCACGGGCAACGACATCATCGACGCCGGCCCGGGCGACGACGTCGTCAACGGCGGCGAGGGCAACGACATCATCAACGGCGGAGCGGGCCACGACGTGATCGACGGCGGCGCCGGCAACGACACCCTGACCGGCGGCGCCGGCAACGACATCGTCATGGGCGGCGACGGCAACGACATCATCCGCGGCGAGAGCGGCAGCGACGTGCTGTTCGGCGGGGCCGGCGACGACGTCATCTTCGGCGGGTCCGGCAAGGACATCATCAGCGGCGGCGCCGGCAACGACACCCTGACCGGCGGCTCCGAGAGCGACACCTTCGTCTTCACCGGCGGCGGCGGCCAGGACGTCGTGATGGACTTCAAGGCGGGCGAGGACATCCTTCAGATCGCCCGCAACATCAACGGCCTGGACATCTCCAGCGCGGCTGACATGGCGGCGCGGGTGCTCGATGCCGGCGGCAACGCCGTCATCGACCTGGGCAACGGCGACACCATCACCCTGATGAACGTCAACGCCGAGGACGTGCAGAACAACCCGAACGCCTTCTTCGTGATCAGCTAAGGGATTTCGGCGGCAGCCCGGGGGTTGCCGCCGGTCCCCCTGGCGCCATCGCGACTCCGACCACCCCGACACCCCACGGATGCCGATGCTCCCGACCGCCCTGGCCCACCATCCCGACGCCGCCGTTCCGACCGCCCGCCTGCACGGCGTCGGCGGCGACTTCGTCATGGCGGTGTGGGAAACCGCCGCGCCGGGCCAGTCCGGCCGCATCGTTCCCTCGATCGACGGGACGGAGGTGCCGCGTCCCTACACCCTTCTGACCGTGCCGACCGGCTGGGGCGGGGAACGCACCATCGCCGTGCTCCGCTGCCCGGCCGGGGCCGGGACCGTCACCTTCCGGAACGAATCATCCCGCCCGGCCGCGACCGCCCATCCCGCAGACCGCACCGAATTCGACGCGGCCCTGCTGATGAGCGGCCTCGACGGCGCCGCCCGCCTGCGCGTGGTCCGCCTGCTGCTGGACTTCTGCCGCAGCGCCTTCAGCCTGCAGAACGACGGGCGGTTCTCCCATCTGTGCCGCCGGCTGATCCTGGAGCTGTCGCCGAACCCCGCGGCCCTGACGGTCCGCTGCGCCCCGACCCGCCAGCTCGCCCTGTGCGACGGCGGAGTCTCCGCCGGGTTCGGCGAGATCACCGCGACGGTCGTGATCACCCCGGGCGGCATGCGCCGGCTGGAGGTTCCGCCCGCGGTCGGCGCAGCACCGGACAAGCGCGGCCGCCTGCCCCTCCACCTGGTGATGGACCGGGCGCTGTGCGGGGCGGAGACGCTGGTCGTCCTGCTCGGCCGCAGCGGCCTTGCCTGCCGCACGGTCGCGGCGCCCCCGGCGGAGCTTCCGACCCTGCTCGAATGGCTGGAACGGCTGAAGCCGTGCCCGCAGCACTTGCGCGACCACGTGCTTCGGGCGCTGGCGCTCCGCGCCGCCGACGAGCCGCAGGCCGCCGCCGCGGTGCGCGAACTCCAGGTGCTGATGCCCCTGCCGCGCCGCCACGTGGCGGCGGCCGACCGGCCGGTCGGCGGCGACATCGACGTCGCGGTGTCGACCGGCGACGGCGGACTGTTCCTGGCGGGCTGGCTGCACGATCCCCACGGTTTGGTCGACTCGGTGCGCGTCACCTCGCCCTTCGGCGACCAGCGGATCCTCGCCGCCCTGCCCCACCGCTTCCCGCGCGAGGACGTCGCGGCGATCTACAAGTCCGCTTCACCCTCCGGGTTCGCCGCCTGGATCCCCGGCGCGCCGGACCCGGCCCCGGCGCTCCAGTACCGGTGCGAGCTGCTGCTCCGCTCGGGCGGCCGGATCGACATCGTGCCGCCGTCCCGCCCGCTGAACCCTGCCGATGTCCGCGCCGCCGTGCTGGGCAGCATGCCTCCGCCCTTCGTGACCGAGGCCGCGCTGGAGACCTGCATCGCCCCGGCCGTCGCACCGATCCATGCCGCCATGACGGCCGAGGTGCCGGCCCCGGAGGTCTTCCGCTACGGCTCGCCGGTCGCCGATCCGGCGGTGTCGATCGTGATCCCGCTCTATCGCAACCTGGAGTTCCTGCGCTTTCAGCTCGCCGCCTTCGCGATCGATCCCGCGGTGGCGGACGGGGCCGAGATCGTCCTGGTCCTCGACAGCCCGGAGCAGCGCGACGAGCTGCGCCATTACCTGCACGGCCTGCACGGCCTCTACGCGCTGCCGCTGACCCTGGTGGTGAACGCCGCCAACCACGGCTACTCCACGTCCAACAACGCGGGCGCCGCGGTCGCGCGCGGCCGGCACCTGCTGTTCCTCAACTCCGACGTGATCCCCGACCGGCCCGGCTGGCTGCCCCGGCTCGTCGCGGCGCTGGAGGCGTCGCCGGAAACCGGCGCCGTCGGCCCGAAGCTGCTGTTCGAGGACGATTCGCTCCAGCATGCCGGGCTGTTCTTCGGCCGCGACTACCGCGGACGCTGGATCAACCAGCACTACCACAAGGGCATGCCGCGCGACTTCGCCCCGGCCTGCCTGCCCCGCGCGGTCCCCGGCGTCACCGGCGCCTGCCTGCTGATGCCGGCAGGCGTCTTCCGCGAGGTGGGCGGCTTCACCACCGACTACATCATCGGCGACTACGAGGACTCGGACCTGTGCCTCAAGGTCCGGGCCTCGGGCCGGGAGATCCGCTACGTGCCGGCCGTGGAGCTCTACCACCTGGAGCGCCAGTCGATCAGCCGCCATGCCGGCTACACCCGCGGGGTCGCCTCCGAATACAACGCCTGGCTCCATTCCGGCCGCTGGTCCGGCCTGATGGAAGACCTCATGGGCCGGGACTGGCCGGCCGAAGAACCCTCCCGTTCCCTCGGCCGATCCCTTGGCCGCCCCCCGGCCCGCCGCCGCAACCGCAGCAGAAAGACTTCGGCAGCATGAGCACGCCCCAACCCATCCTCCCGTCGTCGGTTTCCGCCCAGCCTTCCCCGGCTTCCTCGCCGGCGCCCGTGCCCGCCAACCAGCGCGTGATCAAGCTGCTGGTCCGCCAGGACGCGCGCGACGCCCAGCGGATCGACTGGCTGTGCGAGCAGATCGTCCGCAACCGCTTCATGCCGGTCCCGCCGCCGGAGAACGTCTTCGTCGGCGACGGCGATTTCCGCGCCATCGGGGCCGAGTTCCTGAAGCATTTCGTCAAGCTGGGCGACCTGCGCCCGACCGACCGCGTGCTGGAGATCGGCTGCGGCATCGGCCGCATGGCGCTGCCGCTGACCCAGTACCTGACCGACGGCACCTATGACGGCATGGACGTGGTGCCGGACGGCATCGATTGGTGCAGCCGAACGATCTCGCCGGCCTATCCCGCCTTCCGGTTCCACCACATGGACGTGGCGAACGACCTGTACAATCCGCAGGGACGGATCGAGCCGACCGGCGTCACCCTGCCGTTCCGCGACCAGAGCTTCGACTTCGTGCTGCTGACCTCCGTGCTGACCCATCTCCAGGCGGCCGAGGCCCTGGCCTATGCCTGGGAGATCAGCCGGCTGCTGCGCCCCGGCGGACGCTGCTTCCTCAGCCTGTTCCTGATGAACGACGTCGCCCGCGAGGGCCTGCGCGGCGGCGACCGGCGCCTGACCTTCGACCCCGACGCCGAAGGCCCGACCTGGCTGGGCGACCCGGCGGTCCCGTCGGCCGCGGTCGCCCACGACGAGGCGTTCCTGCTGGACATCTTCGCCTCGGTCGGGCTGAAGCCGGCAAGGCCGACAGTCTACGGCGCCTGGTGCGGCCGGACCAACGCGGTCAGCTACCAGGACCTGCTGGTGCTGGAGAGGGCCGCCCTGCCATGACGTCGTCCCGGTCCCGCTCCGCCCCCCGCGTCCTGTTCGTCTGCCACAACCATCCGAGCTTCCATCCCGGCGGGACGGAGATCTTCGCCCACGACCTGTTCCGCCACATGAAGGACGTGGACGGGATCGAGGCGATGTTCCTCGCCTGCACCAACAAGGTCCACCGCGACCAGAAGCCGGGCACCAATTTCCAGACGGTCGGCCGCAGCTCGGACGAGCTGGTCCTTTGGGCCGGGCATTTCGACCGCTTCTACCAGAGCCAGATCGACCTGCACGGCATCGTCCCCGACCTCTCGACGCTGCTCCAGTCGTTCCGGCCCGACATCGTCCATATCCACCACACCCTGCTGCTGGGCGTGGAGATGCTGTTCCTGATCCGCCGGGTGCTGCCCCGGGCGCGGATCGTCTATACCCTGCACGACTACTATCCGATCTGCGCCAACGACGGCCAGATGGTCACGACGGACGGGCACCGGCTGTGCGCAAGCGCCTCCCCCGACGCCTGCCACCGCTGCTTCCCGGAGCGCACCCCGGACAAGTTCGTGCTCCGGGAGAAGCACCTCAAGGGCATGCTGTCGCTGGTCGATCGCTTCGTGTCGCCCAGCCATTTCCTGCGCGAGCGGTACATCGCCTGGGGCCTCCCGGCCGACCGGATCACGGTCCTGCGCAACGGCCGCCCGCCCGCCCCGGCCGCCCTGGCCGAGGAGCAGGCGCCCGCCGCCGGGCAGTCCCCCGCGCGGCGCAACGTCTTCGGCTATTTCGGCAATCTCAGCCCCTACAAGGGCATCCTGGTGGCGCTCGGCGCGGCGCGGATGCTCGCCGAGAAGGACGAGGACTTCGTCCTCCACGTCCATGGCGGCATGCCGTTCCAGTCCGACGCCTTCAAGGCGGAGATCGACGAGGCCGCGAAGTCCTGCGGCGGCCGGGTGATCCGCCACGGGGCCTACCGGCGGGACGAGATGGCGCGGCTGCTGAATGCCGTGGACTGGGTGATCACGCCGTCGATCTGGTGGGAGAACGCCCCCCTGGTGATCCAGGAGGCTTTCCAGCAGGGCCGCCCGGTGATCTGCAGCGACATCGGCGGCATGGCGGAAGCGGTGACCGACGACCATGACGGGCTGCATTTCCGGACCGGCGACGCGGCCGACCTGGCGCGTGCGATGCGCAGGGCGATGACCCTGCCGGGCCTGTGGCAGCGCCTCGCTTCCAATATCTCGCCGGTGCGGACGGTGGCGGAAAGCGCCGCCGAGCACCGCAGCCTCTATGCCGGCCTGACGACAGCCGCGACGTTGCGGAGTTCACGACGATGAAAGAGATCACCCCGAAAGCCGACATCCAGATCGCGGTCCTCGTGGACGAGAGGACGCTGCTGCTGTTCGGCTGGATCGACCGGGCGCTGCCGACTTCGGGAACCGCCAGCTTCTCGGAGGGCAGCGGCGCCGCCGGCAGCTATGACGGGCATTTCTGGCACCGGGACGAGGTGTCGCAGTGGTTCGTGGCCTTGCTGCGGTTCGACAACATCGCGCAGATCCGGCCCCAGCGCCTCTCGATCGCCGGGGCCGACCGGGGCACCCGCTACGCGATCCCGCCGATCCAGAACATCAAGATCAACCCCTGGACCCTGCTCTCCACCTTGAAGGAGGACATGCCGGAGGCGCTGCCGGTGGTGTTCGACTTCCTCCACGCGAAGCTCGGGGAAGCCGGGCCGTCGGAGCGGGTGACCCGGCTGATGCTGGCCTTCCTCCAGACGATGGCCCAGCCCGACGGCTTCGCGGAGATCTTCGGCTGCATGACCGGCCTGGGCACCCTGGTGCAGGGCTGGTCGTTCAGCCTTGCCGCCGGCGAGCGGGACCTGATCGTGGAGACCGACGGCTGCCTGACGTTCCGGAGCACGGTCGGCAGCTTCGAGCGTTCCGACCTGCCGTCCACCGCGCGCGGCGTGCTGGGCGTCCTGCACGGTGCCGACACCCTCGACCTGCCGGCGATCCGCCGGATCTACCACAAGGCGTCCAAGGGCTGGTGCTACCTGGAGATCTTCGAGAACCGCACCCTCCTGAACGACCGGAGCGCCGTTCCGCACCTGCGCGCCATGCTGCCGACGCTGACGGGGGAACCGGCCGTCCTGCGCGCGCTCAAGCGTCTGTCCAACGCCCAGTACGAGGGTTTCGAGACGATCAGCCGGCTGGAACTGCCGGTCCGCGTCGGCTTGGACACCGCCGTCCGGGTTCCCGGCGCCGGCACGCTGGTGACGGGCTGGGTGCTCGACCCCGAGCGCCACGTCTCCGCGGTCACCCTGAAGGGTATCGGGCTGTCGGCGCGTTTCGACCAGGACTGGTGCCGCACCAGCCGCCGCGACGTCAGCGAGGCCTTCGCCGCCGACGCCCTGTTCGCCGGCAAGATCGTGCCCGGCCAGGACGCCCACGGCTTCCTGACCTTCGTGCCGGAGCCCGCCGCCTGCGCCGACCAGTCCGAACGCTACCTGGAACTCTCGCTGAGCGACGATTCCTGCGCCTTCGTTCCCGTGCCGACGTCCCGGGCCGCCGCCCCGGCGCTGCGCCGCCTGCTGTCCGCCGTCAACCTGAACGACCCCGCCGCGGAAACCATCATCGCCCGGCACATCGGCCCGCTGGTGCAGGCCGTGGGCCGGGCGCCGGTCGCCTCTGAAATCTCCGTCCCGGCCTATGCCATGGGCGCCTCCCTGGCGGCTCCCCGGCTGTCCGTGGTCATCCCGGTCGCCGACGGGCGCGACGACATCGACGTTGTCTTGGCGAAGCTGGCGGTGGACCGGGACTTCGACGGAGCCGAGATCGTCATCGCGGCCGGGGCCGCCGCCCATGAGCGGCTGTCTCCGTCGCTCCGGCGTTTCGCGGACTTCTACGGCCTCTCGATCCGGCTGATCCCCTGCCCCCACGCCCACGACGCCTATCAGGCGATGGACGAGGGGGTCCGGCATGCCGCGTCCGACATGCTGCTTCTGCTCTCCCCCTCCGTGCTGCCGACGTCCGCCGGCTGGCTGTCGAAGCTGGAGCGGGCCTACAGGGCCTGCGGCAAGACCGGCATGCTCAGCCCGACGCTGCTCTACGAGGACTATTCGATCCGGTTCGCCGGCATCCAGCAGATCAGCGCCGACTCGGCGGTGTCGCAATATGCCGGCTATTCGCGCGACTGGCTGATGGGCCGCGAGATCACCGCGGTGCAGGCCGCCTCGACCGATTGCGCCCTGGTCCCCCGCGCCGCCTTCCTGGAAGCCGGCGGGTTCAGCCGGGACTTCGTGGGGTCCGACTACAAGGGCGTGGATTTCTGCCTGAAGCTCCGCGCGGCCGGCCACGCCTGCCTGTGGCTGCCGACGGTCGAGCTGATCGCGCTGGACGAGACCCCGCGCGACCAGGCGCAGGAATACTGGCTCCAGACCGGCGGCCTCGTCGACCGCTGGGGGTTCGAGCGCAAATGGCCCCGCCTCCACTCCACCCACACGCTCGGGAGCGTTGACCGATGACCGTCACCGACAGCGTCAAGAGGGACAAGCGAGTCCTCATCATCAGCCATGGCCACCCGACCTTCTCGCTCGGCGGCGCCGAGGTGGCGTCCTACAACCTGTTCAACGGCATCCACGACCTGCCGGGCTGGGAGAGCTTCTACCTCGCCCGGGTCGGCCCGCCGGTCAACCGGCACAAGGACAGCGCCCTGATGAGCCTTCGCCAGAAGGAGCGCGAGATCCTCTACTACGCCAACGACTACGACCATTTCCGCTGCTCGAACCGGAACCTGCCCGGCCTGCGCCAGGATTTCGTCCGCTACGTGGTGGACCTCCAGCCCGACGTGATCAATTTCCACCACTTCCTGGGCCTGGGCGTGGAGACCATCTTCGCGATCAAGCAGGCGCTGCCGCGCGTGCCGGTCGTGGTGACCTTTCACGAATACCTGTCGATCTGCCACCACCATGGGCAGATGGTGAAGACCAGCCGCAACACGCTGTGCTACAAGTCGTCGCCGGCGGAATGCACGAACTGCTTCCCCCAGATCCCCGAGAGCCAGTTCTTCAAGCGGGAAGCCTTCCTCAAGACCTTCCTGGAGATGGCGGACTTCTACGTCAGCCCGAGCGAGTTCCTGATCGACCGCTACGTCGACTGGGGCCTGCCGCGCGAGAAGTTCCGCATGATCGAGAACGGCCTGACGGTCGAGGACATCGTGCCGCCGCGCCCGCTGCCCAAGGGCGGCCGGCGCAACCGCTTCGGCTTCTTCGGCCAGGTGACCGAGTTCAAGGGCCTGCACGTGCTGGTCGAGGCGGTGTCCCGGGTCTCCGGGAAGGACTGGGGCGACGACAGCGCGCTGATGATCTTCGGCGGCAACCTGGAGCGCCAGCCCGAGGCCTTCCAGAAGAAGTTCAACGAGTTGACGGAGAAGGCCGGCAACCGCGTCCGCTTCTACGGCAGCTACCGCTCGGCGGAACTGCCCAGCCTGATGAAGGACGTGGACTGGCTGATCATCCCGTCGATCTGGTGGGAGAACTCTCCGGTCGTGATCCAGGAAGCCTTCCTGCACGGCCGCCCGATCATCGCCAGCAACATCGGCGGCATGGCCGAGAAAGTCACCCACAACGTGGACGGCCTGCATTTCCGCAACGCCAGCGTGGAGGACCTGGTCGACCGCCTGACCGACGTGCTCCGCAGCCCGGACCTGTGGGACCGGCTGCGTGCCCGGATCAAGCGGCCGATCGACCGGCAGGAATGCGCCCGCCGGCACACCGAAATCTTCAACGCCCTGCTCGGAGCCTCCGCCGCGCAGGACATTCCGGCGAAACCCGCCGCGGCGCAGGGCACCCAAGCCCTCGACCGCGCCGTGGCCCAGCCTCTCTAGATCTTACAACCCCCCGCTTCCAACCTGTCAAAAAGTCACCAGGAGAAATCCCTTGGCCAAGATCCTCGTCATGATCCCGTCGGGCGAAGTCTATGATCACGACTGCGTCCGCTGGTACGAGTACCAGCAGGTCCAGAAGCACATCGACCACTATCACAACATCGGCGACGCGTTCGTCTTCGACTCCTCGCTGAAGCTGCTGAATTACGACAAGCTCGACGTGCTGACGATCCGCAACGTCAAGCCGGGCGACGTCGAGCGCTACAACGCCGAATACGACTATGTCTTCCTGCGCGGCTCGAACTACATCCACAGCCACATGGACTGGGAGAACGCCGAGCAGGTCCTGCCCAAGCTGAAGATTCCGATCCTGGCCTTCGGCGTCGGCGCGCAGGCCCCGGTGGAAGGCAAGCTCCAGCTGTCCGACCAGAGCAAGCGGATCTGGAGCATCATCGCCGACAAGTCGGCGTCGCTCGGCGTGCGCGGCACCTACACCGCCGAGGTCCTGTGGGACCTGGGCATCAAGAACGTCCGGATCGTCGGCTGCCCGACCGCCTTCCGAAACAACGATCCCGACCTGCGCATCGACCTGCCGCCGCTCGACCAGGTGAAGAAGGTCGGGTTCACCATGCGCCGCGAGGTCTCGGCCGCCTATGCCCAGAACATCGAGACCTACCTGACCCGTCACCGCGACGTGGTCAAGGAGATGGCGCGCCGGTTCGACATCGTCATGATGATGCAGGGCGAGGTCGAGGAGAAGAAGCTGCTCTGGGGCACCGACGAGCAGAAGGCCCACGCCCTGGCCGAGCTGAAGAACAATGGCTGGATCGGCAAGTGGTTCCTCGACGCGGAGATGGAGGAACTTTACAAGACGAAGCTGTGGTACTCGGACGTCGTCTCCGACTACGAGGACCTGGTGCGGTCCAAGGACCTCGTGCTGGGCTACCGCCTGCACGGCAACCTGATGGCGCTGGCCAATCGCACGCCGTCGATCTACTTCAGCTACGACAGCCGGACCGTGGAGTTCGCCGAGACCTTCGCGATCCCCTGCTACGACGTGTTCTCGCAGAAGCCCTTCGTACTGGAGGATTACTGGGACCAGGCGCGGTTCGAACGGTTCAACCGCACCTATTACCAGCGCTTCCGAGACATGCGCGCCTTCCTCGACGAGAACTTCATCGACCACAAGATGCACCACGGCGTCGCGCGCCCGCGCCGGCTCCAGGTGGCGTAAGCCGCACGGCTGTCCGACAGGCGTCTCCAACCCTTCTCGTCATGGCCGGGCTTGATCCGCGTATGACGAGAAGGGGACGGTTGTAGGTCGGCCTTCGCCGAAGGCGAACGCCGACACCCTGCATCAACGTTCCAGCCACGCATGAAGCAGTGCCGTCATGCACTTGTCCGCAGTACGGGAATTCCGAATGTCCGCAGTGCTACAAACACTTGCCCCGCAGCCGGCCGATATCGACGGCCGGATCGACGCGATCAAGGGCGGCCGGGTCTACGGGTGGGCCTGGGACCGCACCCGGCCGGCCGACCATCTCGAAGTGGAGATCCGGGTGGGCGACCGGCTGGTCGCCAAGGCGCTGGCCAACCAGCCGCGCGACGACCTGAAGGCCAACGGCGTCGGGGACGGCTGCCACGCCTTCGAAACGGCGCTCGACCTTGCAGAGGGCGAGGTGCCGACCGCGCTCGCCCGCTCTCCGGTTACCGGCGAGACGGTCGCGCTGCGGCTGCCGTCCGACGTGGAGTCCGTGACCGAAAGCGTCCTCGGCCCTACCCTGCTCCGCATGTCGGCGCTGATGGACACCACACAGCGCAACCAGCAGACGGTCCTGCGCGGCCTTCGCGAACTGCTCAAGCAGGGGCAGGCCGCCCCCGGGGCCGAGCAGCGCCTCGACGGGCTGGCGGCGGCGCAGGAGGCGCTTCAGCAGCAGGTCGGCGGGATCGAGGTGTTCCTGCTGCGAATCGACGAAAGCCTGCACGAGTTGAACAACAGCCTGAAGCAGCGGCCCTCTGCCAGCCCGAACAAAGGTGTATGGATCGCCCTGGGCATACTTTCCGCCTGCACCGCCGCGCTGGGCGCAGCAGTCGTTCTCATGAAGATCTGACTACTTATACGTTAGCGAGGCTCCGCTTATTGCAAGCCAAAAGGATATTGCATTTTATCTAACCAAATAGGACTATTCGATTACCCTATTTGGTTAGGTTTATGCAACTCAATACTATGGTGTGCGATGACAGGAACCGCCGGCGGGCCCAACGCCGACAAGAGGGTCTCTCCCAACGGCCTTGCCTTCCTCTACAATCGGGAAGCGCAGAAGGGTGTCAGCAACAAGCCCCATTGGCCGGGCGGCAGCAGCGGCGTGACGCTCGGGCCGGGCTATGACCTGGGCCACCGGACCGCGGCGCAGATCATCGCCGACCTGACGAATATCGGCGTCTCCGCCGACGCGGCGCAGACCCTGTCCCTGGCGGCCGGCAAGACCGGCAACGACGCCAAGGCCTTCGTCCAGGCCAATTCCGGCGCCGTGACCCTGACCCAGGCGCAGGAGCAGGCTCTGCTCGACATCGCCCTTCCGCCCTACGAGAAGGACGTCAAGACCTACGTCAAGGTGGCGGTGAACCAGAACCAGTTCGATGCCATGGTGTCGCTCGACTACAATATCGGCGGCGGCAACTTCAAGAACAGCTCGGTCGTCGCCAACATCAACAAGGGCGACTTCGCTGCGGCGGCGGAGAGCTTCAAGCTCTGGAACAAGTCGGGCGGACAGGTGGTCCAGGGCCTCGTCAACCGGCGCAATCTCGAAGTGGCACTGTTCAACACGCCCGTGTAAGGTCCCGTCCCATTGCATCGAGCCACTGCATCGGCACGTGACGGGAGCCTTCGGCGATGATCATCGGGAACGCGGCAAGAGCATGGACGGCCCTGGCCGCCGCGTTCCTGCTGGCGGGTTGCGCGGCCGACGCGGCACCCGCAGGCTCCGGCCAGGTGCCGCCGGCTCTCGCCGGCACCTGGTCGGCATCGTCGGCCAAGGTCGATACGACGGGCGTGACCGCCTATCTGCCGGACGATCCCGCCCTGCTGGCCCTGCGCCTCCACGTCACCGGCGACAGCCTCGCCATGGATGGCCACACCTGCACGTCACCGCAGATCATCACCGAGACCCTGCCCCTGCGGACCCTGATCGAGGAAACCTACGACGCCTCGCCCGACGCCATGGGGGTCGATTCACCCGACGCTCCGCACCCGACCCATTTCATCACCTGCGGCAGCGGCGACATCGGACCGTCCTACGACCGGGGCTCCTGGATATCCCGGATATCGCCCGATCTCATCGCGATGAACTGGTTCGACGGCGTCCTGCTGTTCCTGACGCGCTGATCGCCCTGCGATGGACTAAGCCCTGCCCCTCACTCGTCCGCCTCCATGATATTGGCCATCTTCAGGGCGTCGGTGATCCTGACGCCCTTCCGCAGGATGGTATCGACCATGCGCCCCTGGACCAGGTGGATGCCGTGCTTCTGGGCGAACAGCAGGCCGGTCACGGTGCTGCACCGGCCCAGGATGAAGCGGCAGTTCTCCTGGCTGCGGATCTTCGCGCTGAAATTTTCCAGCGCGGCCTCGCCCATGTCCAGCAGGTCGTTGCTCCAGAACATCTTGGCATAGTCGCAGGCCATGCATTCCAGGTCCATGTGCTCGACCCACATCGGGGTGATTCCGTCGATGCAGATCGAATAGCCGCGGTTGTTTGCGAACTCGACGACCTCCTTGTAGGTCTCGATATTCTCGACCAAGTCGGCCTTGTTGATCTCCAGCACGATGTTGCCGCGCAGTTCCATGGTCAGCCGTTCGTCGAACTTGACGAACACCGACGACATGATCGTGCTGAGATTGAGGTTGAGGCCGATCTTGTGCCCACGGATGAAGTCGACGCCATGGTTCAGCGACTTCAGGACCGCATGGTCCAGGCTGGACGTGAAGTAATTGAACAGCCACCGGTTGGCCGTCAGGTCGAACTCCGGGCTGAGGCGATCCTCCAGGGATTTGACGGCGATATAGACCTCGAAATATTCGCGCCGGTTGCCCTCTTCGGCCTGGATATCGACGATCGGCTGGTTGAGCATGAAGGGCGACAGGTCGAAGTTTCCGATCTGGCGCTCGATCTTGGCCAGTTCCTCCAGGCTGATCGGCTCCTTCGTGGCGGCCTTGGCGGTATCGCCGCCGCCGCCATCCGCGCCCAGGCCCTCGATGAACCGGATGACGTTCACGAAGTTGAGCGACAGCTCCATGATCGAGTAGAGCGAATTCTCGCGATAGGCGTTCAGCCCCGACATTTTCGTCCGGGCCAGCATCAGCTTCTCGATCTTCTGGCAGGCCTCCGTGATCGTCGAGAACTTGATGCCCTTGTACAGGATCAGCACGTCGTCGTTGGACAGGGTGAACAGCTGGAGATAAGCAGAGTTGTCGGCGATCGCCTGGACCGCCCGCTTGATCTCGTGAATGTCGCCGTAATTCTTGTCCTGAAGGATCGACAGATGGAGGTGGATCAGGCGAAGCCCCTGCAGTTCACGCTTCGCGGATTGCAGCAGCTTGAGCAGGCGTTCGTCGTCGTGTTGCGGCTTTTCCGGAACCGCCGCAGCCTTCTCCCCGGCTTCACGCGCACCCAGTCGCGAGGCGGGCGATCCTGCCTCGGGCGATTCATAATGGCCACATCACTCCGGCTGAACCGTTGAGCGCGCTCATCTGTCTTCCCGCACCGACCCGCCACTGCACGGGAAGACGATAGCATCCGGAGAAGCAACAAATCGTTAATTTAAGCCAATTCCCGGAGGGCGGAGCGAACTCATTTTACCCGTGCCGCCGCCCCGCGACTGCGGATTTATTGCCTCCGCCCTATTGTCCCTGACTGCCATACCAGCCAAACTGGCGACCACAAGAACGGAGGGAGGGGAGAACCATGACCTCAGAGACATCCGCCAAGAACGCCTCGGGCAGACTGCGCAGCCAAGCCTGGTTCGACGATCAGTCGAACCCCGACATGACCGCCCTCTACATCGAGCGCTACCTGAACTACGGCCTGACCCGGCAGGAGATCCAGTCCGGCCGGCCGATCATCGGCATCGCCCAGACCGGCAGCGACCTGGCGCCCTGCAACCGCCACCACGTCGAGCTGGCATCCCGCGTCAAGGACGGCATCCGCGAAGCCGGCGGCATCCCGCTGGAATTCCCGGTCCATCCGATCCAGGAAACCGGCAAGCGCCCGACCGCGGCGCTCGACCGCACGCTGGCCTACCTGGGCCTGGTCGAGGTGCTGTACGGCTATCCGCTCGACGGCGTCGTGCTGACCACCGGCTGCGACAAGACCACGCCCGCCATGCTGACCGGTGCGGCGACCGTCAACATCCCGGCCATCGTCCTGTCGGGCGGACCGATGCTCGACGGGCACTACAAGGGCAAGCTCGCCGGCTCCGGCACCATCGTGTGGGAGGCGCGCCGCATGCTCGCCGCCGACAAGATCGGCTATGACGAGTTCATGGACATGGTCAGCTCGTCGGCCCCCAGCGTCGGCCACTGCAACACCATGGGCACCGCCCTGTCGATGAACTCGATCGCCGAGGCGCTGGGCATGTCCCTGCCCGGCTGCGCCGCCATCCCCGGCCCGTACCGCGAGCGCGGCCAGATCGCCTACCTGACCGGCAAGCGGATCGTGGACATGGTCCGCGAGGACCTGACCCCGCGCAAGGTGATGACCCGCGAGGCGTTCGAGAACGCCATCGTGGTCGCCTCGGCGATCGGCGCCTCGACCAACACCCCGCCGCACCTGATCTCGATCGCGCGCCATGTCGGCGTGGACCTGACGCTGGACGACTGGCAGAAGTTCGGGCACGACGTTCCGCTGCTGGTCAACTGCCAGCCGGCCGGATTCTATCTGGGCGAGGCGTTCCACCGTGCCGGCGGCGTTCCGACCGTCATGAAGGAACTGATCAAGGCCGGCCGCATCCATACCGGGGCGCCGACCGTCACCGGCAAGTCGATGGGCGAGAACGTCGAACGGGCGCCCGATCCGGACGACGACGTGATCCGTCCCTACGGCAAGCCTCTGATGGAGGAAGCCGGCATGCTCGTCATGGGCGGCAACCTGTTCGACTCGGCTGTGATGAAGACCAGCGTCATCAGCCCCGATTTCCGCAAGCAATACCTGTCCAATCCCGACGATCCCGACGCCTTCGTCGGCCGGGCGATCGTCTTCGAAGGACCGGAGGAATACCACTCGCGGATCAACGACCCGTCGCTCGACATCGACGAGAACTGCATCCTGTTCATCCGCGGCTGCGGCACCGTCGGATACCCCGGCTCCGCCGAGGTCGTGAACATGCAGCCGCCCGACCACCTGATCAAGCGGGGCATCGTCTCCCTGCCGACGATCGGCGACGGACGCCAGAGCGGCACCTCGGCCAGCCCGTCGATCCTGAACGCCTCGCCCGAGGCGGCGGTCGGCGGCGGCTTGGCCCTGCTGAAGACCGGCGACAAGGTAAGGGTGGACCTGCGCAAGCGCCGCGTCGACCTGCTCGCCTCCGACGAGGAGATCGCGGCCCGCCGCGCGGCGCTGAAGCTGCCGGAGCTGAAGCACCAGACGCCGTGGCAGGAACTCTACCGCGGACTGGTCGGCCAGCTCTCGGACGGCGGATGCCTGGAGATGGCGGTCAAGTACCAGGACGTCGTCCACACCAGCGGCATGCCCCGCCACTCGCACTGAGGCAGCGCGGCCCTGTTCCGGCAGGGCCGCACCCTTCATCTTCATGACTGGCTTGATCCGGTCATCCAAGTCCGCAGAGACCGTATTCCTGGTATGCTCGCGGCAGACCGCGCCTCACTGCCAGCTTCTTCGCACGGTGTTGATCACGGCATCGTTACGCGTTATGTTACGCGAACGAGAACGCGTAACGAGGGGCGACAATGTCAGCGGCATCTCAACGAGTCGAACGCTACCGGGAACGGCAGCGCGCTGCCGGGCGGCGGGAAGTGCGGATGTTCATCCTCGATGCACGGTCGCCCGTTGTGCGCCAGCGTATTGCCGAACAGGTCCGGCGCTTCCCTCGCGAAGCAGAGGAAGAAGCTCTTGCCTGGATCGAGGCGGTGAACATCCTGGACAACGAAGACGCCGATGCGGCGCGGTGATGTCGTGACGGTTGCGACGACCGGCGACTACGGCAAACCGCGCCCTGCTGTGATCCTCCAGACAGACGCTATTCCGCAGGACCATCCATCAGTGGTGATCGTCCAGTGCACGAAAGAACTGGTGGCCAGCGACCTGCGCATAACGCTCAGCCCGAGCACCGAGAACGGGCTGCTTGAGATTTCCCAGGTCATGGCGGACAAGCCCCTGACCGTGCATCGCCGCCGCATCGGGTCGGTGATTGGCCGGGTCTCGGACGAAGATCTGGCCCGGATCGCATCCGCCGTGGCGTTCACGATCGGCCTGTCGGATTGAGACGCCGGCCCCCTGGAGCGGCAGCCTTGGCGACAATCCGCATTTTCCGCCCAGCAACCAGCGGTGCCGAAACTCCCCGCGCGAAGCGCGACCGCGCGAAGCGCGACCGCGCCTAGGTCCCGCTGCTCATCGGTAAGCGAGCATTTCAATCCACGCCCCCGCACGGGAGGCGACGCGGCGGCACCAGCCCGCGCACCGCCAACCGTGGTTTCAATCCACGCCCCCGCACGGGAGGCGACCGCCGGCATCCGGAACCCAATAGGTCGTGTCGTCGTTTCAATCCACGCCCGCGCACGGGAGGCGACGCGGCGGCACCAGTAATCGCCACGCCAAGGGCGAGTTTCAATCCACGCCCCCGCACGGGAGGCGACGCCTCATCGAAGAACTTGCCGCGATCGACGCCGAAGTTTCAATCCACGCCCCCGCACGGGAGGCGACGGGCAAGGCTGGTACCAGAAGGTCCTGCCGGAATCGTTTCAATCCACGCCCCCGCACGGGAGGCGACCTGTACAGGGCGTTCGACTGGCTCGCGGCCATATCGTTTCAATCCACGCCCCGCACGGGAGGCGACCTAGTCTCTGCTATCTACTTGTAAAATAACCGCGCAGACAGGCTCTTGCGCGAACCTCCCCAACGCGGACGCCGCAGACAGGCGCCCAACCATGCCATCCTGCCCGGATGCGTTGATTATGCAAGAGGAATCGCCCGCACGAACCTCCCGGGGAAAATACGACCGCTTGGGGTTCGCGCGGGCACGCGGAAGGGTTCGCGCAGGCACGCGGAAGGGTGCCCGGTCAGATTCACCCTTGTCCTGAGCCGTTCCGCCGCAAGCTTATAGGAGGTCGATCCACCGCCGGGGAACCATACATGCAAAGAGCCGCTCGATGACCATGGTCCGCCAGATCGTCATCGTCCTGGTCCTGATCGCCATTTCCGCAGGTGCCTGGTGGTACCTGGACACGCCGGGAAGCGGCGCCGCCCAGCAGGCCGAGGGTCCCCGTGCCGTGCCGGTCGAAGTCGCCGAGGCCCGCAGGGGCGAGGTTTCCGAGGTGATCGAGGCGGTCGGGACCACCCGGCCGCGCCAGTCGATCGAGGTGATCGCCGACGACAGCGGCCGGGTCGACGAGATCCTGTTCGAGACCGGGCAGCGCGTCGAACAGGGCCAGCCCCTGGTCCGGCTCGACCGCGGCATCCAGGAGGCGAACCTCGCGGAGGCCGAGGCCGTCCTGACCGATGCCCGGGCGCAGCTGGACCGCGCCCGGCAGCTCATCTCCAACAACGCCGTCTCGGAGGCGCGGGTGGACGAGTTGCGGGCGGCCTTCCTCACGGCCGAGGCGCGCGTCGCGGCGGAGCGCCAGCGGTTGCGCGACCGTACCGTCAACGCGCCCTTCGCCGGCATCGTCGGACTGCGGGAGGTCGACATGGGTGCCCGCGTCACCGACAGCACGGTGCTGACCCGGCTGGACGACCTGTCCGTCATCGAGCTTGAATTCGCCGTGCCGGAGCGTTTCTTCGGCGCGATCCGCCACGGCCAGCCGGTAAGCGCCACCAGCACGGCGTTCCCGGACACGGACTTCACCGGTACCGTCGCCGCCATCGATACGAGGATCGACGCGGTATCCCGGTCGTTCCGGGTCCGTGCCGAGTTTCCCAACCCCGAGGGACGCATGCCCGGCGGCCTGTTCATGCTGGCCCGGGTTACCCTGTCCACCCGCCCCGACGCCATCCTGATCCCGGAGGAGGCCGTGGTGGCCGAAGGGCGCTCCAACTTCGTCTACCGCATCATCGGAACGCCGGCAGAGCCCCGGGCGGAGCGGGTCGAGATACGGCTGGGCCAGCGCCGGGTCGGCGAGGTCGAGGTGATCGAGGGCATCGGGATCGGCGACCGCGTCGTCACCGCGGGCCTCCAGCGGCTGCGCCCCGGCTCGGCCGTCCGGCTGCCTGCCGTGCCGGCCCCCTCTTCCGAGGGCGACGCCGACAAGGTGGCGGAGCGTGCGGGATGATCTCCGACCTCTGCATCAAGCGTCCGGTCCTCGCGATCGTGCTCAGCGCGCTGATCGTGGTCATCGGCATCGCCGCCCTGCTGCGGCTGCCGGTGCGCGAACTGCCCGACGTCGACACCGCGGTCGTGACGATCACGACGACATATCCGGGCGCGGCCCCTGAGATCATCGACACCGAGATCATCGAGGTGATCGAAGGCGGCATCAGCAGCGTCGACGGCATCCGCAGCATCAGCTCGTCGAGCCGGCTGGGGCGCGGCCGCATCGTGGTCGAGTTCATCACCTCCCGCGACATCGACCAGGCGGCCAACGACGTGCGCGACGCGGTCGGCCGCGTTTCCATCGACTTGCCCGACGAGGCGGACCCGCCGGAAATCGTCAAGACCGACAGCGATGCCCAGCCGATCATGCGCATCGCCATCACCAGCGACCGCATGACGCCGGCCGACATCAACGACTATGCCAGCCGTTTCATCGTGGACCGGCTGTCGGTGCTGAACGGCGTCGCGCAGGTCGAGATCTTCGGCGAGCGACGCTACGCGATCCGCATCTGGCTGAACCGCGAGGCGCTGGCCGCCCGCAACCTGACGGTCGCCGACGTGGAGTCGGCCCTGCGGCGGAACAATGTGGAATTGCCGGCGGGAGAGCTGGAATCGGTCTCCCGCCAGTTCACCATCCGGACCGACACCCGGCTGCGCACGGTGGACGAGTTCCGCGACATCGTCGTGGCGCAGGTCGGCAATTTCCCCGTCCGGCTGGGCGACCTGGCTCAGGTGGAGCTGGGCGTCGAGGACGACAATTCCATCGTCCGTTCCAACGGCCAAGCCGCCGTAGGGCTGGGCGTGCTGCGGCAGTCCCAGGCCAACACGATCGAGGTCAGCAACCAGGTCCGCGCCGAGCTGGAGGCGCTGCGCCCCACCCTGCCCGAAGGCATGTCGGTGATGGTCAGCTCCGACGACGCCATCTTCATCTCCCAGTCGATCGAGGAGGTGGTGATAGCGCTCGGCCTGTCGGTGCTGCTGGTGATCACGGTGATCTTCCTGTTTCTTCATTCCGTCCGCGCAACGATCGTGCCGGCCGTCACCATCCCGGTCGCCGTGATCGGCACGCTGGCCTTCATCTATGCCTTCGGCTTCTCGATCAACGTCCTGACCCTGCTGGCGCTCCTGCTCGCGATCGGCCTGGTGGTGGACGATGCGATCGTCGTGCTGGAGAACATCCAGCGGCGGGTCGAAGGGGGCGAGCATCCGCTGGCGGCAGCCTTCCTCGGCACCCGGCAGGTCACCTTCGCGGTGATCGCGACCTCGCTGACCCTGGTCGCCGTCTTCCTGCCCATCTCGACGCTGGAGGGACAGGTCGGCCGCCTGTTCGCCGAATTCGGCATCGTCATGGCCGCGGCGGTCGCGATCTCGACCTTCGTGGCGCTGTCCCTGTGCGCCATGCTGTGCTCCAAGCTGCTGCGCGGCGAGGAGAAGCCCGGGCGGATCGGCCGCGGGCTGGAGCGCGCCTTCAACGCCATGGCGGAAGGCTACAGGCGCCTGCTCGGGCGCGCGCTCGGCATGCCCGTGCTGGTGCTCGCGGTGGCGGGCGCGATCTCGGCCGGGACGGTCCTGCTCTACGACATCCTCCCGCGCGAGCTGACCCCGACGGAGGACCGCGGCGTCTTCTTCATTCCGGTGACCGCTCCCGAAGGGGCCACGGCCGGCTACACCGATTCCAATGTCCGCCGGATCGAGGAAATCCTGTCCCCCTTGCGGGAAACGGGAGAAGCCGACCGCATCTTCGCCATCGTGGGATTCCGCAACCAGCCGGGCCGGGGTTTCGTGGTGGTGGGCCTGGCCGACTGGGCCGAGCGGGAGCGGAGCCAGCGCGAGATCGTGAACTCGATCATTCCCGGAGTCAGCGGCATACCCGGTGTCCGCGCCTTCCCGGTCAACCCCGCCGGGCTGGGCCAGCGCGGCAGCAGCGCGCCGCTCCAGGTGGTGATCGGCGGCCAGGACTACGACACGATCCAGGAATGGTCGGACCGCATCATCGCCCGCGCCCTGGAAAATCCCGGCCTTCAGAACGTCGAGACCGATTTCGAGGCGACGCGGCCCCAGTTCAACGTGCTGATCGACCGCCGCAAGGCCGACGACCTGGAGATCGGGATCGAGCAGATCGGCAGCACGCTCCAGACCATGCTGGCGTCCCGCGAGGTCACCGACTACATCAACCGCGGCCGGGTCTATCCCGTGATCATCCAGGCGCGCGACAGCGACCGCCAGACGCCGGCCGACCTGAAGAACATCTTCGTCCGGGCCGGCGACGACGGATCGCTGGTCCCGCTCAATGCGCTGATCACCCTGGAGGAGCTGGCGGCGGCGCCGGAGCTGAAGCGGTTCGACCGGCTGCCGTCGATCACCGTCTCGGCATCGCTGGCCGACGGGTACGACCTGGGCTCCGCCATCGACTTCATGAACGAGATCGCGGCGGAGGAGCTGCCGCCCGAGGGCCGGCTCAGCTATACCGGGCAGAGCCAGCAGTTCCTGGAGACATCCGGCGGCATCGCCATCACCTTCGGGATCGCGCTGCTGATCGTCTTCCTGGTGCTGGCCGCCCAGTTCGAAAGCTTCATCCACCCGCTGATCATCATGCTGACGGTGCCGCTCGGACTCGCCGGCGCGCTCGGTGCGCTGGCCGTGGGAGGGTTGTCGCTGAACATCTACAGCCAGGTCGGGATGGTTCTGCTGATCGGCCTGATGGCGAAGAACGGCATCCTGATCGTCGAGTTCGCCAACCAGCTCCGTGCCGGGGGGATGGATGTCCGGCAGGCGATCACCGAAGGATCGGCGCTCCGCTTCCGGCCGATCCTGATGACGGTGCTGTCCACCGTGCTGGGGGCGGTTCCCCTGCTGCTCGCCACCGGGGCCGGCGCCGAGAGCCGGGTGGCGATCGGCGCCGTGATCATCGGCGGGCTGACCGTTGCCTCGCTGCTGACCCTGTTCGTCACGCCGGTGCTCTACGACCTGCTCGCCCGCTTCACCCGCCCCGCCAATTCCGTCGCGGAGGAACTGCGCCGGCAACTCCGGGGATTACGCAACCGACAGCCGGCGGAGTGACAACCCGCATAAACCGTATGCCATCGGCGTTCGCCCGAAGGGCGAACGCCGATGGCATACGGGAGCGCCGAGTCCACCCTTAAAAACCGTAAAGCTCCGCCAGCAGCTTCCGCATGTTGTCCTGGATCGCGCGCTCGGTCGCGACGCGCGTCCGCTCGGTCGGGCTGAAATAGTCCGACGAGGACGCGGTCCCGGTCGAGACGATCGGCCGGGAGAAGACGACGGCGCCGGTCGCCGTGTCGGTGACCAGATAGCGGATCTCCACCTCGGCCGTCACGTTGAGCCCCATCAGGATCTCCTGGAGGCCCCGGGTCGTGCGGAGCAGTTCCGCATCGACCCGGTAGCGCGGCTGGCTCGCCGCCAGGGCGCCGCGCACGGCGAGGGAATTGATCAGGGCTTCCCGCAGGTCCAAATCGGCGACCTGGACTTGGTTCAGGACGTTCCAGGAGCTTCCCCTGCCCACGCTGCCGACCTCGACCGCGAGCGGGCGGCCGGTCTGTCCGGCGATCCGCTCGGTGTCGGGAACGATCATGTTGGACATGCGGACGGGCGCTTGGCAGCCCGCCAGCAGGGCGACCAGCAGCAGGCCGGGAACGACGCGTTTCAAGGAGACCTCATGGGACGGCAATCTCCTGGACAACACGTCGCCCGGCCCGGTGGTTCACCCCGGCACCGCCCTACGGCGCGGTGACGATCCCCAGCCCGCGGTCCGCCGGGTCCGCATCCGACAGGAAGACATCGGTCCGCGCCTGCCCCAGGACCTTCGCGGCGACCGCCGACGCGGCGATCCGGGCCGGCGCGCCGCCCATGGCCTCCCACCAGAGCGCCGCGACGCCGGCGACATGGGGGGTCGCCATGCTGGTGCCGTTCAGGGCGACCAGACCGCCGCCGGCCCTGGCCGACAGCACGTTGACGCCGGGGGCGCTGACCTGCGGGAAGGTGTTGGAGAAGGGCGCGACGCCCAGGGTGGTCCCCGTCTGCCCCCCTGTCTGGCCCAGCGCGCCGACCGAGATGATGCCCTGGGCCGCCGCCGGGATCGACACGGCCACCTCGAAGTCCTTGTTCCGGTCGCGCCGGCTCTCGTTGCCCGCCGCGGCCACCAGGACAGTCCCGATCGAGAAGGCGGCCCGCGCCTCGACCATTTCCATCAGGGCGTCGAACATGCGGAGATTGCCGCGATAGCCTTCCAGCGCCACGGAGGTCGCCAGCTCCGGCGGCCAGTCGTCCGCCACCAGCCGGGCGACCAGCCCGGGGAAATCGAACCCCAGCGACATCGAGATCACCTGGGCGCCTTCCTGGACCGCCCACTGGATGCCCCGGAAGATCATGTCGCTGCTGCCGCTGCCGTCGTCCCCGAGCACCTTGCCGATCAGGGCCCGGCCGACGCCGCGGGCGACGCCGATCCGCGTGCCGTCGACATCGCGCCCGAAGATCGTGCCGGCGCAGTGGGTGCCGTGCCCCTGCCTGTCGCCGTTGCCCGACCCGGAGAAGTCCTCCTGGACCAGTTCCACGCCCTGGAAGGCGGCGTGGCCGGCATCGATGCCGGTGTCCAGCACCGCCACCGTGACCCCGGCCCCGTGAAGTCCGAGACGTCCGCCCGGACGGCGCCGATCCCCCAGGCCTGGGTGGCGGCCTCCGCCTCGGGAACCTCGAACGGCCGGATCAGCGTGATGGGCATGACCGGAGCGATGCCGCGGACTCCTGGATCGCGGGCCACCTCCCGAACCTGGCGCGAGGTCAGCCGCGCCACGTCGATCATCGGTTCGGGCGGAATCATGACGGCTTCCGGACGGACGCTCCGGGCCCGGCGTTCGAACGGCTCCGCGGTTGCCAGCGGAGATAGATTTCGCAGGATGGCATAGTTACGCATCGGGATGCTTCCTCCTACCAGGACTCTACCAACCGGCATCCAGATTCCCACGACTCCGGGGCGGGTTGTCCATTGGTCAAACGGACTTGGCAAAAAGAGAGACCCGCGGCGAACCGCGGGCCCCAATATTCGGCATTCGATGTTTCGGGCCTGCGCCGGCCGGTCAGGCGCCGCGCGCGTATCCCAGCACGGTCCGCCAGGCGCAGATGCCGGTGAACCAGGCGGAGGCGACGATCCACGGAACCATCAGCACCATCGGGTCGTCCGGCTGGCCCAGGACGAGCAGCAGGCTGCTGATCATCCAGACCGCAGTCATCGCGATGTTGACCGGCATCAGGTGCGGCACCCGGAAAGGATGGACGAACTTGGCCGTGGTGAAGGTCATCAGGGCGAAGAAGGTGATCAGGGCGAAGGTGACCGCCGGGTCCAGGTCCAGGATGAAGAGGTACAAGGCGACCACGTTCCAGACCGCCGGAAACCCGACGAAATAATTGTCGTTGCTCTTCATGTTGACGTTGCAGAAGCAATAGAGCGCCGACAGCAGGATGAACGCGACCGCGACCAGTTCGAGCGGTCCCGGGAGCGGAATGAACTTGTAAATGAATATCGCGGGGATGAACACGTACGTCAGATAGTCGATCACCAGGTCGAGGGTCGCGCCGTCGAAGTTCGGCAGGACCCGCTTGACCGAGAACTTGCGGGCCAGCGTCCCGTCCACCCCATCGACCAGGAGTGCCGCGCCGAGCCAGAGCAGGCAGCCCTTGGCGTTGTTGTCAACCAGCGCCAGCAGGGCCATCAGCCCGAGCACCACCCCGCTCGCCGTGACGGCGTGGACCACCCAGGCGGCGGCCTTCTGAACGTGGGAATAAGGCTCGGTCACTTCGGTCATCCTGGAAGTCATTTCCACCTGCAAATCTCCGCACCGGCCTCATGGCAAGCGCTTCCTACTTCTTCAGCCTGGTTCGTCGAGGCCGCATCGGGTTCCTGGGCCGGGTTCGTGGGCGCATGGCCTTTCAGGGACAGCGACAAGTTCCTTCTGGAACATACGGCGGCGACCGAATGTTCAATCGCCATCCCGTAAACCGAATTCGCCATAGTAACGTCACGGGGCGACCGAGTGAAGGGATGATACCGGTTGCTGCCCTTCTGCCCGGACGAATTGTTCCGGCGGCGCGGCGGATGGCGTACGCCTAGCCGCCCGGACGGCGAAACTCCATTGCCGGAATGGGGGGAGAGGTCACTTCTTTCCGAACAGGCGCCTCAGCAGTCCGGACTGCTCCTGGCGTTCCGCGTCCTTGACCTCGAGCCACTCGTCGACCAGTTCCGCGGCCTGCCAGTTGCCGAAATAGCGTACGCAGTCCACCCCCGACATCAGCCGGACCTTCTGCTCGCCCAGCCGCTCCAGGCGGTCGCGCAGGCGGCGGCGATCGTCCTCGGTCAGTACGGCATGGCCAAATCGTGGTTGCATCGTCACTCCCCATCGATAACCGGAGAATGCCACCGGCCGGTGTTCACGGCGCCATCGCAAAGGAGGTAGCAAGCCTCAGATCGGCGACGAAACGGTCATACTCCGCCGCCTTGGCGGCGGCATCGGGAAGCCGGAGCAGGTAGGAGGGATGCACGGTCAGCAGCATCGACCGCCCCTCCTCCAGCCGGAGGACGGCGCCGCGCTCGCGCTGGACCGCGACCTCCCGGCGCAGCAGCGCCCGGCCGGCCGTGGCGCCCAGGGCCACGATCAGCCGCGGGCGGACCGCGGCGACCTCCTCCGCCAGCCACCAGCGGCAATGCTCGACCTCGCCGGCATCGGGCTTCTGGTGGATGCGGCGCTTGCCGCGCGGCGTGAACTTGAAATGCTTGACCGCGTTGGTGACGTAGCACTGCGACCGCACGATGCCGGCCTCGCCCAGCGCCCGGTCCAGCAGCCGGCCGGCCGGTCCGACGAACGCCCGCCCGGCCAGGTCCTCCTGGTCGCCTGGCTGCTCGCCCACCAGCATCAGCCGCGCTCCCATCGGCCCCTCGCCCGGAACCGCCTGTGTCGCGTCGCGCCACAGCGTACAGCGCCGGCAGGCCTGGAGGCCGCCCTCGGGCGCCGGCGCCCGAACGGACGGAACGGCCCCGGCCCAGCGCCCGGACTTCGGTGCCGGCAGCGTCACGCCGCTCTCGACCATGGCGGCGGCCCGGCGGCCGGCGTCGCGGATCAGCGGGGCGATCAGCCGCGCCTCGGGCAGGTTGCGCCAGTATTTCCGCGGCATCTCCGACTGCATGGCCGCGACCTTGAGCCGGGCCGGGTTGAAGATGCTGGCGTAGTAGCTGCGCCAGTAATCCTCCAGCGAGTCCTCGTCGGGCACCTCCGCCCGGCTGGCGCCGGGGGTGAAGTGGAGCGTCCCGCCGTCCCAGTGGACGCTGCGGTCCGGCGTCAGGATCGACCAGTCCATGTTGGCGAACCGGCGGGCGAAGAACGGCGCCGCCCGCTCCACGATGAAGTGGTCCGGTTCGAACCAGGCCAGATAGTGCCCTTCCCGCTCGCGGAAGCGGACGAAGGCGTGCATCTTGTGGATGTCGCGGCGCACCGCCCGCGCCATGGTCTCCGCCCGGTGGACCTCCCGGTCCGACACGATCTCCAGCAGCTTCGGCTCCCCATGGGTTAGCCGCCAGAGCAGGCCGTAGAGCAGCGCGAAGCGCGCCGGGTCGCGGTGGCAGACGACGGTCTCCGCCAGCTCCAGGAAATCCTTCGGCACGGTGAACGCGCGGTTCCGGTCCGCTTCCGGAACGACCGGCGCGGCCGCATCGCCGAACAGCCCCGCCTGCGCGCCCACCCGCCAGTCCACCGCCTCCGGCCGGGCATCGGCCAGCACCATCCGCCGCGCCGCCGCGCGCCAGCCCTCGAAATCGACGGGATGGGCCAGATCGACAGCGTGCATGGCGGCCTCAGGCGAACAGCGGCAGCGCCAGCTGCGCCGGCCGGGGCGCCAGCCGCTGACGCAGGTCCAGCCGGTCCAGCGTCGAGCGTCCGACCTGCGGGTCTGCCGTGGTGACGAAGGGCGCCACCTTGGCAAGCTGGACCCGAAGCCGCCCCAGGTCCTCCAGACGTACGGCCTTGTGCCGCCGGATCGACAGCAGGCGGTCCACCGTACGTACGCCCATTCCGGGCACCCGCAGCAGGCTTTCCCGGTCCGCCTTGTTGACGTCCACCGGGAACCGGTGGCGATTGACCAGCGCCCAGGCCAGCTTCGGGTCGATCTCCAGGTCTAGCAGCCCGCCGTCCGGCACGATCTCGCCCGCGTCGAAGCCGTAGAACCGCATCAGCCAGTCGGCCTGATACAGCCGGTGCTCCCTCACCAGCGGCGGTGCCCCCGGCGGCAGGCTGGAGCTGCCGTCCGGGATCGGGCTGAAGGCGGAATAATAGACCCGGCGCAGCCGGTACCCGGTATAGAGCCGGTCGCTGGTCGCCAGGATGCCCCAGTCGTCCGTCCCGTCGGCCCCGACGATCATCTGGGTGCTCTGGCCGCCGGGCGCGAAGCGCGGCTCGCGCGGGCTGGACTTCGCCTCCTCGATCCGAAGCCGCAGCCGCCCCATGGAACGCCTGATCGCGCCCGCGTCCTTCTCCGGCGCCAGCCGGTCCAGCGACGGCTCCGACGGCAGCTCGATGTTGATGCTGAGCCGGTCGGCGTACAGCCCCGCCTCGGCCAGAAGCTCGGGCGAGGCGTCGGGGATCGTCTTCAGGTGGATATAGCCGCGGAAGCCGTGGTCCTCCCGAAGCATCTTCGCCACCCGGACAAGCTGCTCCATGGTGTAGTCGGGGCTCTGGATGATGCCGGAGCTGAGGAAAAGCCCCTCGATGTAGTTGCGCCGGTAGAAGCCCAGGGTCAGCCTGACGACCTCCTCCGGCGTGAAGCGGGCGCGGCGGACATTGCTGGACCGACGGTTGACGCAATAAAGGCAGTCATAGACGCAGAAGTTGGTCAGAAGGATCTTCAGCAGCGAGATGCAGCGCCCGTCCGGCGCATAGGCGTGGCAGATACCCATGCCCTCGGTCGAGCCGATCCCGTCCTTGGTCCCGGCGGAAGTCTTGCGGTCCGACCCGCTCGACGCGCAGGACGCGTCATACTTGGCCGCATCCGCCAGGATCTCCAGCTTCTCTCGCAGTTCCATCGTCCCGCCCGCACTTGTTCACATAATGTTCTAGTGCGAACGGGTCTCCGGTCAAGGGGCGGCGGTTTACCCCCGGATCTTCTCCAACCCCTTCCAATCGAACTCCATCCCGTGCCCCGGCCGCTCCGGCGCGATCGCGACGCCGTTTTCGATCCGCAGCGGCTCCGCGATGTAGCGGTCCAGCCCGAAGCCGTGGGCCTCCAGGAAGGAACGGTTCGGGCAGGCGGCCAGCAGGTGGACGGTCACGTCATGGGCGCCGTGGCTGGTCACCGGCAGGTTGAAGGCTTCCGCCAGGTGCGCGATCTTCATGAAGGGCGTGATGCCGCCGCAATTGGTGACGTCGGGCTCCGGATAGGTCACGCCGCCCCCCGCGATATACAGCTTGAACTCCCAAAGCGTCCGCAGGTTCTCGCCGGCCGCGATCGGCAGCCCGCCCTCGCGGACGATGCGGGCGTGGCCGGCCGGGTCGTCCGGGATGGTCGGCTCCTCCAGCCAGGTCAGGTCGAACGGCTGGAGCGCCCGGGCGGCGCGGATCGCCTCGTCCACGCCCCACTTCATGTTGGCGTCCACCATCAGCGGGAAGCCCTGCCCCAGGTGCGCGCGCATCGCCGCGACCCGCTCGACGTCCTCGAACAGGTTCCGGCGCCCCACCTTCATCTTGATCGCCCGGAACCCCTTGGCGAGGTTGTCGTCGGTCTGGCGGAGCAGCGCGTCCAGCGGAAGCTCCAGGTCGATGCCCCCGGCATAGCACGGCACCCTGGGATCGTAGCCGCCCAGCAGCCGCCACAGCGGCAGCCCGGCCCGCCGGGCCTTCAGGTCCCACAGGGCCATGTCGAAGGCCGACAGCGCCAGCACCGTCGGGCCGCCGCGCCCGCCATAGTGGAGCGCCCACCAAGCCTTCTGCCACAGCCACTCGATCGCGTCGGCCTCCTCCCCCTGCATCAGCTCGGGGATCTCGCGCGTCAGCACGGAATCGACGGCGCCGCCGTTCCGCCCCACGGTGAAGGTGTAGCCGACCCCCTCCGCCCCGTCGGCATCGCGCAGCCGGACGGTGTTCAGCTCGAAAGCCTTCATCTCGCCATGGGTGCTGTCGGTCAGCACCACCGGCAGCGGGATGCGGTAGAATCCTGGTTCGATGGAGCTAAGTTTCGCCATTGGTCCTCAACCCTGCGCCGCCAGCCGGCGGCCCGTTTCGGTATCGAAAAGATGCACGTGCGCGATGTCGGGCTGGATGCGCAGCGTCTCGCCGGGAGCCGGCAGGATGCGGCTGCGGAACAGGCAGTCCAGCTCCGTCTGCCCGCCCTTGACCACGATCAGGGTCTCCGACCCGGTCGGCTCGACCACCACCACCTCCACCGGCACGCCGGTGTCGCTCAGCGTGATGTGCTCCGGCCGCAGCCCGTAGGTGACCGGCCGGCCGGCCGAGCCGGCCCACCCCGCCGGCAGCGGCAGCCGCAACCCGCCCTGGCTGACGAATGCCCCGCCTTCGGCCCCACCCTCGATCCGCCCCTCGATCAGGTTCATGGCCGGCGACCCGATGAAACCGGCGACGAAGAGGTTGTCCGGGCTGTCATAAAGGTCCAGCGGCGCCCCGACCTGCTCCACGATGCCGTCGCGCATCACGACGATCTTGTCGGCCATGGTCATGGCCTCGATCTGGTCGTGGGTGACATAGACCGTGGTGGTCCGAAGCCGCTGGTGCAGCTCCTTGATCTCGGCGCGCATGGCGACCCGCAGCTTCGCGTCCAGGTTGGACAGCGGCTCGTCGAACAGGAACACCTTGGGGTCCCGCACGATCGCCCGCCCCATGGCGACCCGCTGGCGCTGGCCGCCGGACAGCTCCTTGGGATAGCGGGCCAGCAGCTTGGTCAGGCCCAGGATCTCGGCGGCCCGGTTGACCCGGACCTCGATCTCCGACTTCTTCGCCCGCCGAAGCCGCATGGAGAAGGCCATGTTCTCGGCCACCGTCATGTGCGGATAAAGCGCGTAGTTCTGGAACACCATGGCGATGTCCCGCTCCTTGGGCGGCACGTCGTTGACCACGCGCGGGCCGATGCGGATCTCGCCGCCGGTGATGCTCTCCAGCCCGGCCAGCATGCGCAGCAGCGTCGATTTCCCGCAGCCCGAGGGTCCCACCAGGATGACGAACTCGCCGTCCCGGATATCGACCGACACGCCATGGAGCACCTGCGACGTGCCATAGGACTTGCGGACGTCCCTGATCTCAACCGAGGCCATGATTGCTTCCCCAAATATCGGTCACGCTCAGCTCTTGACGGCGCCCGCGGTCAGGCCGGAGACCATGTAGCGCTTGAAGGCGTAGTAGATCGCCGCCGGCGGCAGCGCATAGATCAGCCCGGTCGTCATCAGCAGCTCCCACGGCGAGTCGTCCGCCGCCAGGAAATTGCCGAGCGCCACCGGCAGGGTGATCTCGGTGTCGCGGGACAGCAGCAGGAAGGCGTAGAGATACTCGTTCCAGGCCAGCAGCAGCGCATAGGTCCCGACCGCCACCAGCGACGGCTTCATCAGCGGCAGGTAGACCATCCAGAACAGCTGCAGCGGCGACGCGCCGTCCACCACCGCCGCCTCGTCCAGTTCGTAGGGCAGCTTGTCCGACGCCTGCTTCAGCACCCAGATCGCATAGGGCGACGCCACCGTGACCATCGCCAGGATCAGCGCCCACTTGCTGTTGAGCAGCCCGTACATGCCCATGGTCCGGTACATCGGCACCGCCAGGAAGGCGGCCGGGATGAAATAGGTGAACAGCGCCAGGTTCATCACCGTGCGCCCGCCCTCCACCTTCAGCCTGCTGATCGCGAAGGCGGCGAATGTCGCCACCAGCAGGGTCAGCACCCCGGTCGCTATCGCGACGATCAGCGAGTTGGCAAGCTGTTCCCAGAAATGGATCAGGAAATAGTGGTCCTGGTTCAGCACGATCTGGAAGTTCCGGAGCGTCGGTTCCTCCGGCCAGATATTGCCGGAGAAGGCGGCGTCCCGGGGCGAGATCGCGAACAGGAACAGGTGGTAGATCGGCAGCATCGTCCAGATCAGGACCGGAATGCCAATGAGCAGAAGCTTCGCCTCGCCCGCGACCCCCGCCAGGGAAAATCTCTTCATCTGGCCAGCCTCTTCATTTTGGCAACCTCTTCATTTTGAAAGCCGCCGCATCATGAAATAGACCAGCGGAAGCACCAGCGGCAGTGCCGTGACGATCGCCGCCATGGACAGGTTCACCTGGTCGAGCCGCAGGTACCGGATGCCGAGCGTCGCCAGCACGTGGGTCAGGTCGGCCGGCCCGCCGCCGGTCAGCAGGTAGACGCTGTTGAAGTCGCCCAGCGTCCAGATCATCGACAGCACCGTGCAGGTCACGTACAGCGTCTTCATCGACGGCCAGGTGACGAACCGGAACTGCTGGACCGGGCTCGCGCCGTCCACCGAGGCCGCCTCGTACAGGTCCTTGGAGATCGCGAGCCGGCCGGACAGCAGGATCAGGGTCCAGAAGGGCAGGCTCTTCCAGATATGGACCAGGATGGAAAAGGTCAGGCCCAGGGTCGGGTCGTTCAGCCAGTTCGGCCCGTCCTCGGCCGTGAACCGGAAGATCAGCTGGTTGATGACGCCCCATTCCGGGTTGAGCATGAAGCGCACGGACAGGATCGTCGGGATCGACGGCACCGCCCAGGGCAGGATGAAGATCAGCGACAGCCAGCGGATCCAGATCCGGTCGTGCAGGAAGAAGCCCGACAGCAGCAGCGCCACCATCATCTTCAGGTTCACGCCGATCAGCAGGAAGGCCAGCGTGTTGAAGATCGAGCGGACGAAGATCGGGTCTTCGAACAGCTGGACGTAGCTCTGCGGGTCCCGCGCCAGCCAGAACCCGTAGCACACGGGATAGACCACGAAGAACAGGAAGACCAGGACATAGGGCACCAGCAGGATGGTGCCCCAGACCCGCGTGGGCGACCAGCCCCGCCGCTTCGGCCGAGCCCCGGCGTCCGATTCGGAAACCGCTATCGTGTTCATCGCGTCCGCCGTTGTGGTGGATGGAAAGCGGGCACCGCGGAAGGGCGGCGTCCCGCCGCCCTTCCGCCTCGTCGTGCCGGAGTCAGCCCGCGACCGCCTTGATGCGGGCGATCATCTCGTCCACGGCCTTGTCCACCGGCACCTTCTCGTTGATGACCCGGTTGGCCGCCTTGGCCCACACGTTCTCATTGTTCAGGGTCGTGAACTTGTAGTTCTTGGTGAACTCGAAAGTCACGGTGCCGTCCTTGAACTGGTCGTAGACCGACTGGCGGTGCGGATCGGCCTTCCAGAACGGACGCTCCTGCCCTTCCTTGGTGACCGGGAACCAGCGGCCCAGCGAACCCTCGACATAGGGGGTCAGGTTGTCCTCCTCGAGCAGGAACTTCACGAATTCCTTGCCGCGCTCCTTGTTGCGGGCCTCGGAGAAGATCACGCCGGTCTTGACCGCCGCGCGGTAGACCATCTTGCTGCCGTCGGGCTTCTGGGGGAAACCTGCCGTGCGGATCAGTTCGTAATAGTTCTTCTTGGCCTGGTCCCGCTGTTCCTGGGTCAGGGTCGCGTTGTTCATGTCGTCGAGCCACTTGGCCGCGATCGAGATGGTCGCGTTGTGGGTCAGGGCCGTGGTCTTGTTGTGGAAGGCGACGTTGTTGTCCGGGTCCTTCCAGCTCGTGGCCGACGGCGGCGCGCAGCCCTTGGCATAGGGCTCGGTATAGTCGGTCAGCGCGCCGACCAGTCCTTCCTTGACCTTGGGATCGTCGACCAGCAGCTTGCCGTCGTCATCGACCATCTTGACGTTGTAGGCGTCGGCGAAGGTCAGGAACGAATAGAAGGAGTCGCTGCTGTCCACGCCCAGCGGCTGGCCGATGCCGTAGGCCCGCTGGCCCGATGCCTTGCGATAAGCGGGCTGCACCTCGCTGCACCAGAAGGCCCAGTACTCCTTCCAGGTCTTGGGAATGTCCGACTCCTGGAAGCCGGCCTGGGTCAGCATGTCGAGCCAGTACTCGATATGCATGGTCTGCTGCTTGATCGGAAAGGCGTAATAGGCGCGCTTGCCCGTGCTCTCGTTCAGCAGGTACGCCGTCTCCACGGTGTTCGGCGCGAAGCGGTCCTTCATCGGCTCCAGGACGTCGGTGATGTCCTCCAGCCTGCCCTCGAAGGCCCACTTGCCGGTGACCTGGAAATCATAGACGTCGGCATAGGCGACATCCGGCGGCGTGCCGGAATCCAGCGCCGCGACCGTCTTCGGGATCATGTCCTGCACGGGGTACTGGGACAGCTCGACCTTGACCCCGGTCTTCTGCTCGTACTTCTTGATCGCCTCGAACAGCGCGTCGTCCTCGGATTTGTAGAAACCCTTGACCCAGAAGACGTTCAGCTTTTCCTGGGCCATCGCCTGGCCCGCCGTCGCGGCCATGCAGACGGCCAGAACCGCACCCAACAGTGACTTCATCGCTTCTTCTCCCCGTTCTCGTTTTTTGATTGTTCCATCCGGCAACACCGGGACCGACGCGCTCCCCGACTCCGCTACATGATGCCGGTCCTCCCGAAGATGTCCTCGGTGCGCTCGCCCCGCTCGATCATCTGCCGGACGCTCTCCTCGCCCTCGACCTTCTCCAGCGCAAGCGCGACGATGTCGGCGGCATGGTCGCCCGGGATGACCAGCACGCCGTCGATGTCGCCGACGATCACGTCGCCGGGATCGATCCTGACGCCGCTGCCGAACTCGATCGGGCAGCGGAAGTCGATGACCCGCCCGCGCATCCGCTGGTCCTGGGCATAGGAGCCGTGGGAATACACCGGGAATCCCAGCTTCCTGATCCCCAGCGTGTCGCGGTGGAAGCCGTCGACCACCGCCCCCGCCGCCCCCAGCGTGCGGGCGCGCGTGCTCATCAGCTCGCCCCACAGCGCGTAGCGCGGCGATCCGCCGGTGCAGACATAGACCTCGTCCCGCTTCAGCTCGTCGAGCGCGCGGAGCATCAACCCGAACGGAAAAGGATTGCCTCCCCCCTCCCCGACCCCGTGACCAGCCCCCCGCCACTCCACGTCGCCGCAGCAGTCGGCCTCCAGCACGGGCATGGCGCGGCCGGCCATCACCCTGTCGGGAACGGTATCGGAATCGATCGGGCGGATCGCCGGCGGCAGGAACTGGCGGGTCAGCCCGCGCGTATCCATGACGTCGCCCAGCACGGCCGTGAAAAGCCGCGTGCGTATGGTATCGAGAATGTCCGTGCCAGTCGCCACGGGCTCATCTCCCCCTGATTGCGCCTCTCTGGTCCTGGAGGCTTTCCAGAACTGTAACGCGGCTTTATGCCACAACAAAGCCTGTTTTCTTTGGAACGAAACTTGCCTGGAGTTGACAGACGCGCCATGGTGTGTAGCCGCCGGACACAAGGCGGAGGGAAGAGACAACAAAGGTGCTGATACAAGCCATGGCCCGCCCGGAAATCCTTCAGATCGCCCCGATGATGCCCGTGGTCGCCGACCAGATCGACCGGCTGTTCACCGTTCACCGGCTGTGGGAGGTCGCCGACCGGGACGCATTCCTGGCCGAGCACGGCCCCCGGATCCGCGGTATCGCCGCCGGCGGGCACGCCCCGTTGAACGAAGCGCTGATGGGCAAGCTCCCCGCGCTGGAGATCGTCTCCGCCTTCGGCGTCGGCTACGACCAGATCGACGCCAAGTGGGCCGGCGGCCACGGCATCGTCGTGACCAACACGCCCGACGTGCTGACCGACGAGGTCGCGGATCTCACCATCGGCCTGCTGATCTCGACGGTCCGCCGCATCCCGGAGGCCGAACGCCACCTGCGCGACGGCAAGTGGCCCTCGGGAGCCTTCCCGCTCACCGCGTCGCTGCGCGGCCGCACGGTCGGCATCCTCGGCCTGGGCCGAATCGGCAAGGCCATCGCCAAGCGGCTCGAAGCCTTCGGCCTACCGATCTCCTACCATGGCCGCAGGCGGCAGGAAGGCGTCGACTACGCCTATGTCGCCGACGCGGTCGATCTGGCCCGCCAGGTGGACGTGCTGATCTCGGTCATTCCCGGCGGCGCCTCGACCGAGCGGATGGTCGGCCGCGAGATCTTCGAAGCCCTCGGCCCCGACGGCATCTTCGTCAATGTCGGCCGCGGCACCGTGGTGAACGAGGCCGACCTGATCGAGGCGCTCCGCTCCAAGGCGATCCTGGCCGCCGGCCTGGATGTCTATGCCGACGAACCCAACGTCCCGGCCGAGCTGATCGCGATGGAGAACACCGTGCTGCTGCCCCACGTGGCCTCCGGAACGGTCCACACCCGCAACGCCATGGGCCAGCTCGTGGTGGACAACCTGGTCTCCTGGTTCGACGGCCGCGGCGCGCTGACCCCCGTGGCCGAGACGCGCGAAGTAGCCGCGAAGAAGTCCGGCAAAGCCTGAAGCGGTACCGCCGCGGGATCGCCCGCCGCTCGGGGAATGAAACACCGGCTTGTCTGTTAAATGCTCAGAAGGAGATCAAATCATGAGCAAGAAGCAGCTTATCGGTGTTGTATTCGCCCTGCTGGCGCTGGGAGCGTGCTCGACGGAACAGATGGTCGGCACCGGCGTCGGCGCGGCCGGCGGCTATGCGGTGGACGGCAAGCGCGGAGCCGTGATCGGCGGAGCCGGCGGCGGCCTGCTCGGGACGATCCTGGACTGACGGCCATCGCCGCGCTGGCCATGCCTAGAGACTGAAAAACTTCCTTTTCATCATGGCCGGACTTGATCCACGGCTGTCCGGCACGGTACTTGCCGCCTCAACCAGTGGACGCTTTTCTGGTGGGGCGCTCCTCCCTTCATCGTCATGACCGGGCTTGACCCGGTCATCGCTTGCGGACTCCATCAGCGCCGCCGTGCGGTGAGATACCCGGATCAAGTCCGGGTATGACGAAAAGGGGGCGTTTCTGCCCATAGTTCAGCCTTCTGAGCGTTAGGCAACAACCGTGCCGGACAGCCGTGGACTTGATCCGGCCATCCGCGCGCGAATTTGATCATATCAACTCGCGCGCGGATGCGCGGGGTCAAACCCGCGCATGACGAGGGGGACCCCGCTCCCGATTCGCGACAGCCCCCGGCATTCGTCCATAATTCCTGAACTTCCGGCTCCCCAGCGGGTTGATTGCCCGCAAACACCCGGCCCGGCTCCGCACGCCGGCACGGAATCAACAAGGGGGAGACGTCAATGCTGGGCGCAGCAACGAACTGGTCCACGAACTTGGTCGAGCGCTACCTGCCCGACCCCTACGTTCTCGTGCTGCTGCTGACCTTGCTCGTCTATGCCGCCGGCATCCTGTTCGAAGGCGCCTCGCCGCTCGCCATGGCCCGCTACTGGGGCGGCGGGTTCTGGCAGCTGCTGGAATTCAGCATGCAGATGGTGCTGGTCCTGGTGACCGGCTTCGTGCTGGCCAGCACGCCCTTCTTCCGGCGCATACTTTCCAACATGGCCCGGCTGGCGAAGACGCCGGGACAGGCGATCGTCATGGTCACCCTGGTCTCGCTGGTGGCGAGCTGGATCAACTGGGGTTTCGGCCTCGTTATCGGCGCCCTGTTCGCTCGCCAGCTCGCCCGCGCCGTCCCGAAGGTGGACTACCGCCTGCTGATCGCCAGCGCCTATTCCGGGTTCGTGATCTGGCACGGCGGCCTGTCGGGCTCGGTCCCCCTGACCATCGCGACTCCCGGCCATTTCTCCGAGAACCTGATCGGCATCGTGCCGACCAGCCAGACGCTGTTCAGCAGCTACAACCTGATCATCGTCGTGGCGCTGTTCATCCTGATCCCGCTGACCAACCGCCTGATGCTGGGCCACGGCGGCGACCCCGTCTACGTGGACCCGGACAAGCTGGTGGACACCGACCCGGAGAACGCCGGCCGGATCGACCGCCCGGCCGACTGGCTGGAGCAGAGCCGCGTGATCTCCTGGATTGTCGGCGGCCTCGGCCTGCTGTTCATCGCGCTCTATGTGATCGACAAGGGCTTGGCGCTGAACCTGAACATCGTCAACTTCATCTTCCTGTTCCTCGGCATCCTGCTTCACGGCACGCCCTACCGCTTCCTCCACAGCCTCCAGGAGGCCGTGAAAGGTGCCGCCGGCATCGTCATCCAGTTCCCGTTCTACGCCGGCATCATGGGGATGATGGTGGAATCCGGCCTGGCCCGGAGCCTGTCCGAATGGTTCGTCTCCTTCTCCACCGCCGACACCCTGTCCCTCTTCACCTTCTGGAGCGCCGGCCTGCTGAACGTCCTGATCCCCTCGGGCGGCGGCCAGTGGGCGGTGCAGTCGCAGGTGATGCTCCCGGCCGCCATGGAGCTGAACGCCGACCTCTCCAAGGTAGCCATGGCCGTCGCCTGGGGCGACGCCTGGACCAACCTGATCCAACCCTTCTGGGCTTTGCCGGCCCTGGCGATCGCCGGGCTGAAGGCGAAGGACGTGATGGGGTTCTGCCTGATCGTGCTGGTCGTGTCGGGTGTGGTGATCTCGCTGGGCCTGCTGTGGGGGTGAGGCCCCTTTCTCGGCGATCGGCGATGCGGAGCGGAAGCCAACTGAGCCAACCTGCCCATGGGCCGAATTGCCCGGCAAGTCCACGGCTGTCTGGCCTGGAGCTGTGCCCGATCAGGTCGATCCGCCCGGAGCAGCCGAACCGTTGCGTTGGGCCCATGGCCCAACGCAACGCGGCAAGTGGAACGGCAGGCCGCGTGGACCGGACCGGTTCAACCTGATCGGACACCGCCCTAGCGATTGATCTTCACCGGTGAATACAAGCCTCTCTTCTCATCATGACCGGGTTTGGCCCATCGCTGCCAGATACGGTAGTTACTTCATATTCAAAAGTACCAGGTGTCAGCAGCAACACTCCCCATTCGTCATGACCGGACTTGATCCGGTCATCTCCCTGCGGGCTTCATCAAGCCTCCGCTGATTGAAATCCGAAGGGCAAGGCCGGTCAGGGTGAATAGAGTATCCATGTCCAAGTGAACACACCGCCGGACCACGCAATGGCCGTGGATCAAGCCCTGGAACAACACGCCCTTGACTGTATCTCAATTGAGATACATGATGGGAGTATCGAATAAGGAGAACCGGAGATGGCTGCCCAGACATCGATGCTGCACATCCGCGTGGACGACAAGCTCAAGGCTGACGCAACGGAAAAGCTCGCCAATGTCGGCCTCACCGTCTCGGACGCCGTGCGCATCCTGCTCACGCGCATCTCCAAGGAAGGCGCTCTGCCGGCCGGATTGACGACAACGCCCGAAGCGTATGACGCATGGTTTCGGGCCAAGGTTCACGAGGCGCTGGCCGACACGAGCCCGGCGGCACCTCATCAGCATGTCATGGACGAAGCTCAAGCCTTGATCGACAGGAAACGCCGTGGTGGTGCTTGAGTGGCGGAAGACGGCTCTCGCCGATCTCCTGGCAATCATCGATTACATATCAGATGACAATCTGGACGCCGCTCAGCGTCTGAAGAACGATATTGAGGCGAAGACTGCAAAGCTGCCTGAACATCCGAAGCTCTACCGGACCGGCCGAATCGCCGGCACACGTGAAATGGTGGTTCGAACAAATTACGTGGTTGTCTATACCGAAGACACTCGCGCGGTGACGATCCTTCGCGTGCTTCACGCCGCCCAACAATGGCCGCCAGTGCAGGAGTAGAAAACCTTGTAGGATAGGCCATGTACAGGGCGATTGATGTCCAGCTCCCTACTGATAACGGAGCAAAGAAATTTTTAACGTTTGGGTCATTTTGAAAAAAGCGGTTAGATTCGTCGGGCACGATTCAGGGATTACTTCTCTCTCGGAAAGATAACGCACTAAGCTGAATCGTGAATAAGATGTATCTTCGTCAAGACAGCGCCGCGATCCGACATGGCCGACCGCCGGACAACATACCCCGGAACTTACCTGGACTCACGCCTGAGTACGGATCTCCTGCTACCCGGGCAAGACTGCAATACAGCCGTTGAGTAAAGCCCGCAACAGGCTCTCATACGCTCTAAGTTTTTGGTTTGACTGGTGCCCCCGGCCAGACTCGAACTGGCACGCCATCACTGGCAACGGATTTTGAGTCCGCCGCGTCTACCGATTCCGCCACAGGGGCTCCCTGGGGAAAGTGCCGGGATCATACTCGCCGGCACCTCCGGGTCAATCAAATTCACCGCCCCGCATCACGGCCCCGTCTTCACCGCGCCGGCCGCCCGCAATATTCGGCGGTCGTGTACCGCCCGGTGATCGTATAGGGCGTTCCCGGCTTCAGGATGAACTCGCTGGCGCCCTTGGGCTTGTTCGGGTTCGCCTTGTCGTCGGCGGGCGCCCAGTCATAGGTGTATCCCAGCCGCGTCCACGGAAAGCCGGAGGCGTTGTAGGACTTTGCATAGTTGCCGGTGAACCAGGTCCGATAATCATCAACGTCGCTTGCCGTATCGACCTCGCAGCGGCTGTCGTCCACTTCGCGGTCGGGACAGGGGCGCAGCATGTCCTTGGGCGACACCCACATCTCCACGAAGCGGGCGTTCTGCCCGGTCGGTGGCAACCCGAAAAGCTGGAGAAGGCGGCTGGTGATCGCGACCGTGTCGCGGGTGCCCAGCGAGCGGCAGAAGTCCCGCACCTGCGGAACGGCCGTCACCCACATCACCGTGCCCCAGTTCGGCGGGGCCGACTTGTCCGCCGGCAGCTCCTCCGGCTGGGAATAGAAACGCTGGAACGCGCTTTCCGACATCCAGGACACAACCTTGACCCGGGAATCGGCGGCCTCGGTCTCCCAGCGCAGGGCCGAGTTATCGCGACGGATGGGCACCAGGCGATCATCGATCTTGGCCGGGGTCGGAACGGCCGCGTCGGAGATCGCCTCGATATAGCGCTTCAGCGGGTCCGCCCCGTCGGAGGATGCCGCGACGGCGACACCCGACCCGCCGCCGGCCGAGGCAACCATGAACATCCCCGCCAGCGCGGCGACCAGATCCCTGCCCTTGTCCAAGTCCGTGCCCCCGATTGCCTGTGGATCGGCCGGCACGGAATCGGGCCGGCGCCTCGGTGCCCGCACTACCTTGCGGACATCCTGGCGCCTTCTTTATCGTCTATTTGTATAAAATTTGTTGAAACGCTCGCGCGAAAGTTTCTTTCGCGCTGCCAGGAAGGTATTCCTTCACCAATTCGCGCTAGACTCGCCGCCGCATCCCGGTGCCGGATCTTTGCAGCGTGAATATCAGGACCCCGACACCCGCTTGCTTCCGCGCGCGTATGAATACATTTGCTGACACGATCCGGGGGGATGATATCAGCAATCGCCGTCGCGAAGGTTCGCACGTGGATGTGCGGGTCAAGCCCGCGGCTGTCCGGCACGGTTGTCGCTTACCGCTCAAAAGGCTGAGCTATGGGCAGAAGCGCCCCCTTTTCGTCCTACCCGGACTTGATCCGGGTATCTCCCTGCAGGGCGGCGCTGATGAAGCCTGCAAGCGATGACCGGGTCAAGCCCGGTCATGACGATGAAGAGAGGAACGCTCTACCAGAACAGCATCCTCTGATTGAGTCGGCAATCGGCGTGCCGGGCAGCCGCGAGTCAAATCCGCGCATGACGGGAAGGAGCACTACAGGACCCACGACACCACCCCGCCCCCTGCGCACGGATGATCACGTTTGCTGACATGTTCCGGGGGAGTGTGATGTCAGCATCCTGCGCCGTGATGGTTCGCACGTGGATACGCGGGTCAAGCCCGCGCATGATGAAAGGGAGATGAAAGAGACGAATGGAAGGAACGCCGCCGTCCGATCATGACAAAAGCTCACATATCGCCCCTCATCTGAGTCCATCGCCGTAATCTGCGGCCCCCTCGGCACCTTCGGAACAGGAGCGCCCGCCGCCCGCCCCCATGATCACGTTTGATGACATCCGCGGCCACACCCCGGAGGCATCAGCCCCCGTCACAGCAGCTTCGGCTGCCTCGGCTCCGGCGCCTGCTCCGCCGTCCCCGCCATCACCCCGGCCCCCTCGACCGGCTCGACGCAGGACGGGTCGTCGTTCCGCACGCTGTTCACACGCGTGCTGACCGGATAGGCCTCCAGCCAATCCTCCGGGCAGGGCCGAAGCAGCGCCCCGGCGGCCTCCCCGGATGTCTCCGGGTCCAGCCACGCGGCATAGTCGTCCTCGGCCAGGATCACCGGCATCCGCTCGTGCAGCGGCTTCAGCACGCCGTTGGCCGTGGTCGTCACGATGGTGACCGTCTCCAGCGGGTGGTCCAGCGCCGGGCCGCCCTTCGGTCCCTTCCAGGTCTCCCACAATCCGGCGAAGGCGAAGGGTTGCCGGTCGCGGCGGCGGATGCGGAAGGGCTGCTTCTTCTCCCCCTTGGGCACATGCTGCTGCCATTCATAGAACCCGTCGGCCGGGACCAGGCAGCGGCGGCGGGCGAAGGCGCTGCGGAAGGACGGCTTCTCAGCGACCGATTCGGACCGCGCGTTGATCATCCGGCTGCCGATCGACGGGTCGTCGGCCCAGTGGGGCACCAGCCCCCAGCGCACCAGGGACAGCGCGCGCCGCTTCCCGTCGTCCAGCCAGCGCACCACCGCGACGTCCTGGGTCGGCGCGATGTTGAAGCGGGCCGGCAGGTTCGGCAGGTCGGGAAAGCCGAACATCCGGCTCATTTCGGCGACCGGAGTCGCGAGGGTATAGCGTCCGCACATGGCTTTCCGGTGCTTTCCAAGCTCGGCTGATCGGTGAAACATCCTGCAACATAAGGACCCCGCGCCGCCCGCCAAGCATCTTTTCGGGACATGTCAGGTAAGACCACTTCCGGGGTTTGTCATCCGGCTGGACACGCATAAACTCTCTGGCTTACGGAGACAACGGCACAACCAGGCAGCACAATCTGCCGGCGCATTCCTTCAGGGGGTTCAGATCACATGGCCAAGTTTGGAATCGGACAAGCGGTGCCGCGCACCGAGGACGCCCGCCTGCTGACCGGGCGCGGGCGCTATACCGACGACATTTCCCTGCCGGGGCAGACCTACGGGTACGTCCTGCGCTCGCCCCACGCCCATGCGGAGATCGTCTCCATCGACCTGGAAGACGCCCGCAACGCCCCCGGCGTGCTCGGCATCTACACGGTGGACGACCTGGAGGCGGCCAACATCGCCCCCCTGCCCTGCAACGTCCCGCTGGTCCAGCGCAACGGCCAGCCGCTGGTGATGCCGCCGCGCCCGGCCCTCGCCAAGGGCCGCGTCCGCCACGTGGGCGACCCCGTCGTCTTCATCGTCGCGGAGACGCTGGACGCGGCGCGCGACGCCTCCGAGCTGGTCATGATCGACTATTCGGAGCTGCCGGCCATCGCCGACACCGTGGGCGCCCTGGCGTCCAACGCCCCCCAGGTGTGGGAGCAGGCGCCCGGCAACCTCAGCTTCGAGTGGGAGAAAGGCGACCACGCCGCGACCGAGGCCGGATTCGCCAAGGCCGCCAAGGTGGTCAGCATCGACCTGGTGAACAACCGGATCGTGCCGAACTCCATGGAGGGTCGGGCCTGCCTCGCCTCGATCGACGACACCGACCGCTACGTCCTCTACGTCTCCAGCCAGGGCGTCCACGGGCTGCGCACCCAGCTCGCGACCCAGATCTTCAACGAGCCGGAAGAGAAGTTCCACGTGCTGACCACCGACGTGGGCGGCGGCTTCGGCATGAAGATCTTCATGTATCCCGAATATGTCCTGTCGCTGTTCGCCGCGCGCAAGCTGAACCGTCCGGTCAAGTGGACCTCCGACCGGGGCGAGGCGTTCCTCAGCGACGACCACGGGCGCGACAACGTCTCCCACGCCGACCTGGCGCTGGACGCCGACGGCAGGTTCCTGGCGCTGCGGGTCTCCACGGTCGCCAACCTGGGCGCCTACCTCTCGAACTTCGGCCCCTACATCCCGACCGACGCGGGCACGGCGATGCTGGCCGGGGTCTACACCACCCCGGCGATCCACGTGCTGGTCAAGGGCGTCTTCACCAACACCAACCCGGTGGACGCCTACCGCGGCGCCGGCCGGCCGGAAGCGGCCTACCTGCTGGAGCGGCTGGTGGACGCGGCGGCGCGCGAGCTGGGGATGCATCCGGGCGAGCTGCGCCGGCGCAACTTCATCCCGCCGGAGGCGATGCCCTTCAACACCGCGCTGGACCTCACCTACGACACCGGCGAGTTCGCCCGCAACATGGACGACGCGCTGGAGCTGTCTGGCTGGAACAGCTTCGAGCAGCGCCGGGCGGAGGCGCGGTCGCGCGGCAGGCTGCGCGGCATCGGCCTCGCGACATATATCGAGGCGTGCTCGGGCGGCGGACCGGAGCAGGCGACGATCCAGATAGCCGGCACCGGCAAGGTGACGGTGCTGATCGGCTCCCAGTCCAACGGCCAGGGGCACGAGACGGCCTATACCCAGATCGTCTCCGACCGGCTGGGCATCCCGGCGGAGGACATCGAGATCGTCCAGGGCGACAGCGCGCGGATCAGCTTCGGCTCCGGCACGGGCGGCTCCCGCTCCATCCCGGTCGGCGGCGCCGCCCTGTCCGACACGGCGGAACGGGTGATCGAGAAGGCCCGGGCCAAGGCGGCCGAGCTGCTGGAGGCGGCGGCCGTGGATATCGGGTTCGAGGACGGGACCTTCACCATCGTCGGCACCGACCGCAAGGTGACGATCCAGGATGTCGCCAAGGCCAGCGCCCCGTCCGACGGCGGCTTCGCCTTCGACGAGGAGGCCCGTTGGACCCCACCGGCCGCGACCTTCCCCAACGGCTGCCACATCTGCGAGCTGGAGATCGACGAGGACACCGGCGGGATCGAGTTCGTCCGCTACACCGTGGTCGATGATTTCGGCAAGGTGCTCAACCCGATGATGCTGGCAGGCCAGGTCCATGGCGGCGTCGGCCAGGGCATCGGGCAGGCCGTGTATGAGGAATGCGTCTACGACCCCGATTCGGGCCAGCTGCTGACCGGCTCCTTCATGGACTATTGCATGCCCCGGGCGAACAACATCCCGTTCGTCCAGTTCAAGCTGAACGAGGTGCCCAGCACGACCAACGCGCTCGGCATGAAGGGCGCCGGGGAGGCCGGGGCGATCGGGGCGCCGCCCGCGGTGATCAACGCCGTGGTCGACGCGCTGTCGGTCTACGGGGTGCGGCATGTGGACATGCCTGCAACACCGCAGAAGATTTGGCGCCTGATCCAGGAGCATCGCCCCGCGATCGCCGCCGAATAACGTCGGCAGGGGTTCCCCAAGGGTCGCGCGGGGGCGTATGCTCCCCATCTTGTGACCTTTGGGGGACTCATGTCAGATCGTAGGGCGGATCAGAGCCTGGATCACGGCTTTGCCAAGTTGCTTCCGGCCGTGCGCACCATCGCGCGGGAGGCCGGGCAGGTCATACTCCGGTATTACACCGACACCGTGACCGCCCACGTCAAGGCAGACGGCAGTCCGGTCACCGCCGCCGACCACGCCGCCGAATCCGTCATCCTACCGGCCCTGCACCACCTGACCCCGAACATTCCCGTCATCTCGGAGGAGCAGCACGCCGCCGGCAAGTCCCCGCCGGGCGACCACGGCACCTACTGGCTGGTCGATCCGCTGGACGGCACGCGCAGCTTCGTCGAGCACACCGGCGAATTCACCGTGAATATCGGCCTGGTGAAGGACGGCGTTCCGGTCCTGGGCGTCATGTACCTGCCGGTGGACGGCGACCTCTACGCCGCCGCCGGTCCCGGCACCGCCGTCCACTGCGTCCAGGGCCGCAGCGACGTGCCGATCTCCGCCCGCATGATTCCGCCCGACGGGCTGGTGGTGCTGTCCAGCCGCCGGCACGGCGACCGCGAACGGCTCGACAAGTTCCTGGAAGGCAAGCTGGTGAAGGAGCACCGCCACTCCAGCAGCGCGCTGAAGTTCTGCCTGATCGCGCGCGGCGAGGTCGACGTCTATCCCCGCTTCGGCCCGACCTGCGAATGGGACACGGCGGCCGGCCACGCGATCCTACTGGCCGCCGGCGGCTCCATCGAAACGCCCGACGGCAAGCCGCTGGGCTACGGCAAGCCGGACTTTCTGAACGGGGAATTCATCGCCTACGGGCGCCGCTGAGCATCAATCCATAAGTACTCGGGCCATGAGTATCAGGTCTGCCGCCGTCACCGTCCTGACCACCGCCGACCCTGCGGAGAAGGTCCGCCTCTCCCGCCGGTTCGCCGAGGAGTGGCGGACCGGCGCGCTGGCCGGGATCGAGCCGCCTGGCCCGCCGGTCCCGCCCGACCGGCCGGCGCGTCCCGACTATCCGGAGCTTCGCCTGCCGCGCGACATGCCGCCGCGCCGCAAGGCCGGCAGCGTCGCCGGGCGGACCGCGCTGATCCACGCCCTCGCCCATATCGAGCTGAACGCCATCGACCTGTCCTGGGACATCGTCGCCCGCTTCGGCGCCGGCATGCCCAAGGGTTTCACCGACGATTGGGTCCAGGTCGCCGACGACGAGGCGCGGCATTTCGACATGCTGTGCCGCCGACTGGCCGACCTCGGCAGCCGCTACGGCGCCCTGCCCGCCCATGACGGGCTCTGGCAGGCCAGCCGGGACACCGCCCACGACCTCGCCGCCCGCCTCGCCATCGTGCCGCTGGTGCTGGAGGCGCGCGGGCTGGACGTGACCCCCGCCATGATCCGGAACCTGCGCACCGTCGGCGACGACGCCGGCGCCGACGCGCTCCAGATCATCCACGACGACGAGATCACCCATGTGGCCGCCGGCCGGCGCTGGTTCGAGCATGTCTGCGACAAACTGGGCGTCCCGCCGATTCCCACTTGGCAGAACCTCGTCCGCACCCATTTCAAGGGCGGATTGAAGCGTCCCTTCAACGAGGAGAGCCGGGACAAGGCGGGTTTTTCCGCCGCTTTCTACGACCCGATCGCGGACGGATGACGTCCGATGACGTTACGCGCGGCGGGTCAGCACCAGCGCGGTCACGTCGTCGTCGAAATTTCCCAGCGCGGTGAGGGAGCCGAGCAGGCCGGCCAGGAAGCCGGCGTCCTCCTCCTGATGCATGTGACCGCGGACCAGGTCGAGCAGCCCCTCCTCGCCCAGGACGGTATCCTCGGAGGTCCACAACTCGCTGGCGCCATCGCTGTAGAGGAACAGCCGGCCGCCGACCGGCAAGGCCAGGTCGCGGTTCTGGTAGCGGGCCGAGGCCAGGATGCCGACCGGCAATCCGCTGCTGTCGCCGAACTCCGGCGCGGCGTCGCCAGCCTGCCAGACCATCGGCGCCGGCGCCCCGGCGGAAGCATAGTGGAACGTGTTCTCCACCGGATCGACCACGCCGACCAGCATGGTCGCGAACTGGCCGCTGCGCAGAAGCGGACAGACCCGTTCATTCACCTCGCGCAGATGGTCGGCCGGGTCGAAATCGTTCAGGTCCATCTGCCGCAGGATCGCGTGCAATCTGAAAGTGTTGAGCGCCGCGCCGACGCCGTGGCCGGAGAAATCGACCAGCCAGACGATCAGCCGGCCGCGCCCGTCGCGCCGCAGGTCCCAGAAATCGCCGCCCAGTTCCGAGGACGGCTCGAAATGGGCCGCCAGGCTCAGGCCCAGGTCGGCCTTGGTCTCCCGCAGCCGCGACGGGGCCGGCAGCAGCCGTTCCTGCATGCTCCGCGCCAGCGCCAGCTCGCCCTGGCGGCGCCGGCGATAGCCCTGCAGGTCGCGCAGCAGCGCCTGGTTCTCCAGGTGGATGCGGACCCGGGACAGCAGTTCGGTCGCGTTGATCGGCTTGCTGACGAAATCGGTCGCCCCGACCGAGAAGGCGCGGGTCCGGTCTTCCGAGCCCGACAGGCTGCTCTGGACCAGGATCGGCAGGTCCCGGCGGTTGGGATCGGTGCGCAGCCGGCGGCACACCTCGAAGCCGTCCAGCTTCGGCATCATCAGGTCGAGCAGGATCAGGTCGGGCGCGTTCGCCTCGATCTTGGCCAGCGCGTCGATCCCGTCCTCGGCCATCTCCACATGGGGAAAGCCGCCGCGCTGAAGCACGGCGACCAGCAGGTGACGGTTCACCCGGTTGTCGTCGACCACCAGGATCCGGGCGTTCCGGATACTGACGGGCGCAGAGGCCGAACTGCTCATCTACCGCTCCGCCCAGGGGGAGGTACAGGCGTCCTTGGCCAGGAAGACCAGGGTCATGTCCTGCCCAGGCCGGTCGCCGACCGCGCGGGCGAGTGCCGCTACCATGCGGTCATAGGCCTCGTCCAGGCTAGGCGCCTGCAGGGCGGGAACCGCGAGGTCGGCGAGCGCCCGTTCCGCCGCCTTGCCGCCGTCGCCCGGCAGGGCCGTCAGCACGGCATTGTTGTAGAGCAGCAGCATGGCACCCGGCCCGAACGCCAGGGTGCGGGTATGGTAGACGCTCTCGGCGGCATGGCCGACCGGCGCGCCGTCGGCCTCGCCCAGGGTGGCCGCGTCGGCGCCCCGCCGGACCAGGATCGGCCGCTTGGCCGAGGCGGTGGTGTAGGAGAAGGTCCCGGCGATCGGATCGACCACGCCATAGATCATCGCCGCCCGCTCGTCCGACTCGAAAAGCCCGACGGCCCGCGCATTGGCCTCGGTCAGGAAACGGGAGGGATAAGAGGCCAGCGGTGCCAGTTCATGGAGCACGGTATGCATGCGGAATGCGTTCAAGGCCGCCGACACGCCGGTCCCGGTCATGTCGAGCAGGTAGAGCCCGAAGCGTCCTTCCTGCAGCGGAATGACGCCCCAGATGTCGCCGCCCAGTTCGGACGAGACGGCCCGGTGGTGCCGGATGCGCACGCCGCTGTCGCGGCTGATCTGGTCGAAGATCGCGGCGGTCGGCAGCAGATGGCCGTACATCTCCCGCGCCATGGCCAGTTCGTTCTCCAGCCGGGTGCGGTAGAGCTGGAGGTCCTGGATCAGCATCCGGTTCTCCAGATGGATGCGGACACGGGCCAGCAGTTCGTTGCGGTCGATCGGCTTGGTGATCAGGTCGGTGGTGCCGAGCTGGAAGGCCTTGTTGCGGTCCTCGGTGTTGGACAGGGCGGTCTGCACGAGGACGGGCAGATCGGCGAAGCGGTCCTCGGCGCGCAGGCGCCGGCACACCTCGAACCCGTCCAGTCCAGGCATCACGATGTCCAGGATGACCAGGTCGGGCACTTCATGGTCGATCTTGCGCAGCGCGTCGATGCCGTCGACCGCGTGCTCGATCCGGCGGAACCCCGCCTGCCGGAGCATCGCCGTGATCAAGGTGCGGTTGAAGTCGGTGTCGTCCACCACCAGGATCAGGCAATCGAAGATCCCGACCTGCCGAAGCTCGGTCAGCGCCGCCGCGGAGGCCATCTCCATCACGCCGTTCATCGGGCGAACCTCATGCGGACCCGGCGGCCGTCGTCGAGCAGCTCCCACTCGGCCGCCAGGGATTCGATCAGGCCGATGCCCCGCCCGCTCGCCGTCGTAGGCGCCCGAGGTTTCGGCACGAAGCCGGGACCCTGGTCGATCACGTCGATGGTGATCCGAGCATCGTCGATCGACACGGCGATCCCGACCCGCAGGTTCGCCAGCGCCGGGTCGGCCAGCCTCTCGTTGAGGTCGCAGGAGAAGGTGTCCAGCGCCGCCAGCGTTGGGCCGCGCAGGCTCGACACGGTCAGGTTGCCATGGATCACCGCATTGCTGACGGCCTCCTGGAGCGCCAGCTCGATGTCGTAGCACCTCTCCTGCCCCAGCGGCGCCCGCCCGTCGATCACGGCCACCACGGTCTGGGCCACGGGCAGCCGATAGGCGCTGGCCGTGGTCAGGGACAGGAACAGGGTGCAGCCCGCCGCACGCCGAACGCACTCCGCCGCCGTCGGAGCGTCGAGCGAACCGATCTCGATGCAGGCCCCGGCTCCCCGGTCCAGGACCTCGCTCAGGCATGCTTGGTCGAGGCCCGCCGCGAGCACGGCGGCACCGTCGATCCGGGCGGCGTCGGCCGGAAGGCCGCAGACGACGGGGCAGCCGCCGCGATCGACCAGCGCCGCGATCTCCTGGAGGTGCTCGGCTGCCAGTCCGACACCGTAGAGCGTGCTCGCCCCCATGGCCGGCCCACCCGAAATCCGCGTCAGTCCTGGATGTCCACGATCTTGTCCAGCTGGGCCACCGCAAGGACCCGCTTGACCTGCCCCTGCGCTCCGCGGAGGAACAGCTTCTTGTCGACCTGGGCCACCTCCTCGCGCGCGACCAGGATCATGCCGAGGCCGGAGCTGTCCACGAAATCCAGCCCGCCGATCATCATCACCTGACGCTTCGGATGGCTCTGCACCATTTCCTGGATCATGCTGCGGACCTTGCCATGGTCGTTGAAGGTCAGGCGGCCCGAGATGAAGATGCGTGCTTCCAGGTCGTCCAGCTCGATACGGTAATCCATCTCTACACACCGCTCCATGAATGGCAGAATGCGCTGCCGCCGCCGGGCAATCTCACGCTCGATCAGAATAGTTCGACATTGTCGTCGTCCGTGCCGTCCGACAGGCCCGGATCCGCGCCGTCGGCCTCCGGAAAGCCCGTCTCGTGGTCCAGCGCGCCGTGCGCATCCAGCGCCGAACCCGCCAGCAGCATGCGGCGGACGAAGCGCTGGCGAAGCTCGCTCAGGGTCATGCCGGACAGCAGCTGGTCCACCCATTCCTGCGGGAAGTCCATCCCGGTGCCGGCCGGCAGCGCCAAGCGCGTCCTCGCGCCCAGCTCCCCAAGGCCGTTCGACATAACGGTCATGCCGTCGATCACGTGGTCCAGGCGCTGCTTGGCCAGGTCCTGGAACTGCATCCGGGTGATGACCTGGCTGATATGGGCCGAGATCTCGGTCGAGACCCGCGCGGCGTCCTGGAGCACGCTCTGGAAATGCTGGCTCTGCGCGACCAGGCTCATCATCGTCATGTCGATGCGGTCCTTGGCGAGCATCTGCGGCGACAGGTCGGTGTTGGCGATGTCTCGCAGGATCTCGTGGCCGCGCCGAACCCCCACGACGACGGCGCCGACCTTGTCTCGCATGCGGCCGGCGAGGTCCCCGGTCGCCTTGGACAGGTGCCGCACCTCGTTGGCGACCACCGCGAAGGTCCTGCCGGCCTCGCCCGCGCGGCTGGCCTCGATGGTCGCGTTGAGCGCCAGGAAATTGGTCTGGCGGTTGATCGTGTCGATGTCGGCGATGCTCTTCTCGACCTCGCCGACATCCCGGACCACGTCGTCAAGCACATAGACCATCGTCATGGCCTGCTTCGACAGGTTGACGATGTTGTTGACCATCTCGACCAGGATCTGCTGCATCGTCGCGACGACACGGTCGAGCGGAATGGCTTCGCCGTCGATCGTGACGGAGTTGGCGACCGCGATGATGTCCTCGACCCGCTTGGTCTGCTCCTGCGCCGAGGTGGCGAGATCGCGGAACCGCGAGCTGATCTCCAGCGTGCTGGACTCGACCAGGTCGCTTGTCCGCCTCACCTCGGTCGCCAGGGCGTCCAGGCAATGGTTCTGAAGCTCGGAGAAGCCGAGCCAGCGGCCCAGCAGATCGTCGTACCCGGCATCGGCCGGCGGCTCCGCGGCCGGAGCCGGGACCGGAACCGGAGCCGGGCGGACGGCCGCCGGCAGCGCGTCGGAACGGCTGCCGGCGATGCTCTTCAACAATCCGAGCGACATCGGTCAGTCTCCCCCGTCCGTCATCAGGCCGGCCGTGCGGCGGGGGCCACCGCGGCGCGGAGCATCTCGGCCGGGATCTGCCCAAGCGGCATCTCGACGGCGACGCCGCCTCCCAGTTTGGCCATGCGCGGCATGCCGTAGACGACGCAGCTCTGCTCGTTCTCCCCGATCGTCCAGGCGCCGGCGGCACGCATCGCCGCCATCCCGGATGCGCCGTCGCGTCCCATCCCCGACAGGATCACGCCGACCGCGTTGGCGCCCGCCACTTCGGCGACCGAATTGAACAGGACATCGACCGACGGCCGGTGACCGCTGACCGGCGGCCCGTCGACGATCTCGCACAGATAGCCGAAGCCGTCCCGGCGCAACGCCATGTGACGGTCGCCGGGCGCTATCAGCACCTCGCCGGCCGTCACGCGCATGCCGGACTCGGCCATCCTGACGGTCAGCGCGGACTGGCGGTCCAGCCGGGCGGCGAAGCTCGGCACGTAGAAGGCGCCCATGTGCTGGACGATCAGGATCGGCGGCGATCCTTCCGGCAGAACCTCCAGGATGTCACGGATGCGCTCGACCCCGCCGGTCGAGGCGCCCAGCGCGATCAGACGGCCGCCGCCGCTGCGGACCCCGGCCTTGGCACGCGCCGGCTTCGCCCGGGGTGGCCCCAGGCGGACATGGGCCGCCACCTTCAGCTTGCCGACCAGCTCGTCGCGGAAATCCACGAAACGCTCTCCCTCGGCCCCGTTGGGCTTGGCGATGCAGTCGATCGCCCCCAGCTCCAGCGCCCGGACCGTGGCGTCGGCTCCCTCGCGGGTCAGGGTCGAGACCATGACCACCGGCATCGGCCGAAGCGTCATGATCTTCTCCAGGAAGGTGAGCCCGTCCATGCGCGGCATCTCGACGTCCAGCGTCAGGACGTCCGGATTGGCCGACTTGATCATTTCCCGCGCCTCGTAGGGATCGGCGGCATGGCCGACCACCTCGAAGCCCGGCTCGGCGGACAGCGCTTCGGTCAGCATCCGGCGCATCAGCGCGCTGTCGTCCACGATCGCGACCCGGATCGGCTTGCCCATCATCAATCCCCGAACAACTCGATATCGCCTTCGACCGGCTTGGCGCCCAGGTCGGACATGAACCTCATCTCGCTGCGGATGGTGTCCTCCACCGCTTCCTGCCGGATCAGGCGACGCATCACCTTCCCGGTGTTCGGGAAGTAATGGACGCGCCGCGCGAGGGTGCCGCCCAGGTCCTGCGCGGCCAGCGTGAGCCCTTCGGCGGCGATGAAGCCCAGCACGAACTCGGCGTTGCGGCGCCCGATGGGATTGCTGCTGACGATCACCTTGGCGCCGCCGAACACCTTGACCTCCAGCCGGTCGCGCCGGCCGCCCCGCCGCAGGATCTCGTTGATCAGGCGTTCCATGGCGACGCCGCCGTAGCGCGCGGCGGCGTTGACCCCGCCGTCGTTCCCGGCGGGAGCTTCGGGCAGCAGGAAATGGTTCATGCCGCCCAGGCCCAGGACCGGATCGCGGACGCAGGCGGCGATGCAGGAACCGAGGGTGGTGACCAGCATCTCGTCGGGCCGCTGGGAGATCTTGTGCTCGCCGAGCAGGACCTTGACGGCATGGGCCCGAAAGCCCGGATGGAAATAGCCTTCGTTGGGCTCGTCCAGGCTCGGAACACTCCCTCTGCGGTCGTCAAGTGCGCGCGCGGCATGCTTCATGGTATGGCCTGATAGCTGGTCGGCCCCACTTGGCGAAACTGTTCGGAAACGCCGTAGAGACTCTCTGAATGGCCGAGATAGAGATGCCCGTCGACATCCAGGAGTTGATGGAACTTCCCTATCACTTCAGTCCTACCATGCCTGTCAAAATAGATAAGCACGTTGCGGCAGAAGATCGCATCGAAGGGTCCGCGCATAGGCCAGTCTTCAAGCAGGTTCAGCGGCTTGAAGGTGATCAATCGGCGCAGGCTTTCGCCCATGGATAGAACCCGGCGGGTTCCCTGCTGCTGCTCCGCGGTGTGGCGCGAACGGATCGCCGCGGGGATGGCGGTTGCCGCGTCCGCGGCGTAAAGCCCCCGGCGCGCGGTCTCGACCATGTGGGTGTCGATGTCGGTCGCCAGGATGCGGACATCCCAGCGGTGAAGGTCGGGCACCGCCGAGGCCACGGTCATCGCGATCGTGTAGGGCTCCTCCCCCGAGGAGCAGCCCGCCGACCAGATCCGCAGGCGCGGCTTGGCGGCGCCGGCCTGCCGTTCCTGGATCCGGGGCAGCACGACCGCGGCCAGGTGCTCGAAATGGTGGGACTCCCTATAGAAGCGGGTGAGGTTGGTGGTCAGGGCGTTGACCAGCAGGCCGATCTCGCTTTCCCCCGACTCGGACGACAGGAAGGCGCAGTAGGCGTCGAAGTCCGCCATGCCCAGGTCCCGCAGCCGCCGGGCAAGGCGGGAATAGACCATCTCGACCTTGTGGGGAGCGAGATGGATGCCCGTGAGCTGCTGGAGCAGCGCCGCGATATGGTCGAAATGCCCCGGGTGAAATGGAATTCGCGCTCGCCGGTGGTCCGGGACAGGCTGCCCTCCCGTCCCCGGCTGCCCGGTGCGCTCCGGTGCGCCGCGTCAGTCATTCGATCCCTCCCGCGCGGGGCGTGTCGCCAGATGTCATGAAAGGTCATGAAACGTCATGAGCCGGGGCCGTGGCGCCCCGCTCAGAACTCCTTCCAGTCGGGATCGTCGTTGGTCTCGACCCGGCGCAGGGTGGTCGGATGCTGAGCGACCCGCTTGGCCTCGGCGGGGCGGCCGGCCGGACGGGGAGCGGGCCGCGCACCGGCCGCGGCCTTGCGCATCGGCACCGGCGCGGGCCGCGCCGGAAGCTCGCCGGCAGGAGACAAGGCGCCGGTGACGCTGAAGAACGAGATCAGCGAGCCGAGATCATGGGCCTGCCCCTCCATCGAGCGCGCCGCGGCCGAACTCTGCTCGACCAGGGCCGCGTTCTTCTGGGTCATCTCGTCCATCTGGGCTACGGCGCCGTTGATCTCGTCCAGCCCGTTGGCCTGCTCGGCGGTCGCGCGGGCGATCTCCGCGACCAGGTCGGCGACCCGGCTGACGCCCGCCACGATGTCCGACAGCGCTCCGCCGGCCGCGCCGACCAGATCGACGCCATCGCGCACCTGGGTATTGCTGTCGATGATCAGCGCCTTGATCTCCTTGGACGCCTGGGCCGAGCGCTGGGCCAGCGTCCTGACCTCCTGCGCCACGACGGCGAAGCCGCGCCCGGCATCGCCCGCCCGGGCGGCCTCGACCGCCGCGTTCAGGGCCAGCAGGTTGGTCTGGAAGGCGATCTCGTCGATCACGCCGATGATGTCGCTGATCTTCTGGCTGGAACTCTCGATCCGACGCATCGCGTCCACCGCGTCGCCGGCGACCTTGCCGCCACGGTCGGCGGCGGTGCGGGCGGTCGAGGCGACCTCGTTGACCTGCTTGGCATTGTCGGCGTTGCTGCGTACCGTCGCGGCCAGCTGCTCCATGCTCGCCGCCGTCTCCTCCAGGCTGGACGCCTGCTGCTCGGTCCGCTCCGACAGGTCGAGGCTGCCCGCCGAAACCTCCCGCGCCGCTTCGGAGATCGCGGCGGTCGACTGGCTGATCCGGCCGACGATGTCGGACAGCTTCTCGGCGGTGGAGTTGAAGTCGCTCTTGAGGCGCTGGAAGACGCCTTCGTAGTCCTTCTCGATCCGCCGGGTCAGGTCGCCGTGGGACAGGGACTGGAGGACGGCGGCCAGGTCCTCGGCGACCGCGCAGACATTCTCCGCCAGATCGTTGATGCCCTCGCTGACCGTCAGGAAGAAGCCGCTCTTGCCGGCCAGCTCGATCCGGGCGGAGAAGTCGCCCCTCACCGCGCCGGACACGATGCTGCCGATCTCCTCCTCGACCTGGAGTTCCTCGGTCAGGTCGCGCCATTCGATGATGGTGCCGAGCCGTTCCCCGCCATGGCCGAACACCGGATGGGCGATGACCTGGAAGGTATGGCTGCCGGCCTTGGCGATGCCCTTGTGGCTGGCGGTCAACCCGCTCAGCAGCCGGCGCTGGTGCGACGGATCGCGATGGAAAACGTCGATGTTCGTCCCGATCAGGGACTTCGAATCGAAAGCCGGAAGGCTTTTGCGCAGGTCGGCCTCGCACGCGCCGAACATGCCCATGATCGCCCGGTTGCAGTAGACGATCTTGCCGTCCGCGTCGGACATCATGATGTTGGCGCTGACGTTGTCGAGACCGATCCGGGTCCGCACCGCCGCCACCGCGACGGTCTTGAACGCATCCACGGCGCGCGCCATGTCGCCCAGTTCGTCACGGTCGGCGGTGCCGGGAACCGTGACCGCGAGGTCGCCGTCGGTCAGGTCGGCCATCACCTTGCGGAGCGCGTTGACCGGGTTGATGATGCTGCGCGAAATCAGGTGGGAGGCGATGATGCCGATCAGGACCGAGATCACGCCGATGACGACGGTGATGGTCAGGGCGGTATTGATCTGGGCCGCCGCCATGGCCTCGATTTCGGCCTGGCTGCGTTCGGCCGAGGCGACGATCTCCTGCGCCTTCGCCGAGGTCGCGGTCCCGGCATTGAGCAGGACGTCGTCCCGCAGCCGCAGGATTTCCACGTTGCTCGCGAGGATCTCGTTGAAATCGGCTTCGAACTGCCGGACGCCGTCGCCCAGCGCGACCCTGGCCTCCTGTAGCCCGGGGTCCTTCAGCACGGCTTCGAGCTCACCCAGGTGCTGCCGCATCTGGGCCATGTTGTCGTTGAACTCGCGCCTGGCAGCCTGATCCCCATTGGCGAGGAACCGGTCCACCACCAGCCGGGCGATCAGCCAATGCTCCTCCGACTCGCTTGCGGCGAATGACGCGGAGAGATTGCCCGCCGCCGCGGATGAATTCTTGATCTCGGTGAAATAGGCCAGGATACGGGTGGCCAGGGGCTCCATCCGCTCGCGCAGCACGCCGTCCTGCCGCGTCCGCAGCTCGACCAGTTTCTCGAAGTTGACCAGATAGCTCGCGGCGAGCCTCTCGATGTCGGAGACGAGCCGCAGGCGCGTCGGGTCCTCGACCTCGAGCCGGGTTGCCGCGATGTTGCCGACGAGGACGGCGTGCAGGCTGCGCACCTCCGGCGGAAGCCTCTGGTCGCCGCTGTACGCGAAGTTGCGGGCCGCGATCCGCATGCCGGCCATTTCGGATTCGATTCCCTTCGCCAGCTTCGCATCATGCGCCGCGTCGCCCAGCAGGCGGATCCCGGACTGAATGGACAGCAGGCTGTACCCGCCATAGCCGAAACCGGCGACCAGGAGGACGACCAGCAGGCCGAACGCAAGCCACAGGCGCTTGTTGATGCCGAGCCGAGCCAGGACGGAACTTTGAGTGGTGACGGACATTGTAAAATCCCTTTGGGGCTCTGCTCAGGCCTGCGCCTGGCGCGGGATCTGGATGTGGTGGGAAGAGAGTTCCTCGACGGCGTCGCCGGCGAACAGGCGGGTCACGTCCAGCAGGGTCACCATGCGGTTCTCCGCCGTGACCAGCCCGCTGAGGTACTGCTGGTCGATCAGCCCGCTGTCGATATCCGGCGGCGGCTTGACCGCGTCGTGGGCGACGGTGAGGATGTCGGAGATCGCATCGACCAGGATGCCCCGGGTGCGCTCGCCGACCTGCAGGACCACGACCACGTGACGCTTGGTCACCTCCGTCTGCCCACCGCCGAAGCGGGCGCGCAGGTCGAAAATCGGGATGATGATGCCGCGCAGGTTGCCCACGCCGCGCACATAGTCGGGCATGTTGGGAAGCTTGGTCTCCGGCGTCCAGCCGCGGATCTCGCGCACCGACAGTATGTTGACGCCGTACTCCTCCGTCCCGACGGTGAAGGTGACGTACTGTTCCTCGGCCGGGACCGGTCCGGCCTGACCTCGCGGAACGGCCGGCAGGGCGGCCGAAGGGACTGTTGCCATCTTTATATCCTAGGCGGCGGGCAACGCTGCGGCGGGGACCGCGCGGGTATGGGTGTGGCGGCTCATGCTCTGAAGGCCGGCGACGTCGAGGATCAGGGCTACGCGCCCGTCGCCCAGGATGGTGGCGGCGGAGACGCCGTCCAGCCGCTGGAAGTTGCTTTCCAGGCTCTTGATGACGACCTGCTGCTGGCCGAGCACCTCGTCCACCACCAAGCCGAGGCGCCCGCCCTCCTCCGTCTCGACCAGGACGACCAGCCCCCGCGTCGGGTCGCCGATCGCGCCGTCGATGCGGAACAGGCGGTCGACATAGACCAGCCGCACATACTCGCCGCGCGCCATGATGACGTCGCACTGGTTGGCGACGCTTTGCAGGTCGGATTTGCGCGGCCGCAGGCTTTCGATGATGTTGGTCAGGGGCAGGACGAAGCGTTGCTCGCCGACCGAGATGACCATCCCGTCCAGCACGGCCAGGGTGAGCGGAAGCGACAGCACGAAGCGCGTGCCGACGCCGGGCGTAGAATGGACGCCGATCCGCCCGCCGAGGCTGGCGATGTTGCGCCGGACGACGTCCATGCCGACGCCCCGGCCCGAAATGGCCGAGACGGCGTCCGCGGTGGAGAATCCGGGCAGGAAGATGAGGTTGTCGATCTCCTCGTCCGACAGGCCGGCTCCGGCGGGAACGAGGCCCTGCTCGACCGCCTTCTGGAGCACCCGCTGCCGGTTGATGCCCCGCCCGTCGTCGGCCACCTCGATCACGATCCGGCCGGAGCGGTGCTGGGCGGAGAGGTGGACGGTCCCGCTGCGCGGCTTGCCGACGGTCTCCCGCTCGTCCGGCGTCTCCAGGCCATGGTCTATCGAGTTGCGGATCATGTGGGTCAGCGGGTCGACCAGGTTCTCGACCACGGTCTTGTCGACCTCGGTGGTCTCCCCCGAGGTGGCGAGCATGACTTCCTTGCCGGTCTGGGCGGCGACCTCGCGGACCAGCCGGGGCATGCGGGAGAAGACGGACCGGACCTGCTGCGCCCGGATCGCCATCACGCTCTCCTGAAGCTCGCGGGTATGGCGGCTCAGCTCCTCCAGCCCTTCGACCAGCTGCTGGAGCGTGCCGGGCGGCACGTCGCGGAGCTGCTCGCTGATCATCGCCTGGGTGATGACCATCTCGCCGACCAGGTTGACCAGCCTGTCCACCTTGTCCAGGTCGACGCGGATGGTGTGCCCGCCCAGGCCGCCGCCGCCGCCGCCGCCGCCGAAGGTACCGGAACCGGCGCCGCCCTCCGGCCGGGCCGGTGCGGCCTGGGCGCCTTCCACCGCGCCGGCCTCGTAGACGGTCAGCTGTCCGGGCGGGACATAGGGCAGGTTCTCCGCGAACAGGCCGAACGCCTCCTCCTCCCCGCCGTCGGCGGGCCCGGTGGTCTCGGCGATATCCACCTGGCAGTCGTCCACGACGAACTCGAAGACGTCGCGGATCGCGGCCTCGTCGGTGGTGCCGGTCAGGGCGATCTGCCAGAACAGGTAAAGGCTCTCCCCGTCCAGCTCGAAGAGCGGCGGGACCCGCCCCATGTCGCAGACCACCTCGGCCTGGCCGAGCCGCTTGAGCGCCCTGAGCAGGAAGGCGGGCTCGTTGCCGCTGAGCAGCAGGTCGCTCTTGGGCATGAAATAGATGACGAAGCTGCGCAGGGCCCCGGCCGGCGGCGCCTTGCGCGCGGCGGGCGGACGGGGCGCCGCTGCCGGCGCGGCGGAACCGGAGGCGTCCTTCCGGAGAAACCGCTTGAGATCCGAGGCGGATGCGTCGGCCAGCCCGGCCGGAACCGGCAGCCCGTCGCGGGCGCAGGTCAGCAATCGGGCCATGACGTCATTGGCCTGGATCAGGACGTCCACCAATTCGGTCGTGACGCCGATCTGCTGGGACCGCAGGCGGTCCATGACCGCCTCGAACTCGTGGGTGAAGGCGACCAGCTGGGAGAAGCCGAAGGTGCCGCCGCCGCCCTTGATCGAGTGGACGGCGCGGAACACGGCGTTGATCTCGTCCAGGTCGATGTTCTGCGGCGAGAGGCGCAGCAGCCCCGCTTCGGCGACGGCGAGGAGTTCGGCGCATTCGTCGAAATAGGTCGCCTTGAAGCGGTCGAGGTCGTCCAGATGTGCGCCGGCCATGGCGGTTTCAGCCCATGACCTTTTGCACGACCTGGATCAGTTTCTCCGGATTGAACGGCTTGACGATCCACCCCGTCGCCCCGGCGGCCCGCCCCTCCTGCTTCTTGGCGTCGTCCGATTCCGTCGTCAGCATCAGGATCGGCACGGTGCGGTGCCCGCCGCTGGCCCTGACCTTCCGGATCAGGCTTATGCCATCCATGTTGGGCATGTTCAGGTCGGCCAGGATCAGGTCGACCTTGTGGCTCGCCAGCATCACGAGCGCCTGCTGTCCGTCGATGGCCTCGACGACGTCGAACCCGGCACCGCGCAAGGTGAACGAGACCATCTCGCGCATTGTCCGCGAGTCGTCGACGGTCAGCACTTTCTTCTTCATTTCAGGCTCCACTCCTTAAGCCAACCGGCCAAGCCGAGGTCCCCGCACACATCGGTCAGGACATCGGACGGCGCGGCGATCGCGAAGCGCTGTCCGGTTCCCTCCGCATGCCGCGTCGCCGCCACCAGCGCCTGCACGGCGGCCGTGCTTGCCCGTTCCACCGTCGCGGCGATCACGACGATGTCCGAGTATTCGCTGAAAGCTGCCCGCAGGCTCTCCACCAGGGACGCGGCGACCGGCAGGTCGAGGTCGTCCGGCAGGCTCAGAGTGGCCTTGCCGGCCTCGTCCTCGGAATGAATCAGGGGCAATAAATCGGCCACGTCCCATCTACCCCCGCGGCCCGGTCAGGCCGACCGGCCAATGCATTTCGCTTCAAACAAGTGAAACTTCCGGGTGCAAAGGACTGTCCCGTTGCCTGTCTGTTACCAGAACCGCGGGCACAGGTCCATCGTCAAATAATACTAAAGAGGTAATACGCAGGCCATAGCGACGCCCCGCCGCGCTTTCGCGCGCTCAGGAACCGCGGGCGGCGCGACGCCGGGCCACGAACTCGCCCAACTCCTGCCAGGGCGCCGTATCCCAGTGGCTGCGCGCGCGGCCCGACGGCGACGGCACGATGAAGATCGCGGCGCCGAACAGGGTCTCCTCCTGAAGGCCGTACCGGACGGCCGCGCGCCGGAAGAAGGTCTTGCCGGCGTTCTTGCTGTCGAAGGCGACCGCGGCCGGCCTGTGGCGGTCGATCTTGGCGATGAAGCCGGAGACGTCGAAACAGTGTTTCGTCAGCTCCTGGTCGCTGCCCCATTCGGTTTTGCACAGGTCGGTCAGTCCCAGCCCGAACCGGATCACCTCTCCATATTCATGGGGCTTCAGCAGGCGGGGCGTCAGGCCGACGAGGTGCAGCGTCGGCCAGAACCGGTTTCCCGGCTTGGCGTAATAGGCGGCAGCCTCCTTGGAGGCGCGGCTGGGCGCCGTGCCGCACAGCACGAGGTCGAGGCCCGGGGCGAGGACGTCCGGAAGAATCATGGCGACCCTTTCCGCCCTTCCGCCGGCCAGCGGACCACCCCGAACTTTCGTATAGGTATCAAGGCGCCTGGGTAAGGTTTGACTAACTTTTTATGATATAGCTGAAGCAACTCGTACCTCGGGATTGCTTAGCATGCGTATTCTGCTCGCCGACGACCACAACATGGTTCGGGATGCGCTGAAAAGCTATATCGAACGCTTGGAGCCCGATGCCGAGATCGTGTCGGCCGACAGCTTCACCACGGCCTACAAGGCGGTCGACGAAGCCGGCGACTTCGCATTGGTCATCCTCGACCTGAGGATGCCCGGCATGGACGGCCTGGACGGACTGCGCAGGATGCGCGAACGGCTTCCCGACGTTCCCGTGGTGATCATGTCCGGCGGCGCCAGCCACGAGGACGTGCGGACCGCGATCGACCTGGGCGCGCAGGGCTTCCTGCCCAAGACGCTGACCGGCCCCGCGCTGGTCTCGGCGATCCGCCTGATCATGGCGGGGGAAAAGTTCGTCCCCTTCGGCGCGGTGGACGCCCCGGCCTATGAGGCCGCCGAGGCGGACGGCCACGCCCTGCTGACCCAGCGCGAGCGGGAGGTCCTCCAATACCTGGAGAAGGGCTGGTCCAACAAGGAGATCGCCCGGGCCCTGGAGCTTCAGGAAGTCACCATCAAGCTGCATATCCGCGGCATCTGCCGCAAGCTGGGCGCCAAGAACCGGACCCAGGCCGCGCTGCGGGCGCAGGAGGCGCGCCGGCTGCAGTGATGACCCGGCGCGCGGATCACCCCGGCGCGGGGCTGGGACAGCCCCGGGCATCGTGGCCGGCCCTGGCCACCTGCGCGGTCCTGGCGTCGGCGATGGCCGGCCTGACGCTGACCGGCATCGCCGACCGGCCGACGCTGGAAGGCATGGCGATCGGCCTGGGCATCGGCGCGGCGGCGGTTCTCGCCCTTTGGCGCAGGGCGCGGAATGCCGAGCGCCGCGGCGAAGCCGCCCGGCAGGCGGAGGCGTCCGCCGTCGCCTCCCTGATGCGGCTGCGGGAAGCGATCGATTCGGCGCCGGGGGGCTTCATGCTGCTGGATGCCGGCGGCGCGGTGGTGTTCGGGAACGGGGATTATCTCCGCGTGCGCGGCGAGCTTGCGCCGGCGCCGTCCCGCGAAGCGGCTCCCCACGGCGCGCCGTGGGAGGAGACCCTGGGCGACGGCCGGGTGCTCCTGATCGATCGCCGCCGCACGGCGGGGGGAGACACCGTCAGCGTCTTCACCGACATCACGGCCCAGAAGCAGGCCGAGCACCTGCTGCGGCACCGGCTGACGGCGCTGGAGGCGTCGGCCGACGGCGTCGCGATCCTCGACCAGGCGGGCACCTTCACCTACCTGAACGACAGCCACGCCCGCATGCACGGCTTCTACGACACCCGCGACCTGCTGGGACGGAGCTGGCTGTCGCTCTACGCCGCCGCCGAGCGGGTCCACCTGCAGTCCGACGCGCTGCCCCGCCTGATCGAGGAGGGGCGCTGGCGCGGGGAGGTGACCGGCCGCCGCAGCGACGGCAGCACCTTCGCCCAGGACCTGACGCTGACCGCGCTCGACGACGGCGGCATGGTCTACATCGTGCGCGACATCAGCGAACGCCGGCGCGCCGAGGAAGAGCGCGCCCGCCTGACCGAGCAGTTCCACCAGGCCCAGAAGCTGGAGGCGATCGGCCGGCTGGCCGGCGGCATCGCCCACGACTTCAACAACATCCTGGCCGCCATGATGGGCTACGCCTCGTTCCTGGTCGAGGACCTCGACCCGGCCGCGCCGGAGCACGAATTCGCCGTGCAACTCATGGTCGCGGGCGAGCGCGCCAAGCGGCTGGTCCAGCAGATCCTGGCCTTCAGCCGGTCCGAGGGCGTGGAGCGCGAGACCGTCAACATGATCGCGGTGCTGGACGAGACGGTCGCCCTGCTGCGCGCGACATTGCCCAAGTCGATCAACCTGACCTGCCGCGTCGATGCGACCTCGGCGCTGGTCCACGCCAACCCGACCCAGATGAGCCAGGTCCTGATGAACCTGTGCGTCAACGCGGCCGACGCGATCGGCACCGGGCCGGGCGAACTGGCGCTGGAGATCGACATGCCGACGCTGGACGGCGGCTGCGCGGAGGGGCTGCGCGAGGACCTGGACCTGCGCGGCGACCTGATACCGGCCCGGATCGGCCCCGGCGACCGTCCCGGTTCGACCCGCATGTGGATCGGCGTGCTGCCGATCAACCGGGAACATCCGGTCCGCTACGTGCGGCTGACCGTTTCCGACAGCGGGTCCGGGATGCCGGTCGAGGTGATGGGCCGCATGCTGGAGCCGTTCTTCACCACCAAGGGGGTCGGCAAGGGCACCGGGCTCGGGCTGGCCGCCGTCCACGGCATCGTCAGCGCCCATCGCGGCGCGATGATGGTCGAGAGCAAGCCCGGCGAGGGCACGCGCTTCCAGGTCTATCTGCCGACCCTTGAGGGCGCCGTGGTCGAGCAGGCCCACTGGGCGGCCAGCGCGCCGCGCGGCAGCGAGCGCATCCTGATCGTCGACGACGAGGACATGGTGTCCAGCGTGATCGCCCAGGGCCTCGAACGGCTCGGCTACGAGGTGGGCTGCTGCATCAGCGCGGAGGAGGCGCTGTCCGTGATCCGGGAGGAGCCCGGCGCCTGGGACCTTGTGATTTCCGATCAGATGATGCCGGGCATGTCGGGCCAGGATCTGGCGGCCCGGCTGGCGGAGGATTTCCCCCGGCTGCCGGTGATCCTGTGCAGCGGCTATGGCGATCCGGTCACCGAGCTGGGCCTGGACCCGGAGATCGGGCAGATCCTGATCAAGCCGGTCGAAGCCGGGATCCTGGCGCAAACGGTGCGCCGTATGCTGGACCAGCGCTGACCGGACGCTTGCCATCGGCGCGCCGATCCCCGACTTTCCCGTCCGTGGCCTGTTGAACCAGGACTGCTTTACAAGCCGGCACGGCTAATCAGGGAAGAAGCGCGACCATGACCCAGCACACCCGGGAGGCGGAAGTCACCGCCGCCCTGCTCATCATCGGCAACGAGATCCTGTCGGGGCGGACCAAGGATGCCAACCTGCCCTTCCTGGCGGAGAAGCTGAACGGCATCGGCATCCGCCTGCGCGAGGCCAGGGTCGTCCCCGACCTGGAGGCCGAGATCATCGACGCGGTCAACGCGCTGCGTGCCCGCTATACCTATGTCTTCACCACGGGCGGCATCGGGCCGACCCACGACGACATCACGTCGGAATGCGTCGCCAAGGCGTTCGGCGTGGCGCTGGAACGGAACGCCGAGGCGGTCGCGCGGCTTCAGGCCCACTACAAGACCGACCAGATCAACGAGGCGCGCCTGCGCATGGCCAACGTCCCGGCCGGGGGGATCCTGATCGACAACCCGGTCAGCAAGGCTCCCGGCTTCCAGATCGGCAACGTGTTCGTACTGGCCGGCGTGCCGATGATCATGCAGGGCATGGTGGAGAACCTGCTGCCCCGGCTGCGCGGTGGTGCCCGCATGCTGGCCCGGACGGTGAGCTGCGGTCTGCCCGAGGGAACGCTGGCCGAAGGGCTGGAAGCCGTGCAGAAGCGTTTCCCCGAGATCGAGATCGGCAGCTATCCCTATCTCCGGAACAAGGAATACGGTGTCAGCCTGGTGCTGCACGGCACCGACGAGGCCATGCTGGAAGAGGCGACCGGGGCGGTGGCGGCCCTGGTCCGCGATCTGGGCGGCGAGCCGTCGGTCACGGTGGGGTATTCCTGAGGGAGTACGCCTGACGGCTGGTTCCGGCGAATCACGTCAGCGACAGTTTGCCGCAGGGCCTCGGCGACCCACCTACCTCTTCATGAGGACGTTCGAGAAGCGCCTGGTGATGTTCCTGCTGAAGCACCTGACGAGCGGTGCGGCGGGCGGCGGTGTGCTGGCGACCGGCCTGCTGCTGCTCGACATCGCCAGCCTGCGCACCCTGATGGGGCAGAGCGACGGCGGCGTCCTGGCCATCCTGCTGCTGTTCTTCGGACTGATGACGACGTTCGGAACCGTCGCCATGGCCATCGGCGTCATGACGATGAACGGCATGTTCGACCACGATTGACGGAACGGGCTTTCGGGTCAGAACGGCCCGAAGGTCTGGTACACGAACATCAGCCCGACCAGGATCGCGAGCCAGACCGCCACCTTGGGCAGCCATTGGCCGCCGCGGTTCATGCGGAAGGCCGCCGGCCCCACCAGGATGGCGACCAGCAGCAGGGATGTCAGACCAAGCCAATTGATGTTGTCCATGCCCCGCTAGATGGCTTTGCAACCGCCTTCGGCAAGGTGCTTGCGGGGCGTGCGTGGGCGGATTAGGGTGTCTCGCTTCTCCCCCGTGCCCGCTTGGCGGAATTGGTAGACGCAAGGGACTTAAAATCCCTCGACCTTTGGTCGTGCCGGTTCGATCCCGGCAGCGGGCACCAGTCGGGAAAATCAAACCGCGGCAAGGGCATACAGGCGGGCTTCGGTGCGGGACAGCACCCAGCCGTCGAGCTTGACCGTCCGGCCCGCGGCGAAGTCGGCCCGCTGGCGTTCCGCCACGTGGCGGAGCAGGTCGCCGTCCGCAGTCCCGCGATCCACGCCGTCGCCGACGATCAGCGCGACCAGCTTGGCCGGGTCCGCTTCGTCTACCGAAGTTTCCAGGTATGCCAGGCCGATGCGGCGCGCCGCCGCCGGGGAGCGCAGCAGGGCGAGCAGCCGCCGGGCTTCCGGCGGGGCGGCGACGGCGCGGGCCGATCCCGGCGAGGCGCACAGCAGGCCCGCCGCGGCGGCGGTGGCGAGGATTTCGCGTCGGTTCATCGTCGGTCTCCGCTCGGGAAATTCTCCCGGTTCAACTCAGCCGGCTCCGCAGGTGTCCCGCGAGGCGCACGGCCAATGCCACGATGTTCACGGTCACCATGGTGGCACCCGATGTCGGCATCACCGACCCGCCGGCCACGTAAAGATTGTCGATGCCGTGGACCCGGCAGTCGCCGTCGACGACGCCGCGGCGGGGATCGGTGCTCATCCGGGTCGTCCCCATGAAATGGGCCGAGGAGTCGACGCCCTTGGGCCACGGGTCGGATTCGGAGTCGAACTCCACCTGGAGACGCCCGACGCCGAGTGCCCCGAACTGCTCCGCCAGCAGATTCTGGGTCCTGATGATCGTGCGTTTGTCCAGGTCGTTCAGCCGCCAATCCAGGACCAGCTTCCTTTGCCCCAGGGCGTCGAGATCGTCCCCCAGCATGACCCGGCTGTCCCGGTCGGGCGCCTGCTCGCAGAAGAACCGGGTCTGCAGGATCTTGTAGCTGCGGTCGCCGAAACTCCGGGCGTAGAGGGCCTTGACCACCTCGTCCAGATCACCGACCACGATGCCCAGGTCATGCACGAGGTTGGACGGCATGCGGCCATGGACGATCTGCTTGGCGATCCGCCGCATCGCGACAAAGCCGGGGGTCTTTTCGCCCTCGTAGCTCTCCTCGAAGAACACGACGCTGTTCAGGATGCCCTCGCGCTGCTGCGCGGCGCGGCTCGGCTGCAGCGCGTCGATGAAGGGATTCACCTCGCTGAGGAAACGCTGCTCCCACCCGAGGGTCGCGTAATAGCTGGCCGTTCCCTCCGGCAGCGACAGCATGGCCCGCCCGGTGCGCAAGGTGGTGTGCGCCATGAAATAGCGGCCGACCACATCGTGGTCGTTGCCCAGCCCTTGGGGACGCACGCTGTTCGACAGCAGCAGCAGCCGCGCGTTCTCGATGCCCGACGCCAGGATATAGATGCCCGCCCGGAAGCGGCAGGTCTGCCCGTCGATGCCCCGGGTCCTCAGGGCGGTGACCCGGCTGGCCTCCCCGGTCGTCTCGATCTCCACGACATTGGCGTGAAGGTAGACGTCGCACCGGTTTCCTGCCCTGGACAGCGCTGTCCGGTAGACCTCGCCGAAGCGTGTCGGCGGGCTTTTCAGCATGATCTTCTCGCCGATCGGATCGCCCGCCAGGGCGATCCGCCGCTCCCGGAAGGACGCGGACTGCGCCGCCCAGTAGTCGGCCGAGAAATTGGCCGACGGCAGTTCGCAGTATTCGTAGGCCTTGGGATAGCTGGCATCCAGCTCCGATTTCGGGAACGGCCAGCCGCTGTCCGGCACCCAGGCGCGTTCCTCGAAATCCTGCTCGTCGAGCGGCGCGCAGTTGCCGCCCCAGTGACCAGTGGTTCCGCCGAAATAACGCAGACGACTCCACAGCAGGTCGACCCGATGTTCGCCGACGCAGTCGCCGTCGTTCAAGGCTTGGATATCGTCCTCGAAATCCAGTCCGCCACTTTCAAGAAGGCAAACGCGAAAATCATGCCCCAGCAGTTCCATTGCCAAGGTAATTCCGGCAGCACCGGCGCCAACGATACAGACATCGGTTTCGATTGATGTTCCGTCGGGCAAGCCTCGAAGATCTGTGATCATCGTATTACTTACCAATCTTACCGAAATTTGGTTTCCGCAAGAGATGAACTATATAGCTCCCGGCGGGTGCAAAATGTCCATATGCCCTTTTGGATAAGACCTTGGGAGTTTTTCCTAATCGAAATCGCCACTTAACGATTGGAATAATATAGACTGAGTATTGAATGAATATTCCATTATCCTTTGAACATGAGCGACCAAATCGGCGTCGCCTGCATGAAAACGGCCCGACATTGCGGGTGCGGCGGGACAATAGCGTTTGTGATTCGGGACGTCCTCGCGGCGGCGGCGTTCCGCCTGCAACTCCGCCTGAAGTTGCCACGCAATTTATCGATAGATTTCGTTGTCTTTTTTGCAAGGCCGACGCAATGAAGTTTCCGACCAAGGGATCGGTCCAGAGGCACGAGACCTGCGAACCACCCAAACCGCACCTTCCGCAGCAACCGGCACGACAAAACCATTACTCCACAGTGTCGAAGTAAAAATTAGGTTACAGAACTATTTATTGACCGAATTCGATAGTACCGGAATCAGCTTCTCTTTGAAAGACATACTGTTGCAGACGCCTGCCGCTATCTTCTTACCATCGCAAGAGGCACTTTAGCTTCTTCTGGTTAAAATTCGCTCTTTCGAGTGCTCGATCGGCCTAAAACAGCTTAGCATTTGACCCCTGCCGGCGACACGTCGATAGTAAATCATGGATCAATAAGGCGTCTGGTAAAGATCAGACTGATTCGGATCAGGAACGATTTGCCCGGTATCCATGTATTCAGGTAATCGCCCACCCAAGAGTTCTGTCGAAGATCCCCGGAGGTTTTGAATGATAGGGCGAGGTCGATCAAATCTGGCTGCCGACAAAGCTTCGACAATGCTGATCCACGCCCCTGTCCCGTAACCGGTCGTTCACAGCACGATCGATCTCACGCCGCCGTCGTCGGTCACGAAAAACCCATGTGAGCACCATGATCAGCATTGTCATGCCATCTTACAATTCGGCGGCGTTCATCCGTGAAGCCATCGACAGCATCACCGCCCAGACGTTTCCGCATTTCGAACTTCTGGTTTGTGACGACGGCTCCACGGACGATACCATCGGGATCGTCGAGGAACTGGCCGAGAAGGACGAACGGATCAGGCTCATCCGCAACCAGCATGGCGGCGTCAGCAGGAACTGCAATGTCGGCTTGCTGGAGGCCAGGTTCCCGTGGATCGCGCGGCTGGATGCCGACGACATTGCCATGCCGGACCGGCTCGAAACCCAGATCAGGGCGGCCGAACGCCATCCCGAGGTGGTCTGCTGGGGCGGCGCTGCGCGGCTCGTCAGCCGTCAAGGCCGTCGGCTCCGCGGAACCCAGCTCGGTCCGGTCGACGCCGGGGAGTTCGAAGAGATTCGCCGGACCGGCAAGGTGATCTATATCCTCGGCCCGACCGTCATGTTCAGGAGCGACCTCGCCCTGGAACTCGGCGGGTATGATCCGAGGTTCGATGGCGCCGAGGACATCGAGCTGCTGAGCCGGCTGGCCGACCGGGGCCAGGTCCGGACTCTGCCCAAGGTCCTGACCCACTACAGGATCCACGGCCAGAGCGTGACGGCCCACCGGTCCGCCAGGCAGCGCGTCCTGTTCTCCTTCATCGAGGCGAGGAACAAGGCGCGCCTGGACGGCGGCGACCTGGAACTGGACCATTATCTCGCCAACCAGGCGGCGCGCCCCGCCATCGTGCGGCTTCGCGAGACCATCGCCGGATTGGGCAGCCAGTATTACCGCAACACCAGCATCCATTTCGCGGAACGGCGCCTGCTCAGGGCCATGGCCACGGCATCCGTCGCCATGGCGCTTCAACCCGTCACCACGTCGCAGAGATTCGGCGGGCGTGTCACGCGGGGCATCGTCCGCCGGGTGGCCGAGGCGGTCGGCGTCGGCAGGCGCGCGATGGAGATGTCGCCGGAAGCCGGCGACCGGCCGATCCCCTGAAAAGCGGACCGCCCTCCCGGGCCGAACCCCGGGAGGGCGCTAGGTCAGAAGGCCTCGACCATCAGCATGAAAACGAGACACAGCAGGGTGATGCCGGCCGAATAGAGCGACAGGTTCCTGACAAATTCACCGATGTCGGACATTTGCTGCTCCTCAACTCGGAAGGGTTTGCCGGCGCTGGAGCACGTCCCGGGCAGCCCGCTCCGCATGGGCGGGGCTGCGGAAGGACTTGCGGTCGAGGGTCCCGAAGGCCCAGTCGGCGGCGAAGAAGATGAAGCGGTTGGCGTCGGCGACGACGACGCCGGCAGGGTTTCCCTGCACTTCGATGGCGTATGCACGCGCGGGGGTCATGGCATGGCTCCGATGCCTATGCGGGGGCCGGCACTCCTGTGCCGCCTCCGGTCCGATAAGGGGTATGGGCGGGTGTGGTCGCGGTCAGCGACAACACATCGGCATCTTCCCGAAGCCGCGCGCGGACGATCTGGCGGGATGGGCTGGGGACATGATCGGTCTCCTCGAATTCGAGCCACGATCCTGTTCGTGGCGCTTTAGCGTTTGGTGACGCGGCGCAAGCTGAATCCATCAAATGCCCGCGGATCCCGAAGGATCGCCATCATATTTGCGGCCAATCCCCATCAAGTCAATAGGGTATCGAGAATCTTATGTGGATCTTTTATTTCAACATAATTCACCAGTTAAAATCCGGGACAGACGGTTTCATCCGGCTGCCCTGGACGCCGGGGAACAAGGCGCCTCAGCGGCCGGCGCCCGGACTCCCGTCTTCCCGAGTGAGCTTGCCGACGGCTCCATCGACCAGCGCGCTCAGCCGGTCGATCTCGCGCTGCAGTTCGCCGATCCGGGCGCGTACCGCGGCGATGTCGGTCTCGCCGCCCGGCCCCGTCGATGGCGGCATCGGCGTCTCGGGCGGGGAACTGCCCGCCGTTCCCGGCTCCCATGCCGAGATGCCACTGTCGCGGGCTTCCGGCACGGCGGGAGGCACCGCCTCGGTCCTTGGCGGTGCCCCGCTGCCTTTCGAGCCTTCGTCGGCCATGGTCGTTCTCCTGCGCTGGCGCCGTGCAGCCGTGATCATGATGCCGGGCGTGAGCCCGCGGCGGCACCGGATACAACAGATCCCATCCGCGGAGGTGCCGTCCAGCGATTCCATCGGATCCGGTCGCGTCGCCGCGAACCTGAAAATTGCCGCTTGATTTCCGATGCGTTGCATGTGTCCGAAGGGGTTTTACGCGATCCCCACCCCGAAAGAGGGGTCCGGGTGATGCAGCGTTGTGACAACTCCGCCCCAAGAGGCAGGGGCAGCGGGAAAGCGCTGGACAGACGCCATTCTTCATTACCTCTTAGTGTTCGTGGCTTATAGACGCCCGACGTTGTGCAAGATCCGAAACCAGTGATTATCGAGGAGCACCATGAATCGAGCCGAACTCGTGGCCGCCGTGGCCGACCAGACGGGGCAGACGAAAGCGGATGCCGGCAAGGCGGTCGACGCCGCATTCACTGTCATCGCCCAGGCTTTGGCGGCCGGCGACGAGGTCAAGGTTCCGAACTTCGGCAGCTTCAGCGTGGCTGAACGGGCCGCTCGCGAAGGGCGCAATCCCCAGAGCGGCGAGAAGATCACCATCGCTGCGTCGAAGCAGGCGAAGTTTTCGGCGGCCAAGGGCCTCAAGGACGCCCTGAACGGCTGACCGAGCGGAAAGGCCGGCGGATTACCCATTAGCGTTCCAGGACTGGTATCCCGGAGCGCCGGCGTCGGAACGGTGCCGCCCCCTGCATCGTCCTTGATTTTTCCGCCGCCCGGTATCGGGCCCCCTTTGTCAGGGGCGGCTCCGGATATCCGGAACGGCGGACCAGAAAGCCGCAGTGAAGCGCCCCGGAAGCACCCGCTTCCGGGGCGCTCGCTACTTGAGGGGCGGAAGCCTCGCCTCATCCGCCCCGAGCGGGTGCCGTCCGGCACCCCGACCGCTCTTTTGGGATAAACACCTCCCAAATTAGTTCGCGCGATCAATCCCGGTTGTCGCTGTTGTGGTTGCACATCAGGATCGACAATCACGAGAGGTTCGCATCCCATGACGAACACGGACGACACATCGGCACGCGGCGCAAATCCCGACAAAAATCCCGACAAGATAGGCGTCTATTCGACCGGCAGCGACACCGCCACCTCCACCACCTCCGGATCGGCGAGTGCCAGTCCCCTGGGGACCGCGTCGACCGCAGCCGGATCGACCGGCACGGCGGGTGACGCGAACCGCAAGGCCAGCGCGGCGACAGCGGCATCGCCCGCGAAATGGATCATTCCCGCCGTCGTGGTGGTCCTGATCATCCTCGCCCTGCTCTACCTGTTCTGATAGGCCCCCGAGACATGGTGGATCGACCGGACGACCCGACACGGCCGCAAACTGTTCCGGTTGTCGAGGAAGAGTTGAGGATCGGCACGCGCGAGGTCGAAACAGGCCGGGTCCGGGTACGGACCGTAACGCGCGAGCACGAGCAGGCGATAGACCAGGCATTGGCATCCGTCGCCGTCGACGTGGAGCGAATCACGATCGACCGGGAAATCCACGAGACGCCGGAAGTCTATGACGACGGCGAAACGCTTGTGATACCGGTCGTCGAAGAACGCCTAGTCGTCGAAAAGCGGCTGTTCCTGCGCGAGGAGATTCACATCCGTCGCCGCAGGACCGAAAGCCGCCATCAGGAAAACGTAACCCTCCGGTCGCAGGACGTTATCGTCGAGCGCGAGACCGCCGACGGCGATCCGACCGGATCATCCATAGCAAAAGGAAACGCTGAACGATGACCAAGACCGTTGTTGCCCTTTACGACAGTGCCGCCGAAGCCGAGAGCGTCACCCGCGATCTTTCCGCCGCCGGATTCACCGGCACCGAGACCATCGACAGCTCCTCGATGGGCTCCGGCTCCGCCGGGTGGTCCGACGCAAGTGCTGCCGATTCGTCGCTGGGCGCCGGATCGATGGCCGGCGGCGTGCCCGGCATCACCGGCGCCGCCGGGACCGGAACGGCGGCGCCGTCCGGCGGCGCATCGGGCGGCATCCTGAGCCGGCTTCGCAGCGCCGGCGTTCCCGAGGACGACTCCCATGTCTATGCCGAGGGCGTCCGCCGCGGCGGCGCGCTGGTGATCGCCCGCCTGGCCGACGACAATGTCGAGCAAGGCCTGGAGATCATGAGCAACCATGGCGCGGTGGATATCGACGAGCGCGGCTCGCGCTGGCGTTCCGAGGGCTGGAGCCGCTACGACGAGGACGCGGGTCCCTACACCGGCACCGGCCTGACCGAGGCCGCCTCGTCCATGCGGACCACCAACACCACCACCGACACGGTCGCCGGCACCGGGGAAGAGACCGTTATCCCGATCGCCGAGGAGCAGATCGCCGTCGGCAAGCGTCAGGTCCAGGGCGGCGGCGTCCGGGTCCGCAGCTACGTGGTCGAGACGCCGGTCGAGGAGACCGTGCGGCTGCGCGAGGAGTCGGTCCATGTGGAGCGCCGGGCGGTCGACCGCCCGGTCGATGCCGGGGCGGACGCCTTCCGGGAGCGGAGCGTCAACCTGACGGAGACCTCCGAGGAGGCGGTCGTTTCCAAGACCGCCCGTATCACCGAGGAGGTCGTCGTCGGCAAGGACGTGACGGAGCGGACCGAGCATGTCTCGGACACGGTGCGCCGGACCGAGGTGGACGTCGATCGGGCAGCGGATACCGACCGGATCGCGACCGACCGGACCGCGACCGACCGCACGGTCGATCGCGACCGCGACATCTAAAGGCGGAGCCCGGGGGCCTTCGGGTCCCCGGCTGTTCCAGGAATCACCGATCCCCGACGGCGCTCCCGGCGCCGCCGGGGATTTCCTGTGAAAGGGTTGGATCACGTGCCGTTCGGAAAAGCCTGGCAGGTTCTGGTAACCGCCTTCAACGGGTGGCTTGAGGACCGGGCAGCCAGCATGGGCGCGGCGATCGCGTTCTATACCCTGTTCTCGTTGGCTCCGATGCTGCTGCTGATCATCGCGATCGCCGGGCTGGTGTTCGGTCCCGAGGCGGCGCAGGGGGCCCTGATGGGCCAGCTGGAGGGCATGATGGGCCGCGAGGGCGCCGCGGCGCTCCAGGCCATGATCGCCAGCGCCGGGAAGCCGGTCTCCGGGACGATCGCGACCGTGGTCGCCCTGGTCACGCTGATCGTCGGCGCCACCACCGTGTTCGCCGAACTCCAGTCCTCGCTCAACGTCATCTGGAAGGCCGATCCGCCGCCGGGATCCAGCGTCGTCTGGCTGGTCAAGGTGCGCCTGCTGAGCCTGTCGCTGATCGGCGCCATCGGCTTCCTGCTGCTGGTCTCCCTGGTGGTGAGCGCGACGCTGACGGCGCTGAGCGACTATCTCGCCGGCATCATGCCGGGCCTCGACCTCATGATGCAGGCGACGAACCTGGTCATCTCGCTGGCCGTGGTCACGACCCTGTTCGCGATGATCTACAAGATGCTGCCGGACACCCGGATCCCGTGGCGCGACGTCTGGTTCGGTTCCTTCATCACGGCGGTGATGTTCTCGATCGGCAAGCTGCTGATCAGCCTCTACCTGGGGAGCAGCAACATCGCGTCGGCCTACGGCGCTGCCGGTGCTCTGGTGATCGTCCTGATGTGGGTCTACTACTCCGCCCAGATCTTCCTGTTCGGGGCGGAGATCACCTGGGCCTTCTCACTGACGCACGGCAGCCGGGCACGCGGCCACGCGCAGCCGGCAGCCGAAGGCCGGGCGGGCTGACAAGGCGGGCTGACAAGGCGGGCTGACAAGGCGGGCAGGCTTGCGCGGATCGCGGGCGGCGTGCACAAAGGCCCATGCTCTTCAAGATCCTGCTCATCCTGGCCGTCCTGGCGGCGCTCTTCCCCGCCGTCCGCCGGCGCCTGACGCGCGTCGGCTGGACGGTCTTCGGCGCCGCCGTGCTGTTCCTGCTGGTCGCCTCGATAACCCAGGGCTGACCGGCGGGCGGGCCTAGGCTCCCAGCTCGGCGAGGCGCCGGTCCAGCTCGGCCGTATCGATCCTGAAATTCCAGTTGTACTCGCGTGCCGGGTGAAGCGCCTGGGTGAGGGGGCCGCCGATCGCCGCGTGCCCCTGGCCCATCAACCGCGTCAGTTGGCGGTAGAACTCCGGCAGATGGCCGGCGGGGTGGAGTTCGATCAGCAGCGCGCCCGGCGGCGCGAAGAGCATGTTGGTGAAGCCGGCGCCGTGGACGCCCATCACGATCTCCGCCCCCGCGAAAAGCGATACCTGCTCGTCGAAGGCCAGTTCCTCCAGCCGCACGGTGACGAAGCCGCGGTCCGCCGCGATCCGGCTTACAACCCCCTCGTTGTCGCACCGCCGGAACAGCGATCCCTCGCGTGAGACCAGGATGCGCGCGGGCTGCCGGGGGTGGACGGCGATCCCCTCCATCAGCCGGTCCCGCACCCATACCGCCGCCTCCCGCTCCACCGACGCCACCATCCAGTCCATCTGGCCGTCGGCGCGCCGGGGCCGCGACACCAGGCCCGGAACGGTCAGCCGGGCGAATCGCGTCAAGGCCGGCGCGTCGGGCACCATCAGGCGGGAGGGCGGAACACCTATCAGTTCCAGCGTCCGCATCTGGAAGCCGCTCGGTGCGGAATTGACCAGCAGCCGTCCGTCCAGCCCTTCGACCGCCGCCAGCCGCGGCAGAGTGTCGAGCATCCAGTGATAGTAGTTGGCGGTGCCGCCGAGAAAGACCGCCGGTTCATCGATCCGGCGCCGGTCCAGGTCGTCGCGCACCAGCACGGCGCCGATCCCGTCGGCGGCGGCGACGAAGTTGCTCCCGCCGAGCGGCGGCGTGAACACGAGATCGAGCGCCAGGCGGTCGTCATCGACCAGATGCCACTGGTCGATGCAAAGGTCCACCCCGGACAGTTCCACCGGACCACCGTCCGGAGGCTTCAGGGCATCCAGGGGAAACAGCCGGCGGATCGCCTCGCCCGCCGCCGGCGTGCGCGACGCCAGCCGCGCCCGCGCTTCCGCCCCGCCATGACCGGCGGCGGCCAAGCGCCGCCAGCGCTCCTCGGCTTCCCCGACCCGTCCTCCTTCGTCCAGGGCGGCCGCCAGGTTGGACAGGACGCTCGGATCGGCCGGAGCCAGAGCCTCGGCCTTCAGCAGCGCCTCGACCGCGGCCGATGGCCGCCGCTGCCGCGCGGCCACGGTGCCGAGGACCGTCCAGGCATGGACCTGCTCGGCGCCGCGGTCGAGCAGTCCGCCCGCGACAGCCCGGGCTTCGTCGAAGAATCCGCGTGTCGCAAGGACCCCGGCCAGCGCCGCTTCCGACGAATCGCGCCGGGCCGGCATGCCTTGCCGGCGCTCCAGCGAGCGGCGCAGCAGCATCTCGGCGCGCTCCAGGCTGCCAAGCCGGGCGCAGGCGACGCCCAGGTTGTGCAGCACGTCCGGATCGTCCGGTGCCGTCCGGATCGCCTGGTCGAGCAGGCGCGCGGCGGCCGGTTCGTCGCCCTCGTCCAGAAGGTCGGCGGCGAGTTCGTTCAACAGCGCGGGATCGCCGGGGTGCCGGCGCGCCAACTCCGTCCGCCACCGCGACGCCTCCGCCCGGTCGCCGGCCCGGCACAGCGCGCGGCTGAGCAGTAGGGCGGCCCTGCCGTTGCCGGGTTCGAGCCGGAGCACCGCGGCGAAAGCTTCCGCCGCGGACCGCGGATCATCGCCCGTCCGGATCAGGCAAAGGCCATGGAGATAGGCCATGGCGGTGTCGTCCGGCGCCAGCGCCCGGCCGCGCCGCAGGATCGCGTCGGCGGCCGCCGCGTTCCCGGCCAGCAGATGCTCGCGGGCCTGGTCGAACAGGGTGGACGGTTCCCGGCCGTCCGGATCCTGGGATTGGTGGGCTGGCGTGCCGTTCATGGTCGGGTTGATCCGGTCGATTGAGCCCGGACGGGCTGGGCACAAGCATATCGTGCATGGCGCCGCGAAGCCACGGCAATGGTTCGAAGCGCGATGTTCTCCCGCCCGACCTCGACGGGCTGCGACCGATTTGAAGCCGCCGCACGTCCAGATTGACGAAGCGCAACCCTCCTCTATACATGGTGCAGTCCGGCCCGGCGGCCTGGGGGTTTCGTACCGGATCCCGGGAACGTGCCGCTCCTCTTCGTTCGAACCGGGAAAGAACAGACGCACGATGCTCGCGACCTGTGCCGAGAACGAACTGTCGGGGATCATCGAAACCGTCGGCGCCCCGGCCTTCGTCGTGGATGTGCCGGAAGACGGCCGGCTCCGTCCCCTCTGCATGAACCGGCGGTTCCGGACGATCTCGGGATTCTCCGACGCGGCGTTCCGGGACTTCGTGGAGCGGGACTCGGGCGCACGACTCCACGGCTGCCTCGACGCGGCCGGCCCCGTCGATTTCGACCACCAGTTCGTCCTGGACGGCGGCGCGCGCTGGGTGAGGATCGGGGTGGTCCCCTTGCTGGATTCCGCGGGAAGGGCCGCCCGCCTGATGGGAACCGCGACCGACGTCACCGCCCGGCGGACCGCCGGGCAGGAGCTGGCGCGGATGGCGGAGCTTTACCGCGGCGTGCTCGACGAGCAGCAGGACCTGATCTCGCGCTTCCTGCCGGACACCACGCTGACCTATCTCAACGACGCCTATGCCCGGATGCTGGGCGGAACTCCGGACTCGCTGGTCGGCCGCCGCTTCGTCGATACCCTGCCCGCCTCGGACCGCGAGCGGGTCGTCGCGCTGTTCGGCAGCCGCACCGCGCTCGGGGATGGCGGCCCGCGCGTCATGGTCAACGAGAACGCCGTGGTCACGGCGTCGGGCGAGCAGCGCTGGATCCGCTGGCGCAACGTGGCCCTCGTGGACCGGGCCGGCCGGATCGAGGGGTATCAGAGCGTCGGCACCGACGTCACGGACCGCAAGCTTGCCCAGGAAGGAATGCGCACGGCCCGGCAGAGCCTGCAGGACGTGATCGACAGCATATCCGAAGGGTTCGCCCTCTATGATGCCGACGACCGGCTGGTGCTGTACAACGACAACTTCGTCGCGGCCACGCCCCAGCTCGCCGCCTTCGACTCCCCCGCCGGAGTCACCTTCGAGGAGATCCTGAGGGCCGGAATCTCCCGCCGCGAGATCCCGGACGCGGGTGCCGACGCCGACCGCGAAGCCTGGGTGGCGGAACGGGTCGCCGCGCACCGCTTCCCACCCGAGACGCCGCCCGAGACGCCGACCGAGCAGCGCCTGCCCGACGGCCGGCATTTCCGGGTTTCGGAAAGGCGCACCCGCGACGGCGGCATCGTCTGCATCCTGACCGACATCACCCGGCTTCGCGAGCAGGAGGTCAAGCTCCGGGAGAGCGAGCGGCGGCTTCGCCTGCTGGCCGACAGCGCCACGGACATCATCTGCCTGCACGCCCCCGACACGACGATCCTCTATGCATCGCCGTCCTGCGAGGCGCAGCTCGGCCGCGCCCCGGAAGAGATGGTGGGCCGCCGCCTGGGCGAATTCGTCCATGCCGAGGACCTGCCGCTGGTCGAGCGCAAGCATGCCGGGATGATGGCCGGCCTGCCCGGGTCGGCGGTGTTCCGCCTGCGGCACCGCGACGGGCGCTGGCTGTGGTTCGAGAGCGTGGCCGGCAGGCTGGAGGGAACGCCGGAGCGCGACGGCGGCCTCCTGATCGCCATGCGGGAGATCTCCGAACGCGTCCGCTACGAGCAGGAGCTGCGCGAGGCGAGCGACCGGCTGGCCGCCCAGGCGGTGGAGCTCCGCAAGCTTGCGATCGACCTGGACGCGGCACGCCGGGTGGCGGAGCAGGCGAGCGACGCGAAGTCGCAGTTCCTGGCCATGATGAGCCACGAGCTGCGCACCCCCATGACCGGCGTGATGGGCATGGTGGATCTTCTCATGGGCACGGCGCTGTCGGGAGAGCAGCGCGGCTATGTGCAGACGCTCGGCGCCTCGGCCGGGATCCTGCTGACCATCCTCAACGATGTCCTGGACTTCTCGAAGATCGAGGCCGGCCAGCTCCGGATGGAGACCATTCCCTTCGACCTGCGCCGGACGGTCGCCGACGTGATCCACCTGTTCGCCGGCCGGGCGGCCGGGAAGCGCGTGAGGCTGACCGCCGACATCCCGGTCGGCGCCCCGTCCGTCGTGCGCGGCGATCCCACCCGCCTGCGGCAGGTGCTGTTCAACCTGGTGGGCAACGCGATCAAGTTCACCGAGACGGGCTCCATCCGGGTCCGGCTCGCCGACTTCCGGGACGAGGAAGGCGACCGGGTTCTGCTGCGGTTCGAGGTGACCGACTCCGGAGTGGGCATGACCGAGGAGCAGCGCTCCCGGCTGTTCGAGGCGTTCGTCCAGGCCGATGCCACGACCACCCGCCGGTTCGGCGGCACCGGCCTGGGGCTGGCCATCTGCAAGCGGCTGGTCGAGGGGCGATGGACGGCGAGATCGGCGCCCGCAGCACCCTCGGCCAGGGGTCCCTCTTCGATTTCACGGTGCGGCTGGGACGAAGCCGCGCCGAGCTTCCCCCGCCCGGTCCGGAGCCCGCGATCCCCGCGGCGACCGGGCGCAGTGCCCGGGTCCTGCTGGCCGAGGACAACGAGGTCAACCGCCTGATGGTGGTCAGGATGCTGGAACGGCTGGGCCACCGGGTCGATGCGGTCGAGGACGGCCGGGCGGCGGTCGAAGCGGCGCGGTGCGGCGGCTATGACCTGATCCTGATGGACATGCAGATGCCGGTGCTCGACGGCGCCTCCGCGACACGCGAGATCCGCGCCCTGCCCGGACCGGCCGGCCGCGTTCCGATCGCGGCGCTGACCGCCGACGTGGTCTCCGGCAACCGCGAGCGTTACCTGGAAGCCGGGCTGGACGGCTATTTCACCAAGCCGATCGACTGGAACGCGCTGGCCTCCGCCATCGCGGCCCTGACCTGCGGTACCGAAACGGCGGACGAAGCCGGGCGGAGCGCGCCATCCGCGGACGGTTCCGGCGCAGGCGCCCCCGCCCCGGAACCCGGGACGGACCTGCTGGTCGAGTTGCCGTTGATCGATGGCGGCCGGCTCGACGAGTTGCGCGCGGCCGTCGGAGACAGCTACGCGATGATGGTGGAGATGTTCCCCGCATCGGCGCGGGAGGAGTTGGCAGCCCTGCGCGCTGCCCTGGACTCCGGTGATGCCGGATCGTCCCGGCGCGCCGCCCACAGCCTGAAGGGAGTGGCCGCCAGCTTCGGCGCGACCCGGGTGCAGGCGATCGCCCACCTGCTGGAGGATACCGGCCACCCTCCCGAAGAGGCGGCCCGCCTGCTGGCCCGCCTCGAATCGGCGCTGGAGGACACCCTGGAAGCTCTCGCCACGGCGGAGACGCCGGCCTGAGCGCCTACAGCGCCCCCAGCCGGCGGCGCAGGATCTTGCTGCCTTCGTGGGGCACATATTGCCGCCGATCGGCCAGGGCCACCAGCGACAGCGTCTTCCTGTCGTCGGGTTGCTCAGCCGGACCAACCGCGCATGGGCGATGGAGCCCGGCGGCCGGTCTATGCTGACGACCTGCCATACGTCGGGGTACGAGGCGCCCGCCTTTACGAAGCACTGTCCTACCGCAACCGCCCCAACTCCAATCGGCATGACCAACCCCCCGATGCGCCCGTCCCGGACCAGTCCGGTCCCGGCCGATCATTCCGCATCCGGATTACATTAAGGTTAATTGCAAGAAACCATAGAGCGAGATCATTCGCCGGCATCAATCGCCGGGGAGGTCGCGACCCCACTGCGGAGCGCCTGACGGCAGACGAACTGAAGCGCCGCGACGTTGGGCATCTGAATCGAACCGCCTCGGCCCTGACCGTGCGCGACAGGTGCCGCCGGACCGCTTCGGCGGTGACCTCCCGGCACAGCAGCGGGTAATGCCGCTCGTCCAGGGAGAACAGCGACCGGATGGACGTGTCGTCCTTGTCGCCGGCACGGCAGTGGGCGATCTCGTGCAGCCGGATCTTCATCGGGCGCTCTCTATGACGGTGACTTCAGGACGGCCCCGGGACCGGCCGACTAGGTTGGACACGATGCCGACGGTCTCCCGGACCTGGCCGCGGGCACCGCCGCCGCCGGCCGGGCCGTTGGTCAGCATCGCCTCGACCTCGCGGCCGGAATCGGCGAAGTAGCCGCCGGTGATCCGCCCGGCGCATTCCAGAAGATGGCCGATCACCGTGCCCTGGCCGATCCGGTCCCAGCCGTCGAGCTTCCAGCCGAACCCCGCCTGCGCCGCTCCATCACGCTGGTGCTGAAGACCGGCCGCTCGCTGCCGCCGGCCGCGGAAGCATTCCGGGACCTCCTGGCGGAGCACCGGGGCGGCAGCCGGGATCCCGGTGCATAACGCCGAGCGCCCTGATCGAGATCATCATCGAGGAGCGGCAGAGGCCCACGCCGATGCTTGGAGAGCCTCTGGCGCGACAGATTGGACTAGTGGCTAGGCACAATGGTTTTGATTGATCTATCGTAGGTCGGCCTCGGCCGAAGGCCGACGCCGACAGCGTGGCCGGAGCGTTGACGCAGGGTGTCGGCGTTCGCCCTGACGGGCGAAGGCCGACCTACGCCACTCCGCTCCGCCGAACGTCATCAAAACCACTGTGCCGAGCCACTAGTACACTGATGCATACAAGAGATGCACCGCGAACGGCAAAAATGCAGTCTACACAAGAGCTTGCATGTCGCTCTCTAAATCTTTTGCATGCATCAGATCAAAGGAGCGGAACTTTAGGTCACTCCTCCAGCAGCGACGCCAGCTTGAGCGCCGAGCCCATGGAGCCCTGGACCTTCAGCTTGCCGGTCGCGAAGGCCAGCGTCGGGTTCAGGTCGCCGTCCAGCATCCTGTCGAAATTCTCCAGCGTCATGCGTATGGTGCAGACCGCATCGCCGTCTTCCCGGTGCAGGGTCGCCGGGGTCGTGGTCGCGTCCAGCCGCAGCAGGCCGTCCTTGCCGAAGTCGAATCGGGCCGCGCCGTTGAAGGCGCGGAACTGCGTCAGACGCTTGCGCATCTTGGCTTCAATCTGGTCGAGGGTCATGGCAGCCGTGGTGTGATCCGAAGGTAACCGGTTCCCATTGATACCATTCAAACCTTAACCAGATCCAGAAACCGGCGCGTCGCCAGGATATCCGCCCTCAGGGCCGCGCGGCGGGCCATGGCCTCCGCATCCTCGCCCCACTGCTCGATCTGGAAGGTTTCGTCCAGCTGGGCTGCGGCATAGGCTTCCTCGGCGGAGATCCTGCCCTCCATCAGGGCCAGCGCCAGCACCAGGGAGCCCAGCGCCGAGGTCGCGTTCTGAAGGCCGGCCAGGGCCATGTCGTCCAGGTCCTCCACCGCGCGGGCCAGCAGCGTGCAGGCCTCGGCCGGCTGGGGCTTGGGCATGATGCCGGTATGGACTTCCAGCTGGGCGCTGTAGCGGACGGCGGCCCAGTCGAGCAGCGGCTGCCAGATGCGTTCCTGCCGCTCCGCCAGTTCGGCCGGATGGTCGGCCCTGTAGCACAGCAGGTCGGTTTCCGCATAGGCGGCGACCGCCCGGACGATCTCGGCCCGCTGGGCGGGGATGCGGTCGATCGCAGTGCTGGCGAGCTGCGTCACCGGCATCTCGGCCGGCTTGATGTTTTCCCGCTGGGCGTCCCACTCGTCGGCGATGGCGCGCATCAAGTCGGGCTTGGGCAGCGCCAGGGGCGCCTTGGCCGGGGTGCGAAGCGGCCGGCCATCGAGCCGGACCTCATGTCCGGCGTCGGTCTGCGCCACCGTGACTTCCTTGTAGAACCTCTTCATCTCTCACTTCATCCATTGCGCCTGATCGGCGTTCTAGCGGTCGAGCAGCGACAGGACGGCGGCGGGCACCTGGTCGGCCGTTTGGCAGACCCGCTGCGCCCCTGCTCCCGTCAGTTCCGCCACCTCGTGATAGCCCCAGGCGACACCGACCGCGCCGGCGCGGGCGCTGCCGGCCATCAACATGTCGTAGGTGGTGTCGCCGATGACAACGGTGTCGGCGGCTTCCACCCCGGTTTCCGCCAGCGCGCGGAACACCATGTCCGGATGGGGCTTGCCGGGACCGGTGTCGGACGTCTGGAGAGTCGTGAAACGATCCAGCAGCCCGTGCTGGTCCAGCGTGGCGACCAGCCCCCGGCGCGACTTGCCGGTCGCGACGCCCAGCAGCAGGCCGGCATTCTCCAGCGCGTCGAGCGCGTCGCGGATGCCCGGGAACAGCGGTTCCTCGTGGGCGCCCCGGTTTCGCGCATCGGCGAAGGCCAGCTTGTAGCGGTCGGCCAGGGCCACGTGAAGCCTCGGCTGGCCGTCCGGCAGCAGGATGGATATCGCTTGGACCAGCGGCAGGCCGACGACGCGGCGCACGGCGGCGGCGTCCGGCAGCGGCAGCCCCAGCGCCACGAACGCCGCGTTCATGGCGGCGACGATCGCGAACTGACTGTCCACCAGGGTCCCGTCGCAGTCGAACAGGGCGAGGCGCAGCGGCCTGGAGGCAGACCGGGGTTTGTCGCTGAAGGGCATGATCGACGGGTTTTTCCTTGTATTGTCGGGACCCTGTATTTTTCCGACCCAATAGCACGAAAACGCGGCGGCGCTAAGCCCGCCCGGCGTCAATCGAGCGCGGCGAAGGGATCCCCGTCGTTCTCCTTGTCGAAGCTGAAGTAATCCCAGGTCCTGACCATATGCTCGGGCAGCGGCGCCGTCACGTCGATCCGGCCGCCGCGCGGATGGGGCAGGATCAGGCGGCGGGCGTGCAGGTGCAGCTTGCCGGAAACGCCGGCGCCGGCCAGGAAGGCGTCGGGGCCGCCGTATTTGCCGTCGCCCAGGATCGGCGTGCCGATCGCCTCCATGTGGACGCGCAACTGGTGGGTGCGGCCGGTCAGCGGCCACAGCGCCACCCAGGCGACCTTCTTGTTGGCATGCTCGATCACCTGGTAGAGGCTGACGGCGCGCCTGCCCTCCTCGTCGTCGATCGCGACCCGCTCGCCCCGGCCGGTCGGCTCCTTGGCCAGGGGAGCGTCCACCTTGCCCTGGAACGGCCGGGGGACGCCGACCGTCACCGCCCAATAGTACTTGCGGGCGTCCTTGCCGCGGAACGCCGCCGCCAGCCTGGTCGCGGCGAAGACGTTGCGGGCCAGGACCAGCACGCCCGACGTGTCCTTGTCCAGCCGGTGGACCAGCTTGGGCCGCTCGTCCGCGTCGAACCGCAGGGCGTCCAGCATGGCATCGAGATGCCGGGGTGTCGCCGTCCCGCCCTGGACCGCCAGGCCGGGCGGCTTGTCGATCACCAGCACGTCGGCGTCGCGGTAGAGCACCCGCCCCTGGATTTCCGCCGCGTCCTTGCGGCTGACCTTGAGCTTGGCCGTCCCCGGCGGCGGCTCGGCCGGGAGATCGCCGAGCGGCGGGATACGGACGGTCTGGCCCGCCTCCAGCCGGACGTTGGCCTTGGCCCGCTTGCCGTCCACCCGGACCTGTCCGGTCCGCAGCAGCTTCTCCAGGTGGCCATGGTTGACCTGCGGGAAATGCCGCTTGAACCAGCGGTCCAGCCGGATCTCCGACTCCTCGCCGGCGATTATGCGTGTTTCGACCTCGCTCAACCGACCATGCCCCTGATCAAGAACAGGCCGGCGAACAATCCGCCGACCGAAAACAGTACCGAGACCACCATATAGGCGGCCGACGCCGCCAATTCGCCCCGCTGCATCAGGATGGCGGCATCGAGCGAGAAGGTGGAGAATGTGGTGAATCCGCCGAGCACCCCGACGGTGAGCAGCGCCTTCAGTTCCGGCGACGGGTTCCAGGCCAGCGCCGAAAGCTCCACCAGCACGCCCATGACGAACGAGCCGGCCACGTTGACCACCAGGGTGCCGTACGGGAACGCGGTGCCCAGCCAATGGCCGATCGCGGACATCACCACGAATCGGGCGGCCGACCCGGCGGCGCCGCCGGCGGCGACCGCGAGCAGAAGGGTTGGAGAGAACGTCATGCGGTCGGTTTTCCTCGATGAAGCGCGCAGCCTAGCCGGGCGGGACGCCTGCGGCAAGGCATGGCGGCCTGGTCAGCGCCGCATGCCGACTCCGAAGATCCAGCCTTCCTGGCGGCGGGCGCGCCCGGTCAGCGCGGCAGGGTTCCAGACTCCGGGCAGGCCGGACAGCGCGCGGAGGCCCGCGGCGGAGACCAGGGCGTCGGTCTCGTGGTCGCTAGGCTCCCGCCGGTCCCCCTGCACCGGACCTTCCTCCACCGGATCGCTGTCCAGCAGGGCCAGGCAGCGGTTGAGGTCGGCCCAGCTTCGCACCTTGCGCAGGCCCCAGCCGGTGCGCATCAGGAACAGCCGCGGATAGATCTCCACCAGCGTGCCGCCGTCCCCGGGTTCCTGGAACGGCCACACCGCCACGTCGCCCCGCTTGGCGCGAAGGGCGCGCAGCAGGCGCATGCCGGCCAGCGCTCCCTTGCCCACCTGCTTGGCGCCGATCAGCTTGTACGGGCTTTCCGGCGAGCCGTAGCCGTCGGCCCGGCAGGCATCCTCCGTCGCCCGCCGCCCCGGAACGAACCCCTCGGCCCGCGGTCCCGCTGTCCAGTAACCGGCGGCATAGGCCGGGTCGCGGGGGAACGCCCCGCCGAACAGGTCGGCATCGGCGTGGCAGACCCGCTCGACCAGGTCCCACAGGGCGAACACGTCGCCGGCACCGTCCGGGAAATACGCCGCCGCCGTGTCGAACGGCAGGGAGAAGGCGCAGTCGATCCCGATCAGCAGCCGGCCGCCCCGCCCGATCCTGCCGTCGAGCCAGTCCAGCACATGGGTGCGCGTCCAGGCGCGCCCGCCGCCGGGAGGATCGACCAGGGCCGGAGCGGTGGTGCCGGCGGCGCACTCGGCCACAGCGATGCCCTGGTACCGCTTGCCCGCGGCGCCGGACCAGTCGATGCCGACGAAGCCGTCGAAGGAGCCGGTCATTCCGGGTCCGGATCGGCGGCCCTCTGGGCCCGCAGCTTGCTCCAGTAATCCAGGCGCTTGCGGATCTCGCGCTCGAAGCCCCGCTCGGGTGGACGATAGAACTGCTGCCGGGGCATGCCCTCGGGGAAATAGTTCTGGCCGCTGAAACCTTCCGGCGTGTCGTGGTCGTACTCGTAGCCCTTGCCGTAGCCGAGACCCTTCATCAGCCTGGTCGGCGCGTTCAGGATATGCATGGGCGGCATCAGCGAGCCGGTCTCCCGCGCCGACCGTATCGCCGCCTTGGAGGCGGTATAGGCGGCGTTGGATTTGGGAGCGGTCGCCATGTAGATCACGCACTGGGTCAGTGCCAGCTCGCCCTCGGGGCTGCCCAGACGCTCATAGGTCTCCCAAGCGGCCAGAGCCTGCGGAAGCGCCTGGGGATCGGCCAGACCGATATCCTCGACCGCCATCCGCACCAGCCGCCGCGCGATGAACCGAGGGTCCTCCCCGCCGGCCAGCATCCGCGCCAGCCAGTAGAGCGCCGCGTCGGTGTCGGACCCGCGCACCGACTTGTGCAGCGCGCTGATCAGGTTGTAGTGGCCCTCCTGGGACTTGTCATAGAGGGGTGCGCGCCGCTGGATGGTGCCGGCGAGCGCGGTCGTGTCCAGCGGCCGGTCGGGGGCCAGGGCGAACAGCTCCTCGCACAGGTTGAGCAGGAAGCGGCCGTCGCCGTCGGCCATCGCCTTGATCGACTGCCGCGCGTCCGCGTCGAGCGGCAGCGTCTTGCCGGATTCGGCCTCGGCGCGGGTCAGGAGCAGTTCCAGCGCGGCGTCGTCGAGCCTGTTGAGCACGAAGACCTGGGCGCGCGACAGCAGCGCGGCGTTCAGCTCGAACGACGGGTTCTCGGTCGTGGCGCCGACCAGCGTGACGGTGCCGTCCTCCACATAGGGCAGGAAGCCGTCCTGCTGGCTCCGGTTGAACCGGTGGATCTCATCGATGAACAGCAGGGTCCCGCGACCGGCGACCCGCCGCTGCTTCGCCGCCTCGAACACCTTGCGGAGGTCCGCGACGCCGGAGAAGACGGCGGACAGCGGCTCGAAATGGAATTCGGTCTGGTCGGCCAGCAATCGCGCGATCGTCGTCTTGCCGCAGCCGGGCGGCCCCCACAGGATCATGGAAGCAAGGCGATGGCTCGTCACCATGCGCCCGATCGGCCCGGCGGGCTTGAGCAGGTGGTCCTGCCCGACGACCTCCCCCAGGGTCCTGGGACGCAGGCGATCCGCCAGGGGGCGCGGCGCCGATGCCGAGAACAGCGTCATCCCGCCACCACGGAGGTCAGCACCTGGTCGCCACGGCGCACGGTGACCCGCCAGCTCTGCTGGGGCCTGGACACCAGCTTGCCGAGCTGCGCCACGCCGGAGACCTCGCGATCGTCGATCCGGAGCACCACGTCGCCCGGCTGGACGCCCACCCGGGCGGCCGGGCTGTTGCGAGCCACCTCGAGGATGACGACGCCTTCGGCAGGGCCGGAAAAGCCGATCTCCTCGGCCAGCGCCGGCGACAGGTTGGCGACCGTGGCCCCGGCCAGCGGCTGCCGTCCGTTGAGCGGCGTCGTGTCGCGCGGGGGATCCTCCGGCGGCGCCGTCACGTTGAAGGCGACCTGCCGGACGGAGCCGCCGCGCGTTACCGTCAGCGCCGCCTGCCCGCCCACCGGCATGGTGGCGACGCGGAACTTCAGCGCCTCGGGATCGTCGACGGCCCGCCCGTTGATCGCCGTGATCACGTCGCCGACTCGAAGGCCGGCCTTGGCCGCGGCGCTCTTCGGATCGACCGCGTTCACCAGCACGCCGGCGGGACGGTCGAGGCCGAGCGAGTTGGCGATGTCGGCGGTCACCGGCTGGCCGTCCACGCCCAGCCAGGGGCGCACCAGCTTGCCGCCGTCCGCGACGGCCTCGACGACGGTGCGCACCATGTTGGACGGGATGGCGAAGCCGATGCCGAGCGAGCCACCGCTTCGCGAATATATGGCCGAATTGATGCCGACCAGCCTTCCGTCCATGGACACCAGGGCGCCGCCCGAGTTGCCGGGATTGATCGCCGCGTCGGTCTGGATGAAGAAATTGAAGTCGCTGACGCCCACCGCGGTGCGTGCCAGCGCGGACACGATGCCGCTGGTCACGGTCTGGCCGACCCCGAAGGGGTTCCCGATGGCGAGCACCAGGTCGCCCACCTCGAGATCGTCGCTGTCGTGCAGCGCCAGGAAAGGCAGACGCTCGCCGCGCGGCGGCGTGATGCGCAGGACGGCGAGGTCGGTCTTGGGATCGGTCGAGACGATCCGCGCCTCGAACTCCCGCCGATCGGCCAGCACCACCGTGATCTGGTCGCTGTCCTTGACCACGTGGTCGTTGGTCACCACCAGCCCGTCGCCGCCCACGATGACGCCCGACCCGAGCGACCGCTCGACCCGCTCGCGCGGCATCCCGAACGGTGCGGACTGACCGAAGAAACGCTGGAAGAACGGATCGTCGAACAGCGGCGACATGCGCTGCTGGACCACGCGCCGGGTATAGATATTGACGACGGCGGGCGCGGTCTGCTTGACCAGCGGCGCGAACGACAGCGTGATCTGCTGGCGCGTGTCTGGAACGGCACGCTGCTGGGCGAAGGCGGGATCGACGAACCCCAGGCCGGCGACCAGCAGCAGGACGAGGCGGAGGGACGGAAGCTGCGGCATCATGCACCGGAATCTGGGTATTCGCGTCGGGGAGAAGAAGAGGCGCCGGAGACCGGAAAGCCGAGCGTCACTGGATCGAGTTGCAGCGGACCATGCACATGTTCAGCTGACGCTCGCAGGTCGCGCTCGCATAGCCGGAATTGCCCAGGACACCGCCGCGCCGGGTGGCCCCGGCATCCATGCAGACCGAATAGTCCCGGTCGCAGGCGCGGCGGCAGGAGTACCGGTCGTCCCGGGTCGAATTGGGCCGCAGGTCGTCCGCCGGGGGGCGTGCGGGCGTTCCGCCACTTTCGGACGGAGCGGCGGTACCGCCGCGGGCTCCACGCTCCGGGGCGGCGCAGGAGGTCAGAACCAGGCATCCGAGCACCAACGCCGCCCGCACAAGACCACTCGACTTCACCACCATGACCCGCTCCCTGAAGGAAGAAACTGACTCCTGAACGCAAAAGGCAGCCCGAGGGCTGCCTTTCGTTTCTGTGACGCTGGGAAGGTCGTATCAACCCTGGGCTTCGTCCTCGTCGTCGACCATGACCGGGCCGCTGTCCTGGCCTTTGGCCGCGACGTCGCGATCGACCAGTTCGATGAACGCCAGCGGAGCGGCGTCGCCGTACCGGAAGCCGGCCTTCAGCACGCGGGTGTAGCCGCCGGGCCGGTCGGTGTAGCGCTCGGCGATCGGGCCGAACAGCTTGGCGACCACGGTGTCGTCGCGAAGCTGGGCATAGGCCAGGCGGCGGTTGTGCAGGCCGCCCTTCTTGCCGAGCGTGATCAGCTTCTCGACGATCGGACGCAGGTCCTTCGCCTTCGGAAGGGTGGTCTTGATCTGCTCGTGCTTGATCAGCGCGGCGGCCATGTTGCTGAACATCGCCTTGCGGTGGCTGGACGTGCGATTGAACTTCCGGCCGCTCATACCGTGACGCATGGTTGCGTGCTCCTTCCTCTGGCTTGGCCCCGCTCACGGGACCGATGGTGAAGTCCGCCGCCCGGCCCGCTGGAGGGCGGGTACCGGTACGGCGGACGGAAAAATGGTGCTGTGTCGTGCCTAGTACGGCTCTTCGAGACGCTTGGCCAGCTCTTCGATGTTCTCGGGCGGCCAGTTCGGGATTTCCATGCCCAGGTGGAGACCCATCTGGGACAGGACTTCCTTGATCTCGTTCAGCGACTTGCGGCCGAAGTTCGGGGTGCGGAGCATTTCCGCCTCGGTCTTCTGCACCAGGTCGCCGATATAGACGATGTTGTCGTTCTTCAGGCAGTTGGCGGAACGGACCGACAGTTCCAGTTCGTCCACCTTGCGCAGCAGGTTCTTGTTGAACGGCGGTTCCTCGCCGCGCTCCTCGGCGACCGCGTGGGTCGGCTCCTCGAAATTGATGAAGAGCTGGAGCTGGTCCTGGAGGATGCGGGCGGCCAGCGCCACCGCGTCCTCCGGCGACACGGCGCCGTTGGTCTCGACCTGCATGGACAGGCGGTCGTAGTCGGTCACCTGGCCGACACGGGTGTTGTCGACCTTGTACGACACCTTGCGGATCGGCGCGAACAGCGCGTCCACCGGGATCAGACCGATCGGTGCGTCTTCCGGACGGTTCTGGCTGGCCGGGACGTAGCCCTTGCCGCTCTCGACCGTCAGTTCCATCACCAGGCGGGCGCCGTTGTCCAGGGTGCAGATCACCAGGTCGGGATCCATCACCTCGATGTCGGAGCCGGTCTCGATCATGCCGGCGGTGACTTCGCCGGGACCGTCGGCGCGCAGGCGCATCCGCTTGGGTCCGTCGCCGTGCAGGCGCAGGCCCATGGTCTTGATGTTCAGGACGATGTCCGTGACATCTTCGCGCACGCCGGGGATCGACGAGAATTCATGCAGCACGCCCTCGATCTGGATCGAGGTGACGGCGGCACCCTGGAGGGAGGACAGCAGGACGCGACGAAGCGCGTTGCCGAGCGTCAGGCCGAAGCCCCGCTCGAGCGGTTCGGCAACCACGGTCGCGACCCTCTGGGGATCGTCGCCCGGCTGGATGTCGAGCTTGTTCGGCTTGATCAGCTCCTGCCAATTCTTCTGGATCACGTCTTGACCTCATGCCATCGGGTTGACGCGCCATTTCCAGTGTGCCAACGCAGAAATGCCGATACCCTCCCTGAACAGGAAGGGTTTCGGCAATCTCGGCCGCCGTCCCCATGCTTGACCGGCCATGATGGCTCTATGGCCGGCTTTCCCGGAACGGCGGGCAACTGGAGGCGCGGTAATGAACGCCTCCCCGGAACCCTTCGACGAAGGTTGCTCCGGCAGAGAGCCGTCCGATAAATCAGACGCGGCGCTTCTTCGGCGGGCGGACGCCGTTGTGCGGGATCGGAGTGACGTCGCGGATCGAGGTGATCGCAAAGCCCACCGACTGCAGGGCGCGCAGGGCCGACTCGCGTCCCGAACCAGGACCCTTGACCTCGACCTCGAGGGTCTTCATGCCATGCTCCTGGGCCTTGCGGCCGGCATCCTCGGCGGCGATCTGAGCCGCGTAAGGAGTCGACTTGCGCGATCCCTTGAAGCCCTGGGAACCCGACGACGACCAGGCGATGGTGTTGCCCTGCGCGTCGGTGATCGTGATCATGGTGTTGTTGAACGAGGCGTTGACGTGAGCGACGCCCGAAGTGATGTTCTTGCGCTCGCGACGACGAAGGCGCGCGGAAGCGGCAGAAGGCTTGGCCATGGGTCCTGTCCGTCCTATCTCTTACTTCTTCTTGCCAGCGATCGGCTTGGCCGGACCCTTGCGGGTGCGCGCATTGGTGTGCGTGCGCTGGCCGCGGACCGGCAGGCCCTTGCGGTGCCGCAGACCCCGGTAGCTGCCCAGGTCCATCAGGCGCTTGATGTTCATCGCCACCTGACGGCGCAGGTCGCCCTCGACACGGTAGTCGCTGTCGATCACTTCGCGGATCTTCAGGATCTCGTCGTCGGTCAGTTCGTTGACACGGCGTTCAGCGGGGATGGCGACCTTGCCGCAGATTTCCTTGGCTTTGGAAGGTCCGATACCATGGATATAGGTCAGGCCGATCTCCACGCGCTTCTGCGCCGGGATATTGACGCCAGCAATACGCGCCACGCTCGTCTCCTTAACATTTGATCTGTGGCCCGTAAGGGGCCGTCCGTCTCGGTCGCGGTCCTGACCAGCCGTGCCGAATCAGGACGAGTATTCAGGTCTCGGTTCCCTCAGGAACCAAGGAGCGCGGAGTATACTCACCGCGCTCCTTGAGTCAACCGGTGTCTGCCCCACGACCGTAATCGAGGAGCCATGATCGCGAAGATGCCGAAGTCCTCAGGCTGCCTTGTCCTGCAGCAGCGCCTCGATCTGTACGGTCACTTCGTCGATGTCGGCCATGCCGTCCACCGCTTCCAGGACGCCGCGGGCCTGATAATAGGGCAGGATCGGCGCGGTCTGCTTGTGATAGGCGGCCAGCCGGGTGGTAACGGTCTCCGCGTTGTCGTCGGCCCGCCGGGTGAACTCGGTCGAGCCGCAGGCATCGCAGACGCCTTCGACGGCCGGCTTCTGGAACGTGTCATGATAGCCGCGGCCGCATTTGGAGCAGGTGTAACGGCCGGTGATCCGGTCCACCAGGGCGGCATCGTCCACCTTCATCTCGATCACCTGGTCGAGCTTAAGCCCCTTGTCTTCCAGCATACGGTCCAGGGCCTCGGCCTGGGGAACCGTCCGCGGGAAGCCGTCGAGGATGAAGCCGGCCGCGCAGTCCGGCTGGGAGATGCGATCCGCGATCATCTTGATCATCAGCTCGTCCGGCATCAGCTTGCCGGCGGCCATGATCTCCTTGGCCTGCTGGCCCAGCGGCGCACCGCTGGCGACGACCGACCGCAGCATGTCCCCGGTCGAAAGCTGAACGAGTCCGTGCCGATCCTCGAGGCGCTTCGCCTGGGTCCCCTTGCCCGCCCCCGGCGGTCCCAGCAGTATCAAATTCATCCTCTCCTCCCCCGCAGCTTAGCCTTCTTGATCAGGCCTTCGTATTGATGGGCCAGCAGATGCGAATGTATCTGCGCGACGGTATCCATCGTGACGGTGACCACGATCAACAGGCTGGTGCCGCCAAAATAGAACGGGACGGCATACTGCGAAATCAGGATTTCGGGCAATAGGCAGACCACGGACAAATATGCCGCACCCACGACGGTCAGTCGGGTGAGGACATAATCCAGATAGTCGGCCGTGTTCTTGCCCGGGCGGATGCCGGGAATGAAGCCGCCATACTTCTTCAGGTTGTCGGCAGTCTCCGAGGGATTGAAGACGATGGCCGTATAGAAGAAGCAGAAGAACACGATCAGCGCCACGTACAGGATGATGTACAGCGGCTGGCCGTGGCCCAGGTAGGTCGTGATCGCGGTCAGCCACTCCGGCCCCTGCCCGCCGGAGAACCCGGCCACGGTCAGCGGCAGCAGCAGCAGCGAGCTGGCGAAGATCGGCGGGATGACGCCCGACGTGTTGAGCTTCAGCGGGAGATGCGAGCTCTCGCCGCCGAACATCCGGTTGCCGACCTGGCGCTTCGGATATTGGACGATGATCCGGCGCTGGGCCCGCTCCATGAACACGATGAAGAAGATCACTCCCACCGCCATCAGCAGCAGGAAGATGATGAAGAAGGTCGACAGCGCGCCGGTACGGCCCAGTTCCAGCGTACCGGCCAGCGCCCGCGGCAGTTCCGCGACGATGCCGGCGAAGATGATCAGCGAGATGCCGTTGCCGACGCCCCGGGCCGTGATCTGCTCGCCCAGCCACATCAGGAAGATGGTGCCGCCGACCAGCGTAATGACGGTCGTCGCCAGGAAGAAGACGCCGGGATTGTCCACCGCGGGACCGCCTGATCCCGTCATGCCCTGCAGGCCCACGGCCATGCCGTACGCCTGCACGGTCGCCAGCAGGACGGTAAGGTAGCGGGTGTACTGGTTCAGTTTCTTGCGGCCGCTCTCGCCCTCCTTTTTCAACTGCTCGAGCGTCGGAGACACCGCCGTCATGAGCTGGATGATGATCGATGCCGAGATGTACGGCATAATGTTGAGGGCGAAGATGGTCATCCGCGACAGGGCGCCGCCCGAGAACATGTTGAACATGTCCAGGATGCCGCCGGAGTTCTGACGGAAGATGTCGGCCAGGATGTTCGGATCGATGCCCGGCAGCGGGATATAGGTGCCGAGCCGATAGATGATCAGGGCCCCGAGGGTGAACCAGATCCGCTTCTTCAGCTCGGTAGCCTTCGCAAAGGCGCCAAAGTTGATATTGGCGGCGAGCTGTTCGGCCGCTGATGCCATATTCTATTCCTCGACGCTCACGTGCGAAGTATGTCGTAACGGGCATGGCCGGCGCCCCCGAAGAAGCGCCGGCCTGACGTTCGCGGTCGATCACTCGGCCGCGGAAGCCTCTTGGGTCTTCTTAGCCACCGTGACTTCCACGGTGCCGCCCAGGGCCTCGACCGCGGCGATGGCCGACGCCGAGGCGCCCGCCACCTTGAAGCTCGCCTTGGCCGTCAGCTCGCCCTTGGCCAGAAGGCGAACGCCGTCGCGGCTGTTCTGGGCGACGCCGGCAGCCACCAGGATCTCCCCGGTGATCAGCTGCGAGGCGTCCAGCTTGCCGGACTCGATGGCCTGCTGGATCTTGCCCAGGTTCGCCACGGCATAGTCCTTGGCGAAGATGTTGGTGAAGCCGCGCTTCGGCAGGCGGCGATGCAGGGGCATCTGACCGCCTTCGAAGCCCTTAATCGCGACGCCGGTACGCGAGGTCTGACCCTTCACGCCGCGGCCGCCGGTCTTGCCCTTGCCCGAACCGATACCGCGTCCGACGCGGATGCGGTTCTTGCGGGCGCCGGCATTGTCCCGGATCTCGTTGAGTTTCATGATCTTGTTATCCCCTCGCCCGTTCTCAGCCCTGGCTCTCGACGCGAACCAGATGCTGAACCTTGGCGATCATGCCGCGGACGGAAGGGGTGTCCTCCAGCTCCCGCGTGCGGTGCAGCTTGTTCAGCCCGAGACCGACGAGGGTCTCGCGCTGATCCTTCTTGCGACCGATCGGGCTGCCGATCTGCGTCACGATGACGGTGCTCTTGGTGTCGTCAGCCATGATCAGGCCTCCTTGATCTCGGTGCCGGTCGCGTCGCGACGGCCCAGGATGTCGCTGACCCGGCGGCCGCGGCGCGCGGCCACGGCCCGGGGGCTGACCACCTGCGCCAGGGCGTCGAAGGTCGCCTTGATCATGTTGTGCGGGTTCGAGGTGCCGATCGACTTCGTCACCACGTCCTGCACGCCCAGCGCCTCGAAGATCGCGCGCATCGGACCGCCGGCGATGATGCCGGTACCGGTCGGAGCCGCCCGGAGGACGACGCGGCCGGCGCCGAAGTGACCATGCACGTCGTGGTGCAGGGTCCGGCCCTCGCGGAGCGGAACGCGGATCATGGTGCGCTTGGCCTGGTCGGTCGCCTTGCGGATCGCTTCCGGCACCTCGCGGGCCTTGCCCGACCCGACGCCGACGCGGCCCTTGGCGTCGCCCACGACCACCAGGGCCGCGAAGCCGAACCGACGGCCACCCTTCACCACCTTGGCGACACGGTTGATGCCGACCAGCTTTTCAACCAGATCGCTCTCTTCGCGATCGCCGCCCCGGTTCTGACGGTCCCGGTTGTCGCCGCCGCGCTGGTCGCGCTCGCCGCCTCTTTCATTGCGTGCCATATTCGGGTCCCCTTAGAACGACAGGCCGGCTTCACGCGCGGCGTCGGCAAGCGCCTTGACGCGCCCGTGGAAGAGATAGCCGCCGCGGTCGAAGACCACCTGCGTGACGCCGGCAGCCGTCGCCCGCTCGGCGATCAGCTTGCCGACCAGCTTGGCGGCTTCGATGTCGGCGCCGGTCTTCAGCGACTCGCGCAGATCCTTGTCGATGGTCGACGCGGACGCCAGGGTCTTGCCCTCGCTGTCGTCGATCACCTGGACGTAGATGTGCTTGCTGGACCGGAAAACCGACAGCCTGGGCCGGCCGCCCGCCTTCTTCCTGATCTGCGTACGCACCCGCATCCTGCGGCGTACGTTCAGTTCCCTTGACGTTTTCATCGGCCGTACCCCTACTTCTTCTTGCCTTCCTTGCGCAGCAGAGTCTCCGTCGCGTACTTGATGCCCTTGCCCTTGTAAGGCTCCGGCTTACGGAACTGACGGATTTCTGCGGCGACTTGGCCGACCTTCTGGCGGTCGGCCCCGGAAACGGAGATCGCGGTCGGACGCTCGGTCTTGATCGTGATCCCGGCGGGGATCGGATACGTGACGTCGTGCGAGTAGCCGAGCTGGAGAACCAGGTCGCTGCCCTGCACGGCGGCGCGATAGCCGACGCCGTTGATTTCGAGGTTGACCGTGAAGCCCTCGCTGACGCCCTTGACCATGTTGGCCACGAGGGTCCGCGAGGTCGCCCACATCATCTTGCCGCGCTTGCTGTCCGCATGACGCGGCTTGACGACGACCTTGCCATCGTCCAGCGAGGCCGCGATGTCATCGATCAGGGTCATGCTGAGCTGGCCCAGCTTGCCCTTGGCCGTCAGGGTCTGGCCGTTGACGGCGACGTCAACGCCAGCCGGGACCGGCACGGGGTGTTTACCAATTCGTGACATGGCTGCCTCTTAGAACACGCGGCAAAGCACTTCACCGCCGACATTGGCGGCGCGGGCTTCGTTGTCGGACATCACGCCACGCGGGGTCGACAGGATCGAGATCCCGAGACCGTTATAGACGCGCGGCAGGTCCTTGATCTTCGAGTAGACGCGACGGCCGGGCTTGGACACGCGGTTGATGGTCTTTATGACCGGTTCGCCCTCGTGATACTTCAGCTCGATCCGGAGCTGCGCGATACCGGGGCGCAGTTCCTCCTGGAAATAGCCGCGTATGTAACCTTCGCGCTTCAGAACTTCCAGCACGCTCGCCCGCAGCTTGGATGCCGGGCTGTCGACGCTGGTCATGTGAGCCCGCTGACCGTTGCGGATACGGGTCAGCATATCGCCCAAAGGATCGCTCAAAGACATCTTTCCGATCCCCCCTTACCAGCTCGACTTCGTCATGCCCGGGATCTGGCCGTTGGAGGCCAGGTCGCGGAGCGTGATGCGCGAAAGCTTGAACTTGCGATAGAACGCGCGCGGACGACCAGTCATCTCGCAGCGATTGCGAACGCGGGTCCGGCTCGAGTTGCGCGGCATCTCGGCAAGCTTGAGACGGGCGGCGAATTGCTCCTCGGGCGTCACCGAGGTGTCCTTGGCGATCGCCTTCAGCGCTGCGCGCTTGTTGGCGAACTGCTTGACCATGCGCTCGCGGCGCTTGTTCTTCTGGATGGCACTTGTCTTGGCCATGGCTGTAACCTCCTGCCGCTCAGCTGACGAACGGCATGTCGAAGCCCTTGAGGAGCGCCTTGGCCTCCTTGTCGGTCTTCGCAGTCGTCACGATGATGATGTCCATGCCCCGGATCTCGTCGATCCTGTCGTAATCGATCTCCGGGAAGATGATCTGCTCTTTCAAGCCCATGGCGTAGTTGCCGCGGCCGTCGAAGCTGTTGCCCGGCACGCCGCGGAAGTCGCGGACGCGCGGCAGGGCAACCGTCACCAGACGGTCGAGGAACTCGTACATGCGCTCGCGACGCAGGGTCACCTTGCAGCCGATCGACATGCCTTCACGCAGCTTGAACTGCGCGATCGACTTGCGGGCCTTGGTCACCACCGGCCGCTGGCCAGCGATCGCGGTCAGCTCGGCCACCGCCGAGTTGACCTTCTTGCCGTCGGAGGTCGCCTCGCCAACACCCATGTTGATGACGATCTTCTCGATCCGCGGCACTTCCATGTCGTTGGCGTAGTTGAACTCAGCCTTCAACTTCGGGCGTACGACGTCGTCGTATTGCTTCTTCAGCCTGGTCGTCATGGTGGCGCTCACAGATCGATGACTTCGCCGGACCGCTTGGCGACGCGCACCTTGCGGCCATCCTCGAGGGTCTTGAAACCCACTCGGGTCGGCTTGTTGTCTTTGGGGTCGACATGGGCGACGTTGGAGACGTGGATGAACGCCTCGATCTCCAGGATGCCGCCGGCAGAGGTCTGGGTCTGGCGCTGGTGCTTCTTGACGATGTTCACGCCGCGCACCTTGACCCTGTTCTCCTTGGGAAGGACCTCGATCACCTCGCCGGTCTTACCCTTGTCCCTGCCGGCGATGACGACGACCTTGTCCTTCTTCCTGATCTTGGCTGCGGACATCACAGCACCTCCGGCGCGAGCGAGATGATCTTCATGAACTTCTTGCCGCGCAGCTCGCGGGTCACCGGCCCGAAGATACGGGTCCCGATGGGCTCGCCCTGCTTGTTGATCAGCACGGCTGCGTTGCGGTCGAAGCGGATGGAGCTGCCGTCGGTGCGCCGGATCTCCTTGGACGTGCGGACGATGACCGCACGGTGCACATCACCCTTCTTGACGCGTCCGCGCGGGATGGCCTCCTTGACCGAGACGACGATCACGTCGCCCACGGCGGCCACCTTGCGCTTGGATCCGCCAAGCACCTTGATGCACTGCACCCGGCGCGCGCCGCTGTTGTCGGCGACCTCCAGGTTGGTTTGCATCTGGATCATATGTCAGACCTCTTCATTCAGCCGGCGGAGGCGCCGGCGGCTGCCGCTGCTGCGGCGTCGGTAAGGACCATCCAGCGCTTGCGCTTCGAGATCGGGCGGCATTCCTCGATGAAGACCTGATCGCCCGTCTTGAACTGGTTGGCCTCGTCATGGGCAGCGTAACGCTTCGACTGCCGGATGAACTTCTTGTACACGGGATGCATCACGCGACGCTCGACGAGGACGATAATCGTCTTATCGCCCTTGTCGCTGACGACCGTGCCCTGCAAAACACGCCGGGGCATGGGTAAACTCCTACGACGCGGACGAGCGCACGCGCTCGCCCAGAATGGTCTTGATGCGCGCGATGTCGCGGCGCACCTGGCCGACGCGCGCGGTGTTCTCGAGCTGGCCCGAGGCCCGGCGGAAGCGCAGGTTGAACTGCTCCTTCTTCAGGGTCAGGAGTTGGTCGTTCAGCTCGTCGGCGGTCTTGGCGCGCAGATCGGTCGGCTTCGTCATTGATCCAACTCCTCGCCCAGGCGGGTGATGAACCGGGTCTTGATCGGCAGCTTGGCGGCGGCAAGCTCGAAAGCCCGCTTGGCCAGGTCGCCGGGGACGCCGTCCAGTTCGAACATGATGCGGCCGGGATGGACGCGGGCAGCCCAGAACTCGGGCGAGCCCTTGCCCGAGCCCATGCGGACTTCGGCCGGCTTGGTCGAGACCGGAACGTCCGGGAAAATCCGGATCCAGACGCGGCCCTGACGCTTCATGTGACGGGTGATCGCGCGGCGAGCCGCCTCGATCTGGCGCGCGGTGATGCGCGCCGGCTCGATGGCCTTCAGGCCATAGGCGCCGAAGTTGAGCTGCGTGCCGCCCTTCGCGGTGCCGTGGATACGGCCCTTGTGTGCCTTGCGGTACTTCGTACGCTTAGGACTTAGCATGGCATGTGCCCTCTACTAGTATCCTGCCGTTCAGCGATCGCCGCGATCGCCACGCTCGCCGCGATCACCCCGGTGGTGGTCGCCGCGCTCGCCGCGCTCGGGCCGTCCGCTGGGACCGGCCTGTTGTTCATTGGCGCGCTTGTCCTGCGCCATCGGATCGTGCGCAAGGATTTCGCCCTTGAACACCCAGACCTTCACGCCGCAGGTACCGTACGTGGTCTTCGCGGTGGCGACACCGTAATCCACATCGGCACGCAACGTGTGCAGCGGCACGCGACCTTCGCGATACCACTCCATGCGCGCGATTTCCGCACCGCCAAGGCGGCCGGAGCAGTTGATCCGGATGCCCTGGGCTCCCAGGCGCATCGCGGACTGCACGGCACGCTTCATGGCGCGGCGGAAAGCCACGCGGCGCTCCAGCTGGTTGGAGATGTTCTCGGCGATCAGCTTGGCGTCGATCTCCGGCTTGCGGATCTCGACGATGTTCAAGTTGACGTCCGAACCGGTCATCTTCGCCAGCTCGACGCGAAGCTTCTCGATATCGGCACCCTTCTTGCCAATAACAACCCCCGGGCGCGCCGAATGGATGGTCACGCGGGCCTTTTTCGCAGGCCGCTCGATCACCACGCGGGACACCCCGGCCTGCTGAAGCCGGCCCTGGAGGAAACTACGCAGCTTCAGGTCGCTATGCAACAGGTCGGCGTAGTCCCGATCCGCATACCAGCGGCTATCCCAAGTGCGGTTGATGCCGAGCCGAAGCCCGACGGGATTGATCTTCTGACCCATGTTACTCGGCCTCCACCGCTTCGTCGCGCTCGCGCACGACCACGGTCAGGTTGCTGAACGGCTTCTCGATCCGGGCGCCGCGACCGCGGGCGCGGGCGTGGAACCGCTTCATCACCAGCGCGCGGCCGACGGTGGCCTGGGCCACGTAAAGGCGATCCACGTCCAGCTGGTGGTTGTTCTCCGCGTTCGCGATCGCAGACTGCAGGACCTTCCTGACCTCGTCGGCGACGCGCCGCTTGGAGAAGGTCAGGTCGGCCACGGCCGCCTGTGCGCTCTTGCCGCGGATCAACTCGGCGACGAGGTTGAGCTTGCGGGCCGAGGAACGGATCATCTTGCCGAACGCCATCGCCTCGTTCTCGGCGATGCGAGGCGCATTCGCTGCCTTGCCCATGGCTACTTCCTCTTCGACTTCTTATCGGCCGCGTGGCCGTAATAGGTCCGGGTCGGAGAGAACTCGCCGAATTTGTGGCCGATCATGTTCTCGGTCACGATGACGGGGAGGAACTTCTGACCATTGTGAACGCCGAAGGTCAAACCGACGAACTGGGGCAGGATGGTGGAGCGACGCGACCAGATCTTGATGATCTCGTTACGCCCGCTTGCCCGCGCCTTATCGGCTTTCTTCAGCAGGTAGCCGTCGATGAACGGCCCCTTCCAGACGCTGCGCGCCACGACGTAACTCCTTTACTTCGAATGACGGCGGCGCAGGATCTGCCCGTCCGTCTTCTTGTTGTTCCGCGTCTTCTTGCCCTTGGTCGGCTTGCCCCACGGGGTCACCGGATGACGGCCGCCGGAGGTCCGGCCTTCGCCACCGCCGTGCGGGTGGTCGATCGGGTTCATGGCGACGCCACGGACTGACGGGCGCTTGCCCAGCCAGCGATTGCGGCCGGCCTTGCCCAGGTTGATGTTGGACTGGTCGGGGTTGGACACCGCGCCGATCGTGGCGAGGCACTCGCCTCGGACGACGCGGAGCTCGCCCGACGCCAGCTTCAACTGGGCATAGCCCTGGTCGCGGCCGACGAGCTGGACGTAGGTGCCGGCCGAACGGGCCAGCTGGCCACCCTTGCCCGCCTTCAGCTCCACATTGTGGACGATCGTGCCCACCGGGATGTTCTTCAGCGGCATCGCGTTGCCCGGCTTCACGTCCACGCGCTCGCCGGAGACGACGCTGTCGCCCACCTTCAGGCGCTGGGGCGCCAGGATGTAGGCCAGCTCACCGTCCTGGTAGCGGACCAGCGCGATGAACGCGGTGCGGTTCGGATCGTACTCCAGCCGCTCGACGACGGCCGGCGCGTCGAACTTGCGCCGCTTGAAGTCAACCAGACGGTAGCGGCGCTTGTGGCCGCCGCCGATCCGGCGTGCTGTTATGCGGCCGGTGTTGTTGCGGCCGCCGCTCTTGGTCAGGCCCTCGGTGAGGGACTTGACCGGCTTGCCCTTCCACAGCTCCGAACGGTCCACCAGCACGAGCTGGCGGAGCGACGGCGTGATAGGCCGGAAGTTCTTGAGTGCCATCGGTCAGTTCAGCCTTAGACGCCAGTGGTAACGTCGATCGTGTGGCCTTCGGCCAGGGTCACGATCGCTTTCTTGAAGTCCGAACGACGGCCCAAGATACCCTTGAAGCGCTTGGTCTTGCCCTTGGTGATCAGCGTGTTGACCGCCGTCACCTTGACCTTGAACAGCCCTTCCACCGCCGCCTTGATTTCCGGCTTGGTCGCGTTCATCGGAACCTTGAACGTGACCTGACGGTGTTCGGAACCCATCGTCGACTTCTCGGTGATGACGGGGGCGGTGATCAGATCGTACATCCGCTCCTGGCTCACCGAAGGTTTCGAGATCTTGCTCATTTCAGACGAGCCTCCAGCTGCTCGACAGCGTTGCGCGTCAGAACCAGCGTGTCGCGGCGCAGGATGTCATAGACGTTGGCACCCTGCTCCGGCAGCACGTCGATCAACGGAACGTTTCTCGACGCGCGCACGAAGTTCTCATCCAGGTTGGCGCCGTCGATGATCAGCGCCGAGGTCAGGCCGAGCTGCTTGAACCGCTGGACCATCTCCCTGGTCTTGTGGCTGTCGGCCGTGGCAGTCTCCAGGACCACCAGCTTGCCTTCGGCCAGCTTGGTCGACAGCGCGGTCTTCAGGGCCAGCTTGCGGACCTTCTTGTTCAGGTCGTGGGCATGGCTGCGCACGACCGGACCGAAGATCGCGGCGCCGCCGCGGAACTGCGGCGACCGCAGCGAGCCCTGGCGGGCGCGGCCGGTGCCCTTCTGGCGATGCGGCTTCTTGGTCGTGCCGCTGATCTCCGAGACGCCCTTGGTCTTGTGGTTGCCGGTCCGCCGCTTGGCGAGCTGGTAATTGACCATGCGGGACAGGAGATCGGTACGCAGCGGAACACCGAACACCGCCTCGTCGAGATCGATCTCGCCGACCTCTTCATTGTTCAGATTCTTGACGGTCGTCTTCATCTCATTCACTCCGTCGGCTCGGCGCCGGTCTCGGCGGCAGGGGCCTCGGGTGCAGGAGCAACGGCGGCGCCATCGGTCCGGGCGCGGATCGCGGCCGGGAACGGCAGGCCTTCCGGAGCCTTGCGCTTGACGGCATCGCGGACGAGCACCCAGCCGCCCTCGGAGCCCGGGACGGCGCCCTTGACCAGGATCAGGCCACGGTCTTCGTCGACCTGCACGATCTTCAGGTTCTGGGTGGTCACGCGCTCGGCGCCCAGGTGACCGGCCATCTTCTTGTTCTTGAAGGTCCTGCCGGGGTCCTGGCGGTTACCGGTCGAACCATGCGAGCGGTGCGACACCGACACGCCGTGGGTCGCGCGCAGACCGCCGAAGTTCCACCGCTTCATGCCGCCGGCGAAACCCTTGCCGATGGTCGTCCCGGTGACGTCCACGAGTTGGCCCGGGATGAAGTGGGCGGCCGAAATCTCGGCGCCGACCTCGATCAGGGCGTCGGCATCGACGCGGAACTCCACCACCTTGCGCTTGGGTTCCACCTTCGCCTTGGCGAAGTGGCCGCGCTGGGGCTTCGTGACGTTCTTGACCTTGGCGGTACCGGCGCCGAGCTGGACGGCCGTGTAGCCGTCGGTTTCCTCGGTGCGCACGGCGACAACCTGGCAGTTGTCGACCTTCAGCACAGTGACCGGCACATGTTCGCCGTCGTCCGTGAAGACGCGGGTCATGCCCAGCTTCTGCGCGATCAAACCGGATCGCATGGTTTACTTCTCCTTAACCAGGGACATCCTCAGGGGGAGAGGTCCCTTACCCCTATTCTTGAAGTACTTGTACTTAGAGCTTGATCTCGACGTCGACGCCGGCGGCGAGGTCGAGCTTCATCAGCGCGTCCACGGTCTGCGGGGTCGGGTCGACGATGTCGATCAGGCGCTTGTGCGTCCGGATCTCGAACTGCTCGCGCGACTTCTTGTCGATGTGCGGCGAGCGGTTGACCGTAAACTTCTCGATCTGCGTGGGCAGGGGGATCGGACCCCGAACCCGTGCGCCGGTCCGCTTCGCGGTGTTGACGATCTCGCTGGTCGACTGGTCGAGCACGCGATGGTCGAACGCCCGCAGGCGGATCCGGATATTCTGACTGTCCATCGTCTTCAAAACCCGTTTCTCTGCCGCTGAAGGGGCCGCTCCGGGGAGCGGCCCCTCTTCGCCGGCTAACTTGTTGCGCCCGTGGGGACCAACCCCACAGCGAACCCGAACCGATTTACTTGATGATGCTGGCGACGACGCCGGCGCCGACGGTGCGGCCGCCCTCGCGGATGGCGAAGCGCAGGCCTTCGTCCATGGCGATCGGGGCGATCAGGGTGACGGTCATGGCGACGTTGTCACCGGGCATCACCATCTCGGTGCCTTCCGGCAGCGCCACCATCCCGGTCACGTCGGTGGTCCGGAAGTAGAACTGCGGACGGTAGTTGGTGAAGAACGGCGTGTGCCGGCCGCCCTCTTCCTTGGTCAGGATGTAGGCCTCGGCCTTGAACACGGTGTGCGGCGTGATCGAGCCGGGCTTGGCCAGCACCTGGCCGCGCTCGACGTCCTCGCGCTTGGTGCCGCGCAGCAGGGCGCCGATGTTGTCGCCCGCCTGGCCCTGGTCGAGCAGCTTGCGGAACATCTCGACGCCGGTCACGGTGGTCTTGACCGTGTTCTTCAGGCCGACGATCTCGATCTCCTCGCCGACCTTGACGATGCCGCGCTCGACGCGGCCGGTCACCACGGTGCCGCGGCCCGAGATCGAGAACACGTCCTCGATCGGCATCAGGAACGGACGGTCGACCGGACGCTCCGGCTGCGGGATGTACTCGTCGACCGCGGCCATCAGCTTGAGCACGGCTTCCTTGCCCATCTCCGGGCTCTTGTCCTCAAGCGCCATCAGCGCCGAGCCGTGGACGATCGGAATGTCGTCGCCGGGGAAGTCGTAGCTGCTCAGCAGCTCGCGCACTTCCAGCTCGACCAGCTCCAGCAGCTCGGGGTCGTCGACCATGTCGACCTTGTTCAGGAACACCACGATCGCCGGGACGCCGACCTGGCGGGCCAGCAGGATGTGCTCGCGGGTCTGCGGCATCGGGCCGTCGGCCGCCGACACCACCAGGATCGCGCCGTCCATCTGCGCGGCGCCCGTGATCATGTTCTTCACGTAGTCGGCGTGGCCCGGGCAGTCGACGTGGGCATAGTGGCGGTTGGCCGTCTCGTACTCGACGTGCGCCGTCGAGATCGTGATGCCGCGGGCCTTCTCCTCCGGCGCCTTGTCGATCTGGTCGTACGCGGTGAACGTCGCACCGCCCGATTCGGCCAGAACCTTCGTGATCGCCGCCGTCAGCGAGGTCTTGCCGTGGTCGACGTGACCGATCGTGCCGATGTTGCAGTGCGGCTTGGTCCGCTCAAATTTCGCCTTCGCCATGGTCCTCAGTCTCCATAATCTATCTTAGTCACCGGCAGTTCACTCGAGAGCCTTACGCCACCCTGGCGCGGACCTCATCGGCGATGGCCTGCGGCACCGGTTCGTAGTGGTCGAATTGCATCGTGTGATGCGCGCGGCCCTGGCTGATGGACCGCAGGATATTGGCGTACCCGAACAGGTTTGCAAGCGGAACCAGGGCGGTCACTGCCGCCGCGGCCCCGCGCTGGTCCACCTGTTCGATCCGTCCGCGACGGCTTCTCAGATCGCCGATGACGCCGCCGGCGAAGTCCGCCGGAGTGACGATATCGACGCTCATGACCGGCTCCAGCAGCACCGGCTTTCCCTTGCCCAGAGCGGCGCGGAACGCCGCGGCACCGGCCAGCTCGAACGCCAGCGCGGAGCTGTCGATGTCGTGGCGTGCACCGTCCAGCAGGCTCACCGACACGTTGCTCACCGGGAAGCCGGCGACGACGCCCGCGTTCCCGGCCGCCTCGACGCCCTTTTCGACGGCCTGGACGAATTCCTTCGGCAGGGTGCCCGCGGCGATCCTGCTCTCGAAACGGACGCCGCTCGCCGACGCGGCCGGCTCGACCGCCAGCCTTACGCGGGCGAACTGGCTGGCGTCCCCGACCTGCTTGCGGTGGGTGTGATCCACCTCCGCCCGCTGCGTGACGGTCTCTCGATAGGCCACCCGCGGGCCGCCCACCTTGGCCTCGACCTTGAACTCGCGCTTCAGGCGGTCGGCCAGGATCTCCAGCTGGAGCTCGCCGACGCCCCTGATGACGGTCCGGCCCGGCTCCCTGGCCGCGGCAATGGCGAAGGAGGGGTCCTCCTGGGCCATGCGCCGCAGGGCCGCAGCCATCTTCTCCGCGTCAGCCCCGGTCCGGGGCTCCACCGTGACCTCGATCAGGGGCTCGGGAAACTCGGTCCGCTCCAGCACGATCGGGTGCGACGGGTCGCACAGCGTATCGCCCGTCGCGGTATGCTTCAGGCCGGCGAAGGCGATGATGTCGCCGGCGTAGGCCTGCTTCACGTCTTCCCGCGCGGTTGCCTGCATCTGCAGCATCCGGCCGATCTTCTCCCGCTCGCCCTTGAGCGGGTTCAGCACCGTGCCGCCGATCGCCTGGGTGCCGGAATAGATCCGGGCGAAGGCCAGCGAGCCGGCGACCGGGTCCGACATGACCTTGAAGACCAGGGCGGAGAACGGTGCGGCGTCGTCCGCCGGACGGATCGCCTCGTCCCGCCCTTCGCCTTCCATGCCCCGGATGCCGCCGATATCCGCCGGCGAAGGCAGGTAATCGACGATCGCGTCCAGGACCGGCTGCACGCCCTTGTTGCGGAAGGCGGACCCGCACAGCACTGGCACGAACTCGGCCGCGCAGGTGCCGCGCCGGATCAGCGCCTTCAGCGCCGCCACGCTCGGGACGGTCCCGGCCAGGAACGCCTCGGCCGCGTCGGCGTCGACCTGGACCGCGGCCTCGACCAGCATGGCGCGGTACTCGGCGGCCTGCGCTTGCAGGTCGGCCGGGATCCCGGTCTCCCGGAACGAGGCGCCCAGGCCGTCATCCTTCCACACCAGGGCGCGCTCGCCGACCAGGTCCACGACGCCGCTGAACCCGTCGCCGCTGCCGATGGGCAGCTGCAGGAGCAGCGGGGTCGCCCCGACCCGTTCGGGCAGCATGCCGACAGTGCGGAAGAAGTCCGCGCCCGGCCGGTCCATCTTGTTGACGAAGCACAGCCGCGGAACGCGGTGCTGGTCCGCGCGGCGCCAGGCGGCTTCCGACTGCGGCTCGATCCCGACCGCGGCGTCGAACACCGCCACCGCGCCGTCGATCACCCTCAGCATCCGCTCCACCTCGACCGGAAGGTCGACGTGGCTGGGCGTGTCGATGATGTTGATGCGGTGGCCGTTCCAGAAACAGGTGGTCGCCGCCGACGTGATCGTGATACCCCGCTCCTCGTCCGCCCACGCGGCATCGGCGCCGGAAGCCACGGGAGCTTCCGCGGGCTTGCCGGGCCGGCCGGTGTAGTAGAGGATCCGCTCGGTGGTGGTCGTCCGACCGGCATCGATGTGAGCCATGATGCCGATGTTGCGATACCGATCGAGCTGCGTGGAGCGTGACATGATGAGGTCTCGGACTGCTGTCTGGTCAAATCGCCGGGGCGATTACCAACGGTAGTGCGAGAAGGCCTTGTTGGCCTCCGCCATGCGGTGGGTGTCTTCACGCTTCTTGACCGCCGAACCGCGCTGGTTGGCGGCGTCGAGCAGTTCGCCCGACAGGCGCTCGGTCATGGTGTTCTCCGACCGGGCGCGCGCGCTGTTGATCAGCCACCGGATGGCCAGGGCCTGGGCGCGGTCCGAACGGACTTCGACCGGAACCTGATAGGTGGCACCGCCGACGCGGCGCGACCGGACTTCCAGGTGCGGCTTCACGTTGCCCAGGGCATCGTGGAAGACCTGGACCGGGTCGGCCTTGGCGCGGCCTTCGACTCGCTCCAGCGCGCCATAGACGATCGCTTCCGCGACCGACTTCTTGCCGTCCAGCATCAGGCAATTCATGAATTTGGTGAGGACGCGGTCGCCATACTTGGCATCCGGCAGAACCTCGCGCTTCTCCGCGCGACGACGACGAGACATTCTTCAGAATCTCCTTACTTCGGACGCTTCGCGCCGTACTTCGACCGGCGCTGCCGACGGTCCTTGACGCCCTGGGTATCGAGCGAACCGCGGATGATGTGATAACGGACGCCGGGAAGGTCCTTCACGCGGCCACCGCGGATCATCACCACCGAGTGTTCCTGAAGATTGTGGCCTTCACCCGGGATGTAGCTGGTAACTTCGAAGCCGTTGGTGAGGCGCACGCGGGCGACCTTACGAAGCGCCGAGTTCGGCTTCTTCGGAGTGGTCGTGTACACGCGGGTGCAGACACCACGCTTCTGCGGGCACTCTTCCAGTGCCGGCACCTTGTTGCGCGCCGCCAGAGGCTGGCGCGGCTTACGGATCAACTGACTGATCGTCGGCATCAGAGCCCTTCTTCCATTCAATCTCGCCGTCGGCAAACCAGATGCCAGACGATGCAAAAACCCGCCGTCGAAGCGTAAACTCCGCCTCGTGCGGGTAAATCATCAAACGCCGTCCGAAAAAGCTCGGGTGCGGCTATGTCAGGTCGGAGCCTCAAGGGCGGCAGCGTCTAGCCCGCGAACGGCCTACTACCTGCCTCCCGGAAAGGTTCGCGGATAATAAGGATGTACCCACCCACCGTCAAGCATTCGTAACAGATATTTTACCCGGCAGTCTTATGGCGGATGGCTAGGCCGGGGGATGCGGCGGCGGCCGCCCGGCGTGGGAGATCGGGCTGCCGCAAGGATGCATGGGCCCAAGTCTTCGACCGGCGGCACGGGCCGGATGCCGCCAATGGACAGGAGAGGGAGTAATGCCCGCAGACCGTCGGCACCCGGCGGTCGACCCTCTTACAGGTCCGGATTTATGCCGTAATGACGATAGCAGAATGAACCGTCCATCAGACATTATCAGGGCAAGTGATGGCGACGTCCGGCCTGTGCAGGGCCAGAAATAAAACATGGGATTCAAGGATGGCGGGCAAATTGCGACTTCTCATTGCAGAGGACGATGAACTCGTCGTCATGGGTCTCACGATGGTGATCGAACAGCTGGGTCACCACGTCTGTGCGACTGCGCAAACCGCCGGACAGGCGGTCGATCTCGCCGAGGCGAGCAGCCCCGACGTGGCCCTGGTCGACGTGGCGCTGGCCGATGGAACGGACGGTCTGGCGGCGACCCGGGAGATCGCCGGCCGGCTGGGCGTGCCCGTCATCGTCTGCAGCGCCCACGCCAGCCCTACCGATGCTTATGCCGCTGGTGCCAGGCATTTCCTGATGAAGCCCTTCGGCATCGACGCCCTGACGGAGGCCATGCTGTCCATAGGCCGGTCCGGCGAGGCCGAGGTCGTGTTCGCCGCCTGATCGAGCTTTGCTCCCCGGCCGCCGATACGCCGCCGACACATTGATGATACATTGATATAGTGTCGCCGAAAGGGGGTCGGTCCGCGACCGGTCCCGGAGCAGGTGCACCGTTGCGCGCGGAACGATCCCCGGACCGGCGGGGTTTGTTCCGGGTGCCGGTCCCGCGGCGGGGCGTGCCGCACACTCCCTGGCTGGTCGAGGACACGATGTTCACCCTTCCCCTTTCAGACGACAACCCGACCCGGCGCACCCCCGCCGTCACCTATGCGATCATCGTCGCCTGCGTCGGGATGTTCCTGTGGCAGGTGTCGCTGGGGCCGCGGGCCGGCCAGGCCATCGTCTATTCGCTCGGCCTGATCCCCGCCGTGCTGTTCGGCTCCGCCCAGTTGCCCCCAGAACTGCGGCTGGTCCCCGCTCCGGCCAGCGTCGTCACGTCCATGTTCCTCCATGGCGGCTGGATGCACCTGCTGGGCAACATGCTCTATCTCTGGATCTTCGGAAACAATGTGGAAGACAGCATGGGGCGGGGCCGGTTCCTGGTGTTCTACCTGCTGTGCGGCACCGCGGCGGCCCTGGCCCAGGGGTTCGCGGCGCCGCAGTCGCAGATCCCGATGATAGGGGCCAGCGGCGCGATCGGAGGAGTGCTGGGCGCCTATCTCGTCCTTCACCCGCGCGCCAATGTTCGCATGCTGTTCATCATCCTCTTCTTCATCCGGATCGTCAGCGTGCCGGCGGCGGTCGTGCTGGGTCTCTGGTTCATCCTGCAGTTCGTCAGCGGCGCCACGACCCCGACCACGGGCGACGACGGCGGCGTGGCCTTCTGGGCGCATGTCGGAGGGTTCGTGGCCGGCGCCGCCCTGATTCCTCTCTTCAAGCGCCGCGAAGTTCGATTGTTCGAGGGTCCGCACAGCCGGCCGTTCGAGATGGCGCCGCCCGGCGCGTTCAGACGCCGGGGCAGCGTGCCGCCGTCCGGCAACCGGTCGTGGCCGCCCGGGCGGTGACGCACGCCGTGCTGAAGCCGCGCGGCAGGCTAAAGATGCATTTGTAATGCAGCTTCTTGAAGCCGGAACCGCCGTCCCCATATCAGATGTCGTTCCCGGCATAAGCACCCTCGTCGCGCCGCCGCCGTCCTGAAGCGGCGGAAGGGCGACGGGTCGCCCCTGTCTGCTATGCGGGGCCTCGCGTGTGGGAACAATCCGTGTCTTGGAGGTTCGTTTTGAGCATTCATACCGACGACACCCTGACCCCGTTCATCGAAGAATCCCGTCGCTTCAAGATGCTGATGGCCGAGGAGGAAATCGAACTGGGCCGCCGGTGGCGCGACGCGGGCGACAGGAGCGCCATGCGTCTGCTGGTCGGCAGCCACCTGCGTCTGGTCATCAAGATGGCCCGCAACTTCGCGGGCTATGGTCTCCCGGTCTCCGACCTGATCGCGGAGGGCAATGTCGGCCTGATGCAGGCAGTCGAGAAGTTCGATCCGGAACGCGGGTTCCGGTTCAACACCTATGCCATGTGGTGGATCAGGGCCGCCATGCAGGGCTACGTGCTGCACAACTGGTCCATGGTCAAGCTGGGCACGACCGCCGCCCAGAAGAAGCTGTTCTTCAACCTGCGCCGGCTGAAGCGCGAGATGCAGGAACTGGAATCGGGCGACCTTTCGGCCGAGACGATCACCTCCATCGCGACGAAGCTGCAGGTCCCGGAGGTGGAGGTGGTCGACATGAACCGCCGTCTGGCCGCCGCGGACAGTTCGCTGAACGCCGTGACGGCGATCGACGGTGAAATGGAATGGCAGGACCTGCTGGTCGACCAGCGGCCAGATCAGGAGAGCATCGTCGCCGATGCGGACGAGTTGGCATCGCGCCGACGCCTGCTGGCGCTCGGCATGGAGAAGCTGAACGATCGCGAGCGCCGCATCCTTGTGGAGCGACGCATGAAGGAAGAGCCGGCGACGCTCGAGGAACTCAGCCGCGAATACGCCGTTTCCCGCGAGCGGGTCCGGCAGATCGAGATGCGGGCTTTCGAGAAGCTGCAGAAGGCCATGCTGACTGCCGTCCCCGCCGGCCGCGACCGGCTGGCGACGGCGGCCTGACGGCCGGCCCCGGAGCCCTGCTTGTCAGGGCGTCACTTGGCGCGGGTCGAGCCCAGCCGATGGAACGGAAACGGGATCACGTCCGCGCTCCTGCCCTCGCCCGACAGGCGCCCCTCCTTGTCGGTGAAGCGGACGGGAACGTTCGTTCCCGCCAGGGTCGAGAGATAAACGTCCATGGAGGTGTTGACGCACTTGTACATGGCCAGGGTCATCTCGGCGCTGTACGTCCAGAAGGCCGCACAGGCGTAGGCCTGATGGGCCATGATGGAAAAGAATACCATAATGCTGTCCGTCCCCTCCCAGCGCGGGCTTGCAACCGCCTCCGGCTCACTTTGATGCAGTCATCCTGAAGAAGCCCCTAACCACCGCCTAACAGGATGCCGGATCGTTCGTTGCGCACGCCCGGCGACCGAAGCTTCCGAAACCACCATAAGATATGGCCACGGGAACGCCCCGGGACCAACCCCATCTTTCGGGCAAGCCGGGTGCGACACCAAGGCTACCCGTCCGCAACGGCCGGCATGGGACACTGCCCCGACTTTTCATCCAGCCGGGAACAGCGACCATGGCCGACAGCACGCATGAAGACATCCCGCTGCTGGGCGGGCTCGCCCGGCTGGCCGACGACTACGACGCCTTCGTCATCGACGCCGGCGGCGTGCTCCACGACGGCTCGGCGGCCTATCCCGAGGCCTTGCGGGCGCTGGAGAGCCTCAAAGCCGCCGGCAAGCGGATCTTCCTGCTGACCAACCAAGCGCGCCGCAACGCATCGGCGGCGCGCCTGCTCGATTCCATGGGGCTGGCGCCCGGGCTGTTCGACCACCTGCTCACGTCGGGCGAACTGACGCACCAGTGGCTGCGCCACAGGCCGGAACCGTGGCTCGAGGACCTTGGGACGGCCTGCCTGCATTTCGGGCCGATCCGGGATGCCGAACTGATCCACGGGCTGGACATGGAAGCGGTCGATCAACCCTATCTCGCCCAATTCGTCCTGTGCACCGGCTTGAACGACGTCGAGGAAAGCCTCGCGGATTACGAGGAAGTGCTGAGGATCTGCGCGCGGGCTGAACTTCCGATGCTGTGCGCCGATCCGGAGCGCTGGATCCTGGCCGGCGGCGACCGCCTTCCGGGCGGCGGCGCCCTGGCCCGGCGCTATGCCGACCTGGGAGGCGAGGTGGACTACTGCGGCCTGCCCTTCGGCGACCTCTACGACCGCTGCCTCGCCTTGCTCGGGATCGGCGACCGCAGCCGCATCCTCGCGATCGGCGACAACTTGGCGACCGACTTGGCCGGGGCCGAGGCTGCCGGACTGGATTCGGTCCTGGTTACCGGCGGGCTCCATTGCCGGGATCTCGGCACCACGCGGGGCGAAGCGCCCGATCCCGGACGGCTGGCGGCCCTCTGCGCCGCCGCGGGCAGGCGCCCGCGCGCCGCCCTGCCGACGCTTCGCTGGTAACCGGCGCCGGCCCTTACCCGCCCTGATTCAGGGTGGAGTGCCCTGCTCGCCGTCCTGGTCGAGTTCGGCGGTAGGCGTATCCGCGTCACTCCCACGGGGATACCCACAAGACCCGGCCACTGATCCCATCTCTTTCCAGAACCCCGAAGGAAGCGCCGTCTTTTCGTTGATACAGGCTTCCCTCAGCTGTTCCGGGAGGAGATTCATCACCCCCGTAAGGTCGGCGTCGCGCAGATCGACCCCCCGGAGAATGGCTCCCTGAAGGTTGGCTCCTCGGAGGTCGGCTCCCTTGAGGAGAGCCATCGAAAGGTCTGCGCGCCTGATCCCGAATGTCTCGGACTCGATGGGCGAGAGATCGGCGCCCGCGAGGTTGGCCCCCTCCAGATTGGCCTTGCGAAGGTCGGCGCCCGAGAGCTTCGCCTGCACGAGTATCGCCCGCCCCAGGTCGGCCCCGCAAAGTTCGGTTTCCCGCAGGTCGGCCCTCCAGATGTCGGCACCGCGGAGGTTGGCGGAATTCCGCCCGTCGAAGCAGCCGACCTCGGGCCGCGCCTGTTGCGCGGAGGCCGCCTGGGCGGTCATCGCGTTCTGACCGGAAGCTTCCCTCGCCGTGAACACCGCCTGCCGGAAATCCGCGAGGGCGAGCCTGGCCCCCCGGAGATCGGCCCCATGGAGCCGCGCCTTGGCGAAGAATGCTCCTTCCGCAGACATGTGCCGGAGATCCGCCCCCTGAAGATCAGCACCCTTGACGAGCGCGAAACGAGCGTCGGTCGCCCCGTTCCAGTTCGCCGGCTTCACCGATATGTCGGCTCCCCGTATGTCCAGATACGTCCAGTCTCCAAGCAGCGAGTGGGTAAACCTCCCGAATCGCGTGCTGCCGGACGGATCGCCTGCAAGCGGTTGATCGTGGATCCACCTGGTGGTCATCGTCATCAGGACGAAGGCGCCGACGAACATCGTCCAGAGGCCCAAGGTCATGATGGTCGTCCTTGTGCCCGCACGGTTCGCATCGACCGCCTCGCCCCTGAGCGTCCGCACGGCGACATGGTACGAATAGATGCCGAACCCCAAGGCGGCCCCCGTCAGGGCCACGTGGACCCAGGTCACCGGCCAGTGGTGCGTGGGCAGGTACCCGAGCCAGAAGTAAGCCAAAGTGACCGGAACCACGAACCATCCCAACGCGACCGTCACGAAATACTCCAGCTTCGTCATCGGGCCCCGCCGCGGCGCCAGGAGCCTGAAATGCGCTCGGGCAACGGTGTTGCAGATCCAGGGATAAGCCTTCTCGTCGAGCGTCCTTCCGTCCGGAAACACGGCCGGCAACGTGGCGAGGCCGACCCACAACCGCTCCAGGTAAAGATGGAAGTAGACATATATCATTAGAAGCATCACCGGAGCGGCGAAGTAGAACTCCGTCGTCGGGATGGGCGCGCCGATGATCGGAAGGGTCAGGTCGTCCGTGCCGACGACAAGTCCGGCATGGGTGGTCGTGGCGATCGTCAGACCCGAGTAGAGGCACGCCCCCAGAAGCCCGAAGAAGACCGTGGCGGCGTTCCTGGAGGTCTCGGCGACGTTCTCGAGGCCGTCGAACCTGGCGATGTCGTCGGGCAATTTGGCATTGGAAAGGTCCGCTCCGGCCAGCGATCCCGAAAGAAGACCACAGACATCGGCAAGCTTGGCGTCGCATAGCTGGGCGCCTTGAAGCTTCGCTCCGGTTAGGCAGGTCGGTTCGGGATCCCTGCTTCCAAGCGGGCGGTCCGGGGACTTGGACCCGCCACGGCCGCCCTCCCCGATGCGCCTGACCGATACGGCCGGCGTTTCGAGGTTCGCCCGGCTCAAATCGGCATTCCGCAAGTCCGCGCCCGTCAGGTCGGCGCCTCCAAGGTCTGCCCTCGCCAGGATCGCGCCTCGGAGATCGGCGCCGGCGAGCTTGGCCTCCGACAAGACTGCGCCGGCGAGATCGAAACCGGCCAAGGCGACCCGGGAGAGGTCGGCCGGCGCCCCTCGACGCCCTCCGGCTTCGATCCATTCATGATGCCGTCGAAGTATCTCAACGATCTCATCCTGCGGAAGCGTTCGAAATGCGCTTCGGTTCGATTCCCCAGGCTGTTCGGGTTCGTCGTCCATCGCAGTGCATCCGATTGCGGCGCGGCATCGGGGGAACTGAGGGCCTTGATGCCGTCGGGTTTCTACAGTCGCTGCCGATCAGTCCGGTGGCTCAGGTGACGCCGCACCGTACAACCCAAGGCTGTTTGAATGCCAATCCTCTTCCGGACCTGTACTTCGGAAGGTCGATGCGCCGGGGCGGTGGCGTCGGATGGGCCGTTCGCCCGGTGCAGACAAGCCCTCTAGGCTGACACGCCCTACAGCAGGATCAGCGCCGCCAGACCTAGGAAGGCGAAGAACCCGATCACGTCGGTGACGGTGGTCAGGAACACGGCACTTGCCACCGCGGGGTCGATCTTCAGCCGCGCCAGCCCCAGCGGAATCAAGGTCCCGCACAGGCCGGCGACGAACAGGTTGATGACCATCGCCGATCCGATGACGATGCCGAGCAGCGGGTCCCCGAACCACAGCCCGGCCACCAGCCCGATGATCACCGCGAACAGCGCGCCGTTGATCGTCCCGACCAGCGCCTCCTTGGTGACCACGCGAAGGGCGTTGGCCTCGGACAGCTCGCGCATCGCCAGCGCGCGGACGGTCACCGTCAGCGTCTGGGTGCCCGCATTGCCGCCCATGGACGCCACGATCGGCATCAGCACGGCCAGCGCCACGATCCGCTCGATCGTCCCCTCGAACACGGCGATCACGGCCGACGCCAGGATCGCCGTCAGCAGGTTGACGAACAGCCAGGAAAAGCGCGACCGCGTGGTGTCCAGCACCGCCCGGTAGATGTCGGTATCGGGCACGCCGCTCAGCTTGAGCAGGTCGTCCTCCGCCTCCTCGTCGATCACGTCGACCACGTCGTCCACCGTGATCACGCCGAGCAGGCGGCCGGCGCCGTCCACCACCGGCGCCGAGACCAGCCCGTACTGGCGGAACAGGAAGGCGACCTCCTCCTGGTCGGTGGTGGCGGAAACGGTGCGGATGTCCTCCGTCAGGATGTCGCCGACCTTGACCGAACGCTTCTGGCGCATGATCCGGCTCAGCGGCACGGCGCCGACAACCCGGTGCATCGGGTCGACGATGAAGATGTCGTAGAAGTCTTCGGGCAGGTTGTCGGTCTCGGTGCGCAGATAGTCCAGCGTCTTGCCGACGGTCCAGAACTGCGGCACGGACACCAGGTCGCGCGACATCAGGCGGCCGGCGCTGTATTCCGGGAAGGTCAGGCCCTCCTCGACCAGCGCCCGGGTTTCCGGCGGCAGGTTCTCCAGGATCTCGCGCTGCTGGTCGGCGTCCAGGTCCTGGATCAGGTCGATGGCGTCGTCGCTCTCCAGCTCGGCGACCGCGGCCGCCAGCTCGCGGGGCTCCATCTGGCCGAGCACGACCTCGCGCAGCGACGGGCTCAGATAGGCGAAGATCTCCGCGTCGAAGCCGGGGCGCAGGATGTCGATCAGAGCGCCCCGGTGATCGGGGCCGATCTGCTCCACAAGGTCGGCCAGGTCGGCAGCGTGAAGGTCGGAGACCACCGCCTCCACCTCGCCGATCCTGCCGTCTTGCAGCTTTTCGCGGACGCCGTTGACGAGCTCGGGAGAGACCCCGAACTCGTGCTCTGCGTCGTCGTCGCGGTCCGGCCCGGGCCGAACCGGCTCGGGCCGCTCGATCTCCGGAGCCGCCTCGGTCATCCTGCCCTCTTTGTCGCTGCCGGTTCGGCCGTTACGATGTCGAACGGACGGAGCCCGGCCGCTCCGCCCGGGTTCCGGTCGGTCGGGCCTACGGCTTCGAAGCCGTTTCCGCGGCAGAGACCTGGGCATCGACCGTCGCGAGCGCCGACATGTTGACGATGCCCCGGACCGTAACCGACGGCGTCAGGATATGGGCCGGCTGGGCCACGCCGAGCAGCACCGGGCCGACCGACAGGCCGTCGCCCATCACTTTGGTCATATTGAAGGCGATGTTCGCGGCATCCAGGTCGGGCATGACCAGCAGGTTGGCCTTGCCCTTCAGGCGCGAGTTCGGGAAGATCCGGGCGCGGATCTCCTCGGACAGGGCGCTGTCGGCATGCATCTCGCCCTCGACCTCCAGGTCCGGGCAGCGCTTGGTGATCTCGACCAGCGCCTGGCGCATCTTGACGGCGGACGGGCTGTCGTGGCTGCCGAAGTTGCTGTGGGACAGCAGGGCCACCTTGGGCGCAAGGCCGAACCGCCGGACCTCCTCCGCCGCCAGCGCCGTCATCTCCGAGATCTCCGGCACCGTCGGGTCGGGCGACACATAGGTGTCGCACATGAAGAAAGTGCCCTTGTTCAGGATCAGCACGCTGAGCGCCGCCGGGTTGTGGACCCCCGGACGCAGCCCGATCACGTCGCGGATGTCGCCCAGGTGGTTGCGGTACTTGCCGATGGTGCCGCAGATCATCGCGTCCGCCTCGCCCCGCCGGACCATCAGGGCCGCGATCACGGTCGTATTGGTCCGGACCACCGTCCGGGCGACGTCCGGCGAGATGCCGCTGCGCTCCATGAGGCGGTGGTAGAGGTTCCAGTAGTCGGCGTAGCGGGGATCGTTCTCCGGATCGACCAGATCGACATGCTCGCCGATCCTGATCCGCAGCCCCGCCTTCTCGATCCGTCGCATCACCACGTCGCGGCGGCCGATCAGGATCGGCTTCGCCAGCCGGTCGTCCACCACCACCTGGACGGCGCGCAGCACCCGCTCCTCCTCGCCCTCGGCATAGACCACGCGGCGCGGGTCCTCCTTGGCGCGGACGAAGACGGGCCGCATCAGCAGGCCGGAGCGGAAGACGAACTCGTTGAGCTTGTCCTCATAGGCCGCGAAATCCTCGATCGGCCGGGTCGCGACTCCGCTGTCCATGGCGGCCCTGGCCACCGCGGGCGCGATCTGCAGGATCAGGCGGGGATCGAACGGCTTGGGGATCAGGTGCTCCGGGCCGAAGCCGGAGAGCTGGTCGCCATAGGCCGAGGCCACCACGTCGCTCGCCTCCGCCATGGCCAGGTCGGCGATGGCGCGGACGGCGGCGATCTTCATCGCCTCGTTGATGGTGGTGGCGCCGACGTCCAGGGCGCCGCGGAAGATGAAGGGGAAGCACAGGACGTTGTTGACCTGGTTCGGGTAGTCCGACCGGCCGGTCGCCAGGATCGCGTCGGGACGGATCGCCTTGGCCTCTTCCGGCATGATCTCCGGAACGGGATTGGCCAGCGCCAGGATCAGCGGATCGGCGGCCATCTTCTCGACCATGGCGGGCTTCAGCACGCCGGGCGCGGAGAGGCCCAGGAAGATGTCGGCCCCGGCGATGACGTCGCCCAGGGCGCGCGCGTCGGTCTCCTGCGCGTAGCGCTCCTTGCGCGGGTCCATCAGCTCTTTGCGGCCCTTGTAGACCACGCCGACGATGTCGGTCACTGTGATGTTGGAGACCGGCATGCCCATGTCGACCAGCAGGTCCAGGCAGGCCAGCGCCGCGGCGCCGGCGCCGGACGCGACCAGCCGGACGTCCTCGATACGCTTGCCGACCACCCGAAGCCCGTTCAGGATCGCCGCGCCGACGATGATCGCGGTGCCGTGCTGGTCATCGTGGAAGACCGGGATCTTCATGCGGGCGCGCAGCTTCTCCTCGATGTAGAAGCATTCCGGCGCCTTGATGTCCTCTAGGTTGATGCCGCCGAAGGTCGGCTCCATCGCCGCGATGATTTCGACCAGCTTGTCCGGGTCCATCTCGTCCAGCTCGATGTCGAACACGTCGATGCCGGCGAACTTCTTGAACAGGACGCCCTTGCCTTCCATCACCGGCTTGGCGGCCAGCGGCCCGATCGATCCCAGGCCCAGCACGGCGGTGCCGTTGGTGATCACGCCGACCAGGTTGGACCGGCTGGTGACGGTGCTGGCTTCGGCGGGATCCGCGACGATCGCCTCGCAGGCGGCGGCGACGCCGGGAGAGTAGGCCAGCGCCAGGTCGCGCTGGGTCGCCAGCGGCTTGGTCGGCGTGACCGCGATTTTTCCGGGCGTCGGCTGACGGTGGTAATCGAGTGCTGCGTCCCGCAGATTTTCAGCCATTGCTCCCCCCGGCCATGACGACGGGCGACGGTGCATCCGTGCCCGATTGAGGCACGGAATATAGGCGCCACCTTCTTTTGTCCAGGCTTGAGTGCGCGCGGCGGCGCGGGTCGGACAGGCTTGATTCGATTGCCTCCTGGCCCTCTGCCGGCCGTCCCGGTCAGCGGCGGAGCATCAGGCTCGACAGCGTTTCCGGCAATGCGCCCCGCTCAGCCAGCAGTTGCGCCTTCAACACGGCGGCAACCGTCATGGAATCGGTGATGACGCCCTCCATCACCAGGTCCACGACGCTGGCGAACGGCATCCGGACGATGGTCAGCTGCTCCGTCTCCTCCGGTTCCGACTCCGCGTGCTCCATGTCCCAGGCGAGATAGATAACGCCGTGCTCGTCGCAGATGCTGTTGGAGGTGTGGATCGGCAGAAGCTCCAGCCAATGGCGCGCCACCAGCCCGGTCTCCTCCCGCAGCTCGCGCTTGGCCTCCTCGATCGGCGGCATGTCCGGCGCGCCGCGCCTCCGGCATTTCCCAGCTATAGGCGTTCAGCGAATAGCGGTACTGCCCGACCAGATGGACGCAGCCCTCGGAGTCGACCGGCAGCACGCCGATGGCGACGTTCTTGAACTGGACCACGCCGTAGATCCCGGGGTTGCCCGACGGGTTGACCACCTGGTGCTCGGTGACGCGGATCCACTTGTTCTCGTAGCGGACCTCGCTGCTCAGGTCTTCCAGGGATTCTCTTCCGAGACGGCCGGCAGGGTGGTTACGGCAGGGTGTCTCGCCCGTGAATGAGGCATCGTCGCTCCGGAGGAAATTGCCTTGACAGGGCAAGCCTCTTAGATGATCGGGTTCGCCAGCGCGACCGCAATCTTGCGCCAGCGGTCCAGCTGCGCCACGAAGGTGTGCAGCGGGACCGGCTTGCCGACCAGGTACCCCTGTATCCTGCTGCACGGCGCTCCCGCAGGAATGCCAGCTGGGCAACCGTCTCTACCCCTCGGCCACACGGAATGGCCGAGCTGGTCCGCGAGGTTGATGATCGCGGACACCACCGTGGCGCTGTTGCCGTCGTGGCCGCAATGCTGGATGAAGCTCCGGTCGATCTTGAGGATGTCGATCGGCAGCTTGGTCAGGTAGCTGAGGCTGGAATAACCCGTGCCGAAATCGTCGATCGACAGCGTGATGCGAGCCGCTTGATCTCGTTGAGCGCCGCGATGCTCTGGGCGGCCTCGGTCATCAGGATCGACTCGGTCAGCTCCAGCTCCAGGAACGACGGGTCCAGCCCGATCTCCCCTATGATGGCGGCGATCCGCTCGACAGATCCGCCTCGCGGAACTGCCGCATGGACAGGTTAACCGAGAGATGCATCGGGATTCCCTGCCGGCGCAGCTCCGCGGCGTCCCGGCACGCCGTGCGGAGCACCCATTCGCCGATCGGCACGATCATGCCGATCTCCTCCGCCACGGGGATGAACTCGTCGGGCGGCACCATGCCCCGGGTCGGGTGGAACCAGCGGACCAGCGCCTCCATGCCATAGACGGCGCCGTTCAGGATATCGGCCTTGGGCTGGTAATGGACCTCCAGCTCGTCGTGCTCGATCGCCCGGCGCAGGTCGTTCTCCAACTCCAGGCGCCGCATCATGGTCCGCGTCATCTCGGAGGTGAAGAAGCTGATCGTGTTGCGGCTGCGGCGCTTCGCTTCGTACATCGCGATGTCGGCGTGCTTCAGCAGGGTATCGGCATCGCCCCCGTCGTTGGGGAAAAGGCTGATCCCGATGCTGGCGGTCACCAACTCCACCGGAGGCAGCGAGAACGGCGCGCGCAGGGCCTTCAGGATGCGCTGGCAGACCTGGGGAGCGCCTCCGCCACGTCGGCGTCGGCCACCACGACGATGAACTCGTCGCCGCCCAGGCGGGCCACCGTGTCGCTTTCGCGCACGCACGACTTCAGCCGCCGGGCCACCTCGACCAGCAGCCTGTCGCCCATGTCATGGCCATGGCAGTCGTTGATCGTCTTGAAATGGTCCAGGTCGATGAACAGCAGCGCCACGCCGTGGTCCTGGCGCCTGGCGAGCGCCACGGCCTGCTCGATCCGGTCGGCCAGCAGCAGCCGGTTGGGCAAGCCGGTCAGGGCATCGTGGTAGGCTTGGTGCTTGATCTGCTCGTCCTTGCGGTGCAGGTCGGTGATGTCGTTGAAGATGGCGACGTAACGGTACGGCCGCCCGGTCGCGTCGAGCACCTGGGTGATCGTCACCCACTCCAGGAAGTTCTCGCCGTTCTTTCGGCGGTTCCAGATCTGGCCCTGCCAGCTCCCCTCGGTCTCCAGCCGGGACCACAGCTCGTCGAAGAAGGCCTCTTCCTGGAGGGGGGACCGCAGCAGCCGCGACGACCGCCCGACCACTTCCCCCGCCTCGTAGCCGGTGATCTGGGTGAAGGCGGGGTTGACGGAAATGATGGTGCCGTCGGAGTCGGTCACGAAGATGCCCTCGACCGTGTGCCGGAACACGCTGGCCACCATCTCCTGCTCGGCCTGGCTGCGTTGCCGGTCGGTGATGTCCTCCGACAGGCAGGCGACCTCGGATGTAGGCAGCCGGACCAGGCGGTTGTGCCGGCAGTCCAGCGGGTTGCCGCCGGAATCCAGGTGGACCGTCATCAGGCTTTCCGGCACGCCCGAGCGCCAGACCCGCCGGACCGCCTCGACCAGTTCCGCCGCCTGGCCGGCCGTGGTCCCCGGCTGGGCCGGAAAGGCCAGCACCTCCGGCAGCCGGCGTCCCAGCGCGCGGCTGCGCGACATGCGGTAGAGCGACTCGGCCGCCGGGTTGATGTCGGCCAGCACGAAGTCGCGGCCGTCGTCGTGGGGGGCGAAGATCACGATGCCGTCCCGCATGCTGGCGAACAGTTCGCGGAAACGCCGTTCACCGGCATGCAGCGCCGCCTCCGCGTTGCGCCGGCCGGTGATGTCCTGCAAGGTCTCGATCGCGCCGATGATCACGCCGTCCTCGTCGAACAGCGGTGCGGCGGTGAACGACAGCCAGCACGGCCCGCCGCCCAGGTTCGGGAAATAGTCCTCCGCCTCGAAGGCTCCGGTGACGGTCGCGGACCGCCGGAACTTGTCCTGGTAGAACAGGCGCACGGTATCGTCGGGCGCGCCGTCCACGATCAGGTCCGCCATGCAGGGCCGCTCGATCCCGTAGAAGATCCGCCGCTGGTTTCGCGTGCCGACCATGTCCGCGGCGTTGGCGCCGATCACGACCTCGCAGGCCCGGTTCCAGTGGGTCACCCGATGGGAGGTATCGATCACGAAGACGGGGACCGGGCACCCGTCCACGATCTGGGACAGCCGGTTCTCCTCCACTCCGCGCCCGCCGCCGGCACGCCGCGGCTGCACGGAAGCTCCCCCGGCCGGCCATCCGTCGACGTCGCCGCGCCCGTCCGCCGGAGTCTCTTTGCAAGCACTGTCGCCCATGCACCGCCCCCCGACCCTGCAAGGCGACAGACCGCCCACGCCGGATCCGCATTTCCCCCATCGCGCCGCTTCAACCGGCGGCGTCGGATCAGCCTTCGATGATAGCGTAGGGAGGGGAGATTGCGGATGATCCATGTCAAAAACGGATGTTGCGGGACATGTCCCACCGATCTTCGACGCAATTGATTTCGTTTGTTACACGGAATGTTGGAAGAACCTTTGACATCTTCCAATGTCGAAGGGAGTCTGGAGCGCCTTTGCTGCCGGACACCTCCCGCTTCCGGCAGAGGTAGCGTGGATTGTTTCCCCGTGCTCCGAGGCGCCGCCATACCCCTGTTGGGGGCGTCCCCCCCCTCCGTTCCCGGGGAGCAAAAGCGTGACTGCGTTCACCCCATGAACCGGCGCAACCGGCCGATGTTTATGGCAGTGTTGCCCCGCTTCATCCTGCGAATGATTGTGTGAGAGAGTTCCCTTGACGGCCCGAGTCGACGCCAACCGTCTGTCGCAAGCAGCACTTCGCATCCTGCGCGGCCCCTTCCTGAAGAATATCGCGGTTCTCGCTTCAGGGACGGCCATGGCCCAGGTCCTTACGGTCCTTGCCTATCCCATTCTGATGCGGCTCTTCACGCCGGACCAGTTCGGCCTCTTCGCCCTGTTCGGCGCGCTCAACATGACTTTCGTGGTCGTCGCGAGCGGACGGTACGAGCTCGCCATCGTGATGGCGAAGTCCGAGACGGAGGCGGCCAACATCCTGGCCTTGAGCCTCGGCATCGTCACCGCGGTCAGCATCGCGTCGGGCGTGGCCGTTCTGGCCTTCGGCGATTTCCTGCTCGATCTGCTGGGATACCAGGAGCTGCGCGGCCTGCTGTGGTTCCTGCCGCTGCTGATCCTGACCAACACCGCGGCGGCGGTGCTGGCCGTGTGGGCGACCCGGCACAAGCAGTACAAGCGCATTTCCATGTCGACGATCAGCCGATCCTTCGGGGTTGCCGCCGCCCAGATGGTGGCCGGCCTGGTCGGCATGGGCGTGGACGGCCTCGTGCTGGGATTGATCTTCGGGACGGCGATGGGCGCCCTGATCATCGCCTGGCAGATCATCCGCCACGACCTGCCGTCGATCCGGCGCATGGTCACGCACCAGCGGATGAGGCAGCTCGCGGTCAAGCACCGCGATTTCCCGCTCTACAGCATGCCGCAGGCGCTGCTCTCCTCGACCACGATCACCGTGCCGTCGATCCTGCTGGCCGCCTTGTTCAGCCCCTATGTGGCCGGCCTCTACTGGTTCACCTACCGCCTGTTCGAGATGCCGATCACGCTGCTGGGCGACGCGGTCCGCCGGGTCTTCTACCAGCGCGCGGCGGAGATGTTCCACAAGGGTCAGGATCTGTCGGCCCTGTTCCTGCGGACGACCGGCGGGCTGGCCGCGATGGTCGCCCTGCCGGTGCTCCTCATGATCGCCCTGGGTCCCTGGCTCTACGCCTTCGCCTTCGGCGAGGCCTGGCGGGAGGCCGGATATTTCGCGCAGTGGATCGTCGTCTGGTGGGCGATGCGCTTCATCAGCCTGCCTGCGCTGATGCTGGTCCCCGTGCTCAACCTGCAGCGCCGGTTCCTGATCCTGGAAATCCTGACCCTGATCCCCCGTTTCCTGGTGCTGCCCGTAGCCGCCTGGATCGCCGACGTGGAAGTCGCGATCGCCGCCTACTCGGTGGTGGGGTTCCTGTTCCACTTCTTCCTGGTGGTGCTGGTCTGGCGCGCGGTGCAGGACCACCGCGCGACCCTCGCCGGGGCGGCGGCGACGGCGGCCTGACGCCCGGGACCCGGAAAGGGAAGGCTCCGGCCTTCCCGGCAGGGACGGCCCGGACATGAAAAAGCGCCGCAACGTTGAGGCCGTTGCAGCGCTTTTTTCATTCAGTCACTTGCGTGAGAGATGGTGCGGTCGAGAAGACTCGAACTTCCACGGGGGTTAGCCCACAGCGACCTCAACGCTGCGCGTCTACCAATTCCGCCACGACCGCATACATCGTCCGCTTCATTCAGCACGGGGCTTGCTTGAAGCGTGCGGGGGGAATACCAAATCCCGATGCCGTGATCAAGCGATTGAAGCGGCTTCTTCGAAGAAATCAGGATCACACCCGGATATGGCCATGACAGCCGCTCCTCAGCCGACCGCCTCTCTCGCCGGCTCCGCCGACGCTTTCTCCATCCGGCCGGGCGTCGAGTGGCGCATGTCGGACGACCCCGTTCCCTATCCCGAGGCGGTCGCGGAGATGGAGGCCAGGGTCGCGGCGATCCGCGCCGGGACGGCCCCGGAGCTTGTCTGGCTGCTGGAGCACCCGCCCCTCTACACGGCGGGAACCAGCGCGAAGGAAAGCGACCTGCTGGAGCCGAGCCGGTTCCCGACATACCAGTCGGGCCGCGGCGGCCAGTACACCTATCACGGGCCGGGCCAGCGCGTGGCCTATGTGATGATCGACCTTAAGCGCCCGCGGGCGGGCATGGAAGGCCCCGACATCAGGGGCTACGTCAACCGGCTGGAGGAATGGCTGATCCGGACGCTGGCCCGGTTCAACGTCAAGGGCGAGCGGCGGTGCGGCCGGGTCGGCATCTGGGTGGACAAGCGCCCCTATGGCGGCCCGTCCGGCCGGGAGGACAAGATCGCCGCCATCGGAGTCCGCGTCCGCCATTGGGTGACGTTCCACGGCGTCGCCCTCAACGTCGATCCCGACCTGGGCCATTTCGCCGGCATCGTGCCTTGCGGCATCAGCGAGCACGGCGTCACCAGCCTGCACGCCCTCGGCCATCTTGCGACGATGCCGGAAGTGGACTTGGCGCTTAAGGCGGCGTGGGAGGACGTCTTCGATGCCTGAACGGAAAACGGCTGGCAAAGGCCCGCCGTCCCCAAACCCCGCTCAACCCCGTTCCCAACCTCAATCCTGGAACGGATCGGTCACCAGGATCGTGTCGTCGCGCTCCGGGCTGGTCGACAGCATCGCGACCGGCGCCTCGATCAGCTCCTCGATCCGGCGGATATACTTGATCGCCGTGGCCGGCAGGTCGGCCCAGCTCCGGGCGCCCTGGGTGCTCTCGCTCCAGCCGGGCATCGATTCGAAGATCGGCTCCACGCCGGCCTGGGCCGACTGACCGGCCGGGAAGTGGTGCAGCTCCTGCCCCTGGTAGCGGTAGCCGACGCAGACCTTCAGCTCCTCGAAGCCGTCCAGCACGTCCAGCTTGGTCAGCGCGATGCCGTTGATGCCGCCGACCTTGACCGCCTGGCGAACCATGACGGCGTCGAACCAGCCGCAGCGGCGCTTGCGCCCGGTGACGGTGCCGAACTCCCGTCCGCGCTGGCCCAGCCGGTCGCCGATCTCGTTGACCTGCTCGGTCGGGAACGGGCCGGAACCGACGCGGGTGGTGTACGCCTTGGTGATGCCCAGCACGTACCCCACGGCCCCGGGGCCCATGCCGCAGCCGGTGGAGGCGTTGCCGGAAACGGTGTTGGACGAGGTGACGTACGGATATGTCCCGTGGTCCACGTCGAGCATGGCGCCCTGGGCGCCCTCGAACAGGATGCGCTTGCCGGCGCGCCGCATCTCGTCAAGCTTCTCCCAGACCACCGCCGCGTAGGGCCGCACCTGCGGGGCGATCTCCCGCAAGCCCTGCAGCACCTCGTCACGGCTGATCTCGTCCGAGCCCAGGCCGCGCAGCAGCGCGTTGTGATGGAACAGCAGCTTGTCGACCTTCTCCTCCAGCACCGCGTCGTCGGCCAGGTCGCACAGGCGGATCGCCCGGCGGGCAACCTTGTCCTCGTAGGCCGGGCCGATGCCGCGGCCGGTGGTGCCGATCTTCAGGGTGCCGAGCGCCTCCTCGCGGGCGCGGTCCACCGTGCCGTGGATCGGCAGGATCAGAGTCGCGTTCTCGGCGATCAGCAGGTTCTCCGGCGAGATCTCGACGCCCTTCTGCCGGATCGCGTCGATCTCGCGCACCAGCGCCCAGGGATCGACCACGACGCCGTTGCCGATGACCGACAGCTTGCCGGGCCGGACCACGCCCGACGGCAGCAGGCTCAACTTGTACTCGACGCCGTTGATGACCAGCGTATGGCCGGCATTATGGCCGCCCTGATAGCGAACCACCACGTCGGCCCGGCTGGACAGCCAATCGACGATCTTGCCTTTACCCTCGTCGCCCCACTGGGAGCCGACCACCGCTACGTTTGCCATCGTGTCTCTCCACGCTACTCAGCGGAGAAGGTTGGCGCCCCCTCCGGACATCGGCCGGACGGCCGAACGGCGCGCCGGTCCCTCGGTGATCAGGCGGCCGGATGGATCCGGCCGCCGGTGAAAATATGGGTGCAGCGCAGCCGGCGCGCCTCGGCCGCCGGGTCGTCCAGCGCTTCCAGCGCGCGCACCGTGACCCAGCCCTCGGACCGTAGCCGCGCGCCGTCGGCGGCGTCCGTCCCGATCGGCAGGAACACCCTCGGCATTGGCGCCGGATCGGGCACGGCGCGCAGCACGGTATCCAGATACAGGGTGAAGCCGGTCGAGGGCTCGCCCGACGGGCCTCCCCCGCCCGGTACCGGCCGCCGCGGCCCAGCTCGCCGCGGACCCCGCGCGAGAACAGGGTGAAGCTGGTGCCGGTCTGGTATTCGAACCCCCGGTGCTCGACCGGATCGACCGTCAGCATCAGGTCGGGAGCGGCGTCCCGGATCAGCCGGACCACCTCGGTCAGCCGCCGGCGGTCCGCCTCGGCCTCCTCCGGCAGGTCCAGGGCCGCCAGCAGCTCCACCGCCCGCTCGGCAGGTCCCGACGCCCCCATCATCCCGGCCAGCAGGTCGGCGGCCTTGCCGCCCACCGCCGCCACCTCGGCGGCGTCCTTGCGGTCCAGCGCCTGGCGCAGCCGCGTGGTCTCGTCCTCCGGCAGGTCCAGCCCGCGGCAGACCGAGGGGACCAGCGTCGGCACGTTCAGGTCCACGGAAATGTTGGCCACACCCACCGCCTTCAGCGCGGCGTAGGCCAGCAGCACGACTTCCGCGTCGGACGTGGGCTGGAACGCGCCGATCAGCTCCACCCCGACCTGGCCGAACTGCCGTTCCGGCCGGAGCTGCGATCCTTTGACGCGCAGCACCTGCCCGCCATAGCTGAGGCGAAGCGGGCGCGGCTCGTTGGCGAGGCGGGTGGTCGCGATGCGGGCGACCTGCAGGGTCATGTCCGGCCGGATCGCGAGCATGCGCTGGGAGATCGGGTCCATCAGCCGGAAGGTCTGGGTCGCCATCGCGGCCCCCGGCCCCGACAGCAGGCTCGCCTCGAATTCGATCAGCGGCGGCTTGACGCGCTCGAACCCGTTCAGCGCGAACTCGGCCATCAGCCGCTCGACGATGGTGGCTTCGAAGGCGGCTTCGCGCGGCAGCACGTCGTGCAGGCCGGCGGGCAGCAGCGCTCTGTTCATCGTTTCGGTCATGCCGGCAATGGGTCCCGGATTCGCTTCGAAAGGCTCGCTTCAAGGGGCTCGCGTCAAGGATCCGGCCTCGACCGGACGCACCGGGCCGGTAAGTATCGGAACCGGCCCCGTTGGGCAAACGGAAAAGGGTCGCGGCTGCCATGGCCGGCAAGCGGGGCGAGCCGCCACAATCCGGTTCCGCCGACAGCCCCGCGTGATCGACCATGCACGGACCTGTATCATCGCGGATCCACACGACGTCACCTGGAGAGAGTTCCCGAATGCCCACAGTCCAGACGATCGCCTCCCTGGCGGCCGACCTCGCCGCCGGCCGCACCACCAGCCTCAAGCTGACGGAGGCGGCGTTCGACCGGATCGCCGACCCGGCCGGCGAGGGTGCGCGCGTCTTCATCCTGGCCGACATCGCCGTCAACCGCGCCGCAGCACTGGCCCAGGCCGAAGCGTCGGACCGGCTGCGGAAGGCCGGGATCGTGCCGTCGCCGCTCGCCGGGCTGCCCATCTCCGTCAAGGACCTGTTCGACATCGCGGGCCAGGTCACCACCGCCGGCTCGGCCGTGCTGAAGGACGCCGCCCCGGCCGCCGCCGACGCGCCCGTGGTGGCGCGGCTGCGGGCCGCGGGGGCCGTGATCGTCGGCCGCACCAACATGACGGAATTCGCGTTCTCCGGCCTGGGCGTCAACCCGCATTACGGCACCCCCGGCAACCCGCGCGACCGCGACCGCATCCCTGGCGGCTCCTCGTCGGGGGCCGCCGTGTCGGTGACCGACGGCATGGCCGCCGCCGCGATCGGCTCCGACACCGGCGGCTCGGTCCGCATCCCCGCCGCCTTCTGCGGGCTGGCCGGGTTCAAGCCCACCCAGGCGCGGGTTCCCCGCACCGGCGCGCTGCCGCTGTCCCGGACGCTGGACACCGTCGGCCCGCTCGCCCGCTCGGTCGCGTGCTGCGCCCTGCTCGACGCGGTGCTGGCCGGGGAGTCCCCCGCCATGCCGAACGCCGTGCCGGATGCCGCCCCGGTGGCGGGCCTGCGCCTGGCGGTCCCGCAGGAGATCGTGCTGGACGGGCTGGACGCCACCGTCTCCGCCGCCTTCTCCGACGCGCTCTCCCGGCTGTCCGGGGCCGGCGCCCGGATCACCGACCTGTCGGTGCCGGCCCTCGCCCGGATTCCCGCCGTCAACGCCAAGGGCGGGTTCGTCACTTCCGAGGCCCTGGCCTGGCACAAGGACCTGATCGCCAGCCGGGGAGCCGGGTACGACCCCGCGTCGCGTCGCGCATCCTGCGCGGCTCCCTGATGAGCGCGGTCGACTATATCGAGTTGCTGGAGGCGCGCGACGCGATCATGGCCGAGGCGGCGGAGCAGACCCGGGACTTCGACGCCCTGCTGCTGCCGACCGTGCCCGTCGTGGCGCCCCGGTTCGACGAACTGGCCGACGACGCGGACTACACGCGCCTCAACATGATGGTCCTGCGCAACCCGTCGCTGTTCAATTTCCTGGACCGCCCGGCGGTCACGCTGCCCTGCGCCTCCGGCGGGCTGGCGGTCGGGATCATGCTGGTCGGCAAGCGCGGCCACGACCGCCGCCTGCTGGCGCTGGCGCGCGGGGTCGAGCCGGTGGTCGCCTGACGCCCCGGCCGGCCCGGCTCCCCGCCTCTGCCGTCAATGGTCCGAGCGGTGGAGGATCTTGTCCCCGAGTCCCGTCTCATACCCCATGCCTTCGAGAGTGATCACGGCGGCGTGGGGGAACCGGGACTTGATCAGGCCCTTGCGCTCCAGCGCCATCCAGACAGACGGGTTGCTCAGGCCGTTGGCGTCGGCGGTCGAGACGACCGCGTCGCCCATGTGGAAATGGTTGCCGTGGGCATGGGGGAACTGGTTGACCAGAAGGGCGCCCTCCCCTTCCTCGGAAGCGGGGGTGCCGATCAGCCGGCCCAATTCCTGCAGCAGCGTCAAGGTCTTGAGCTGGAGCGGGTTGAGCTTCAGCGGGTTCACTCTGGGCGGCATCGTCGTCCTGTGTGCAATGGTTCATGCAACGGTTACAGCATGGCGTAACCGGCTCACTTGAGCGCCGGTTCCCGTCATCGTCAAGTCATAAGCCGCACGCACCGCACCCCGACACGATGCGCAACATTGTGAAACATAAGTTTACTTGGGTTGCCGCCGTGCCGTGTGGCAGTAAGGTGCAGTGCGGAATCGATGCGCGAAAGCTGAGCGAAGAGAAGATAGAGAACATGTGCGGGATTATCGGCATCATCGGCAAGAACGAGGTGGCCCCCCTGTTGATCGAGGGGCTGCGCCGGCTGGAGTATCGCGGCTATGACAGCGCCGGCGTCGCGACGCTGGTCAACGGCCGGATCGACCGGCGCCGGGCCGAAGGCAAGCTGGTCAACCTGGACCAGCGCGTCCAGGAACAGCCCCTGTCCGGCACCATCGGCATCGGCCACACCCGCTGGGCCACCCACGGCGGCCCGACGGAGACCAACGCCCATCCCCACGCCACCCGCAAGGTGGCGGTGGTCCACAACGGCATCATCGAGAACTACCAGGATCTGAAGGCCGAGCTGGAACGCCAGGACTACGTCTTCGAGACCCAGACCGACACCGAGGTGATCGTCCACCTCGTGACCTATTATCTCGACCAGGGCTTGCCGCCGGTCGAGGCCACGGCGGAAGCCTTGAAGCGCCTGGAAGGCGCCTTCAGCCTGGCGCTGATCTTCGCCGGCGAGCACGACCTGATGATCGGTGCGCGCCGCGGGACCCCGCTGGCGGTGGGCTACGGAAACGCCGGTGCCGAAGGGCGCAACGACGAGATGTACCTGGCGTCCGACGCCTTCGCCCTGGCGCCGCTGACCAACCGCCTCTCCTACCTGGAAGACGGCGACTGGGTCGTGCTGAACCGCGGCTCCGTGGTGATCCGCAACGCCGCCGGCGAGCAGGTGGACCGCCCGATCAAGCTGTCGTCCGTGTCCGGCGCGATGATCGGCAAAGGCGAGCACCGCCACTTCATGCTGAAGGAGATCTACGAGCAGCCCCAGGTGATCGGCGACACGCTGAATGCCTTCGTCCAGGCGACCACCGGCCGCATCACCCTGCCCGAGCTGCCCTTCGATATCGCGACGATCCCGCGCGTGACCGTGGTCGCCTGCGGCACCGCCTTCTATGCCGGCATGGTCGCCAAGTACTGGCTGGAACAGGTCGCCCGCATGCCGGTCGAACTGGACATCGCGTCGGAGTTCCGGTACCGCGAGGCCCCATGCCCGAGGGCGGTCTCGCCCTGTTCATCTCCCAGTCGGGCGAGACCCTGGACACCCTGGAGGCGCTGCGCTACGCCAAGCGCCAGGGCCAGCACATCCTGTCGGTGATCAATGTCGGCGAAAGCACGATCGCCCGCGAGAGCCACGCCGTGCTGGGCACGCTGGCCGGCCCGGAGATCGGCGTCGCCTCGACCAAGGCCTTCACCACCCAGCTCACCGTGCTGGCCTGCTTCGCCCTCGCCATGGCCCGCGCCCGCGGCGCCATCACCGCCGAGCAGGAAGCCGCCATCTCGGCGGCGCTGCGCGAGGTCCCGGCCCGCGCGGTGGACGTGCTGAACCACGACGAGCGTCTGCGCGTCCTGGCCCACGAGGTCGCCGAGGCCCGCGACGCCCTGTACCTGGGCCGCGGCACCAGCTATCCGATCGCCATGGAAGGCGCCCTGAAGCTGAAGGAGATTTCCTACATCCACGCAGAGGGCTACGCCGCCGGCGAGATGAAGCACGGCCCGATCGCCCTGATCGACGAGGACGTCCCGATCATAGCCTTGGCGCCCAACGACGCGCTGTTCGAGAAGACCGCGTCGAACATCATGGAAGCGGCGGCCCGGGGCGGCAAGGTGCTGATGCTGTCGGACGCTGCGGGCGTGGAGCGCATGCGCGACAAGGTCCGCTGGACGGTAACCCTGCCGACCGTCCACCCCTTCGTATCCCCGATCCTCTACGCCATCCCGATGCAGCTGCTCGCCTACCACACGGCGGTGATCAAGGGCACCGACGTGGACCAGCCGCGCAACCTGGCGAAGAGCGTCACGGTGGAGTAGGACCGCTGATCCGGACTGAGATGGACTCCGGAAATGAGACAGGTAAGTATTTGAGCGTCCTGCTCCTAATTGCGGCTTAGAAGCAGGAGCAGTCAGTGAAGCAGTCTCGGCAGAAACACAGCGCGACGTTCAAGGCGAAGGTGGCCTTGGCGGCGATCAAGGGCGACTGCACGGTCGGCGAACTGGCAGGTTAGTACGGTATCCATCGCAGCCAGATCCATGCCTGAAAGAAGGCGCTGCTCGACGGCGCGACCGGCGTGTTCGAGAGCGGCAGCGATCGTGACGACAAGATCAGCGAAACCCAGGTCGGTGAACTCTATCGCTGGATCGACCCGCTGAAGGTCAAGAACGATTTTCCGGTCAGGAGGCTCGGCAAGTAGGCTTGGCCGAGCGTCGCGCGATGATCGACCGCACGCATCCCTGAATACTGCTTCCGTTTCCCCGTCTTCGGGTCCATCTTTTATCATGGGCAAACCAAGCTTAGCTAACTGTCCAGGCAAACAGGGACCTTCTCAAACCGAATGTCCGCTTCGCGTAAATTTAAGATATTGCGGACGTAATCGCATCGGCGATACGTCCAGCAATGAGATCATGGTCACGAGTCTCGCATTCCCAAATTACCACGCTTCGCCATCCGAGTTCCTGCAGCAATTTCAGCACTCGCGCGTCGCGTGCTGCATTCGCCGAAAGTTTTGTCTCCCAGAAGTCGGTTCGCGTCTTTGGAATGGTCGCCCGCTTGCAGTCGTGCCGATGCCAGAAGTATCCGTGCACGAAGACGACCAATTTGTAGCGAGGCAGCACGATGTCGGGCTTGCCCGGGAGATCCGCCCGCCGCAGCCGAAACCGGTAGCCGAGACGATGGAGCAGTTTCCGAACAGCTATCTCAGGCTTCGTGTCTCCGCTGCGGACCGCCCGCATGTTTCGGCTTCGCTCCGCGGAGACTTCAGTGCTTGAAAGAGCCGACACCGGCTGTATTTGTCCGCTCCCCTCAGGTTTTTGTTCCATCATTCTTTTCCTCGGCGGCTGGCGGCGCGACGAAGTCGAGACCGATTCTGGTGAATTCTACGCCCAGTTTGTTGACTAGATTCAATGCGTATTCATAACGGAGCTGAGCAACGATGCGAGCTTCTACTGATTTGATTTCAAGCGCCCCAGACTCACCGCTCACTATTTGAAGGCCCATATCGGCGGTCTTGTCTGCCTCTATCTTGAATTGACCGTGGTTGTGCGCGAACATCATCCGCCAGATGGGCGATCCATGCTCGCCCTTTTTTGGGAAAACGCTGTAGGTCGTTACCTGGTGATCCTTCTCGTTGAGCAGGAAGACCATCGTGTTCGAATTTACGTCAGCACGCTCAACGGCGGGGCGGGCATGGAGTTTCACCACGAGGAACGGTTTCGTCGACGACCGTGAGGATCCAATGATGCCGATTTGGTTCTTCTGCTTTGGCACCAAGTCGCATGCGGGCGAGACGCAGACCCAAAGCTCGTTTTCCAACTGAAGAATATGGCCCGGATGAAGGTGCCACCCCGATACGGGCTTAGTGGAAATATAAGCATTGTAGTGATTAAGAGTGCCTAACATAACCATCGTTCGACGAAGCGGAAGGTGATGAGGGCTGCGGCGAGGTGATTGAAGGCGGCAAAGATATCGATCCGGCGTTCGTAGCGCACGGAGATCCGCCGGAATCGGGCGAACCATGCCAAGGTGCGTTCGACCTTCCAGCGGTGCCGGCCGAGCCGTTCGCTGTTTTCGATGCCGCGGCGCGCGATGCGGGGAATGATGGCGCGCCGGCGCAAGGCGCGGCGGCAGCGGGAGAAATCATAACCCTTGTCGGCGTGGAGCTTGGCGGGACGGCGGCGGGGCCGTCCGGCGCACTGGCGAATGGCCGGGATGGCGTCCACCGTGGCCTCCAGCATGCGGCTGTCGTGGACGTTGGCGGCCGACAGGGTCACGGCCAACGGGATGCCATTGGCGTCGATGACGACGTGGCGCTTGGAGCCCGGCTTGCCGCGGTCGGTCGGGTTCGGCCCGGTCTCCCGGCCCCCTTTTTGCCGGGACGCTGGCGCTGTCCAGCGCCGCCCGGCTCCAGTCGATCGCGTTGGCCTTGCCCAGCCGGTCCAGAAGAACGTGGTGCAACGTCTCCCAGACCCCCGCGGACTGCCAGTCGCGCAACCGCCGCCAGCAGGTCATGCCCGAGCCACAGCCCATCTCTTGCGGCAGCATCTCCCACGGAATGCCACTTTTCAACACGAACAGGATGCCGGTCAGCGCCGCCCGGTCATCGACCGGCGGCCGACCACCTTTCGGACGGGGCGGACGGGACGGCAACAGCGGCGCCACGACCGCCCACAGCTCATCGCTGACAAGGGGTTTCGCCATGCCCTTCAGATAGGCGGCGCCAGCCTCTCATCAAGGTTTTGTTAGACGCTCTAAGCGCGACGTCCGGTTCGCCCTCGGCCGGAGCACCGACCTCGTAGTGGGAAGCAAAGCCTTCGGCGCTCGGGTTCAAGGAACTTGGATCGCATTTGACGAGCTTGAGTCCGAAATCGACGGCCTTGGCTCCAACCTTGTCCAGCAGGCGTTCGGTGTGGCGGGCCGCGTGAGCCTCGATCAACGTCCTGCGATGGCTGTCGCCGGTGTCGCCGGAAATATCAGCCGCCAGAAGTTCCTGGTAGTATTTCCAGTAGGCGTGTCGATCGCTGAAGGTCGAATCTTCCGCCATCACGCCCAGCGCACTGATTTCCGCCCTGATGCGCGAGGAGATCATTCGCGATGGAGACGGCTTCCAGTCCTCGAGATTGCTGCACCATAATGCGTCTCAAGCCTCTTCTATGGAGTGGTAGGATTGCCGTCCTGGCTTTCACGTAATGAGGCGGACCTGACGCAATCGCTCGATCTCGGCTTCGTCGGCCTTGATGAGCCACAGATGCTGCCGGCCGACCGTCGCCAGGCGACCCGTCAGCAGACCTTGGCGCAGCCAGCAGTACAAGGTCTGGATCGGCATCTCCAGGACCTGAGCCAACTCCTGGAAAGTCAATTCCGCAGGATCCTGGCGGGTCACCCGGAGTGCGGGAGAGCGGCGCGCCTGCCGGGGCACGCCGACCCGATGGAGAAGCTCGTTCACCATCATGGCGTTGAAGGTCTCGCTGCGCTTGGCCGGGCGCCAGCCTTCGGCATTCAGGCGCGCCGCGATCTCGGCCGCCGTCAGGCCGGCATTGTCGAGAGTACCAAGGCGCTCCTTCAAGGTTTCGAAGTAGCTGAGCTGCTCGAGCCGCCGGACTGGCCGCTGCAGTTCATGTCCGGTACAGGTTCCGCCGGCCCAGTGGCAGGTTACGGACACCCTTTCGCTGTCGCCCTCGACTGTGACCACTACACGGTCGAGCAGAAGTTGGGCGATGGCCTGCCGGTCGGCCGGGGTGGTCGTATCTGCCTGCCACAGTGCCGGAACGTCCTCGGCCAACTGGCGGATCCGCGCACAGTCCAGCGGTGTCAGGGGGAGCGGCTGTTCCTCGAGGAAACGGCTGTAGTCGTCCTGGACACGTACCTGACTGGCCAGCGCCTCCTCCCACTGCCGCTCCAGGGTGCGCGCCACCAGACGGTTCTCCGGCTCGACCTGATCGTATTGCCGGCGGGCCCGGTCAACCTCGTAGCGGCTGCGTTCCAGACGCTGGTGCCATTGCCGGTGCAGCGTGATCCGCTCCAGCTCGATATCCTCAGCCAGCTGCACGCTGACCTCGACGGTGGCGGGCTCCAGCGCCTCAAGGATCAGGCGACTGACCAGGGCATCCAGGGCACGCCCACTCAGCGACTGGCAATGCGCCTGGCCGTAGTTCAGGTAGCCGCGGCTGCACTCGTAGCGCATGTGAGGACCCTGGGCGATATAGTGGGTCAGCATGCGCTGGCCGCACCGGCCGCACTCGATCAGGCCGGAAAGCAAGGCTGACCCGCCACGTGGCACCCCTAGGCCCTGAGATCGGTTCGCCGCCACCTGCGCACAATTCCTCTCGTAGGTCTCCCACGTGATATAGGATGGCCAACGATCCCGAAGCAGCACTTCCCACCCATCGCTATCTGCGGACTCATCCAGCGGCGCCGCGGCGCGCCGTCGTCCATACGTGTATGCCCCGGTATAGGTTGGGTTGCGCAGCATACGTCCCAACCAGGACCGGTTGGGCCGATGCCACTCCAGCTCGCCCCTAGCCGGGCCGGAGGGGATCCGGCAGGGCAGCCGGACATCATGGGCGACGCACCAGGCCAGCACGCCATTGACACTGCGGTGACGTTCGAACAGGTCGAAGACCAGGCGGACGGTGGCCTGGACCTGCTCATCCGGATCCAGAGCGATCTCGCCCGATGGGCGGCGGACATAGCCGCACGGCAGGGTGCGGAACAGCTCGCCGCGCCGGGCCTTGGCCCGCTTGCCCTCGTCCATCCGATTCTTCAGAAGGTGCAGCTCGGCCTCGCTCATGGTGCCTTTGAGCCCGAGCAGAAGCCGGTCGTTATAGTTTCTGGGTCGCAAACGCCATCGGTGTCGGCGATCAAGGTTCCCGCCAAGGCGCAGATTTCGAGCAGCTGGTGCCAGTCACGGCAGGAGCGGGCCAGCCGGGACATCTCGATGCCGAGCACCAGGCCAACCCGTCGAGACTGACCTCGGCGACCAGGCGCTGAAACCCGGGCCGGTCCGCTGAGCCGCCTGAGCGGCCGAGATCCTCGTCGATGACCATGATGCGCTCGCGCGCCCAGCCGAGTTGAAGGGCGCGATCGACCAGCCCGTACTGCAGGCGGGTCGATTCCGGATGTCGGCCAACCTGTTGCGGCGTCGATTGTCGAAGATAGACAACCGCCGTCCGGTCACGGTGACGACCGGTGACCTTGTCCGACAGCGGGATCGCAAGGCTCATGGCCCGGCCTCCCTGGCGCTTCGGGCCGTTCCCCCAGCTGGCGCCGGGCCATCTGTCCGATCAGCACAGCGATCCGCCGCCGCCGGATGACCGGCAGCCGACGCCACACCAGGGCAGGGTTCGCAGCGTTCTGCATGATGATCTCTGTCAAGCCAACGCGCCAGGGCCAGCAGGTTCCGGGCACCAACACGTGGCTTTGAATTCAACAGGCCTTCGTCTTCAGACGTTCCAACGTGCGGGAATGGAGAGCGCAGCGCAGGGTCTCAAGCAGATCGGTGTTTTGCTTCCGGGCGAAGGCGACGAAACAGCCGCTGGCTCGTATCCACGGCCGCTGGGTCTCGTCCGGGCTCTTCCATTTGAAACCTAATGTCTCCTGGGCCGTCCCGGTCATCCGCCCTTCATGCTTCGCCAATGTCCAGCACCACATCAAGCGGCATTCGCCGGGCTTCCATTTTGCCTCCTCGCAGATCTCCCGGAAGTCGGCGGCTTCGGGAGCCTCATCTATGAATTTATTAATTTTGCCACCCTTGTCGAGGGCTCGACGGTACGCCAGATAGCCGGCAGCTTTCAGGGAGGACGCGAGCCGCGTCTGAATATTCTCCGCGACCTCGTCCTCGGCCTTCTCGATAATTATTTGGCCGCGCGCGACCTTATCTGATTGGTTCGCGATGGGGGCAACAGCGAGAGGAGGATGTTGTTGAACGGCTCGATCAAGTCGTCGATCTCGGTGTGCACGACCACCAAATTGAAGTGGGTGCTGTTCATCAGGCGCCGCAGAATATCGGCGGCCAAAACTCCGTACGGAGCAGACGACTCCAAGTGGTAGTCGAGAACGAGCAGGTCTGACTGATGCAGGTAGCTGCTGATCTGGGCATTGTCCGTGCCGTCGTGGATGTCCACGGTCAGCGCCGGAGACTTCGCCCGGAACTGGCTCACGACTTGAAGCATTTTCTCGCGGTCGGCCCACTTGTTATTGGTCGGGTCATAACCCGACTCCCCGAAGATTTTCTCCCAGGTAGGATAGCGGTCGTCGATGATGAGCACCGATCTGATCGGATCGATGAACGTTTCTTGAACCAAAGTGGACAAATTGGCTTCCGGCACCGTAGCTGCCGCTGCTTCAGACATTGAAATTCGCGCCCCGAAATTTGATTGCGAAATTGGCTCCCGGCAGCACCCATTCGTCCTGACTCTGGATGTAGCGGATCTGGTGGCCACCTGCGGCCAGATTGGCTTGGCAGAGATAGAGGCCGACACCGCGTCCTCCATCGATCTTACGCGTGAAGAACAAGGTAAACAGTCGCTTTATATCGATGCTGTCGATGCCCGGCCCGTTGTCGGCTACGACGATGCTGTCGCCCCGGACATCAAATTGAATGCGTGGCTCGTCCACGCGTGCATTGATCAACCAGTAGATGCTGTTGTTCACCAAGTTGATGAAAACTGGCAGCAAGCGCGAGGGCAGTTCCAGCACCGTGAATTTAAGGAAAGCTTCACTGGCATCGAACGCGATTTGGTTCTCTTGGATAGCTCTCGAGAAGAAATCGGCGACGTATTCGAATATGTGCCGACCGGAAATATTTCGTGGCTCTATGCGGCCCGCCATTCTCAGCGGACCGAGGAAATCTATGATCTGCTTCAGACCTGCATAGGCTGTCGTAGCCCGGTCCAACGCAAACTTATCGTTTGGATCCGTCGCCAGACGCTGCAGGGCGTAGGACATGGTGGAGTCGTAGCCTCTGAACTCATGATCCAGGAACTCCACGGTGATGCCCAACTGTGCCAAACCGTTGAGTCGGTCGACCTGCGTCCTCAGTTCCGAACTCTCCTCGCCGCCGAGAATGGCGACCGCCTGCAGGTCGATGCTTTCCCGCAGGTTCTCGAGCGCGAAGATGTAGTTCCTGAACAGCAGCTCGTTGTCCGCATCGATCCGCGCCTTGGAGTCCGACACGGACTTGGATGCGGCTGACAATGAGATCTCCTGATTCGCCAATTGCTCCAGCAAGGTTGCCGTCTCCAGTCGCAGAAGCTTATTTCGCTCACCCGTGAGCGAGTTTATCCGCTCGCGTTCATCGTCCTGAAGCGCTTGAATCTCGCGACACCACCTTGTCACGCGGGAGGCCAACTGCGATTCGTTACGTTGAATTTGCTTGAGCAACACTTCCTGCGGCAGCGGTGGGGCTATCCGCTCGACGGCGGCTGAAACTTTTTCCGAGAACCCACTGACGAACTGACCAAGTTCGTTCATCGAGCCGCGGTATCGCCGGTATTCTTCTTCCAAGGGCCCTAACGGTGAAGGCGCTCCTGGGAGGCGCAGTTCGGCTATTTGGATTTGAGCGTTCTCAAGCACCTCTTGAGCCGCGGATATGTCATCGACGGTTTCAATCCTGATTGATCCAATGTCACTGCGAATGCGTTCGGAGATCGTGGGATCGAAGCCAAGCTGGCGCGCAGGCTCTTCCTGAAGGTCGATCGCAACTTTCTTTTCAGTTTTTCCTGATGCTCCTTTGCCCGATGCGCGCGATAGTTCTCCTCGTTGACCGTGGTCTCCAGTTTCCGGTCATCGGCGTTCGAACCGAAATAGTCATAGGCGGTCGATTTGAGGATGTTGACCACCACGGCCTTGAAGGTCTTGGCCGCCTTGTTTACAATGAAGCCTTCGCGGCCGGCCTTGTCCTTCAGATTTGGATTGCCCGTCCCGGTTATCGCGATACGACCAAAAATACGCCGAGCGCTCCAGTATTCACGGCCCGCATTCAAGCTCCGGCGCTTCTCGATCTCGAAGAAGTCGTTGTCCTCACGGCCATACGGAAGAACTCTCAAGGAATCGCGGTAGATCATCAAACCCGCGTGGTTCTCCGTCAGCTCGTTCATGCGCTCGATGTCGCGCGGCGTATGGGTGGAGCTCCTCGGATCCCGCTCGAACGTCGCGATGTAGATGTCCATCGGACCAAGCCTGGATATCGTGCCGACGGGCATCGGCAGTTCCTTCGGGGCAGGATGACGTAGTCGCCGCCCGTCTTGCGCCACTTGCCGAACGATTTGATCTGGCCGCGGAACACCCCGTCCTCGCCTATGCGTCCATCGACGATGTGCTCCATTTGGTCCGTCAATGTGCGGCTGAACTCGTCGCGCGATCCGATGATCCCAACCCGCTCTCCCTTTGTGTGGACATCCACCCGATAGTCGAATTCCGGCCTCACCGCCTCGAGGTCGGGACGGGTGGGATCGAACAGCGGATCGACGAATCCGCCGAGGGTGGCCACAAACCTGTCGCGGTCGGTTTGGGCGACGGTCAGATTCTTGTTCGCGGGCAGGAATGCCGCGAACTCGTCCGTGGCTCCGGATACGACCATGGCGGTACCGTGGTCGAGTTCCGCAGTCCAGACTGGCCATAGACCTAGGTGGTGATCGAGTATGCGGAAAGCGCCGCATCCGTCGATAATCAGCCGCGACGGGGCGATCGACAACAGATCAGTGGCGTTTGTTGCAGCGACATGGTCGTAGCTGCTCCAAGCGGCCGTTATGCGCCGGTCCCGTTCGCTGCCCGAGCCATCGCCTCGGACGTTCCGAAGCAGGGCCGAGATCATCTCGGGCAAACGCTGGCCGATCGCTTTGGGGTTCGGGAGCGTAACGACGGGGATCTCGATGTCTGAGAGGATAAGGTATGGGTTCTCGAAGAGTCGCCAGTCGATCAGCGCGGCAGCCGTTTCCTGGCCTCGCCTTTTGCTGATGAGCAGCATGATCGGACCCAAATGGGCGGAGGAAAGCCGGCCGATGCCCTTCTGCCCCTGACGGGAGCGAGCCGGCAGACCGTCCATATCGCTTGGGGTGCGGGTGTCCTCGAAGAGCTTGGACTCCGTGCCCACGACAAGCCATCTGTCGACGAGTTCGTCGTAGTTCATCCCGTGACCATCGTCGGTAATCGAGACGGCCAGAGGAGCTTCGTCGAAGATCGTCAATGACACATTGCGAGCGTAGGCGTCGTAGGAGTTCTTCCACAACTCCGATATTGCAGTGGGAACGTCCGCGATCTGCTCGCGTCCCAAGTGGTCAACAGTTCTGGCCCGAGTCTTGAAGCTGACGGTCTCCATCACACAGCCTTCGCCTTTGATGCCGGGCTTTCGGCGTTGGCCGCTGAAGAGAGGAGCGCCTTGATGTGGCCGACCAGCAGCTTGGCCAGCGCCACGGGCACGGCATTGCCGATCTGTTGACCCGCCGCCCTCAGTCCGCCAGCGAACACGAAGTCGTCCGGGAGTGTCTGAATTCGGGCCGATTGTCGTACCGTAATTCCGTGATTGAGGGTCGGATGCACGAAGCGCCCTTTCGACGGGTTGATGCACGCCGTCGTCATGGTTGGCGCCGGGTTAGCTGGATTGATCCGTCCATAGACGTCCGCGTGACCGTCGTGATTCTTGTGGCAGTCGAGGATTCGGTTGGATTCATGTCTACTGCCGCCGTTATGCGGCGTGGTGGCGAATGCGTCGGTCAGCGCTTGGCCGTGTCGCATGTGCACATCGTTTGGGTCGCTTTCGGGGGCCGAAGTGAACGCAAGACTGCAATCGTTCCATGGCTTGAGGTTAGGGGGCATCGGATCTCGCCGTTCGCAATGCGTCGGCTTGGGCGGCCAGACGAATCCATCGACCACCACGTCCTGCCGAAGCCCAGAATAAATACTCTCTGGCGTGCTTGCGGCACGCCATAGTCGCGTGCATCGATTTTGATCGGGTCGTAGATCATGTAGCCGCTGGCATGGGCCTGCGCATAGAATTCGTCGACATAGTCCTTATGGTGCGGCCAAAGCATGCCCGGTACGTTTTCCATGAGGAAGGCGCGCGGGCGTAGCGTCCGCACGAAACCGAAATATTCATGGATGAGTGCGTTGCGGGGATCCGCGACGCCTGCATTCTTGATACGATGGCGAGAGAAGCCTTGGCATGGCGGGCCGCCGAGCAGCAGGTCGCATTCGGCGCGATCATGGAAGTGCCTGGCTGCAATGACGCTAGGATCGAGCTTGGTGATGTCCTCGTTGTAGAGCATCACGTTCTCGGCGCGGGCCGGCTTCCCGATGTTGTTCCTGTAGGTCAGTGCGGCACTGGGATTGAACTCGACGGCAAAGATCACGTCGCATCCAGCTTCGATCGCGCCGAGCGAAAATCCGCCGGCCCCAGCGAAGAGGTCCGCCACTCTGAATTTCGAACTGTAGTCCAACCAGCTTACCCCATACCCAGAAGATTATATGTGTGCCGGCTTTCGCCCCGCTGAATGTATCTGCTTCAGCCGAAACACTGAATAGAAAAAGGCTCCCAACATGCAAGTGGGAGCGAGATTGATTGTCCTCTAAAGCTTACCTCTGCGGGTACAGGAGAAAGCATTTGTGGTCATGCCGCTGAAACCAGCAGCATCCCTGTTGATGCCGGGGGGCGCGATTGCGTCCGTCAAGCTGGTGTAAATTGGGAGGAGGCCATCAGCATCGTAGGTCAGGTCTTTGTCAGCGCGGCGAGGGCCGCTTCATCACTGGCGGCCATGCCGGTCATGGTCTCAAGCGTCAGGTAACGATGTTGTAGTTGCCACTCGTCATTCTGCTCGAGAAGTACAGCACCAACAAGCCTGCGAACGCTGGCCTCGTTCGGGAAGATGCCGACGACATTGGTCCGGCGCTTGACTTCCTTGTTCAAGCGCTCGATCGGATTGGTCGAGTGCAACTTGCTACGATGGGGTTCAGGATAGTCCATGTAGGCGAGCACGTCGTGTTCGGCATCGTCGAGCAGGGCGGCGACCTTGCGAAAGCGCGGGCGGAGCTGATCGGCGACGTGGCGCCAGGCCTGTCCGGCGGTCTCGCGATCGGGCTGGACGAAGACCTGCCGGACGGCGGCCGAGACGACCGACTGCTGGCTTTTCGGCACATGGGCCAATAGCGATCTCATGAAATGCACCCGGCACCTCTGCCAGGTGGCGCTCAGGACCTGGGTGATGGCCGCCTTGAGACCTTCGTGGGCGTCGGAGATCACCAGCTTCACGCCCTTCAGGCCGCGACGGACCAGACCACGCAGAAACTCGATCCAGAAGGTGGCGGCTTCCGACTGGCCCAGGCCGAGCCCGAGGATTTCGCGGCGGCCGTCCTGGTTGACGCCGGTGGCGATTATTGCCGCGATCGACACGATGCGGCCATTCTGGCGGACCTTGATGTAGGTCGCATCGAGCCAGAGATAGGGCCACTCGCCATCCAGCGGCCGCTCGAGGAAGGACAGCACGCGGGTGTCGATGTCCTGGCACAGGGCCGAGACCTGCGACTTGGAGATGCCGGTCATGCCCAGCGCCTGGACCAGGTCATCGACCTTGCGGGTGGACACGCCCTGGATCCACGCTTCCTGGATCACGGCCGTCAGCGCCTTCTCGGCGGTCTTGCGGGGCTCCAGGAAGGCCGGAAAGTAGGTTCCCTGGCGCAGCTTCGGTATCTTCAGGTCGAGCGTGCCGAGCCGGGTTTCCAGCTGACGATCCCGATAGCCGTTGCGGTATGTGGTGCGCTCGTCGGAGCGCTCATGGCGCCCGGCGCCGATCAGGCCGTCGACCTCGAACTCCATCAGCCGCTGGAGCGTGTGAGCGGCGATGGCGCGCAGGAAGTCGCCATCGGTACTGGCCTGGATCTGGTCGAGCAGAAGTGTCATCGTATCCTTGGTCATCATGCCTCTCTCGGGGTCTGGTCTCGTGTCGCAACTCGACCTTACCTGATGAGCGTGATGACCACCTCCGCGTCGTTGCGGCCCCAGGGGCGGAGGGTTGAGGCGGCCCGGGTTCCGCTCTGCGAGCTCCACCCGGGCCGCCTCAACCCTTCAGGGGCCAATTTCCACCACTCCGCTGGACGTTACCGGGGGCGCCACCGAGGAAGGCCGTAGGCCGACGATGGTGGCGGCCCCGACAGCATTATCGCCGGAGATTACGCCACGGCCTATGCGGCGTGTGTTCAGCGCAAGGGAAAATTGCGGGTCCTCGAAGTGGCCAATCAGGTTGCGGCGATCCCCGGCGGCATCGGCGCCTTGCTGCGGCGGGAAGGGCTGTATTCGTCGGCCCTCACCAACGGCTGCCGTCAGCGCGTAGGAAAGCTTGACCTACGCAAACGCGGGCAAACTCCGGCGCCGGAAAATCCGCTGGCCGCCGAACTGGCGCGGCGGGTTTTATCTTGAGCCACCTTACGCATCCGAGATGCAGGCCAGTTGTCTAAACCGATTTAGCATCGAATGAATTAGTTGTCCGGATGCGATACGTCCTTGGCGCTGTAGACGGTCAGCTGGGCGGCAATTTTGGTTCTAGTGCGGTCGCATGAGCTAGGTGACTGGCCGTTGAGGACGCGCTGTCGTCGTGCGTTGTAGGCAAGGTTGTAGCCATGGAGCAGGCGATCGAGGGCGTCGTGGGTGCCGGTACACATGACCGGCACCTCCTGCCCGATGCGGCCATTGAACCGCTCGACCATGCCGTTGGTCTGGGGCGTGTGCGGTCTGGATGTGCGGTGATCAATGCCCAGTTTGCGGCAGGCCGCCTCGAAGCCGTCAGCGGTGAAGCAACTGCCGCGATCGGTCAGTATATGGGTCACCTTGAAGGAGGAGGCGGCGACCGTTTCCCTCAGGAAGGCCGTGGCGCAGGCTTCGGTCTCCTCGTCCTTGATGGCGAGGTGAATCATGCGTGAGGCACGGTCGATCGCGACGTAGAGGTAGCGCTTGCGCGGTCCGGGGCCGATCACGTGCAGCTTGGGCAGATGTTTGATCTACCGCTGCGCGTCGCCTGACGGCCCCATATGCACGAAGCCCAAGTCGTACTCCTTGAACGACTTGGTAACTTTCCTCGGGGTGGATGGATCCGGCAGTCGGCCCAGACCTTCGGCTTTGAGGATGCCGTAGATGCTGTCGCGGTTGAGGTGGGGCAGGAAATGCCGCAGCGTGAAGATCAGGTCGTCGAGCGCGAAGCCGGTCATGCGGCGCAGATGGCAGACGATAGCGCACTCCTCGTCGGTGGCCCGCCAGCGCAGGTGCGTGGGACGCGAGGAACGGTCCTGGCAATCCTCGGCGCCACGCTTGCGCGACTTGCGGATGGTCTTGGTACCTACGCCGTAGCGTTTGGCAAGCACGCCCGAGGGCTCGGTCAAACGAGCGGTTTCGGCACGCACGGCCGGCGTGGTCCGGGTGTTGGGGTGGATTTGATACACGGGTGGACCTACATGGATCCTTCGACATCCGCCGCATGCCGATGATCGGGGGTTCCGGCTTTTCATCGACTACAACGGATCAGACTAGCCGCTGCTCACGCGCGTCCGAGGGAACGGCGAAGCACCATGCATTAGAATCGATTGTCTAACACACTTGATCCCAACAACGTTCCGCCACAACACAACAAAAATGTGATTTCTCGGGAGGAATGATTTAAAACCTCGTTTCATGTAAGCGAAATTACGACTAAAGATCGAATATCTCTAATATTCATGCCATCTGAAGCTCTTCCGCCCCATCCTATAGCCGGCTATCCGATCGCTCAACGGCTTCAAGCCGGCACCATCCTGCCGCGACATGCTCCAGGAAAGCATTCCTTCACCAGTTCCCGCTATGCTTCGGTGCGCCCCCCGCGCCGGATCTTTGCATCGTGAATACGGACCCCGGCGCGGGCGGCATCGCCGGACCGCGCCGGAAGCGCCTGTGGCTGGTGCGGCGAACCGGAGGCACGCGCCTCGCGGCGTCCTTTGCTGACATTCGCGTACATTTCCCCGGCCTCTTCATATCAGGATCAAGCCCGCGCCTCCGGGGAACCGCACCGGCGGACCCGGCCGCAAGCGCCAAGCCAGCACCCCACGGATGTAGATGAATGATGACATCCACCCCGGTTCAGGCCCGCTCCGCCAACCCCCGCCGCGCCGGGTCCGGCGCCGGCGCCCGCAACGACACCACGGCCCCGCCGCGTCGTTTGATGACATTCGCGTACATTCCCCGGGGGGGGGCGGGAGACGAGCCGCCGTCGCGTCTTTCCCCTCGCTCCGCTCCGCCGCCTCCCCGCTCCCCCCGGATGCTGACGAATGTTGACATCCGCCCCCGTCAGATCCTGTCCGCCAGCCCCCGCTGCGCCAGGTTCGCGACCAGCGCCCGCACCCCGAACTCCCACTTCGGCGCCTTGTCGCTCGTGGTCACCCGGTTGACCAGGGCGCCCAGCTTCGGCGTCGCGATCCGCACCACGTCGCCGACCTTGTGGGTGAACCCGGCGCCGGGTTCGTCGCGGTCTTCGACCGGCGCGAACATGGTGCCCAGGAACAGCACCAGCCCGTCCGGGTACTGGTGGTTCGTCCCGATCGCCTGCCCGACCAGGTCCAGCGGGTCGCGGCTGATCTTCGCCATGTTGCTGCTGCCTGTCAGCGTGTAGCCCTCGGGACCTTCCACCGTCATCGCCAGCTCGGCGCGCCGCACGTCGTCGATGCCGAAGGTGCCGTCGAACAGGCGGATGAACGGGCCGATCGCGCAGGAGGCGTTGTTGTCCTTCGCCTTGCCCAGCAGCAGCGCGCTGCGGCCTTCCATGTCGCGCAGGTTCACGTCGTTGCCCAGGGTGGCGCCGACCGTCTTCCCGGCCGACGACACCGCCAGCACGATCTCCGGCTCCGGGTTGTTCCAGGTGGAGGCCGCCAGGATGCCGATCTCAGCCCCGGTGCCGACCGACGACATGGGCTGAGTCTTGGTGAAGATCTCGGCGTCGGGGCCGATGCCGACTTCCAGGTACTGGGACCAGACGCCCCGCTCGATCAGCAGTTCCTTCAGCCGCGTGGCGCTGTCGGAGCCGGGCTGGATCTCCGACAGGTCGGCGCCCAGCGCGTCGATCATGGTCTTGCGCACCGCCTCGGCCTTGCCGGCGTCGCCCCGGGCCTGTTCCTCGATCACCCGTTCCAGCAGGCTCGCCACGAAGGTCACGCCGCTCGCCTTCACCGCCTGAAGGTCGATCGGGCACAGGAACCACGGCTTCGACGGGTCGCAGGCATCGTGGGCGCTGTTGGCCAGGATCGCGGCAAGGTCGCCGATGCGCGGCAGGTCCCCGGCCCCCCGTACCAGCGCCGCCGGATCGCCGGCGTCCAGCAGGGTGCTCATGGTCGGGGCCAGGGCCGTCAGGTCATAGACCCCGTCCTCGCGGATCACGACCACGGCCGGGCCGACGTCCAGCTGGACCCGGCCGACCAGGGTTCCCGCGCAGCCGTCTTCCGGCAGGCATGTCTCGGGATTCAGCAGCAGGCTATTCACTCCGGTTCCTCCACGCGCGCGCCTCGGCGCGGCTTTCTTGTTTTGACACCAGTGACTCCGATCGGGAGTTCAAGTGGACATACCAATCCGTCCGATGACCTCCCGTCAACCATGGAATGCGCCATACGCCGGTCTGGCGCCGTGCCGTCCCCTCGACATCGCCTGTTGGATGCCCACTTGACGTAGCGACGAACGTTTCAGGAGGGAAAGGCTCGATGCCCTCGCGTGACCCCCGTATCTGGATGTGGGCGGAAGCTCTCGACATGATGGACAAGGCGGAGCGGATGCGCCGCCAGTTCTTCCAGCCCGGCGCCCCCGGCAATCCCGGCGCCGCGCGCCGTCCGACCTGGCAGCCGCCGGTCGATTTGATCGAGACCGCCGACGAATACCTGGTCGTCGTGGCCCTGCCCGGCGTCCGGCCCGATCAGGTCCAGGTCGTGATCGACGGCGGCGTGCTGATCGTCGTCGGCGAGCGGGCACTGCCGGTCGGCGACCGCGCCGGCCTGATCCACCGAATGGAAATCCCCCACGGCCGGTTCGAAAGGCACATCGAACTGCCGCCCGGCCCGCTCGAACTGGGCCGGCGCGAACTCGCCGACGGCTGCCTGGTGCTGTCCCTGCACAAGGCCGGCTGAGGAGCTGACATGGCAACCATCACCCTGAACGACACCACCCCTTCCTCCAGCCCCCCGGAAAACAGCCTGATCCTGCCGGACGACACCATCGCGATCGTCCCGGTGCGCAACCTCGTCCTGTTCCCCGGCGCCGTCCTGCCCGTCACGGTCGGCCGCCCGCGCTCGATCGAGGCGGCCCAGAACGCGATGCGCTCGGAGAAGCCGCTGGGCATCGTGCTCCAGCGCGACGAGACGGTGGACGAGCCGACCGGCCTCGACCTCCACCGGGTAGGCACCGTGGGCGGCATCCTGCGCTACCTGACCGCGCCGGACGGCACCCACCATGTGGTGACCCAGGGGCAGCAGCGGTTCCGCGTGCTGGAATATCTCGACGGCTATCCGTTCCTGGTCGCCCGCGTCCAGATGATGCCGGAGCAGGAGACCACGGACACCGAAATCCAGGCGCGCTTCTACAACCTGCGTCAGCAGGCGGTCGAGGCGGTCCAGCTCCTGCCCCAGGCCCCCCAGGAACTGCTGGCCGCCGTCCAGAGCATCCCGACCGCGTCGGCGCTGGCCGACATGGTCGCCAGCTACATGGACCTGAAGCCGGAAGAGAAGCAGGAGGTGCTGGAAACCTTCGACCTCGCCCGCCGGCTGGAGAAGGTCGGCAACCTTCTCGCCCACCGCATCGAGGTGCTGCGCCTGTCCCGGCGGATCAGCGAGCAGACCAAGGAGACCATGGACGAGCGCCAGCGCGAATATCTGCTGCGCGAACAGCTCCGCACGATCCAGAAGGAGCTGGGCGAGACCGACGCCAAGCAGGTCGAGATCCAGGAACTGACCGAGGCCATCGCCAAGGCCGGGATGCCGCCCGAGGTCGAGGCCCAGGCGACCAAGGAGCTGCGCCGTCTGGAGCGCATGCCCGAGGCCGCCGGCGAGTACGGCATGATCCGCACGTACCTGGACTGGCTGATCGAGCTGCCCTGGTCGAAGCTGAGCGAGACCTCGATCGACATCGCCGCCGCGCGCCGCATCCTGGACGAGGACCATTACGGCCTGGAGAAGGTGAAGCGCCGCATCCTGGAGTTCCTGGCGGTGCGCAAGCTCAACCCGGAAGGCCGCAGCCCGATCCTGTGCTTCGTCGGACCGCCGGGCGTCGGCAAGACCTCGCTGGGCCAGAGCATCGCGCGGGCGACCGAGCGCGCCTTCGTCCGGGTCAGCCTGGGCGGGCTGCACGACGAAGCGGAGATCCGCGGCCACCGCCGGACCTATGTGGGCGCCCTGCCCGGCACCATCGTGCAATCGCTGCGCAAGGCCGGCACCCGCAACCCGGTGATGATGCTGGACGAGATGGACAAGCTCGGCCAGGGCTTCCACGGCGACCCTTCGGCGGCATTGCTGGAGGTGCTCGACCCCGAGCAGAACGGCACCTTCCGGGACAACTACCTGGGCGTGCCGTTCGACCTCAGCCGCGTCATGTTCATCGCGACCGCCAACGTGCTGGAGAACATCCCCGGCCCCCTGCGCGACCGCATGGAGGTGATCGACCTGCCCGGCTACACCGAGGAGGAGAAGCTCGAGATCGCCAAGCGCTACCTGATCCGCCGCCAGCTCGAAGCCAATGGCCTGACGGCGGAACAGACCGGCATCACCGACGACGCGGTCCGCGAGATCATCCGCTACTACACGCGGGAGGCCGGCAACCGGAACCTGGAACGGCTGATCGGCGGCGTCTTCCGCAACGTCGCGATGCGGATCGCCGAGGGCACGATCTCGAACATCATCGTCGAACCGGGTCATCTGCCGGAGATCCTGGGTCCCCACCGCTTCGAGAGCGAGACCGCGATGCGGACCAGCGTCCCCGGCGTGGCGACCGGGCTCGCCTGGACGCCGGTCGGCGGCGACATCCTGTTCATCGAGGCGACCCGGACGCCGGGCAACGGGCGGCTGATCCTGACCGGCCAGTTGGGCGACGTGATGAAGGAGAGCGCGCAGGCGGCGCTCAGCCTGGTCAAATCGAGGCCGGAACTGGTCGGGCCGGAGGTGCCCGGCGCGGAGCCGGTGGAGTTCGACAAGTTCGACATCCACGTCCACGTGCCGGCAGGCGCCATCCCCAAGGACGGCCCCAGCGCCGGCGTCGCCATGTTCATGGCGCTGGTCTCGCTGCTGACGGGCCGGACGATCCGCAGCGACTTGGCAATGACCGGCGAGATCAGCCTGCGCGGTCTCGTGCTTCCGGTCGGCGGCATCAAGGAGAAGGTGCTGGCGGCCCAGCGCGCCGGGATCACCACAGTCATGCTGCCGGCGCGCAACCGCCGGGACTACGAGGAGATCCCGGAAGCCGCCCGCAACGCGCTGAACTTCGTCTGGCTGGAACGGGTGGACGACGCCATCGCGGCGGCGCTGACCTGATCCGGGCGGCCTAAAGCGGCTCCAGGGGGGCGCTGCGGCCGAATTGCCGCGGCGCCACGTCCCGCGGGGCGGCCCAGCGCACCGCGTTGGCGATCACCCTCTGGACGGTCGGGTCGTGATATGTCGGATAGGTTTCGTGGCCGGGGCGGAAATAGAAGATCCGCCCCTGTCCGCGGTTGTAGCAGCAGCCGCTGCGGAACACCTCCCCACCCTGGAACCAGCTCACGAAAACCAGCTCGTCCGGCGGCGGGATGTCGAACGGCTCGCCGTACATCTCCTCCGGCTTCAGGTCGAAATACTCTGGTATGCCCTCGGCGATCGGGTGGCCTCGGGCGATCAGCCACAGCCGCTCCCGCTCGCCGGCGACCCGGTGCTTCAGGTGACAGGTGGTGCCCATCAGCCGCACGAAGATCTTCGAGAAATGGGAGGAATGCAGCGGGATCAGCCCCATGCCGTCCAGTACCCGCTTCCGGACCCGATCGACCACGGTGTCTTCGACTTCGCGGTGGTGCCGGTGGCCCCACCACAGCAGGACGTCGGTGCCGGCCAGGACCTCGTCGGTCAGGCCATGCTCCGGCTCGTCCAGGGTGGCGGTGCGGACGTCATGGCCCGCCGCGCGCAACGGAACCGCCAGGGCCTCGTGCATGCCGTCGGGATAGAGCGCGGCCACCTCGGGGTTCGCCTTCTCGTGGCGGAACTCGTTCCAGATGGTGACCCGAACGGGCTTGGTGTCCATATCGATTTCCTGTCCCGCGACCCGCATTTCGCTGCGATGCACAAAAGCCTGGTCAGAATGTTGGAACTTACGGCCGCGCCGCTGGTTGCACGACGAACCTGCAACATCATAAATCCCTGTCACCGGGAGACCAAGCCCATGGGGCTGTTCAGACATCGCCCGAAGCCGATCGAGCATCTGCGCAGGGATGCGCGGACGCCCAACGGCACGATCTGGACCTGCTTCGCCACGCCCGAGGAGGAAGTGGCGCTGGAGGAACCCGAAGTCGTGGATGCGAGCTATCAGTTGAACCCCGGCGACATCGTCAACGTCAAGCCGTGCAGGAGCCGCCGTCGCTTCAGCATCCGGGTCAAGGACAGACACAACGCGGTCGTGGCGATCTCAAGGATCCGCTGAACTCGCTTCGCGAATCAGTCCTGAAGGCTATGCCTCGACGGTGTCGAGCAGCTTCTGCACCTCGGCGATGGTCCGGTCATAATCGGCCTTCGCCGCCTTGGAGGGAGTGGACGCCTTATGCTCGTACAGCTTGGTGATATAGTCCCGCAGCGCGCCGGCGACATGCCCGCGCAGCTCACCCTCGATGGTGACGGTCGTCATGACGCGGTCTCCTCAGGCGGTGATGACCAGAAGCAGCAGCATCGCGATCACGATCGAGGACAGCACGATGACGTGGTTCGTGTTGTTTTCCATGATGATTTCCCGGAATTGAGTTGCCTTTGGACGGTCCTCCAGAGTCAAGCAACGGCCGGGCCCGATTGTTCCATGCTCCCGCGCCGAACTGAGAAGCCGAACTGAGAAAAGGTGAACCTTGCCCATAATCGGGATATCGGGATCCTATGGCGGACTGAACCTGGGCGACGAGGCGATCCTCGCCTCCGCGATCGTGCAACTTCGAGAGGCACTGCCCGGGGTCGAGATCGTGGCCTTCACCCGCAACGCCGACCATACCGGGGCCAACCACGACGTCGACCGCGCGATCAACCCGCGCACCGCGCTCCGCGACGAGATCATCCCGGAGGTCGAGCGGCTGGACGTCCTGCTGCTGGGCGGCGGCGGCATCCTCTACGACACGGAGGCCCAGACCTACCTGCGCGAGGTGGTGATCGCCCAGGCCCGCAACGTCCCGACCTTCGCCTTCTCGATCGGCATCGGCCCTTTGAAGGGGGCCGAGGAACGGTCCGCCGTGCGCGACGGCATGAACATGATGGCCGGCATCACCGTGCGGGAGGTCGGCGCCAAGCGGCTTCTGGAGGAGATCGGCTGCACCCGGCCGGTCGCAGTGACGGCCGACCCGGCCCTGTTGCTGACGCCCGATCCCTTCACCGACGACATGCTGCGCGCCGAAGGCATTCCCGACGACCGCCGCCTGATCGGCCTGTCGATCCGCGAGCGCGGCGCCGCGGCGCCCGACCTGGACGCCGGCGGCTATCATGGCCTGCTGGCCCAGGCGGCGGATTTCATCGTCCACCGCTACGACGCCCACGTGGTCTTCGTCCCCATGGAGCGCGCGGACCTGCGGGAAGCGCACCAGGTGATCTCCGCCATGTCGGCGCCGCACTGCGCCAGCGTGCTGCGCGGCGCCTATTCTCCCCGGCAGGTGCTGGGCCTCATGAAGCATTTCCAGTTCGCCCTGGGCATGCGGCTGCATTTCCTGATCTTCGCGGCAATATCCGGGGTGCCGCTGATGGCCCTGCCCTATGCGAGCAAAGTTGCGGATTTCCTGGACTCTCTGGGCGTGCCCCGGCGCGCCGACGTCCACGAGGACAGCGCCGGCTCCATGCTGGCGGCGTTGGACCGGCTATGGGACAACCGGGATGACCATTGCCGCGAGGTGCGGGACCGCGTCTCCCGACTCCAGGAGCAGGCGCGCCGCACCGTGCCGCTTATGGTCGAGACGCTCAACCTTCCGTCCGCGGCGCCTGTTGACTCTTGATGCAATTATTCCTAAGTTGGAGGCGATAATGCCTGTCCTACGGCCTTCCCTCCATGCAGGCTCCAACCCGCCCACCATCCCGCTGCCGCCCCGCCGGGCGATCCTGGCCGGCAGCGTCGGCGTGCTGGTGATCGGGGGAGGCCCGGCCGGCATGGGGGCCGCGCTGGGGGCAGCCTGGGCCGGGGCCGACGTGGCGATGGTCGAGCGGCACGGGTTCCTGGGCGGGAACGCGACAGCGGCGCTGGTGATGCCTTTGATGTCTTTCCACACCCAGCGCGGCACGCCTGAAGATGCGGACAATACCCGGCTGATGCCGACCGATCATGGTCCGGGCGAGCCGATCGTGGCCGGGGCGCTGGCGTCGTTCCTGGAGCGGCTGATCGGGGCCGGCGGCGCAGTCCCGCCTTCGGGCGCCACCGGCTACACCGTTCCGTTCGATCCCGAGACCTACAAGGTCGTGGCGCAGGAGGTGGTCGAGGAAGCCGGCGTCAAGCTCCTCTACCACGCCTTCGCGTCAAGCATCCTGGGCGGACCGGGCCGGCCGGAGGGCGTCGTGTTCGAGACCAAGTCGGGTCCCGTCGCGGTTCGGGCCGGCACCATCGTCGACTGCACCGGTGACGGCGACGTGGCGGCGCTCGCCGGCGCCCGCTTCGATATCGGGCGGGACGGCGATCGCCGGGTGCAGCCGATGACGCTGATGTTCCGGGTCGGCGGCTTCGACCGGAAAGCCTTCGCGGACTATGTCCGCGCCCATCCCGACCAGTGGCGCGGCGTCCACGGCCTGTGGGACCTGATCGCCAAGGCGACCGCCGACGGCGAACTGGACCTGCCGCGCGAGGACATCCTGTTCTTCGCGACGCCGCACGAGGGCGAGATCGCCGTCAACAGCACCCGGGTCACAGGAGTTCTGGGCACCGACGTGTTCGACCTGACGGAGGCCGAACGGCTGGGCAAGATCCAGATGGGCCGGATCGCCCGCTTCCTGCGCGGCTACGTTCCCGGTTTCGGGAATTCCTACGTGATCCAGAGCGGCGTCACGGTCGGCGTGCGCGAGACGCGGCGGATCGTCGGCGACTATCGCATGACCGCCGACGACGTGCTGGAGGCCCGGAAGTTCGACGACGGCATCGCCCGCGGCTCCTACCCGATCGACATCCACAACCCGACCGGCAAAGGCACGGTACTGAAGCGTCTGCCACCCGGCGAATACTACGAAATCCCGCTTCGCTGCCTCCTGCCCCGAGGCGTCGACGGGTTGATGGTGGCCGGCCGCTGCATCTCCGGCACCCACGAAGCCCATTCCTCCTACCGCGTGACGCCGACGGCGATGGCGACCGGCCAGGCCGCCGGAGTCTGTGCCGCCCTGGCCGCCCGGACCGGCAGGCCGGCGCGCGAGGTGCCGGCCTCCGAGGTCCAGCAAGAACTGCGACGCCAAGGCGCCAGCCTGCGCAAATAGCCTGACCCGGATTTAAACAGTTACTTTCTTAAGAAACAGAATTCGCTATATAAAGATACAGCTGAGCAACATCTACAAAGAACTACCGCGTACGATAGCAACCATGACTTCGTAATTGGGATTCTTTTAAGTTGCCGCTCCCTAAGCAGCGGATCAATACTTTCCTCTGATTTCTTCAGTGTTTCCGCCATTCCTATGGCAACAATCAATCCAGCGGGAGAGTCGAATGGCATCCGTCATGCAGCATGGCATCGTGGTTCCCGAAGCCCTGGCCGATCATCTCAAGATGAAGCTCAATCGCGAGGGACCGTTCGATTACATGATCGAACAGGGCGGCGTGATCCCGAACCTGGAGGACCTCACCCTGCTCGAAACCTTCCTGCGCGACAGTGTCGGGACGGAGAACGACAGCAGGAGCATTCCGGCGGGCTTCACTTTCCTGGGGCAATTCATCGACCACGACATCACCTTGATGGAACTGAAGATGAGCCAGGACGATCTGTCCCGCCGCTTCCCCGTCACCGCCTTCGTCAACCGGCGCACGCCCTTCTTCGAACTGGACTCGGTCTATGGCCTGGGCCTGGAGGCTCAGGCCTCGGGCGAGATCCTGTTCCACCCCGACGGCAAGTTCCGCTTGGGCACCGATACCGGCGGGATCGAACAGGACGTGCCGCGCGATGCGGAGACGGAACGGGCGTTGATCGGCGATCCACGGAACGACGAGAACAAGATCATCCAGCAGATCCATAACCTGTTCCAGCGCCTGCACAACCGGTTCATCGACGAGGGCAGAAGCTATGCCGACGCGCGTCTCTCCGTCATGCGCCATTACCAGTATATGATCCTGAACGACTATCTGGCGCGGACCATCCGGCAGGATGTGCTGAAATGGGTGGTCGAGCACCGGGCGCCGGCCTACCGCGCGCTGAGCGAACGCCACGGCGGCGTCCCGGTCATGCCGCTGGAGTTCTCCGTGGCGGCGTTCCGGTTCGGCCACAGCCAAGTCCGCAGCGGCTATGCGCTGAACGACGCTTTCGGGGCTCCGATCTTCAGCGACAACCCCGCTGTTCAGGATCTCAACGGGGGCAGGAAGCTGGAGCCGCGCCATGCCATCGACTGGAAATTCTTCTTCGGCACGATAGGCGAAGGCACGGTTCAGCCGAGCCGGCGCATCGACCCGCTGCTGTCACCGGCGTTGCGGCTGCTGAAATCGCCCGGCATCCCCAACGAAACGGTCGACAGCCAGGCCAGCCCGCGCTCGCTCGCCAAGCGCAACCTGTTCCGGGCCGCCCAGACGGGCCTGATCAGCGGCCAGTCGGCCGCCGCCGCCTTCGGCTACAAGCCGCTCGCCGATGATCATCTGGGCCTCGATATCGTTCCGCCCCCGGCCAGCCAGAAACTCATCCGGCACACCCCTCTCTGGTACTACGTCCTCCAGGAGGCCCATGTGCAGGAAGACGGCCAGCGCCTGGGCGAAGTGGGCAGCCGCATCCTGGCCGAAACCTTCGTCGGCGGCATGCTGGCGGCGCATTACTCGGTGCTGAAGGACGGCTGGAAGCCTTCCAACCCGGCCCTTGGCACCATGGAAGGCATCGCGGCGCACGTCACGGGCTGACGCCCCCGGCAGCGTGGGCATAAAAAAGGGAATGCGGGCATCATGCCCGCATTCCCCTGGCCTGCCGATAGGGGACCGGAATCCGTCAGAGCGTTTCGATGCTGACAGCTTCCAGGCCCTTCTGACCCTGCTGGACCTTCATCCGCACGCGCTGGTTTTCCTGCAGCGCGCCGACACCGGACCGCTCGACGGCGGTGATGTGAACGAAGACATCCTTGCCGCCGCTGTCGGGAGCGACGAAGCCGAAGCCCTTGGTGGTGTTGAACCACTTCACGGTACCCTCGACCTCCTCGGCCGGTCCGGAGCTGCGATCGGCGTAACCGCCGCCATAGCCACCGCCGCCGCCACGGTCATTGCCGTAACCGCCGCGGTCCTGGCCGTAACCGCCGCGGTCGTTGCCGTAACCGCCGCGATCCTGGCCATAGCCGCCACCGCCGTAACCGCCACGGTCGTTGCCGTAGCCGCCGCGGTCCTGGCCGTAACCGCCGCGCGCGGGAGCGCCCATGCGTCCGCCGGGGCGGCCGGCGTCGTCGCGGCGCGGGCGGGGGGAAGCGGTCGCGGTGTCCACGTCGTAGATCCGGCTGACCTGATTGCCCTTCTGGCCCTGGACCAGATCGACCACCACCGTCGAGCCCTCGGGCAGACGGTCATGGCCGACCGCCGTCACCGCCGAAGCGGGCAGGAACGCGTCGGGAGACCCATCGTCGGGAGCGACGAAACCGAACCCCTTGTTGGGGTCGAACCACTTTACGGTCGCCTTGATCTTTTCGGCGACGGGAGTTTGCTGCTGGAAGGAATGACGCGGGGCGTTGAAGCGCATGGGATAGCCGATCCGTGGAGTCTCACGAAGAACGCATTTTGTCCGCTGAACACGTCGAAAGGGTCACGGTCACCCATGCCCCTCGGGTCAGATCTTGCCTACCCATCCCTGCCATGCCCCGCAACAAAACGCGCCTACAACCAATTATTACAGTCACGAGCGCCGCTTTCGGAAAAAGTCCCTCAGCAGCTCCGCCGCCCGGCGCTCATCCAGCCCGCCATAAATCTCGGGAACGTGGTGGCAAGTCGCCTGGTGGAAGAAGCGGGGCCCGTGCTCGACCCCGCCGCCTTTTACATCATAGGCCCCGAAGTACACTCGGCGCAACCGAGCAAAACTGATTGCCGCGGCGCACATGCCGCAAGGCTCCAAGGTCACATATAGGTCACAGTCGGGAAGGCGGGGTTCGGCACGCAAGGCGCATGCGGAACGGATCGCCAGGACCTCCGCATGTGCCGTCGGATCGGCCAGTTCCTCGGTCCGGTTCCCCGCCGCCGCGAGCACCCGTCCGGTCGCAGAGTCCACGATCACCGCCCCGACCGGAACCTCTCCTCGGGCGCCGGCGGCTTCGGCCTCGGCAAGGGCGAACGCCATGGGGGACGGTGTCGGGAATGGCTTGGTCATGGGGCAGACTGGCAAGGCGACCAGGGTCGCGTCAATGGAGTGCCGCATCGGCAAACTTGCCGCACCCCGCATTCCGCGCGGCACCGTTGCGCCGCAGCGCGAGGTCTGCCCATGCTTCCGCCTCAACCCAATCGGAGCATTCCGGCATGAGCGACCACATCTACCAGAAGATCGAGATCATCGGATCGTCCCCCATCAGCATAGAGGATGCGATCCAGGGGGCCGTCGCGCGCGCCGCCAAGATGCACGACCACCTCAACTGGTTCGAAGTGGTCGAGACGCGCGGCCATATCTCGGGCGGCAAGGTCGCTCACTACCAGGTCGTCATCAAGGTCGGATTCCGGCTGGAAGACTGACCGCCGGGAGAGGCGGTCACTTGCGGCGGTGCCGCCGGCCCCGTAATGTCGCGGCATGTCTGAATCCATGCCGCCGCACCGGGCCGGAGCCCGCCGATGACCCCGTCCGACACCTCTCCCGTAGAGGCCTCCGGCGGCCCCGAACGCATCGCCAAGCGGCTTGCCCGCGCGGGCCTCTGCTCGCGCCGCGACGCCGAGCGCTGGATCGCCGAAGGCCGCGTCGCGGTCAACGGCGCCGTGCTGACGACTCCGGCGGTGGTCGTGGGTCCGGGCGACACGATCGTCGTCGACGGCAAGCCCCTCCCCGACCTGGAACCGACACGGCTGTGGCGCTACCACAAGCCCGACGGTCTGGTGACCTCCGCCCGCGACGAGAAGGGCCGGCAGACGGTGTTCGACACGCTTCCGGCGGACCTGCCGCGCGTCGTGTCGGTCGGCCGGCTCGACCTGACGACCGAGGGGCTGCTGCTGCTGACCAACGACGGCGAGCTGGCCCGCTTCCTGGAACTTCCGTCCACCGGCTGGGCGCGGCGCTACCGGGTGCGGGTGAACGGCATCGCCGACCCGGCGCGGCTGGCCGGCCTGTCCCGAGGCGTCACGATCGACGGCGTGCAGTACGGCCCGATCGAGGCCCTGCTCGACCGCCAGCAGGGCTCCAACGCCTGGCTGACCATCACGCTCCGCGAGGGCAAGAACCGCGAAGTCCGCAACGTGATGGAAAGCCTTGGGCTGACCGTCAACCGGCTGATCCGCGTCGCCTACGGTCCCTTCCAGCTCGGCAAGCTGGAGCGTGGCGAGGTCGAGGAGGTGCCGCGGCGCGTCCTGCGCGACCAGGTCGCCAAGTTCTTCTCGGACCGCGGCGACGAGCCGGTCAAGCCGAACACCGGCACCGCCAAGGCGAAGCCCCAGCCCAAGCCCCACGCGAAGCCGCGGACGCCGCCGTCCGGCCCTGCCAAGGGACCGACCACCGGCGGAGGACCGAGAGGCAGGCATGAGACTCGTCGGCGGTAGCCTGCGCGGCCGGCGCCTGGAAGCTCCTGCAGGACGCGACATCCGCCCGACCAGCGACCGCACGCGTCAGGCGATCTTCAACATCCTCGCCCATGCAGACTGGGCGCCCGACGTGGAGGGCACACTGGTGCTGGACGCCTTCTGCGGCACCGGCGCCCTGGGCCTGGAAGCCCTGTCGCGCGGCGCCCGGCGCGCCGTCTTCCTGGACCAGGGCCGTGAGTCGCTCGACCTTGTCCGGCGCAACATCGCGTCTCTCGCCATCGCCGACCGCTGCGACGTCATCCGGGCCGACGCGACCCGGCCGCCGCGCGCCCAAAGCCCCTGTGACCTGCTGTTCCTGGACCCGCCCTACGGAAAGGAACTGGCTCCGACCGCCCTGTCGGCCCTGCGTGACCGCGGCTGGTGTGCGCCCGATGCCGTGGCGGTGGTGGAGATCGCACTGGACGACCCTTGGGAGGCCCCCGCCTTCGCTGAAGCGCTGGACGACCGGAATTACGGGGATACGCGCGTGCTGTTCCTGCGGGTCGGGTGAGATTCGGTATCCCTCCGCAAGGGTGGAGGTATTGACTTGCCCGCCCAATCCAATCGATATGAACGCGCATCCGCGCGGAGGCTCGACCGATGAACGAAATCATGGAAGGCCACCATGTCGGCCGCCTTCGCCTTCGCCGCATGCGCATTCGCGGGTTCAAGGCCATCGCCGATCTCGATCTAACGTTTCCCGATGACCCGCACACACCACTCATCCTGATCGGCGGCAACGGATCGGGCAAATCGTCGATCCTCCAGGCCCTGGCCTTCATCCAGTTCGTTACTAAAGGACAGACTCGCGAGTATTTCGACGCGCGAGGCTGGAAGCCGGCGGATGTCCGGTCCAGGGTGGCAACTAGGCTTGCGGAAGGAGCCATCAGCTTTCGCCTGCTGCTCGAAGACGACCGGGGCCGGAAAGTCTACTGGCGCATGTTGTGGGGTCTCGCTGACGAACGGATGCGTCAGGAGGAAATCTGGTGCTTGAACAAGGAAGAATGGCCCGGATTAAAACTTGTTCTCCGCACCAAAGGGGATAGCCTTATCGTCAAGCCGGAAGAGTACAAAGGCATAAGGCCAAAAGGCTCGGCGGTCTCGGTTCTCGACCCGTCCGCATTCCCGGAAATAACGGCGGAGGTGCTTCGGTCCGTCAAGTGTTGGGGTGAGGGAGTCTATGCATTGGATCTCCTGAGCCCCGCCAAGATGCGCAGCAGTTCGCGCAAGCCTGATGCCATCGATATCGGCAACTCCGGCGAGCATCTGGCCGCCTTCCTGGCGAACTTGAAGTCGGACGGCAAGAACCGCATCGTCAAACGGTTGGCCGCTTTCTATCCTCCTCTTCAGGAAGTCGTGGCGACCCGCAAGCGGGCTGGATGGATTGACTTGAAAATCGCCGAGTCCTACGGCGGCGTCGGCCAGACGGCTGCGGCGCACATGAGCGACGGCTTCATGCGGATGTTGGGGTTGGCCGCCATCCCGGAGTTCGGGGAGCGGGCATCCACGATCCTGCTGGATGAAATCGAAGACGGGATAGAACCCCATATCCTCCCCGATTTCGTCGAGACGATAGCAAGGGAAGCCGATGCGCAACTCGTGCTGACCTCGCACTCCCCTATCCTGGTCAACTTCGCGTCTCCGTCGGCCGTCGTCTTCGTCGCTCGAAGTATAGACGGAAGGACGGTCGCCGCCCGCTTCGATCAATTGGCGCCGCTCACCCGACACTTGGAGCATCTGGGTCCGGGCGAACTCTGGACCCAGGCCAGCATGGAAAGCATCAACTCCTGGGTGATCGCAGCGAACCCGGCTGAGAATGACGAGAACAGATCGGTGGTCGGTTACTCGGCAGTCGCGGCCGCCGATTTCATGGATGGCCGCTGATGCGAGCGTTGGTCATCGGAGAGGGCAGACATGACGTGGGTTCCCGAGATCCCGACGCCAGCGAGGGACGCGACGGCGCCCCCGGCTGGTCCCAGGCCATCCTCGAGTTGCTTCGCGACACCGCGATTCCCCTGACCAGGACCCATGTGCCGTTCGCCCGGATGTTGCCGTTGCCGAGCAACAGCCGAAAATTTCAGCCCTATCCGAAAGGACCCGCTTTCAATGCTTTGAGGGCGAAGGTCTATGCAGACCTGAACAAGGTCGATTTCGACATCCTGATCTTCATCACCGATGCCGATACGCCCGACAACCGGGAATGGCACGATGTTTACGCGGCCATTGAGGAGGCGATGACCAGGGTAGGCAGCCCGATGCCGCATGTCGTCTGCGTGCCCAAGAGCATGTCGGAAAGCTGGCTGCTGGCGGACAGTGAAGCATGGCGGCGGGCCGGGCTCGAAGACCTGGGACAGCTTCCTAAAGATCCCGAGGAATGCTGGGGGGACGATCACCGGCCGGATACCAGCGATCGTCCCAAACATCTATTCAACCGGCTCGGCAAGCAGGCTCACGATCTTTGCGGGAGCGGCACCGAAAGGCGCTATCGGATCGCCGCCACGAGCGATCCTCGCATGTTACTGGAAAAATGCCCGCTGAGCTTCCGAGCGTTCTGGAAGCGGCTGCATGACGTCGGCATCGCCATCCCGCCGCCGGACGACCCTATGCGGCGGCGATGAGACTCCCGCCGCCTACCTCCTCCCGAACAGCCGTTCGATGTCGGACAGCTTCAACTCCACATAGGTCGGCCGGCCGTGGTTGCATTGGCCGCTGTGCGGCGTGGCCTCCATCTGGCGCAGGAGGGCGTTCATTTCGTCCTGGTTCAGGCTGCGGCCGGCGCGGACCGAGCCGTGGCAGGCCATGGTCGAGCAGACCGCGTCGAGACGCTCGCGCAGGCTGAGGGCATCGCCCAGTTCGGCAAGCTCGTCGGCCAGATCCCGCACCAATCCCTTGATGTCGGCCTTGCCGAGCAGGGCCGGGAACTCGCGCACCACCACGCAACCGTCGCCGAACGGCTCCAGCACGAGGCCAAGCTCGGCCAGCTCGTCGGCCCTTGCCACCAGACGTGCGGCGGAGGGTTCGTCCAGTTCGACCACCTCGGGGATCAGCAGGCCCTGGCGCTTCACGCCGCCGTCGACCAGCGCCTGCTTGAACCGCTCATAGACCAGCCGCTCGTGGGCGGCGTGCTGGTCCACGATCACGATGCCGTCGCCGGTCTGGGCAACGATATAGGTATTGTGGAGCTGGGCCCGCGCGGCCCCCAGGGGATGGTCGGGCGACGGGGCTTCCTCCGCAATGGGCGGCATCGCCGTCGCGGGCCGGGCCGAGGGCTGGGAGGTGAAGCCGGTCAGCGGCGCCTGGAAGGACGAAACCGCCTCTGCCAGGTCGCGCGGGATATGGGATGATCTCGCCCCGGCGGGGGCATATTGGAAATCGTACCGGGACGGCGCCTGCGCGAAGGCGGGAGATTCGGTCCGCGGCGCGAAGGCGTCCAGGGTCGCGGCGCCGACGGTATTGGAGGCGCGGTGCCCCGCCTGGGCCAGCGCATGCCGGAGCGCCCCGACGATCAAGCCGCGGACCAGGGCCGAATCGCGGAAGCGGACTTCCGCCTTGGCCGGGTGGACGTTGACGTCCACTTCTTCCGGATGGATGTCCAGGAAAAGGGCCAGCATGGGGTGGCGGTCACGGGCCAGGAAGTCGGCATAGGCGCCCCGGACCGCGCCGACCAGCAGCTTGTCACGGACCGGCCGTCCATTGACGAACAGGTACTGGTGGCGCGCGGTCGGCCGGTTGAGCGTCGGCAGCCCGATATGCCCGGTCAAGTTGACCGCACCGCGTTCCGCCACCACGGGGATCGCGTTGTCGGAGAACTCCCGGCCCATCAGGGCGCCGAGGCGAGTCAGGCGGGCGTCCAGCAGTTCGCCCTGGGATGCTGACAGACGGATCGGGGTGCGCGCGTCGCCCGACACGGAGAAGGATACGCCGGGATGGGCCATCGCCAGCCGCTCCACCGCATCGACCGCATGGTCGAACTCGGTCCGCGGCTGCTTCAGGAACTTCAGGCGTGCCGGGGTCGCGTAGAACAGGTCGCGCACCTCGATCCGGGTGCCCTGCGGATGGGATGCCGGAGCCACCCTGCCCTTGGCCCCCCCCTCGACGGAGATGCACCAGGCGCTGTCGGCCCCCTTGGCCCGGCTGGTGATGGTCATGCGGCTGACCGCGCCGATCGAGGGTAGCGCCTCGCCCCGGAAGCCGAGGGTCGCGATGTTCAGCAGGTCCTCGCCGGGCAGTTTCGAGGTCGCGTGGCGCTCGACGGCCAGTTCCAACTCGTCGCCCTTCATGCCGCAGCCATCGTCGGTGACCGCGATCAGCGAGCGGCCGCCGTCTCGCACCACCACATCGATCCGGGTCGCGCCGGCGTCCAGGGCATTCTCGACCAGCTCCTTGACTGCGGCGGCCGGGCGTTCGACGACTTCGCCGGCGGCGATGCGGTTGACCAGGGTTTCAGGCAGGCGGCGGATTGTCATGCATCAACATGTACGCATCCCGACCGGCTCTGTCACCAGCCATTGACGAAAATCACAGCTTGAGACCGGCCACGCCTTCCAGGTTGGCGGTCTGGATGGCGCTGCGCTCGACCCGGGCGCCGAACAGCTTGGCGTGCCGGAAATCGGTCTTGGTCATGTCGGCGCCCAGCAGGTTGGCGAACGACAGGTCGGCGCCGGCGAAGTTCACTCCGCGCAGGCAGGCGCCGCTCAGGTTGACGTAGCGCAGCTTCGCGCCCTCCAGGTCGGAGCGCATCGCCCGCTTCTCGTCCAGCATCAGCGGTCTGAGGTTCGCACCGCTGAGGTCGGCGTTGTTGAGCTTCGCACGCTTCAGGTTGACGCCGCGCAGGTCCGCCGCGGCGAGCTTGCAGGTCCGGAAATCGCTGCCCTCCAAGTTGGCCGCCTGCAACTGGACCGCTTCCAGGTTCATGCCGTAGAAGGTCGTCCCGGCCGCCGCGACCATGGTCAGGCACATGCGCGCCAGCGAGGGGCAGCCACGCAGGTCGTAGCCGCTGAGGTCGGTCTTGCAGCCCTGAGCGCCGCCGCTGCCGATCCAGAGCGTATGGAGGCGCGCCAGTTCGTCGAGCGGCTTCCCCAGTTGGTCGGCGGACTGGCCGGCCGGCTGGTCGGTCAGCATGTCCTCCATATCGGCGCCGGCGGTTTCGGTCATGGTCATGGACGCGCCGGTCAGGACCGCACCGCGCAGGCAGGCGCCGCGCAGGTCGGCGCCGCTGAGATCGGCTCCCTCGAGGTTGCTGCCGCTGAAATTGGCGCCCCGCATGGTCGCGCGGACCAGCTTGCAGCCGCGCATGACGGCGTCGGTGAAATCGGTATGGAGCGCCATGGCGCCGGACAGGCGCGCGTTGGTCAGGTTGGCGCCGCTCAGGTCCGCCCCGGAGGCCTCGGTCGGCTGGGTTTCCACCTGAAAGATCTTGAGATTACCGCCCCGGTCGGTTTCCGCCAGCGTACCGTCGCGCAGGTCGCTCTCGAACAGGTTGGCGCCGATCAGCACGGCGCCGCGCAGGCAGGCCCCGCGCAGGTCGGTCTTCACCAGGCTGGCATTCTCCAGGTTGGCCTGCCGAAGATCGCAGGCGAACATCGCCGCGCAGTCCAGGCGGGCACCGACCAGATTGGTCCCCCGCAAGGCGGAGCCGACGAAGTCGGCATGCGCCAAGTCACGCCCCGCCAAGCTCAGCCCGGACAGGTCGAAGAAAGACAGGGTCGCCCGAGATCCCCCCATGCGGGCGTTGCGGAACATCTCATGCCGCCGGACGACATTATCAAGTTGTGCCTGATCGATCCGCGTCAGAGGACGGGACTGTGTCATAAAAACCTGCGCACGCCGATTTGGTTACTTCGAAATATCAAGGACAGCATAGCGTGTGCAGGCAGGTCAGCGCTACTCCCGGCACGCCTCTATCAGTGCCGCCGTCGACGAATCATGGCCGGCCGGCGGCGATGCCTCCGACAGTTCCGGCAGGATCGCCTTGGCGAGCTGCTTGCCCAGCTCCACTCCCCACTGGTCGAAGGAATTGATGTTCCAGACGATGCCCTGGGTGAAGACCTTGTGCTCGTACAGGGCGATCAGCATGCCGAGGGTATGCGGATCGAGTTTCCGGAAGAAAATCGAATTGGTCGGCCGGTTGCCCTCGAACACCTTGTGCGGCACGAGCGCCTCCAGCGCGTCGCCGATCAATCCGGCTCCCTGAAGCTCGGCGCGGACCTCTTCGGCCGTCTTGCCGCGCATCAGCGCCTCGGGCTGGGCCAGGAAGTTGGAAAGCAGGATCTGATGGTGTTTGCCGACCGGGTTCTGCGTCGTGACCGGCGCCAGGAAGTCGGCCGGCACCGTGCGGGTTCCCTGGTGGATCAGCTGGTAGAAGGCGTGCTGGCCGTTGGTGCCGGGCTCGCCGAACAGGATCGGCCCGGTCGCGTAGTCGACTCGGTTGCCTTCCCGGTCGACCGACTTCCCGTTGCTCTCCATGTCGAGCTGCTGGAGATAGGCCGGGAAGCGGTGCAGGTACTGGTCGTAGGGCAGCACCGCGTAGCTGTCGGCGCCGAGGAAGTTGGCGTTCCACACGCCGACCAGCCCGAGCAGGAGCGGCAGGTTGGCTTCCGCCGGGGCGTCGCGGAAATGCTCGTCCATGGCATGGGCGCCGGCCAGCAGCGCCTCGAAATTGTCCATGCCAACGGAAATCGCGATGGGCAGCCCGATCGCGGACCACAAGCTGTAGCGCCCGCCGACCCAGTCCCAGAACACGAACATGTTCTCCGGGTCGATGCCGAACTTCGCGACCTCCGCCCCGTTGGTCGAGACCGCGACGAAATGCCTGGCGATCGCGGCCTCGTCCTTGACGGTTTCCAGGAACCAGGATCGCGCGGTGTGCGCGTTGGCCAGGGTCTCCTGCGTGGTGAAGGTCTTGGACGCGATGATGAAGAGCGTCGTGGCCGGCCGGCACTTCCGCAGCGTCTCCACCATGTGGGTGCCGTCCACGTTGGAGACGAAGTGCATCCGGAGATCGGGGTGGGCGTAGGGCTTCAGCGCCTCGCAGGCCATGTAGGGGCCGAGGTCGGACCCCCCGATGCCGATATTGACCACGTCGGTCATCTGGCTGCCGTCGTGGCCGGTCCAGGCGCCGTCGCGGACGGCCTGGGCGAAGCGCCCCACCTGGGCCAGCACGGCGTTGACCTCGGGCATAACGTCCCGTCCGTCCACCAGGACCGGCCGGTTCGACCGGTTGCGCAGCGCCGTGTGCAGGACGGCGCGGTTCTCGGTCGTGTTGATCCGCTCGCCGGCGAACATGCGGTCCCGCCACCCCGCAACGTCCTGCTGGCGCGCGAGGTCGAGCAACAGCCCCATGGTCTCCTCGGTGACCCTGTTCTTGGAGTAATCCAGGGTCACTCCCCCTCCGGGTCCATCCAGCCGCGCCGAGAACCGGGAGAACCGGTCGGGATCGCGCGCGAACAGGTCGCGCATATGCACGCCCTCCATCCGGGAGCGGTGCGCCGCGAGGGCCTGCCAGGCGGGGGAGTCGGTCAGGGCGGACATGGAGATGTTTACCTCTCGTTGGTCGATCCAAGGTTCGCCGAATGAACGCGGCGGACGCCGTTTCGGCCCCGCGTCCGTCAGCGCAACTCCGGCGCGGGCGCGCATACCATGCTATAGCACCCGCGCCCCGCTTGGAATGGCGTCAGCTCGGCACGTCGTCCTTGGTCCGGGTCGGCTCGATCCCCTCCGGCCGGCCCACCACCACGGTCAGCAGCGCCGCCGGATCGAGCAGCCGCCCAGCGACGCGCTTGACGTCCTCCAGGGTGACCGCGTTGATCAGGTCGGACCGGCGGTCGAGATAATCGATGCCGAGGCCGTCGCGCTGTACCTGGAGAAGCACGTCGGCAACCGCCTCGCTCGACGTGAACTGGAGCGGGAACGAACCGGTCAGGTAGGTCTTGGCATTGTCCAATTCCTCCTGGGTCACGCCCTGCTCCTGCATCCTGCGCCATTCCTCCTTCATCAGATCGACCATGGTGCCGGCGTTCTGGTTGGCGGTCGAGCCGCCGGCCATCACCATGGCCGCATGCTGGAACGGCACGAGATAGCTGTAGACCCCGTAGGTCAGTCCGCGCTTCTCGCGGATCTCCTCCATCAGGCGGGAGCTGAAGCTGCCGCCGCCCAGCACATAATTGACGATGGTGGCCGGGAACCAGTCGGGGTCGTTGCGCTTGACGCCGGGCTGGCTCATCAGGACGACGGTCTGCGGCAGGGGACGCGGCACCAGCACGGTCGCCCCAGCTCCCTTCGGCACCGTGTCGGCCGGCGGCTTGACCGCGGCCTTGTCCGGCAGGCCGCCGAAGATGCGGTCCAGGACGGGGCCGAGCTGCTCGGGCGAGATGTCGCCGGTCACGGCGACGGTCAGGTTGTCCTTGGCGAAGCGCTGGCGGACGAAGGCGCGGAGATCGTCCCGCTTGATCGACTCGACGCTTTCCGCCGTGCCGCGGGCGCGCCTGCCGTAGGGATGGTCGGGAAAGGCCGTCTCGTACAGGGCGCGGCGGGCCAGGAAGTCGGGGTCGCCCTGTTCCCGGCGGATCTGGGCGAGCACGCCGCTGCGCATCCGTTCCACCGCTTCCTGGTCGAACCGGGGCTCGGTCAGTGCCAGCCGGGCAAGCTCGAAGGCTTCCTCCTGGGTCTCGACCAGCGTCTCGACCCCGCCGTAGAAGCCGTCCATGGTGGCGGTGAAGCTGATCGAGATGGAATTGTCGGCCAGCCGCCGCTGGAACTCCTGGCTGTCATGGGGCCCGGCCCCCTCGTCCAGCAGGGTGGACGCGAGGTTCGCCAGCCCTTCCTTGCCGGCGGGATCGGTCTCGACCCCGCCTTTGAACGCGAACTTGATGGCGAGCAGCGGGATCTTGCTGTCCTGAACCAGCCAGGCCTCGATGCCGCCGGGGCTGACCACCCGCTTGATGTCGATCGCCCGGGCATCCGAGGCGAAGCAGGCTACGGCAAGGAGAAGGACGGACAGGAAGGCCGGCATCGAAAGGCGGCGCATCATCGGATCGTTCCCGAACTATTGGACCCTGAACTATTGGACCCTGAACTATTGGACCGGGACGGACCGGCTGCCGGCCCGGTCCGCTCGGGCTGGGCGGCCGCCTCCCGAACCGGGGCCGGCAGCAGCAGCCCGGTGATGGGATTGGCTTGGCCCAGCACCGCACGGGCGGCTTCATTGACCTGCTCGACCGTGACGGCCGCGATCCGTTCCGGCCAAGCCTCGACGTCCTCGACCGTGCGGCCGGTGGCGAGCGCCACGCCGAAGCTCATCGCCGGCCCGCGCAGGCTGTCGCGGGCGAAGATCGCCTCGCGCTCCAGCCTGGTCTTAGCCGTCGCGACCTCCTCCGCCGTGACGCCGTCCCTGACGACCTTGGCAAGCTGCTCGGCCAGCGCCGCCTCCAGCTTGTCCATGTCGACATCGGCATTGGGGCTGACATAGGCACCGAAGACCGACGTGTCGAAGACGTCCGGCGAATAGCCGGTCCCGGCCGAGGTCGCGAGGCGCTGCTCGACCACCAGCGACCGGTAGAGCCGGCTGGTGGCCCCGCCGCCGACGATCTCGCTCAGCACCTGGAGCGGATAGGCATGGACCGTCTCGCCCCTGTTGTAGCTGGGCGCATGGTACAGGCGGCGCAGGCTCGGCTGGCGCACCTCGGCATCGCGCAGGATGACGCGCCGCTCCGCTTCGAACGGCGGTTCCTCGACCCGGATGCGGGCCGGAACGGGGCGGGGCGCGATCGGTCCGAAATATTTCTCGGCCAGCGGACGGACCTGATCGACGGTCACGTCGCCGGCGACAACCAGGACGGCGTTATTGGGCGCGTACCACGTGTGATAGAACTGGTTGGCGTCGTCGCGGGTCAGCTTGGCGATCTCGTTCGCCCAGCCGATGATCGGCGTACCGTAGGGGTGGTGGACGAACAGCGAGGCCTGGACCAACTCGGACAGCTTGTCGCCGGGCTCGTTCTCGGTCCGCTGGCGGCGCTCCTCCAGCACCACGTCGCGCTCCGGCAGGACGGTCTCGTCGGTCAGCCGGAGGTCGGCCATCCGGTCAGCCTCCATCCTCATGACCAGTTCCAGCCGGTCCGCCGCGACGTTCTGGAAATACGCGGTGTAGTCCCAGGAGGTGAAGGCGTTGTCGCGGCCGCCGTTGCGGGCGACGATCCGGCTGAACTCGCCGGGCTTCAGCTCGTCGGTCGCCTTGAACATCAGGTGCTCGAGGAAATGGGCGATGCCGCCCTTTCCGGTCTCCTCGTCGGCGGCGCCGACCTTGTACCAGACCATATGGGTGATCACCGGCACCCGCTGGTTGGTCACCACGACCACCTGCATGCCGTTGTCGAGCATGAAGCTTTCGGGGAAGAAGACCCCCTTGCGGGCCTCGGGCTCGGGGGCGGTGGCCGGGACCGGCTCGACGGGCCTCGGCGCCTCCTGGGCCAGGGACGGCCCGCAGGCTCCGAACAGCAGCAGGAATGCGAGAACGGGCGCGGCGATCAGCCGGCGCGACGGTTCGGCCACGGCAACACCTCACTGGAAAGGCCAATGCAGGACGGAGACCCGCGCGCGTCATGCCGCGGGTCTCCGTCGGACAGACAAGTAGCTGGGCGCGGAGGGCTAATTGAACAAGCCTTCGAGCGGCGCCTTGCGCCGGCGCTCGATGATCGGCGTGGCCCCTTCCGTCACCGGCTTGCCCAGCGCCGCGTTCTCGCGCAGGCGCTGCTGCTCCTGCTGGGCGTTGACGACGGTCCCCGGCGCGTCGGGCGTCTGCCAGAACAGCAGGCTGTCGATGAACCGCTTGTCCTGGGCCGCGAGCGTGACCGACTCCCGGTTCACCGTCGAGCGGATGCCCGGCTGGACGTCGACGGCACCGGCCTGGGCAAGCAGCGCCGCCTCGCCGGTGGTGGTGGCGGGGCTGCTTGCCGCCGTCTGCTGGCGGGTCGCGGCCGGCGAACCGAACACCGTCGATGCCGCCTGCTGGCGGGTCTCCGCCTCCTGCGGGCGGGGGGCTCCCGGCTGGGGCGGGCGCAGCCGGTATTCGGGCGGGACGGCGAGCGGGGCCCGCGTCACGACGCTGAATTCGTCGGGCGGCGTGCGGTCCAGGCCGAAGGTCTGGCGTGCGCCGCTGCATCCGGAAAGCACCAGGGCGCCCAGCGCCAGACAGACCAGCGGTGTTATGGGCCGCCGGCCCGGCCGATCGCAGACGGGCGGGTTGTGACGGGGGTGAGTGGTGCTGATCACGTCCATTGCCGTTTTCTCTATATCCAACTCGTGTTGTCTTCAGGCCCGGTCCCGATCGTCCGTCTCCGGCCCGGTGCCGTCCCGACCGCCTCCGAAAAGGCTGTCGAGCACGATCAGGATGACGCCGACCGATATTCCCGTGTCGGCCACGTTGAACGCCGGCCAGTGGTATTCCAGGACGTGGAAGTCCAGGAAGTCCGCCACCGCGCCGAACCGCAACCGGTCGATCACGTTGCCGATCGCACCGCCGATCACCATGCCGATGCACACGGCGAGGAACGGGCGGTCCGCCCGGCGCAGCCAGGAGAGGAGAAAGCCCACGATGCCCAACGCAACCGCGGATAGCACATAGGGCATGAACTCCGCCTCATGCCAGAACAGGCTGAAACTTACACCCCTGTTCCATGCCATGACCAGATTGAAGTAGGAGGTCACCTCGATCACGCGGGGATCGCGTGCCATCCCCACGATCTCGAGCATCCACCACTTCGACGCCTGATCCAGGATCATCACGAAAACGGCGATGATGAGGCCGAGACGGATCATCGATCGGGGACGCGTCATCCGGCCGGCCTCGCCACGGGTCTGGTCGGTCATTCCGCCGCCTCGGGCATCTGCTCGACGGCGTCGGCGCAGCGGCGGCACAGGGTCGGATGGTCCGCGTCGGACCCCACCTCGGGCAGCACCTTCCAGCAGCGCTCGCACTTCCCGCCGTCGGCCAGTTCGGGAACGACCCCGACGCCCGGCACGTCCTCCAGCGTGAAGGCGCCGTCGGGCACCGGGCCGTCGGCCACGCGGATCGCCGACGTGATCGCGACCTCGGCCAGATCGACGCCCTCCAGCTTCGCGTGCAGCTCCGGCGTGACGGTCACGACCGGGGCCGACTGGAGCGAGGAGCCGATGCGCTTGTTCGCCCGCTCCAGTTCGAGGGCGCCCGTCACCACCCGCCGGACGTCGCGGACCACGGCCCACTTCTCCGCCAGCTCGGGCGACGACCACCCCCGGGGGATGTCGACGAACGTACGCAAATGGACGCTCGGCACCGGGCCGTCGCTGCCGTAGCGGCTGAGCCAGGCCTCTTCCGTGGTGAAGCACAGGACCGGGGCGAGCCACGCGGTCAGGCACGAGAAAAGCTGGTCCAGGACCGTCCGCACCGCCCGCCGCCGGACCGAATCGGGTCGGTCGCAGTAGAGGCTGTCCTTGCGCACGTCGAAGTAGAAGGCTGACAGGTCCACTGCGCAAAAGTTGTGTAGCGCCGTGAACAGGCTGTGGAAGTCGTAGTCGTGGATGCCCTGGCGAACGACCTCATCCAGTTCGGTCAGCCGGTGGAGCACCCAGCGCTCCAGCTCCGGCATCTCGGACACGTCGATCCGCTCCTCCTCCGAAAAGTCGGCGAGCGCTCCCAGCAGGTAGCGGAGCGTGTTGCGCAGGCGCCGGTACAGGTCGGCCTGGGACTTCAGGATCTCCGGCCCGATGCGCAGGTCTTCCGAATAGTCGGAGCCGACGACCCACAGGCGCAGGATGTCGGCGCCGTACTTGTCGACCACCTCCTGCGGGGCGGTGACGTTCTTCAGCGATTTGGACATCTTGCGGCCCTGCTCGTCGAGCACGAACCCGTGGGTCAGCACGGCGTCGTAGGGCGCCCGGCCGCGGGTGCCGCAGCTCTCCAGCAGGGAGGAATGGAACCAGCCGCGATGCTGGTCCGAGCCTTCCAGGTAGAGCGAGGCCGGCCATTGCAGGTCGGGCCGCGCTTCCAGCACGAAGCTGTGGGTCGAGCCCGACTCGAACCAGACGTCCACGATGTCGAACACCTGGTCGTAGTCGGCCGCCACGTAGGTATCGCCCAGGAAGAACTGCGGGTCGCGGGCGAACCAGGCATCCGAACCTTCGGCGTCGAAGGTGTCGGCGATGCGCTCGAGGACGGTCTGGTCCTTCAACGGCTCGCCGGTCTTCTTGTCGATGAACAGCGCGATCGGCACGCCCCAGGCGCGCTGGCGGCTGATGCACCAGTCCGGCCGGTTCTCGATCATCGACGCGATGCGGTTGCGCCCCTGGGGCGGCACCCAGCGGGTGTCGTCGATCGCCTTGAGAGCCACCTGCCTCAGCCCGTTCGTCTCCATGGAGATGAACCACTGCGGGGTGGTGCGGAAGATCAGCGGGGCCTTCGACCGCCAGGAGTGGGGATAGCTGTGGACCAGCTTGCCCTTGGCCAGCAGGCCGCCGGCATGGGCGATGGCCGAGATCACGGCGCCGTTGGCGTCGCCCGGCTTGCCCGCGGGCGTGTAGACCCGCTTGCCGGCGAACAGCGGCACCTGCGGATAGTAGGTGCCGTCGTCGGCGACGGTCTGCGGCACCTTGATGCCGTGCTTACGGCCCAGATTGAAGTCGTCCTCGCCGTGGCCGGGCGCGATGTGGACGAAACCGGTGCCGGCATCCGCCGTGACGAAGTCGCCCGGCAGCAGCGGCACCGGGAAATCATAGCCCTGGCCGTTCAGCGGGTGGTCGCACCGCGTGTCGGCCAGCCGGGCACCGGGCAGCGTGTAGAGCTGGCGCCATTCCGTGATGCCGGCCGTCTTCGCGAGGTCGCCGGCCAGCGCGGTGGCGACCACCAGCCGTTCGCCGACCCTGGCCCCGCTGCCCTCGGCGACGGCGGTCACCTTGAACACGCCATATTCCATGTCGGGGCCGTAGCCGATCGCGCGGTTGCCCGGCAGCGTCCAGGGCGTCGTGGTCCAGATCACGACCGAAGCGTCGTCCAGCTCCGGCGTGGCGGGGGCGGAGACCGGGAAGCGCACCCAGACCGTGGTGGAGGTGTGGTCGTGGTACTCGACCTCGGCCTCGGCCAGGGCGGTCTTCTCGACCACCGACCACATGACCGGCTTGGCGCCCTTGTAGAGGCCGCCGTTCATCAGGAACTTGTGGATCTCGCGGACGATCGTCGCCTCGGCGGCGAAGGTCATGGTCATGTAGGGATGGGACCAGTCGCCCATCACGCCGAGCCGCTGGAACTCCTCGGCCTGGATATCGACCCATTCCTGGGCGAACTGCCGGCACTCCGCCCGGAACCGGAGGATCGGAACCTGGTCCTTGTCCTGCCCGGCCGCCCGGTACTTCTCCTCGATCTTCCACTCGATCGGCAAGCCGTGGCAGTCCCAGCCCGGCACATAGACCGAGTCCTTGCCGAGCATCTGCTGCGACCGGCTGACCACGTCCTTCAGGATCTTGTTGACCGCGTGCCCGACATGGATGTTGCCGTTGGCGTAGGGCGGGCCGTCGTGGAGGATGAATTTCTCCCGGCCGGCCGACAGGTCGCGCAGCTTGTCATGGAGCCCCTGCTCCGCCCAGCGCCGCAGCAGCTCGGGCTCCTTCGCGGGCAGGCCGGCGCGCATCGGGAAATCGGTGCGGGGCAGGAAGACGGTCGATTTATAGTCGCGGGTCATGATCGGGTCCAGGCAGCCGAAGACAGGCCGGTGCTGTCACCGGCAGGTCGTCGGGTGAAATCAGGAAAGAGCGATAGCATCGCGGAGGCTCCCGCGTCCAGCCGTGGCGGCGGGGAAGCGACGTTTGGATGGCGCCGTCAACAGGCGGAATGCCCGGCCCTCAGCGGAGGACCGGGTTGCTAATTCGCCGGGGCCGCAGGGCGGCCATATGCGTCAAGCCCAACATGATGCCGGGAGTTTAGGCAGGCGGAGACCGGGGGTCAAGATGACGCTGAGCGGTCGTGGACAGCGGCATGCGAGGCGGGGGGAGCAGGACGGCCCCGGCACGCGGGGACAACGCCGACGGCATGCGGGAACGTTGGAGCCCGGTGTCGGCGCTCGCCCGGCGGCGATGGCCGACCTGCGCTTGGGCTTGCTTCCATCCCCGTCCATCTGCGGCGAAAGAAAGAACCGGATCCCGGGTTCCCCGGATTAAACCGCTTCCTTCCGCGTAATCGTCGCGAAACGGGCTGGTGGCCTCGGGAGAGCGCGGTGCGGCAGGAGAAGTGGTGGACTTTGAAAAGGGGGCGGATCGTCGCGATCGTGGCGGTCACCGCGATCGTGCCGGCGGGAGCCGGGTTCCTGGCGGGCCGCTCGGCACCGCAGCCGGTCGAGGTGGCGCAGATCGCCTGCGGCCTTCCGAAGCAGACGGTCAGCTTCTCCCTGCCCGCCCCGCTGTTCGACGTCACGCGGGCGTCCCTGGAGTCCGGCACCGCCCACAGGGTGCCGGTCTGGCTCGGACCGTTCCGCCACCAGGGAACCTCCGACGTGGTGAGGCTGCGGTTCAGCGCCGACGCCCAGGGGGACGCGGCGACCGTCAGCCGGGTGAACGACGTGCTTCACCTGCCGGTCCATGCCGGCGACCCCGAAGACCCGCCCCGACGCATCCTGCTGCACTGCCGGAACGATGTCGTCGCGCATGTCCAGTACGTCAGCAGGAGCGGCAGGACGAAGGATTTTCCCGTCGTCCAGACCATGGTCGCCGAGGGCGCAGACCAGGATTCGTACTACGCCGCAAAATGATCAGAAAAAATCGGGATGAAAACCGCGGCCCCCGCGTAATTAGACAAAACGCAGCCGATCGAACTGATCAACCGAAAGACATACAGAGAACACGGGAGCACTTGGATGCAGCCTTCGCCAAGCCGGACAGATCTAACGCGTTATCTCTCCCGGATTCGCGAGTATCCAATGCTCGAGGCGGCAGAGGAGCAGGAACTTGCGCGGGCCTGGCGTGACCGTCGTTGCCCGGATGCGGCCGAACGCCTGATCGGCAGCCATCTCCGCCTGGTCGCGAAGGTCGCCCGCGGTTATGCCGGCTACGGCCTGCCCATGTCCGACATGATCGCCGAAGGCAACATGGGCATGGTCCAGGCGCTGAACGGCTTCGACCCGGACAGGGGGTACCGATTCACCACCTACGCCCTGTGGTGGATCCGGGCGGCGATGCAGGAGTATATCCTGCGATCCTGGTCGATGGTAAGAATGGGCACCACCGGGGCGGAGAAGAAGCTGTTCTTCAGCCTGCGCCGGGCGAAGAGCGCCATGAACCTGCTGCAGGAAGGCGACCTGAGCCCCGAGGAGGCCCGGCAGCTCTCGGAGACCCTGAAGGTCCCGGTCGCCGACGTGACCGGCATGAACGGCCGGCTGGCCGGCCCCGACCAGTCGCTCAACCTGCCGCTGCCCGGCATGGAGGACGGCCAGGCCCAGGACTGGCTGGTCGATCCGTCGGAGACGCAGGAGGAGTTGCTGGCCCAGCGCCAGGAAATGGAACGCAGGAGGAAGCAGTTGAAGCGGGCGATGGAGCAGTTGCAGGAGCGCGAGCGCTCCATCCTGGCGGCCCGCCGCCTGACCGAGGAACCGCTGACCCTGGAGGACCTGTCACGCCAGTTCGGCATCAGCCGCGAGCGGGTGCGCCAGATCGAGGCGCGGGCGGTCGAGAAGCTTCAGCGCATGATGACCGGCGGGCGGCGCATGCCCGCCCTCGCGCTGGCCTGACGGGACGCCGGAGACCATGCCCCACGGCAAGCTCAAGGAGGAGATGGCGACCCATATCGCCAGCCTGCGCCGATACGCCATCGCGCTCACCCGCAATACGGACGAGGCGGAGGATCTGGTGCAGGAATGCCTCTCGAAGGCGATCGCCGGGGCCGACACTTTCCGGCCGGATGCGGACCTGCGCGTGTGGCTGTTCCGTATCCTGCACAATGTCCATGTCAGCGGTCTCCGGCGCCGGACGCTGGAGAACGCGGTCAAGGCCGACGCCGAGGCAGCCGGCCTGGAGACCGTGGCCGAGCCGGCCCAGCACCGCCACCTGGAGGTGAAGGATGTCATGGCCGCGCTGTCCCAGCTGCCGGAGGACCAGCGCCGCGCCGTGACGTTGATCGCCACGGAGGAACTGAAGTACGAGGAGGCGGCCAAGCGCCTGGGCGTCCCGATCGGAACATTCATGTCGCGGCTCGGTCGCGGCCGCGCGGCACTGCGCTCCATGCTCAATCAGGCCAAGCGGCCGAAGCTCCGCCTGGTCGGGGGGTCGGAATGACGATCGAAATCGACGAGAATGACCTTCATGCGTTCCTCGACGGCCAGCTGGCGGCGGAGCAGGAAGCCATCGTGCTGGCATGGCTCGAGTTCGACCCGGATGCCCGGAGGCGGCTGCACGATTATGCCGAGCAGAAGCTTCTGACGGCGATCGGGGCCGCCGATATGGCTCACGACTCCGATCCCGAGCATACCCGCGAACTGGCCCGGAAACTGGCCGACGAACTCGGCACCCGCCTGCACCGGTCGCTGGGCCGGCGTCCCATGGCCTGGTTGAGGCAGGCGGCGGCGATCGTGGCTCTCGTCGCGGCGGGCTGGACCACCAACGAGCTGTATCATCACGTCGCCGCGGACCGCCTGCCGACATATGTGGTCGAGGCTACCGGCGCCCACCTGGTCTTCGCCGAAGGTCCCGTTCCGCAAGTCGGAACCGCGAGCCCGACGGGCGCGGACCTGGCCCGGCTGCTGTCCGCCCGCCTGGGCGAGCAGATCGATATCCCCGAACTGTCGCCGATCGGGCTGAAGCTGGTCGGCGGCAGGGTGATGGGGGGCCTGGAGCATCCCCTGGCCGGCCTCGTCTATGAGGACAGGGAAGGTCACCGGCTGACCATCTGCCTGTCGCCGCGCAACGACGGCCCCGCCGACGGCCTGCATATGGCGGAGGTCGGGGGCGTGCGGGTCGGCTACTGGAGCAATGGCGAGCAGAGCTACGTCATCGTCGCCGACACGAGCGAGACCCAGCTGGAGGCCATCGTCGCCCAATTGACCCGGGCGCAGCCGTACCAGGACCGCCACTATTGAGCGGCCGGCCTCCCGCAGGCAGGCCGATCCGATGCGCAGGATCACCGGACGCGGCCTGAACCGCGGAATGGCGGCAGCATTGCTCGTCCCGCTCGGGGCGGTGACGGGCACTGCGGGATATTTCCTGTCGGCCCATCTCCATTCGGCCCAGCCGGTCGCGATCACCCTGGCGGGCTGCCGCGGCTTCGGCATCGCCAACCTCGAAATCCCGCTGGAACTCCTGAGGGAAGGAGTCGGTACGCCGCCGGTCAGCTTCGGCCCGATCGACCTGCCGGGGGCGGGCGGCGCCGTGACGCTGCGGTTCCGCGCCGCCGGAGTGCCGGAAAGCCGCGGCATTGGTGCCGTCGTCGTCAGGATCGGGAACGTGGTCGAACTGCCGCGGACCTTCGGCGAGGAGGGGCTGGTGCCTCAGCAGATCGATCTCAGGTGCCGCGACGGCGAACTGACGACGGTGCGATACCGGCGCGACCGGGCGGTTCACGAGTTCAGCGTCGGCCTGCGCACCGAGGGGAGTTACCTCGAAAGAGAGAACCGATAGGAGAATCCGGCAGATGCCCGCCGGGGTCCGCCCATTTTCCATGGATTTTTCCACAGTCCGCCATACTTGTCGCGCTGGCTTCAGGAGCCGTGCCGGACAGGCATGAACCTCCGCGTCCGTAGACCGTTACCTTCGGTCTACCCCAGGAGCGGTCTACCCGGGGGCGGTCTACCCCGGCGGTGACCCGGCGGCGGTAGCCATGGCGTTGATGGGGCTTGGCGCGAAAGGGATGCCGCATCGGGCATCCCGATGGCCGGGCGAAGAAGACAGGTATGCGAAACTGACATGGTGGAACGCCCTCTCGTCTATGTGCTGGAACCGATCGCTTCGAGCGCGATCGCGACCCTGAGACAAAGTTGCGACGTGATCGACGCGGACGACCCTGCCAACACGCGGTGGCACGAGGATGCGGACGGCCTGATCGTCCGGACGGGCAAGATCCCGCGCGAGCTGATCGCGGCGGCTCCCCGGCTGAAGGTGATCGGCAAGCACGGCGTGGGCGTCGACAACATCGATCTGGACGCCGCCCGCGAACGCGGCGTGGTTGTCGTCAGCACCCCCGGCGCCAATGCCAACGCGGTGGCCGAACTTTCGGTCGGCCTGGCGCTCTCCGTGGCGCGCCGGATCGCCCAGCTGGACCGGATGCTGCGGGACGGCAGTCTGGCCGGGCCGCCGCCCCGCGGGATCGAACTGACCGGCAGGACCGTCGGGGTGGTCGGCATGGGCAGCATCGGACGGCGCACCGCGGCATTGTTCAGATCGGCCTTCGGCGCCCCGATCCTGGCATATGATCCGTTCGCGCCCCCGGACGCCTTCCGGAAAGCCGGCGCCGAGCGCTGCGCCACCCTCGAGGAATTGCTGCCCCGCGTCGACCTGCTGACCCTGCACATTCCCCTGAGCCGAGACACCGAGAAGCTGATCGATGCGCGCCGGCTGGCCCTGATGCGTCCAGAGGCCATGGTCCTGAACCTGTCGCGCGGCGGCATCGTGGACGAGGCGGCGCTGCACGACGCGCTGTCCGGCGGCACCATCTCCGGTGCGGCCACGGATGTCTTCCTGGAGGAACCGCCGCCCCGCGGCCATCCCCTGCTGTCCCTGCCCAACTTCGTCGCCACGCCGCATATCGGGGCCGCCACCGCGGAGGCGATGGAGCGGATGGGCATGGACGTCGTCTCGGAAGTCGCCGCCGTGCTGGCGGGCGACGCGCCGCGACACCGTGTCGCCTGAACTCGGCATGGCCGCTCCCCATGGCGACGGGCACCGGATCAGGTCGGGAAAGCAGTCCCGATGACTACTCTCAACTTCATTTCAAAGTAGAAACGAAATATATGAGATATAGATCGTTTCGGACTCGATTCGGGTTGTCCGAGGGCCTAGGGTCGCGCAGCCAGACGCTCTTCCCGATCCCTTCCGGCGCGGGAAAGAGGATCCAGTAACTGATCCGCTAGATACCGAAGAAAGTGGAGAAACCCCATGGCCATGGTGGACAAGATCGCCGTTGTCGGCGCCGGACTGGTGGGACGCGGCTGGGCGATCGTCTGCGCCCGCGCCAACCGCCGGGTTGCCCTTTTCGACAGCAATCCCGAAGCCCTGCCCCTGGCGATGAAGGTCATCGAAGGCAACCTGCGCGACCTGTTCAATTTCGGCCTGATCGCGGTCGAGCCGGACCGGCTGCTGGAGCGGATCGAACCGAGTTCCGACCTGGCGGAGGCCGTCGGCGGAGCCAGCCACGTGCAGGAATGCGTCGTCGAGCAGGTGGACGTGAAGCGCGAGCTGTTCTCGGAACTGGACCGCCTGGCCGAGCCCGAGGCGGCGATCGCCAGCTCCTCGTCGGGGCTGCCGGCTTCCAGTTTCACCGAGCACCTGGCGGGCCGCGCGCGCTGCCTCGTGGCCCATCCCGTCAATCCCACCTACCTGATTCCCCTGGTCGAGCTGATCCCCGCCCCCTGGACCGACGAGGAGGTCGTCCTGCGGACCCAGGCGTTGATGACGGCCCTCGGGCAGGAGCCGGTCCGCACCACGCGCGAGATCCCCGGCTTCGTGCTGAACCGGCTGCAAGGGGCGCTGCTGAACGAGGCGTTCAAGCTGGTCCAGGACGGCGTGGTCACCGTCGATGACGTGGACAAGACCATTCGCGAAGGCCTGGGCCTGCGCTGGTCCTTCATGGGCCCGTTCGAGACGATCGACCTGAACGCGCCGGGCGGCATCGTCGATTACATCTCGCGCTACGGGCAGATGTATTACGAGCTGGCGCAGAGCCAGGCGGAACCGAGGGCGTGGGACCAGAACACCACCGGCAGGATCGAGCGGCAGCGCCGCCTGCTGCTGTCGGAAGACCGGCTCCAGGCCCGGCAGGACTGGCGCGACCGTCGGCTGATGGCCCTGGCCGCGCACAAGGCCCAGGCCGGCAAGGCCATCACCGAGTAGCGGGACCGTCCGGCTTCGGCAGTTGGCGGGCGGCGGCACTTCCGGCGAGGTCGAGCCAGGGCTGCCATGCCAGCGCGGCCATCTGCATCCACAGCCCGACCGGGTTGGCCCACATCAGGGCCGCCGGCCGGAACGCCTCGCCGATCGACTGGAACGACGGGGTGGCACGGATGCTGATGGTCATCACTTCCGATCCGCCGTCCCGATGCTCGCGGACCGTCATCTCGACGGTCGCAGTCGGCAGGGCGGCCGTGACTTTCGTTTCTTCCACGACGATCTCTCCTCCAGCGGTTGGGGCTTCAGTCCCCTTATAACCCGCCAGCCGCCGGATGGCTGCCGCTTTGCCGGCAGGGGCGTCCTTTCGAAGCAATGCTTCTGCACGGCGGCATCCGAGGCAACCCGGCGGCATGCCGATCGTTTTCCCCGGTTTGTACGTTCTGGGGAATTCCATGGCTTTCTGGCTGGTTACCGGTGGTTGCGGCTTCATCGGCTCGCATCTGGTGGACGCTCTGGTCGCGCGCGGCGACCGCGTGCGGGTGCTCGACGATCTGTCCACGGGGCGGCGGTCCAACCTGCCGCCGGGCGTCGGGCTGATGGTCGGCGACGTGGCGGATGCCGCGGCGGTGTCCCGGGCCATGGCCGGCGTGGACGGATGCTTCCACCTGGCGGCCGTCGCCTCGGTCCAGCGCGGCAACGAGGACTGGCTGGGCACCCACCGGATCAACCTGACCGGCACCGTCGCCGTGTTCGACGCCGCCCGGGCCTGCAACCCGTGCGGCCCCGTGCCGGTCGTCTACGCCTCATCGGCGGCGGTCTATGGCGACAATCCGGACATGCCGCTGGCCGAGACCGCGGCGACCGCCCCCCTGTCGGCCTATGGCGCGGACAAGCTGGGCTGCGAGCTTCACGGCCGGGTGGCGTGGCGGGTCCACGGCGTGCCGTCCACGGGATTCCGCTTCTTCAATGTCTACGGGCCGCGCCAGGACCCGAAATCGCCCTATTCCGGGGTGATCGCGATCTTCGCCGACCGGGTGGCCGGACGCCGGGAGATCACCGTGAACGGCGACGGCGGCCAGACCCGCGATTTCGTCTATGTCTCGGATGTGGTCCGGCACCTGGTGGCCGCGATGGACGGCAAGCCGCAGGGCAGCGCCGTCTACAATGTCTGCACCGGCCGGCCGACGACGGTGCTGGAACTGGCGCGGATCATCTCGCGCATCGGCGGGGTCGAGCCGCGCATCGCCCACGGCCCCTCCCGCGCCGGGGACATCCGCGAATCCCTGGGCGATCCGCGCCGGGCGGCGGAAGCCTTCGGCTTCACCGCCGACACCCTCGTCGCGGAGGGATTGCGGGAGACCCTGGCGGAGGTCTCCCGGGGCATCGCGGCCGAGTAGGCGTCAGTAGCCGGACGCCCGGCGGCGCACGTTCCGGGCGAACCGGAAGGGCGACGGCAGGTTGGCAAGCATGCCGCCGAGGCCCGACACCCTGCCGGTGGTCCGCCCGACCCGCATCACGTCTGCGATCCGGCGGTCCAGGAAAGCCCAGGTGTCGGCCTTGCCCTCCGATTGATCGTTCAGCCAGTAGAGCGTGGTCGAGGTCAGGACGGCGGCCAGCAGGGCGCGCTTGGTATAGTAGTTGTGGTCGGTCGAGGTGTCGCCCGCCGCGTACCACATGGCATCGACCGTGCGGTAGACGATCCTGCCGCCCAGCGCCGTGTTCTGCGGCAGGGCCAGGAAAGTCAGGGCGCGCCGGACCGCCTCCTCGTGGAGCGCCAGCACCTCCAGCCGGGCGCGGACCGCCAGGGTGATGCGGTCGCGGACCTTCATGGCGGCGAGATCGTGCCTGTCCAGTTCCTCCAGCATCTTGCGGTCGGCCCAGCCGCTGAAATGCCCGACGATCTGCGGGATGCCGCCGGGAAAGGCCAGCTGCGCCGTGCCGCCGTCATGACCGGTCAGCGCGACCGCGTCGCGCAGGGACTGGTTGGTCCAGCCGTCGAAGATGACGTTGGGCAGCATCGCTTCGAGGATTTCGTCCCTGATCCGGTCGAGATCGAACCCTTCTTCTTCCATTCCAGCCCCGTTCATTCGTGGGTCCCGTTCCCGTCAGTGGTTTCAGTCAAGGATGTGGCGTCGCGGCCCCGCAAAGCCAACTCCGACAGGTCGTCGGGAAAATAGCGGGTTTCCTCGTTGAAGGTCAGCAGGGCCAAGTCCGGCATCCTGTCCGGATAGAGCACGCCGTCGAGATGGTCCAGTTCGTGCTGGACGACGCGGGCATGGAATCCACTGGCCTCGCGCTCCACCGGCCGGCCCTCGGCGTCCAGCCCGCGATAGCGGATATGGGCGTGGCGCGGCACGATGCCGCGCAGGCCCGGGATCGACAGGCAGCCTTCCCACCCCGGCACCATGTCGGTGCCGACCAGTTCGATCACCGGGTTGATCAGCACCGACAGCCCGCGCGGTCGGTCCTCCTCCCCCTCCATCGTCGCACGCTCGGCCGGTACGATGAACAGGATGATCCTTTTCGGCACATGGACCTGCGGCGCCGCCAGACCGGCGCCCGATGCGTCGGCCATGGTCTCCGCCATGTCGGCGATCAGGCGCTGGATTTCCGGGTCGGACGGGTCCTCGACGGGATCGGCGACCCGGCGCAGGACGGGATGCCCCATGCGGGCGATCTTCAGAATAGCCATGGCCCCAGTATGGGTGTATAAGCTGCGGAAGCAAAGCCCGCGCCGCACCGGTTTGACGGAACGGATGCGGTCGGCAACCGTTTAGTCCTTGAGAAAGGGCTCCCCGGCATGCTAGAACCCGCGACCTAAGTCGGACGGGTGCCCTTTGCGCATCGTGCGTTTGAATTCAACTGTTGGAGAGACACCAAACCGTGCAAGTGCTGGTTCGTGACAACAACGTCGATCAGGCCCTGCGCGCGCTGAAGAAGAAGATGCAGCGCGAGGGGATTTTCCGTGAAATGAAGCTGCGGCGCAACTACGAGAAGCCCTCGGAGAAGCGTGCGCGTGAGAAGGCGGAGGCCGTCCGCCGCACCCGCAAGCTGCTGCGCAAGCGCATGGAGCGTGAAGGCTATTGATCGACTGACGGTCCGCGCCCGTCGAGACTGCGGACTCCAGACCAAGCTTGCAAAAACCGCCCCGGCATCGTCCGGCGGCGGTTTTCGGCTTTGACGGCCTACGGCCACCAATTACGATCGTAGGGTCTTGTAGGCGGGCTAGTGGCCCGGCGCAGTGGTTCTGATTGAATTACCGTAGGTCGGCCTCGGCCGAAGGCCGACGCCGACAGCGTGGCCGGAACGTTGACGCAGGGTGTCGGCGTTCGCCCTGACGGGCGAAGGCCCACCTACGGTTGATCAGGTCAGCGATATCTCCCGCTCGGCACTTCCGGGCGCGGTGATCCAGCCGGCCGCCTCCTGCGGCGGCAGCGGCGCGCTGAACAGGTAGCCCTGGCCGAAGCCGCAGGCCATGTCGGACAGCAGCTTCGCGTCCTCCGCCGTTTCGATTCCTTCGGCGATGACCTCCAGCTTCAGCAGATGGGCGAGATCGACGATGATCCGGACCATGTCCCGGCTCTCGGTCGACCTTCAGCGAATCGACCGGAAACCGGTGGAGATAGCTGAGCGACGAGTAGCCGGTGCCGAAATCGTCGATCGACAGCCGCAATCCAAGCGCCTTCAGCTGCCAGAGCAGGCCGATGGTTTCTCCGGCATGGCTCATGGCCGCGGTCTCGGTCAGTTCCAGCTTGACCTGAGCGGGATCGACGCCGCTTTCCGCCAGCGCCTCCGCCACCGTATCCAGCAGGTCGCGGTCGCCGAGCTGCCGGGCGGAGAGGTTGATGCTCATGAACAGCGGCTCGGCGCCTTGCCCCCGCATCGCCGTCCAGCGCACCATCTGGTGGCACGCCCTGTTCAAAACCAGGCGGCCGAGCGGCACGATCAAGCCGGTTACTTCGGCAATCGGGATGAAGATCCCGGGCGGCACCCTGCCGCGGGTCGGATGGTCCCAACGCACCAGCGCCTCGAACCCGGCGAGGCGGCCATCCGGCAACGCCACGATCGGCTGGTAGGCGACCCAGATCTGGTCGCCGTCGTCGATCGCACGGCGCAGGTCGGTTTCAAGGCTCAACCGGTCCAGCTGCGCGGCGTGCATGGTCTCGTCGTACAGGCAGGTCCCGCCGCCCGCCTCGACCGCGCGCTCGCAGGCCAGTTCGGCGTTGCGCAGAAGCGCCTCGGGCTCGGCCTCGCCGGCGGCGACTCCGCAGCTCGCCGTCATGAAGACCGTCCTGCCGTCCAGGTGGAACGAATCGTACAGGGCCTGGTCGAGCCGGCGGGCGGTCTCTTCGGCTCCTTTGCCGGTCCCCAGGATCGCGAGCTGCCGGTCGCCGGTGCGGGCCAGCACGGCGCCCCCGTCCAGGCAATCCGCAAGCCTCGCGGTCAGGGCGCACAGGAGCGTGTCGGCGAAGGCGGTGCCCAGGCCGGTCTTCAAGCTGCCGAATCGCATCAGTTCCACCGCGACGATCCAGGGCGACCCGGACGCCGCCTGACGCTCCGCCACCCGCTTCAGCAGCTGGGCGCGGTTGGGCAGGCCCGTCACGGCATCGAAATAGGCCATGCGTTCCAGCCGGGCGCGGGCCTGCCGACGCTCGGTGATGTCGCGCAGATAGGCCGTGAAGAACCGGCCCTCCGCTGTCGGCACCTCGGTGATCGCCAGCTCCAGCGGCATCCGGCTGCCGTCGGACCGCATGCCCTCGACCTCGATCCTGGACCCGAGGACGCGGGTCTCGCCCGAGGCCAGGTAGCGGCCGAGCCCGGCCTCGTGGGGACCGCGCATTTCCGGCGGGACGATCACCTCGGCGAGCGACAGCCCGATCACCGTTTCGCGGCGCCAGCCGAAAGTGCGTTCCGCCGCCCGGTTGAACTCCACCACCCGCCCGCCGTCATCGATCGTGATGACGCAGTCCAGCGCCGTGTCGAGCATGGCGCTCTTCAGCGCCTCGCTGGTGCGCAGGACGCCGGCGGCCCGGCTGCGCTCGACCGCGCCGGCGATCAGGGCGGCGGCCGTCTTCAGCACGTCCAGCTCAAGCTCGGACCACACCCGCTCGCTCTCGCAGTCGTCGAAGCCGAGATGCCCCCACCAGACGCCGTCCACCAGAATCGGGACCGAAACGAAGGAGAGGATGCGCTGGTACTCGAAGTCCTCCCGAAGGAATCCGGACAGGTCGCGGGTCAGGCCCTGGATCAGCTCGCCGCGCCGGCGGCGCTCGGTCCAGTTCGTCAGCGTCGGGTCGGCGCCGACCAGCTTCTCGTCGGTGTTGCGCGGATCGCCGACCAGGGGCGCCAGCCCCGGGGCCGCCCAGTCGTGCCGGCAGGTCTGCGCCAGCCCCTGCCCCGCCACCTCGTGGACCTCGAACAGGTAGACCCGGCTGACGCCGGCGGCGACACCGAGCCGGCCGAGCAGATCGTCGATCCCGGCCCGCCAGTCCGGAAGGGCCACCATCGCGGCGGCGCCGTGGGCGATCGCCTGAAGGATCGCGTTACGCCGGCCGACGGCGTCCTGGAGAGAGGCGAGCATCGTGTTTTCCCCTCTCGGGCCGCCGTCAGGACAAAACTATAGCACGCCGATCGAGCCGGCACGCAAGTCGAACGACAGGCATGAAAAGGGCGGTGGCGCCCCGCGGCGCCACCGCCCTTTGGTCTATCCTTGAGGGTGCCGGACAGCTTAGTCCAGGGCCTTCAGGACCTCCTCGGTAACTTTCTTGGCGTCGCCGAACAGCATCATGGTGTTGGGACGGAAGAACAGCTCGTTCTCGACTCCGGCATACCCTGCGGCCATCGACCGCTTGATGAACAGAACGGTCTTGGCCTTCTCGACGTCCAGGATGGGCATGCCGTAGATCGGCGAGGTCGGGTCGGTCTTGGCGGCCGGGTTGGTCACGTCGTTGGCGCCGATCACGAAGGCCACGTCGGCCTGGCCGAAGTCCCGGTTGATCTCCTCCAGCTCGAAGACCTCGTCATAGGGCACGTTGGCCTCGGCAAGCAGCACGTTCATGTGGCCGGGCATGCGGCCGGCGACGGGGTGGATCGCGTAGCGGACCTCGACGCCCTCGTGCTTCAGCATGTCGCCCATCTCGCGGAGGGCGTGCTGGGCCTGCGCCACCGCCATGCCGTAGCCCGGCACGATGATGACCGAGGAGGCGTTCTTCATGATGAAGGCGGCGTCCTCCGCCGAGCCGGCCTTGACCGCCCGGTCGCCCGCAGGTCCGCCGGCAGCCGCCGCGGCGCTGTCGCCGCCGAAGCCGCCCAGGATGACGTTGAAGATCGACCGGTTCATGCCCTTGCACATGATGTAGGACAGGATGGCGCCGGAAGACCCGACCAGCGCGCCGGTGATGATCAGCAGGTTGTTCTCCAGCGTGAAGCCGATGCCGGCCGCCGCCCAGCCGGAATAGCTGTTCAGCATCGACACCACCACCGGCATGTCGGCGCCGCCGATCGGGAGGATCAGCAGGAAGCCCAGCGCCAGCGCCAGCAGCACGATGATCCAGAGCGCCACGGTCGAGTTGGTCACGCACAGCCAGACGATGCACAGCACCAGCACGACGCCGATCCCGGCGTTCAGCATGTGCTGCATGTTGAAGACCAGCGGCTTGCCCGACACCAGGCCCTGGAGCTTGGCGAAGGCCACGAGTGAGCCGGTGAAGGTGATGGCGCCGATCGCGACGCCCAGCGCCATCTCGATCAGGCTGCCGGTGCGGATGGCGCCGGGGATGCCGATGCCGTAGGCCGCCGGCGCGTAGAACGCCGCGACCGCGACGAACACGGCGGCGAGGCCGACCAGGCTGTGGAAGGCGGCGACCAGCTGCGGCAGGGCCGTCATCTCGATCCGGCGGGCGATGACGGTCCCGATGGTGCCGCCGATCGCCAATCCGATGACGATCAGGGTGATCGACAGGCCGGAGATCAGCCCCGGCAGCATCAGCGTGGTGACGATCGCGATCACCATGCCGACGATGCCGAAATTATTGCCCTGGCGGGAAGTCTCGGGGCTGGAGAGGCCGCGCAGCGCCATGATGAAGCAGATGGCGGCGACGAGGTATGCCAGCGGGGCTAGTGTGGCCATGTTGGTTCAGGGCTCCGTTTATGCCTTCTTCTGCTTCTTCTTGTACATCGCCAGCATGCGCTGGGTGACAATGAAGCCGCCGAAGATGTTGACCGAGGCCAGGATGACGGCGAGGAAGCCAAGCATCGTGGAGAAGGTGAATCCTGCCGTGCTGCCGGTCGCGATCAGCGCGCCGACGATGATCACGGAGGACACCGCGTTGGTGACGCTCATCAGCGGCGAGTGGAGCGCCGGCGTCACCCGCCAGACCACATAGTAGCCCACGAAGCACGCCAGCGCGAAGACCGTCAGGCCGGTGATGAAGAAATCGTGGTCCGCCGGAGCCTGCTCGATGGCGCCGGCCGCCAGCCGGGACGTCTCGGCGGCGAGCCGGTCGGCTTCCACGGTGAGTGATCGCAGTGCCTGCTGCAGGTTGGTGACCTGCTGGGCCAGTTCCTGGCTTGTCATCGGCTGTGTTCCCCTCAGCTCTTGGCCGCGGCTTCGGCGGCGGCGAAATTGGGATGCACCACGGCGCCGTCGCGGGTCAGCGCGGTGCCCTTGATGATCTCGTCGTCCCAGTTGATCGTCAGGCCCTTTTCCTGGTCGATCAGCGGAGTCAGGAAGTTCAGCAGGTTCTTGGAGTAGAGCATCGAGGCGTCGACCGCGTTGCGGCTGGGCACGTTGATGTGGCCGACGATCTTTACGCCGCCGACATCCACCACCTCGCCCGGCTTCGAGCCCTCGACGTTGCCGCCCTGCTCCACCGCCAGGTCGACCAGCACGGAACCCGGCTTCATGGAGCGGACCATCGCCTCGGTCACGAGGATCGGCGCCTTGCGGCCGGGGATCAGCGCCGTGGTGATGACGATGTCCTGCTTCTTGATCGTCTCGGCGATCAGCACCCGCTGCTTCTCCTGGTACTCCTTGCTCATCTCCTTGGCGTAGCCGCCGGCCGTCTGGGCCTCCTTGAATTCCTCGTCCTCGACCGCGACGAAGGTGGCGCCCAGGCTCTGCACCTGCTCCTTGGTCGCCGGGCGCACATCGGTCGCCGAGACGACGCCGCCGAGCCGGCGGGCCGTCGCGATCGCCTGGAGGCCGGCGACGCCGACGCCCATGATCATGCAGCGAGCCGGCGGCACGGTGCCGGCCGCCGTCATCATCATCGGGAAGGCGCGGCCGAACTCCGAGGCGGCGTCGACCACCGCGCGGTATCCCGACAGGTTCGCCTGACTGGACAGCACGTCCATCGACTGGGCGCGGGTGATGCGGGGCATCAGCTCCATCGCGAAGGCGTTGATCCTGGCGTCCGCATAGGCCTGGATCTGGTCACGCGCCTGGTAGGGCTGGAGGATGGCGACCAGCATGGCGCCGGGCTTCATCAGCGCCACCTCGTCCGGGCCGCCCTCGGCCTCGGTCAGGGGACGCTGGACCTTGAGCACGATGTCCGCGTCGCCGAGGGCCGCCTCCTCGTCCGGAGCGATGGTGGCGCCCGCGTCGACGAAGACCTGGTCGGGAATCGAGGCGTGCTCACCGGCGCCGGTTTCGACAACCACGTCCAGCCCGAGCTGCTTGAATTTCTTGATGGTATCCGGCGAGGCCGCGACGCGACGCTCATGGGCGCGCCGCTCCTTCGGTATGGCGACTTTCATCCTGGCTGGTTCCCTTGCCGCTGATTTTTTTGCCGAGAATTGTGGCGGACTGTTGATGCGACGGCAAAATGCCGCATTCTGGAAAGTTTGTGAAGCGCTCTAGCCACTAACCTTTCCAATTGAATTCTGTCCACTAAACCTTCAGCGCCGCGCCATGCACAGTGGACAATGGTCGCATGCGGCACGAAAAAGGGCGGCCGACCCTTTCGGATCGGCCGCCCTCTCCGGCGACTTCGGACGTGTTGAAGCCCGCGGACGTTACTGGGCCTGGGTGCCGCCCGGCAGGATCGACGCGAGCTGGTTCATGAACTGCGCGCACGAGCCCTTGTTATCGGCGTTGTATTCCTGCTGGATCTGAGTCAGGAGCTGCTGCACCTCGCCCTGGCGGCTGGCGGGAGCCTGGCTGGCCTGATCCTGGAGCGCCGCCCAGGTGGTCGGCTGGCAGTCGTTGACCGTGTAGCGCTGCGGGATCGCCTGGCCCTGGCCGGTGCCGGCCGCCAGGCTGCCGTTGGCGTCGCTGCTCATGCCGGTGCCCATCGGGCGGGTCTCGGTCGAGCCTGCGACAGGACCACCGCCCGCGACTCCGCCGCTGCCGGCTCCCTCGGTGCCCGCCGGCGGAACCACGCCGCCGCCCGCCGCCGCGCTCATGTCGTTGACCTGACCGCCAGCCTTGATGATGGAATTCCGCGCGTCCGCCAGGATCTGGGCGCAACGGGCGCGGTTACCGTCCTGCGCCTGGTTCTCGGCGGTCTGGAGTTGCACGCCGATGCGCTCGCGGATCAGGTCGTTCTGGACGCTCTCCAGGTCGGAGCGGACGGCGGCCACGTCGGTGGGACCGCAAGAGGCGGGAACCTGGAGGTTGGTCGTGCCGGTCGGGAAAGTGGGATCGCCGATGCCTGAGCTGTGCTGCCCCACAGCCGCCCGGCCCGTCTGGGCGCCGTCGGTCTGGCCAGTCGTCAGGCCGGTATCCTGTGCCAAGGCCTGACCGGAGACGCCAATTGCCAGGGCCAGCACGGCTGCACCGTAATAGAGCTTGTTCATGGGGATTGATCCTCGTCTTGGGGGCGATGCGGCCGCCAATCGGCAACCTTTGGCCCCCTCAACAAAGGTTTTGGCTGGTTGGTTCCGTAATTTCTCACGGAAAATCGACAGCACGCGCCGGGAACACGCGACGGAGGTCAGGTCGGCAGCGGCACTCCATGGCGATTGAGCAGCTCGGTCTGGTGCTTCTCAAGCGCGTTCACGTCGAAGTCGCCGATCAGGTCATGGAAGAGCTGGTACCAGTTCACTTCGGCCTTGAGATGCAGGAAAACCGACCCCAGCCCGATGGCGGCCCGGTCCATGAACACGAACTCCCGGGGGATCTCCAGCCCGCCGACCTCGTGCAGCGCCCTGTGGACCTTCTCCGCCGCCTCGCGCCCGTACATGGCGCTGTTGGTCTCGTCTATCCTGCGGGTCCGGTCGTCCATGATCGGGGCATAGACGAAGTGAGCCCACACGTTGAGGATATCGATCAACTGGTTGTCGATCTTGTTGAAGCCCCAGACGCGGTACGCCTCGGCCGCAAGGTCGCGGTCGTCGGTCTGGAGGGCATGGTAAAGGTCGATGACGCCCTTGACGAAGCTGGGCTTGAAGATGCGGATGCAGCCGAAGTCGAGCAGGTTGATCGAGGCATCGGCTCGCACGGTGTAGTTGCCCAAGTGCGGATCGCCGTGGATCGTGCCGCAGGTGTAGAACGGCGTGTACCAAGCCCGGAACATGTTCAGCGCCAGGTCGTTGCGGCGTTCCGGATGGTCCTTGACGTAATCCAGGATCTTGCGGCCTTCAAGCCAGCCCATGGTCAGCAGCCGCTTGGTCGACAGCTCCGGAACCACCTCCGGCACCTGGACGGTGCCGACCGGCGCCAGAATGTCCCGGTACAGCGCCGTGTGCCGCGCCTCCAGCGCGTAGTCCAGCTCCTCGCGCAGACGGGCCGAAATCTCGGCGTGGATCTGCCGGGTCGAGATGGTCTTGTCGTAGCGCTCGTAGATCGAGAAGATCAGGCCGAGCTGCCGAAGGTCGGCCTCGACCGCGGACATCATGTCGGGGTACTGGAGCTTGCAGGCGAGCTGCGTGCCGTCCAGCCCGACCGCTTTGTGGACCTGCCCGAGGGACGCCGCGGACGCGGCCTCGTGTTCGAACTTGGCGAACCGCTTCTGCCAGTCGGGACCCAGCTCCGCCGCCATCCGGCGCTTCACGAAGGGCCAGCCCATGCTGGGCGCGTCGGCCTGGAGCTGCGAGAGTTCCTGGACATATTCCTGCGGCAGGGCGTCGGGAATACTGGACAGGATCTGCGCCACCTTCATCAGCGGCCCTTTCAGCCCGCCCAGCGCGTCCCTCAGTTCCTTCGCGTGCTCGCCGCGTTCGAGCTTGATGCCGAGATAGCGCTGTCCGGCGAGCCGCGCCGCCAGCCCGCCCATCGCCGTGGAGACCCGTGCATAGCGGGCGATGCGCCCGCCGAACGAGTTCTGTTCAGTGCCGTTTGCCATGCATGGAAAGTGGTGCCCCGACGGGCGAAAGACCAGTGCGCCGCGACGCGCATCGGGCCGGCGGCGGGGTGGCGCCGCTTGGGACCGGCCGTCGCGCCGGCAAACGAAAGATCCGGCATTTCTTGCTCATGCAAGAGCATGCCCGCCGGCTCTATTGCAGACGCATAATAATATACCCTTCTCCACAGAGGGTAATTATGATGCTCCAAGCATAGCGGAAACCTCTTTCCCTATGTTCCGGCGACCCCCGGCTTCCGGGCTGTCGTCGCCTCGAGTTCTCTAAGCGCTGCACATCCCACGCACACCCCACATCGTTCGGCAGGAGTTCCAGATGGCAAGAGTATCCCTGAGGGTGACCAACGCGGACAACGAGATCGTCGTGTTCCTGAACGGTCTGGTCGTCTATGCCCGGGAGCAGGAGGAGGACGTCACGTTCGACGACGTCACCGACCTGGATCCCTACCTGACGTCCGGCATCAACATCCTGATCCTGGTCGGGGTCAACTGGAGCGCCGCGGCCAACTACCGGGGTGCCCTCACGATCGGCGACATCACCCAGCCGTTCTCGTACCAGAAAGACGACGCGCAGCCCGGCGTCTCCTGGATCCAGACCTTCACCATCCCGGCCTGAGGCCGACCGGTCAGCACGAGGCCCCCGCCACCCTCGCCACCTCCCCCTCGCCCAGCGGCGGGGGATCGAACTGGAGGTGGATGCCGTGGCGGGTGATCCCGACCACGTGGGCGTGCTGGGGCTGGTCGCGGTCGGGGATGCGCAGCTTCAGCCGGTCGCCCGCCTTGAACTTGATGTCGCTGCTGATCAGGGCGCCGCCGCGCGACACGTCGAGCAGTTCGGCCTCCCCGGCGCCGAACGGGCCGGCGACCTCCGTCGTGACGTGGCAGGGGTGGCGGGTGTGGGCGCGGCGGTTGGCCTCCTCGGTCGAGGTGCGGACGATCTGGGTCAGCGCCTCCGCCAATGCCCCGATCCCGTCGCTCAGGGCCGAGGCCGCCAGCTTGCTGCTTTCCGCCAGGTCGTCGGTACGCCGCACGTCGCCGGACAGGGCGTCCACATGGGTCGAGACGTCGCGGGTAGCCCGCGCGGTCGCTTCGACGTTGACGGCGATCTCGGCGATGGCCCGGGACTGCTCCTGCATCGCGGTGCCGATCCGGCCAGCGATGCCGTCCACCGCCGTGATGGTGTCGCCCACCCGGCCGACGGCGGCGCCGGCATCCCCGGCCGCCGCCTGGATGCGGGTGATCAGGTCGCCGATCCGGTCGGTCGAGCTCTCGGTCTCGCGCGACAGCGCCTTGACCTCCGCGGCGACGACGGCGAAGCCCTTGCCGGCCTCCCCGGCGCGCGACGCCTCGATGGTGGCGTTCAGCGCCAGCAGGTTGGTCTGCGAGGCGACATTGCGGATCAGGCCGACGATGCCGCCGATCTCGGCCGCGACCTCGTCCAGCGTGCGGATGACGCCGGCGGCATCCCGGGCGCTGGCGACCGCGAGCCCGGCCGCCTCGGCGGCCTCCTTCACCTGGGCGTTGATCCGGTCCACCGAGTCGGACAGCCGTCCGGCCGCGACCGCGGCGGTCTCCACCGCCTCCAGCGCCTGGGCCGTGGTGCCGGACATCTCGCGGGCGTTGCGGTCCATGCTGCGCGCGGCCGCGTGCAGGCCGGCCGTGGCGTCGCGCATGCCGTCGGTCTGGCCGGTCACGGTCTCGATCGCCCTGCGGGTCTGGCCGTCCACCTTGTCGGCCATGCCGCGGATGGCGCTGCGCACCTCGTTTCGGTGGAACTCCTCCAGCCGCTCCTCCTCCAGCCGCATGGCGCGGACCTGGAGCGCGTGGTCGCGGAAGACCTGGACCGAGGCCGCCATGGCGCCGACCTCGTCGGCCCGGTCGAGGCAGGGCACCTTCTCGTCCAGCTGGTCGGCGGCGAACCGCCCCATGACCGCGCGCAGGCGGGTCAGCGGCCCCAGCAGCCTGCGCATGGCGAGGAACGACGCCGCGGCCACCACCAGGGCGGCGACGCCGCCGAGAAGCAGGCCGCCCCGGACCAGGGCGTCCACCATGGTCATGAAGGCGGCCCGCGGCTCGCCGACGAACAGCGCGCCGATCACCTTGCCATCGGGATCGGCGATCGGGTCATAGGCGGCGAGATAGGGCTCCCCCAGCACGGCGACCTCGCCCCGGAAGGGCTGCCCGCGCTTCAGCACGGTCTCGACGACGGCGGGATCGAGCGCCCCGGACCCGACCGCCCGCCGTCCGGTCGAGTCCCGAACGGAAGTCGCCACCCGGCGGCCATCGGAGAACAGCGTCACCGCCCCGCCGGTCAGCACGCCAATGCGGTCCACCAGCGCCGTGTTGCCTTCCAGCAGGGTGTCGCCCGCGCTCAGCCTGCCTTGCCCGTCCAGCCGAGGCGCGCCGACGGTGCGCAGCAATTCCCACGCGACCCGCATGTTGGCTTCCTGCCGCGCGAACCCCAGCCGCTCGCCCTCCGCCAGGAGAATGGTGCGGAGCGCCACGAGGTTGACGATGCCGATCACCCCGATCGCGAGGATGCACAGGAGGGCGATCTTGGTGGATATGGACAGTCGGTTGACCAGCAGCACGATTCCACGCCTTGGCAGTCTCTTGGCGCGAGGAACCTACCATCGATGCGCGCGGGAGTCAGTGCCAGGATGGAGTCATTCGCAAACTATCTTGCCGCAGGCGGGGAAGGAACTTACGGGCCTTCCGGCGGCTGGCCGCTCGTCATCCCATCTCAAGGCATCGACCTCTTTGCAGGTCTGAATAGCCCGCAGGTCGGGCAGAATACGATGCCTCACTTGCGATGCTCGTGCGGACAACGATCGTCAGCGGTCCTGCCGCTCCAGCTCGTCGATGAAGCCGCGGATCACGCCCAGGCCCTTGTCCCAGAAGGCGGGATCGGACGCGTTGAGGCCGAACGGGGCCAGCAGTTCCTGGTGGCGCAGCGTGCCGCCGGCGGACAGCATCTTCAGGTACCGCTCGGCGAAGCCGTCGGCCGCGTCCTGGTAGACCGCGTAGAGCGAGTTGACCAGGCAGTCGCCGAAGGCATAGGCGTAGACATAGAAAGGCGAGTGGATGAAATGCGGGATATAGGCCCAGTAGGTCCGGTATCCCTCGTCGAAGCGAAGCGCCGGGCCGAGGCTTTCGGCCTGCACGTCCATCCAGATCTCGCCGATCCGCTCGGCCGTCAGCTCGCCCTCGCGCCGCTCGGTGTGGAGCCGCTGCTCGAAGTCGAAGAAGGCGATCTGCCGGACCACCGTGTTCAGCATGTCCTCCACCTTGGAGGCCAGCATGATCTTCTTGGCGGCCGGGTCGGTCTCCGCGTCGAGCAGCGAGCGGAAGGTCAGCATCTCGCCGAACACCGACGCGGTCTCGGCCAGGGTCAGCGGCGTGTCGGCCATCAGGTGGCCCTGGCGGCCGGCCAGCACCTGGTGGACGCCGTGGCCCAGCTCGTGGGCCAGGGTCATCACGTCGCGGGTCTTGCCCTGGTAGTTGACCAGCAGGTACGGATGGACGCTCGGCACCGTCGGGTGGGCGAAGGCGCCCGGCGCCTTGCCCGGCCGGACCGGCGCGTCGATCCAGGCATTGTCGAAGAAGCGGCGGCCGACGGCGGCCAGCTCCGGCGAGAAGCGGCCATAGGCGTCCAGCACGATGCCGCGCGCCTCGTTCCACGGGATCAGCCGGTCCACGTCGTCCGGCAGCGGCGCGTTGCGGTCCCAATAGTCCAGCGTGTCGCCGCCGAACCACTTGGCCTTCAGGGCGTAGTAGCGGTGCGACAGGTCCGGGTAGGCACCCTTGACGGCGGTGACCAGCGCGTCCACCACCTCGTCCTCGACATGGTTGGACTTGTTGCGGGAGGAGGTCGGGCGCGGATAGTTGCGCCACTTGTCGTCGATCTCCTTGTCCTTGGCCAGCGTGTTGGTGATCAGCGCGAAGGTGCGGATATTGGCGTCGAGTACCCGGCCGATCTCCACCGCCGCTTCGCGCCGGCGTTCGGACGAGCGGTCGGTCAGGCGGTTCAGCGCCTCGGTGCAGGTCATATCCCGGCCGCCGATGGTGAAGCGGAGGCCGGCGATCGTCTCGTCGAACAGGCGGTTCCAGGCGGCGCGGCCGACCACGTATTTCTCGTGGAGCAGCCGCTCCAGCTCGTCGGAAAGCTGGTGCGGGCGGAACACGCGGATGTCGCGCAGCCAGGACGCGTATTTCGCCAGCTCCGGCGACTTCATCTTGGCGGCCAGCGCCGCGTCGTCGAGCCGGTTGAGCTCCAGCGTGAAGAACAGCAGGTGGGTCGAGATGCCGTTGACCCGCTCCTGGATGCCTTGGAAGAACTTGCCAACGTTGGGATCGTTCATGTCGCCGGCATAGACCAGGTGCGCATAGCTCATGATGCGCGACAAGGTCTCGTCGATCTCCTCGTAGGCGGCTACCGCCGTCCCGAGCTGGGCGCCGCCGAGGTCCGCCAGCTTGCCGTTATAGCTCTTGTGGAAGTCCTTCGACGCCTTTCCCATACGGTCCAGGTCGGCCTTGAGCGCGTCGGAGTCCTGCCCCGGGTAGAGGTCGCCCAGGTCCCAGGTGGGCAGCTCGCCGAGGTCGGGCATTCCCGGTTCGGGATTGTCGAGCGGCTCTGCGGTCGCTGTCTGGCTCATCGGTTTCCTCCTGTTGCGCTGCCAGGGATATAGGCAGGCGATTGAACCCATCCAAGCGGCTGTCCCGTTCTATATATCGGGCCGTAAACGGTGCTCCCGCTCCTCCACGCCGCTCGCTTCACGGCCTCAAGGCCCACTCCAGAATGGACCTCACCAACACGGAAACCAGACATGAACAGCATGCGCCCCGATCACCCGCCGCGGACGGACCGCGATACCTATGACCGCTGGGCGACGCTGCCCGGGATGCTCTTCGACCAGGCGCTGCGCCACGGCGACCGGCCGCTGCTGATCTCCAAGCGGGACGGCGAGTGGCTCCGGCAAAGCTGGGAAGAAGTCGCGCGCGACGTCCGGCGGGCCGCGGCGGGCCTGCGCGGCCTGGGCATCGGGCGCGGCGACCGGGTCGCCATCGTCGCGGAGAACCGGCCGGAATGGCTGGTCGCCGACTTCGCGATCATGTCGCTGGGCGCCATCACCGTGCCGGCCTACACCACCAGCACCGCGTCCGACCATCTCCACACGCTGACCGACAGCGGCGCGCGGGTCGTGCTGGTCTCCACTCCGGCGCTGATGCGCAAGGTGCTGCCCGCCATCCTTCAGGTCCGCGGCATGCGGGCGGTGGTCTGCTTCGACGAGGACATGCCGGGCATGCCCGACGGGGCGCCCGAGGCGCTGGGCTGGGCGGAACTGCTGAGGCGCGGCGCCGCGCTGGAGGCGGAGGAGGCCCCGGTCCCGGAGGACCTGCCGGCCGGGCGCGACGACGTGGCCTGCATCATCTACACCTCCGGTACCGGCGGAACGCCCAAGGGCGTCATGCTGACCCACGGCAACATCCTGTCCAATTGCAAGTCGGCCTACACCCTGGTCGAGGATGTCGGGCTGGGGGAGGAGACCTTCCTGTCCTTCCTGCCCCTGGCCCACGCCTATGAGCATACCTGCGGCCAGATGTTCGCGCTGACCCTGGGCGCCCGGATCGCCTATGCGGAATCGGTCGAGAAGCTGGCCGGCAACCTGGGGGAGGTCAAGCCGACCATCATGACCGCCGTGCCGCGCCTTTACGAGGTGCTGGAAGCGCGCATCCGGCGGGAGGTCGAGCGGGCCGGCGGTTTGCGCCTCGCCCTGTTCCGCAGGACGCTGGAACTGGGGGCCAGGCGGTATCGCCGGGACGGGCGGCTGGGGCCGCTGGACGCGGCGCAGGACTTCGCGCTGGAGCGCCTGGTGCGCGCCCGCATCCGCGAGCGCTTCGGCGGGCGGCTGAAGGCGTTCATCTCGGGCGGGGCCGCCCTGGCGCCGGAGACGGCGCTGTTCTTCCAGTCGCTCGGCATCCGCATCCTTCAGGGGTACGGCCAGACCGAGGCGTCGCCGCTGATCGCCTGCAACCGGCCCAGCCGCATCCGCCACGACACGGTCGGTTCGCCGATGCCCGATGTGGAGGTCGGCATCGCCGGGGACGGCGAGATCCTGGCGCGCGGCCCCATGGTCATGAAGGGATACTGGGGCGACCGGGACGCGACCGACCGCACCGTCGTGGACGGCTGGCTGCACACCGGCGACATCGGCCACTTGGCCCCCGACGGGTCGCTGGTCCTGACCGACCGCAAGAAGGACCTGATCGTCACCAGCGGCGGCGACAACGTGGCGCCCCAGCGGATCGAGAACCTGCTGGCGCTGGAGCCCTGCATCGGCCAGGTCATGGTGGCGGGGGACGGAAAGCCGTTCCTGGTCGCCCTGATCGTGCCCGACCTCCAACTGGCGCGCGACTGGGCGAAGAGACACGGCAAGCGGGACGAACCGGCTGAGCTGGCGGAGGACGCCGATTTCCGGAAGCACATGGGCGAGGCGGTGGAGCGGGTCAACCGCAGCCTTTCCGGCATCGAACGCGTCCGCAAGTTCGCCGTCGTCCCGGAGCCGTTCAGCGTGGAGAACGCGCAGCTCACGCCGACCCTGAAGATCCGCCGACACGAGATCCGCAAGCGCTACGGCGAGTTGCTTGAGAAGCTGTATTGATGGACAGCGACCGATGCCACCCCAGGTTCCACTTTTGGGAGTTCGACGCCGACAGGCTTTCTGATGTGTTGTCACGCCATGAGCGATGACACCTTCGATCACGAGCGATGGATCCGCCGGCAGAGCGCCCTGGCCGAGTTCGGCCGGCAGGCGCTGATGGTGGACGACCTGGATGCCCTGCTGCACGAGGCGGTCGTGCTGGCGGCCCAGGGCCTGCAAATCAAGCGGGCAAAGGTCATGGAACTGCTGCCCGGCGGCGACAAGCTGCTGATGCGCGCCGGCGTCGGGTGGCGGCCCAACCTCGAGGGCAAGCTGGTGGTGGATGCCGGAAGCCGGTCGTCGGGCGGCTATACGCTGAAGACCGGCAAGCCCGTGATCGCCGACGACATCGAGGCGGAGTCGCGGTTCGACGTGCCGCAGTTCCTGCGCGAACACGGCATCCGAAGCCTGATCAACGTGATCATCCAGGGCCGGGGCGACGCTTTCGGCGTGCTGGAGGTGGACAGCGACGAGTTGCGGAACTTCAATCAGGAAGACGTGGATTTCCTGCAGAGCTACGCCAACATCCTGGCCGCGGCGATCGAGCGGCGCTCATCGAACGAGGCGCTGTCCCGGCTGGCGGAGGAGCGCGCGGTCCTGCTGCGGGAACTGCAGCACCGGGTCAAGAACAATCTCCAGATCATCACCAGCCTGCTCAACATGCAGATCCGCCGGGTCGGCGGCGGCGAGGTCGAGAGTCAACTCCGGATCATCGGTAGCCGCGTGGAAACCCTGCGGGTCGTCCACGACAGCCTGTTCGAGGCGGAGAGCGTCGAGCGGATCGGCCTGTCCCGCTACCTGCGGACCCTGTGCGAGAGCCTGCTGGCGTTCCACGGGGCAAGGGCCGAGGACATCACGCTCGACTTCACGGCCGACGAGGCCGAGGCCGCGGTCGACACCACGGTGCCCCTGGGGCTGCTGATCAACGAGTTCATCGTCAACAGTCTTCAGCACGCCTTCTCCGGCACCGGGCAGGAGGGGGGCGGCAGGATCGCCCTGCGGCTGGACCGGACGGCGCCCGACGGCGCCCGCCTGACGCTGAGCGACGACGGACCGGGCTTCGACCGGGTCAAGGCGTCGCGCGTCGGCACCGGGCTGCAGATCATGGAGGTCCTGGCGAGCCAGCTCGGCGGCAAGCTGGGATGGGATCAGGAAGCCTGGCGAAAGAACGAGGGCGCCCGGCTGACGCTGGACCTGCCGGTGCTCTGACCCTCAGCCGCCCGAGGCTCAGGTATCCGTCCGCACCCCGGCCAGGATCTCCTCGCCCGCCGCCCAGCGGGCGTCGGCGTCGGGAGTTTCCAGCACGCGGGACAATCCTTCGATCAGCTCGTAGGAGCTTCCGTCCAGCCCGCGGTCCGCGAGCGCCGCGCGCAGGCAGTGCGACAGCAGGCGGCGCGACCGCATGTTTATCTTGGGAACGGGGATCTGGGCCCCGGCGTCCCGCTCCCGCGTCGACCGCTCGCAGGCGCCGGCATCGAACGAGGCATAGGCCCGGCAGCCCAGCGGCCGGACCGGATAGATGCCGCACAATCCGCCTTCCAGCATGGGACAGGGACGGCCGAGCCTCACCCGCTCGACGGGAGGCAGGCCGCGGGTCGCGGGGAGCGCCTCGGCCAGCCGGGACCGAAGCGCGGCGCGCCGATCCTCCGGCCAGCCGGCGACATGCTCCGCGATGGCCAGCAGTTCCGGCGCCGTCGCGGAGACGTAGAGATGGCAGCAATGGTCGCAGCCCATGCGGCAGGCGACCGCCTGGCGCGGCGGGTGAGCGGCCACCGTCCGCTCCAGCTGGCGATGGCAGGCCGCGACAAGATTGCGGAGCCGCTCGCGCGTCGGCTTGGCGATCAGCGCCCGGAACCGCGCGGTCTGGCGTGCGACCTCCTCGGCGGCGGGCGGGTCCGTGGGCAGGGGTTTCTGCGGTCTCATGGGGTGGTTATAGGGCAAGCCCGGCGGTTTCGAAAACGGTCCTCACGAGGCGAACCGCTTCGCCCCGGCGACGCAGAGCACCACGGCGGCGGTGACGGCGACCATGGGCCAGCCGACCGTTTCGCCCAGCAGGGCCGCCGCCAGCGTCAGCCCGAAGAAGGGTTGGAGCAGTTGCAGCTGCCCGACGGCGGCGATGCCGCCCTGGGACAGGCCGCGATACCAGAAGACGAAGCCGATCAGCATGCTGAACAGCGACACATAGGCGAGGCCCAGCCATGCCGCGTGGCCGACGCCCGCCCAGGACGGCGGCATGGCATACAGGCTCAGCGGCGCCATGACAGGCATGGACAGCACAAGGGCCCAGGAGATCACCTGCCAGCCGCCGAGCTTCCGGGACAGCCTGCCGCCCTCGGCGTAGCCCAGGCCGCAGACGACGATGGCCGCGAGCATCAGCATGTCTCCGACCACCGAGCCGCCGCGGCCCTGGACCAGCGCGTACCCGGCGACGAGCGCGCTGCCGAAGCCGGAAAACACCCAGAAGGCCGGGCGCGGCCGTTCGCCTCCGCGCAGCACGCCGAAGGTAGCCGTCGCCAGCGGGAGCAGGCCGATGAAGACGATGGAGTGGGCGGACGTGATATGCTCCAGCGCCAACGCCGTGAGCAGCGGAAACCCGACGACGACGCCGAAGGCCACCACGGCAAGGGATGCGAGATCCCCCGGTCCGGACGCTTCTGCCGGAAGGCTATCAGGAGTGCCGCCGCCAGGAGGCCCGCGATGGCCGCGCGGGCGACGGTCAGGAAGACCGGGTCGAACTCCGCGACCGCGACCCGCGTCGCCGGAAGCGATCCGCTGAAGATCAGCATCCCGATGAAGCCGTTGATCCAACCGCTCGCGGCCTTGTCCATCACTCTGTCCATTCCAACTCCTTTCCGGCGAGTATCGGCCCCGAGCAATGGCATTTCCAAGGACAGTCCGTTGCGGGCGGGAGAAACCGTATCGGTCCGACGGACAGTGCGGATGAATGGCTCGCCCAGCGCCTCACGCGGGCGAGCCGCCGGCGGTCTCCCGAGGTTGGACGTCGCCCACTGTTCCGACCCCCGGATCTTCAGCACGCCGGAGGAGACTCTTTTTTTCAACGGAGACCGGATCGCTCCGCATCCGGCGATCCCATATAATTTTTTGTCCGCGCGACACGATGTCGCGGAGGTTCGTTGCGTTTTCACGGGGCTCATCCCGGATCGATTGCAAAAAAGGACAGTAAGGGTTACCTTTTTCACAACAAGAAAAACAAAAGACGGTTCTTAGGATCGCTCTCCAAGGAGGAACGGAACATGACGCTCCCGGCAGTCAAACTGGACGACAAATACACGCTCGAAAGCGGGCGGGTGTTCCTGACCGGCACCCAGGCGCTGGTCCGGCTGCCCATGATGCAGCGCCAGCGCGACGTCGCGGCGGGGCTGAACACGGGCTGCTTCATCTCCGGCTACCGGGGGTCGCCGCTCGGCGGGTTCGACCAGGCGCTGTGGAAGGCGCGCAAGTTCCTGGCCTCCAATCACATCCAGTTCCAGCCCGGCGTCAACGAGGAGCTGGGCGCAACCGCCGTATGGGGCAGCCAGCAGGTCGGCATGTTCCCGGGCGCGCGCTATGACGGCGTTTACTCCATGTGGTACGGCAAGGGGCCGGGCGTGGACCGCTCGGGCGACGTGTTCAAGCATGCCAACGCGGCGGGAACGTCGCGCAACGGCGGCGTGCTGGTGCTGGCCGGCGACGACCACAGCTGCAAGTCCTCGACGTTCCCGCACCAGTCGGAGCACGCCTTCGTCGGCTCGATGATCCCGGTGCTGAACCCCGCGGGCGTCCAGGAATTCCTCGACCTCGGCCTGATGGGCTGGGCGATGTCGCGCTTCTCCGGCTGCTGGATCGCCTTCAAGACCATCGCGGAGACGGTGGACAGCTCCGCCTCCGTCTCGATCGATCCGCTCCGCGTCAACTATGTCCTGCCGGAGTTCGACATGCCGGTCGGCGGGCTCAACATCCGCTGGCCCGATCCGCCGCTCGAACAGGAAGAGCGGCTTATGAAGCACAAGCTGTACGCGGCGCTGGCTTTCGCGCGGGCCAACCGCCTGGACAGGACCGTCATCGCCTCCCCCCGCCCGCGCCTGGGCGTGGTCACCACCGGCAAGAGCTACCTGGACGTCCGGCAGGCGCTGGACGACCTGAACATCTCCGAGGAGATGGCAGCCGACATCGGGCTGACCGTCTACAAGGTCGCCATGGCGTGGCCGCTGGAGCGCGAGGGCATCCGCCAGTTCGCCCAGGGCCTCGAAGAGATCCTGGTGGTCGAGGAGAAGCGGGCGCTGATCGAGAACCAGCTCAAGGAACAGCTCTACAACTGGCATCCGGACGTGCGCCCGCGCGTGGTCGGCAAGTTCGACGAGGAGGTGCGCGAGCTGCTGCCCTCCTACAACGAGCTGTCGCCGGCCCGCATCGCCGTGGTGATCGGCCGCCGCCTGCTGAAGTTCTTCGACCACGAGGGCATCCGCCGCCGGGTCGAGTTCCTGGACCGCCAGGAGAATGCCAAGGCGCGGAAGGCGCTGGTCGAGCGCAAGCCGTTCTTCTGCTCCGGCTGCCCGCACAACACCTCCACCGTGGTGCCCGAGGGAAGCCGCGCGGTGGCCGGCATCGGCTGCCACTACATGGCGACCTGGATGGACCGTCGGACGGAGACCTTCACCCAGATGGGCGGCGAAGGCGTGACCTGGATCGGCCAGGCGCCGTTCACCGACGAGCAGCACATCTTCGCCAACCTGGGCGACGGGACCTACTTCCATTCCGGCCTGCTGGCGGTCCGCGCGGCCATCGCGTCCAAGGTCAACATCACCTACAAGATCCTGTTCAACGACGCGGTCGCCATGACCGGCGGGCAGGCCCATGACGGCGTGCTGACGGTGCCGCAGATCAGCAAGCAGCTTGCCGCCGAAGGCGCCAGCCGCATCGTCGTGGTGACCGACGAGCCGGAGAAATATGCCGGACCGACGGGATTGGCGCCCGGCGTCAAGGTCGAGCACCGCGACGACCTGGACCGCGTCCAGCGCGAGATGCGCGAGGTCAAGGGCACCAGCGTCCTGATCTACGACCAGACCTGCGCCGCCGAGAAGCGCCGGCGCCGGAAGCGCAAGATCATGGTCGATCCGCCCAAGCGGGTGATGATCAACGAGCAGGTCTGCGAAGGCTGCGGCGACTGCTCGAAGAAGTCCAACTGCTTGTCGGTGGTGCCGGTCGAGACCGAGTTCGGCCGCAAGCGCCAGATAGACCAGTCCACCTGCAACAAGGACTTCTCCTGCGTCAAGGGCTTCTGCCCGAGCTTCGTGACCGTCCACGGCGGGCAGCTCCGCAAGCCCAAGCCGGCGACCGCGGGCAAGCCGGCGGCAGGGGACGCCGTGGCGGAGATGACGCTTCCGGAGCCGGCGCGGCCCGGCCTCGACCATCCCTACGGCATCCTGGTCACCGGCATCGGCGGGACGGGCGTCGTGACCATCGGCGCGATCCTCGGCATGGCCGCCCATATCGAGGGCAAGGGCTGCTCGGTCCTGGATCAGGCGGGATTGGCGCAGAAGGGCGGCGCCGTGACCAGCCATATCCGCATCGCGACGCGGCCGGAAGACCTGCACGCGGTCCGCATCGCGGCCGGCGGGGCGAAGCTGGTGATCGGCTGCGACCTGATCGTGGCGGCCAGCGGCGACTGCCTCTCGAAGATGGCTCCGGATTTCACCCATGCCGTGATCAACGAGCACGAGACGATCACCGCGGACTTCACCCGCAACGCCGATTTCCGGATCCCGACCAGGGACCTGCTGGGCGAAATCGCCAAGGCCTGCGGCGGGGCTGACAAGCTGACCGCGCTGGACGCCACCGGCCTCGCCACGGCGCTGATGGGCGACTCCATCGCGACCAACCTGTTCATGCTGGGCGCGGCCTACCAGAAGGGCTTCGTGCCGGTTTCGGCGGAGGCCATCGAGCAGGCGATCGAGCTTAACGGCGTCGCGGTCGACATGAACACGCAGGCCTTCCGCTGGGGCCGCCGCGCCGCCGCCGACGTGGCGGCGGTCAAGGCCGCATCCGCGCCCGCCGCAGCGGCACAGCGGGACGCCGCTGCGGACAAGCCGTCGCACCGCCAGCTTTCGGAGTCCCTCGACGAGGTGATCCAGCGCCGGATAGCCTACCTGACCGACTACCAGGACGCCGCCTACGCCGCGCGCTACAGGAACCAGTTGAACTGGGTGCGGCAGGTCGAGGCCGAGCGCGCCAAGGGCAGGACCGGGCTGACCGAGGCGGTCGCCCGCAACTACTTCAAGTTGCTGGCCTACAAGGACGAGTACGAGGTCGCTCGGCTCTACACCGACGGCACCTTCCTGAAGCAGCTCCGGGAGCAGTTCGAGGGCGACTACAAGCTGGAGTTCCACCTCGCCCCGCCGATGCTGTCGGAGACCGACCCGGCCACCGGCGAGCCCCGGAAGAAAGCCTATGGCCCGTGGATGCTGAAGGCGTTCCAGGCGCTGGCCCGGATGAAGGGCCTGCGCGGCACCCGCTTCGACCCGTTCGGCCGGACCGCCGAGCGCAAGCTGGAGCGTCAGCTGATCGCCGACTACGAAAAGACCGTCGCCGAGTTGCTGGCGGGGCTGACCTACGAGAACCATGGCATCGCGGTCGAGATCGCCGGCATCCCCGACCGCATCCGCGGCTTCGGCCCGGTCAAGGACCGTCACCTGTCCGACGCCAAGGCGAACGAGGCGGCGTTGCTGGAAGCCTTCCGCAACCCCGCCCCGACGCCGATGGCGGCTGAATGATCAGCCGTCCCGAAACGCCAGGAAGGCGCCGAGCGGCGGCAATACGACCCTGATTCCGTCCTGCGGCGAGCCGTCGAGCAGCGCCGCCGGACCGGGAAGCGGGATTTCGATCGCACTGTAGCGGCCGGGCGGCAGGATGTGTTCCGCCCGGCCGCAGGACAGGTTGAAGACGGCGGCCAGCCGGTCGCCGCGCGTGAAGGACAGGACCGGCCCGTCCTCGTCCACCTGCCCCATCGCGCCGTGCTTCAGCTCGGGATGGAGGCGGCGGAGCGCCAGGCAGCGCCGCCAGACGTTCAGGGTGGAGTCAGACCGCATCTCCTGGCGATCCGCCGCCAGGGCGCGGTGGGCCTCCGTCACCGGCAGCCAGGGCCGTCCGCCGCGGGTGAAACCGGCATGATCGGCACCCGCGATCCAGGGCATCGGCGTGCGGGAGCCGTCGCGGCCCTTGAACTCGGGCCAGAAGGCCGTGCCGAACGGGTCGCGCAGATCCTCGTAGTCGAGATCGGCCTGGGGCAGCCCCAGTTCCTCCCCCTGGTAGAGGCAGAGGGTACCGGGCAGGCAGCAGAACAGCAGCGCCAGCAGGGCGGCGAAACGCTCGGGATCGGCACCGGCCGGACGCCAGCGCGAGGCCGCGCGTTCCACGTCATGGTTGCTGAAGCTCCAGCAGGTGGCGCCCCCCGATCCGGCTGCCGTCAGGGCGGCGTGGAAGGTCCGGGCGGTGAACGGCCGCTTGGGCAGGTCGAGGGTGTAGGCGGCGTCGAGTCCGCCCGGCTTCGTGTATCGGTCGATCCTCTGCGCCGCACCCGGCTGGCTCGACAGTTCGCCCAGAAGAGCGCGGTCGCCATGGCCGTCCGCGACCGCCCTGATCCGCTCAAGCACGCCGCGAACGTCGCAATGGGCGACGTCGAAGACATGGGCCTGCATGCCGAAGGGCTTGGCCGGGATCTCCGCCGGTTTGGCGGAAAGCGGCGGATTGGCGCGCAAGGCGGGGTCGCGCATCAGGAAATCGACCGCGTCGAGCCGAAAGCCATCGACGCCGCGGTCCAGCCAGAAGCGGGCGGCGTCGAGCAGGGCCTCCATCGTCCCCTCGTTTCGGAGGTTCAGCGAGGGCTGGCTCGCCAGGAAATGATGCAGGAAATACTGCCGGCGCCGTGGCTCCCAGGTCCAGGCCGGACCACCGAACACCGACAGCCAGTTGTTGGGCGCCGTGCCGTCGGCCGCCGGATCGGCCCAGACGTACCAGTCCGCCCGCTGGCTATGCTTCGACCGGCGGCTTTCCTCGAACCAGGGGTGGCGGTCGGAGGTGTGGCCGCAGACCAGGTCGATCATCAGCTTCAGGCCGCGCCGGTGGGTCTCCGCCAGCAGCCGGTCGAAGGTGTCGATCGTACCCATGCGCGGGTCGACGCCCCTGTGGTCAGTGATGTCGTAGCCGAAGTCGGCGAGCGGCGACGGCTGGAAGGGCGACAGCCAGACCGCGTCCACGCCCAGCGAGGCGATATGGTCGAGGCGCCGGATCACGCCTTCAAGATCGCCGTACCCGTCGCCGTCGGTGTCGAGAAAGCTCAGCGGATAGATCTGGTAAATCGCCGCGCCGTGCAGCCAGCATCGAGGAGTCGTCAAGGCCCGCTTCCACCAAAGAACGGCCGGAGCACGGGGCGGCTCCGCCAATCGAGGGGGCATCCTGACGGAAAAGCCGTCAATAAGGGGTAAATGCCGTTCTTTCGGTCTGCGCTGCCGCCGCGGCTTGTTACTCGGCGAGGTCGAAACAGGTCGTTGGATGACCTGTTGGGGGCATCGTCCGGGTAGCCGCGTCACGACAGCTCCCTCAACGATCACCGAGAGATCATCCATGAAAACACCGTCGCCAGCACCCGCCATGCTCCTGATCGCAGCCGGAACGCTGTCCGCCTGCGCCGGTCTCGACGCCCCGCAACAGGAGGCGACGAACCCTGCCTACGAGGCGAGGATCGCCCAGCTCGCCGGGCACCCGTGCAATTCCCATGTCGCCGGGGCCGTCGAGGGGGCCGGGGTCGGGCCCGACGAGATCACCGAGCTCTTCTACACCCGGGAGTTGGACGGCACCAACGACCGGGTCGTCCGCTACACGGCCTGGATGAGGCTGGCCGGACAGCCGGGCCACCTGGTCGTCGATGCCGACGCCCTGACCTGCCGGGCGATGCAGATCTATACCAGAGGCGGGGCGGAAGTGGCGGGCGTATCGTCCTTCTGAAGCAGACCGGGCTTAAACAGGCCGGGCTGAAACAGGCCGGGCGTTCCCCAGGCCGCTTGCGCGGTATCCTGAAGCCGGCCGCGTGCCTTGTCCCGGCTTGCGCCAAGAAAACGATTTCCGGGCTCCAGGGCGCAAACCTGGTCGTACACCGCGAGGGCCTCGCCGAAGCGGCCCTGCGCCTCCAGCGCCTGGGCCAGATGCAGGCTGTACTGGGCACGGTCTGGCGCCAGTCTCAAGGCCAGCCGGTGGGCGGCCTCCGCTTTGGCGAAGGCACCCTCCTCGCGCTCGATGATGCCGATCTCGTCATGGGCAAGGTCGGCATCGGGATAGAGAGCCAGGCAGTGGCCGAGGCGAGTGCGCGCCGCCCGCCGGTCGCCCGCCAGCCGCAGGCGCCGCCCTTCGAGAAGCGCGTCCGCGGCATCGCCGGACTCGAGTATCCTCCCCTCCAGCGGCAGCATCGCGGGCAGTCCGCCGTCGCGGACGAAGCCCCGGATCAGCGGCCGCCAAGCCCCGAAGCGATGAAGCAGCGCCGGCACCTCGTGGCCGACGCCGCGCAGGGAGCGCAGGCCCATGCCGGGCAGGTGGGCGACGCGGCAGGCGCATTCCAGGTCGACCGGATCCGACTCGCCGATCAGGATGCTGGTCTGCCGGTCGGCCGCCGGCCGGCTCAGGACCGGCAGCAGGTCGGCATAGAAGGCAGGCGGCGACCGTCCGGCCAGGAATCCCCGGCTGCGGCTGCCGGGCTGGTCCACCAGCGTCTCGGGCCCGATCGCCAGGATCCTGTCGGCATTGATCAGCACGCCGAACAGGAGCGCGGCGTAGGCTCCCATGGAATTGCCGATGCAGACCACGGTCCTGGGGGCGACCTGCTGCATCAGGATCCGCATGCCGCCGGCCGCCGAGTCGACATCGCCGCCCAGTCCGGGCACGCCGTCGCGGTACCAGCCGTTGCAGGGAGTATTCACGAACAGCTTGTTGACCGCGACATCGCGGAAGCTGCCGTAGAACGAGAAACGGCCCGGCTGTTCCGACACGTGGGAGAAGACGACGGCCAGTACGTCGCTGTCCGGGTTCCGCTCCAGCCGGAACCACTCGCCCATGCTGCCCTGGCAGGAGATTTCGGCGTCCAAGATGTCCGGTCCCCTCGTTGCGATGGACCGGATGTTGACCGTCCGCGGTTAAGGGATGTCCGCGGCGGCGGTGACAAATGCGTGAGAGACGGGGCAAGTCGCGGACCTCCTCCTCCCCCGCCGCCGGATCCCGCCTTGCGCCCCGCCGCCCGCCATGCCAGACAATGATGCGACGCAACATGGTCAGACGCCAGGCATGGGAGCCAGACGATGGACGCCGCATCGACACACCGGTACCGGACCATCTGGATCTCGGACATCCATCTCGGCACCCGCGGATGCCAGGCCGACCGCCTGCTCGATTTCCTGAAGACGGTCGATTGCGACACCCTGTACCTGGTCGGCGACGTGATCGATTTCTGGCGGATGCGCCGCGCCCGCTACTGGCCGCAGAGCCACAACGACGTGATCCAGAAGCTGCTGCGCAAGGCCCGCAAGGGCACCCGCGTGATCTTGACCCCGGGCAACCACGACGACATGCTGCGCGGCTATATCGACCACGAGTTCGGCAGCATCCTGGTGGTCGAGGACGCGATCCACGAGACGGCGGACGGCCGGCGCCTGCTGGTGATCCACGGCGACCAGTTCGACAGCGTGGTCGCCCGCGCGCCCTGGCTGGGTCACCTGGGCACCCACGCCAACGCCGCCTCCCAACTGGTGAACCAGTGGTTCAACTGGGGCCGCTCGCGGCTCGGATATCCGTATTGGTCGCTGTCGGGCTACCTGAAGCACAAGGTCAAGCACCGCGGCAGGTTCATCCACACCTACGAGACGGCGGTCGTCGAGGAAGCCCGCCGGCGGGGCGTGGACGGGGTCGTCTGCGGGCACATCCACTACCCGCAGATCAAGGCGCTGGACGGCATCCTCTACTACAACGACGGCGACTGGGTGGACAACTGCACCGCCCTGGTCGAGCACGACACGGGCGAACTGGAACTGCTCAGGTGGCCCGAGCCGGCGGCCGCGAAGCCGCCGGCCAAGGTCGTCCCGATCGTGTCCTGAGTCCGCGGCGCGCCGGTCAGCGGCGCGCCGGCGCGCCGGCCGGCGGAACGTGCTGGTGTGCCCGGATCTCGCCGCTGCGCAGCTTGGCGCGGTAGGCTGCCAGCTCCCGCCGCACGACCGGGGCCAGCAGGTACAGCCCGATCAGGTTGGGCAGCGACATGGCGAAGATCATCGCGTCGGAGAAATCGACTACCGCGCCCAGCTGGAGCGAGGAGCCGATCACGACGAAGACGCAGAACAGCAGCTTGAAGCTGACATCCGCCGCCCGCGTCTCGCCGAACAGGTAGGTCCAGCTCTTCAGCCCGTAATAGGACCAGCTGATCATGGTCGAGAAGGCGAACAGGATGACCGCCACCGCGAGCACGTAGGGGAACCAGCTGATGGTGCTGCCGAACGCCTGGGAGGTCAGGCTGACGCCGTCGGTATCGGGCGTGCCGTAGGTCCCGGTGATCACGATCACCAGGGCCGTGACCGTGCAGACGATCACGGTATCGACGAACGGTTCCAGCAGGGCCACGTAACCTTCCGTCACCGGCTCCTTGGTGCGCACCGCCGAATGGGCGATGGCGGCGGAGCCGATGCCCGCCTCGTTGGAGAAGGCGGCCCTCCGGAAGCCCTGGATCAGCACGCCGACGAAGCCGCCCGCCACGCCTTCCGGGCTGAAGGCACCGATGACGATGGCGCTGACGGCCGCCGGGATGTCCGCCCAGTGGACCAGGATGATGACCAACCCGGCCAGCACGTAGAGCCCGCACATCAAGGGCACGATCTTCTCGGTCACCCGCACGATGCTCCGGATGCCCCCGATGATCACGATGCCGACCAGAACAGCCGCGACCAGGCCGAAAATCCAGCCCCGGCCGGCCAATGGGCTGGCGTCGCCGCCGGTCACGTTGACGAACTGCTGGAACGCCTGGTTGATCTGGAACATGTTGCCGCCGCCGAGCGACCCGCCGACGCACATGATCGCGAAGAACACCGCCAGGAACCGGCCCAACCCGCCCATGCCGCGCTCGGCGAGACCCTGGCTCAGGTAATACATAGGACCGCCGGAGACGGTCCCGTCGGGATTGACGCGGCGGTATTTGACGCCGAGCGTGCATTCCGTGAACTTCGACGTCATGCCGAGCAGGCCGGCGAGAATCATCCAGAAGGTGGCCCCCGGCCCGCCGAGGGACACCGCGATGGCGACGCCCGCGATGTTGCCGAGGCCGACGGTGCCGGACAGCGCCGCCGTCAGCGCCTGGAAGTGGGAGACCTCGCCCCGGTCGTTCGGATCCTCGTAATCGCCCCGGACCAGCCGGAGCGCGTGCCCGAACCCGCGGAAATTGATGAAGCCGAAGTAAAAGGTGAAGAACACCGCGGCGGTGACCAGCCAGACCACGATCAGCGGCAGGTTCGCGCCCATCACCGGCACCGAGTAGAAGATGACCCCGGCGAAGACGTCGGCGACCGGCCCTATCGCTTCGTTGATGCGGGCGTCTATGCCCTGCACGGGCGCGCCGGCCAGGTCGGCGGTGGTCTGCGCCGCCGCGGAGCCGGCAGTGGCCAAGCCCGCAAACACGGCCGGGAAGAGAGCGCGGTAGCATGCGAGCCTGGTCATGGGACCACCGTCACGGGTACCGAAGCAATCTGGACCAGCGCGCCGGCGACGCCGCCGAACAGCAGGCTCGTCACGCGGGACCTGCCCCGGCGGCCGATGAACACCTGGCAGGCGTTGTTCTCGGCGGCGGCGGAGCACAGCTCCTCGGCGCCATGCCCGAACCGGATCACCGTCCGGGGCTCCGCCCCCGCCGCCTTGAGACGTTCGCTGAGCGGATCGAGCAACCGGGTCTGGGCATCCTCCAGTTCGCGCTCGCGCTGGCGATGCCGTTCGGCGACCTCGGGCGGACTCAGGAATTCATAGCGCGACCACTCGATCACGTGGACGAGAAGCAGGTCCGCTCCGGCACGCGCGGCCTGATCGGCTGCGAAATCGACGGCGCGCCGGCAGCCATCGCTGCCGTCCACGCCGACCATGAAGAGTTGTCCCATGGTCTTCGGCCCCCCTGCGGGCAGTTTTTGTTCGAATTTCCTTGGGGCAACCACGGCCGTGAAGCTTTGTTCCAGCGGGTTATGGCAAATCGCATAATCGGCATCCCCGGGCTTACCGAATGACGTCGCGGTTGCCCCACAGGTCGATCGGGGGCGCCGGCTCGCTGTCGAAGCTGATACAGACCGAGGTGCCGGAGCGCCCTGCACCGCAGTCTCCGGTCGAGAGCTGTCCCCGGAGCTGGCGGGTCAGCTGCCTGACCAGACGGATGCCGAGGCGTCCGTGGCCCTGCTCGAAATCCAGGGGCAGCCCGACGCCGTCGTCCTCGACGCGCAGTTCGACGCGACCGGGAGACCGCCCCTCCAGGATGACGCGGACCGGCCCGCCCGAGATCACGACTCCCCCTTCGTCGGGATAGGCGTACTCGACAGCGTTGGTGATCAGTTCGTTGGCGATCAGCGCCAGGGGCGTCGCCTCGTCGATCGGCAGTTCCATCGGCGGATCGCGGGTGCAGATCACCGGTACGCCCGGCCTGGAGAGGTTCGCGCACAGCCCCTGGAGGAAGGCCGCGAAATCCATCAGGTCGGGCTGGTCGGTAAGATAGAGCTGCTCGTGGACCTGGGCCACGGCCTCGATCCGCCCGCGGGCCTCGGTGAAATGCTGCAGGGTCCCCGAGTCCGTGATCGTCCGGTTCTGCAGGCTGAGCAGGCTGGAGATCAGCTGGAGATTGTTGCGGACGCGGTGATGCACCTCCCGCAGCAGCAGATCCTTCTGGCGCAGCAGCTGCTCGCGCTCCGCGGCGGTTCGGGCCAGCTCCGCCTGGATGCGCTTCTGGCTGTCGATGTCGGTCGCGGTGCCGAACCAGCGGACGATCCGTCCGGCATGATCCAGCACGGGCGTGGCGCGCCCGAGATGCCAGAAATGGGCTCCGTCGGCGCGGCGAAGCCTGTATTCCGCCTGCCAGGGGCTGGCGGAGGCGTAGGCCGTCCGCCAGGACTCGAGCAGCCCGTCGAGATCATCCGGGTGGACATGGTCGCGCCAGGCATTGGGGTCGTCCGGGGCGGCTCCGGAATATTCGAACCAGCGGCGGTTGAAATACTCGTTCTCGCCGTTGGGGCCGGTGATCCAGACGATCTGCGGCAACGCTTCGGCCATGCCGCGCAACCGCTCCTCGTCGCCTTCCCTCACGCTCCCCCGCGAGCCCTCCTCCGCCCGCGGCGCGCCGGCATGGCTGCGCTGAAGGACCAGGCGGGCCGCTCCGGCCGCCAGCAGGCCGGAGATCAGCGCCCCGGCCATTCCGGCCATCGCCAGAGGCGGAAAGGCGAACACGCCGCCGGGCAGCGGTGCCGCCGGGCTCGCGATGCCGGGGACGATCGCTCCCGGAAGGGCCGCGTTGTCCACCTGGCCGCCCGGGGGCGGCGCCGGCAGGATGATCCGGGAGGCGGGAACCGGATCGGGCGCGGGCGCCAGGGCCGGCAATGCCGCCGACAGCAGCAGTCCCGGTATGGCTGCCGCTGCCGCGATCAGCCACAGGCCGTTGCGCAGTCCCATGTCGTCCCCGCCAAGATTTCCCCTACCAGAACACCTGCGTCCATCGGTGGTTCAGCGTCCGATGCATTTGTTTCGAAATTCATCCGCGTTGTGTTGCCGCAGCGAACCGATCATCCCGAGCCGCCGGTCCACCATAGGGTCGAAAGTGCTATGAAGACGTAGCGCCCGACCTTGCCGATCGCAACCAGGATGGTGAAGCGCGCCAGATCGACGCGCAGCGCGCCGGCGACGACCGTCAGCGGATCGCCCACGACGGGCACCCAGGCGAACAGCAGGGACCAGACGCCGTACCGGCCATACCACCCGACCGCCCTGTCGTAAACGGCGGGCTTCAGCGGAAACCAGCGGCGGTGGCGCAGATGGATCAGGAACCGGCCGAGCAGCCAGTTGAGGACCGACCCCAGCACGTTGCCCGCCGAGGCGGTCGCGACCAGAAGCACGGGGTCCAGCCCGCCGCGCGCCAGCAGGGTCGCCAGCAGGATCTCGGACTGCGCGGGCAGGATCGTGGCGGCCAGCAGGGCAGCCGCGAAAAGGCCGGCATAGGCCGGCAGTTCGGCAGCCATCGGCCGGACCGCGTCAGGCGGCGGCCGGCAGCACCAGGGTCCAGCGCGTACCGGGATCGAGGTTGTCGACGGACAGGGCGGCGTCGAGCTGCGCGGCCAGGGATTCGATCAGGCGCATGCCCAGGCTGTCGCTCCGCCGGCGGTTGCGCGGGTCCAGGAAGTGCGGCGCGATGCCCGGCCCGTGGTCGCGGACCGTCAGGCGCAGCGCGTCGCCGTCCATCCGGCCGAAGCTGATCTCGACCGGCCGGCCGGCCTTGCCGGAGTCCGCGTGCTTGAGGGCGTTGGTCAGGAGCTCCACCGCCAGCAGCCCGAGCGGAATGGCCGAATCCGTCGGGACCTCGACCGGCTCGGTCCAAATCGCGACGTCGCCGCCGCCGTATAGGGTGCAGAGCGTCCGGAGGTAGGTGCCGAACTCGACCCGCCGCACATTGTCGTTCTTGTAAAGCTGTTCGTGCACCTGGGCGATCGCGTTGACCCGGGACACCGCGTCCTCGAAAGCCTGGCGGCTTCGGGCGTCGTCGAGCTGCCGCCCCTGGAGGTTGAGCAGGCTGGCGACGAGCTGGAGCGAGTTCTTGACCCGGTGGTTGACCTCCTTCAGCAGCATGTCCTGCCGGGCGAGCAGCAGGTCCTTGTCCGCCAGGGCGTTCGTCAGGGCCTGCTCGGCCTGCTTACGGCCGGTGATGTCGATCGCCGAGGGGATCAGGTGGGTGATCCTGCCGGCCCCGTCGACCATGGGCGAGATGGTGAAGTCGACCGTGACCAGGCGGTCCGCCAGCCGGAGCACGGCATCGTAGCGGGAGGTCTCGCCCCCGGCGGCCCGGTCGATGGCGGCCCGCAGCCGCGCCTGCTCCTCCGGCGAATGGGACCACCACCAGGTATCCTCGTAGCGGCGCCCGCTCACGTCGGAGGAACGGAGGCCGGCGGCATCCAGCGCGGTCCGGTTGGCCTCCACCACGACGCCTTCGGGAGTGGTCACGCAGACGAAGCTGTACAGGCTGTCGATGACCTTGCGGACGCGCTCCTCGCTGCCGCGCAGCGCCGTTTCCGCCCGCTTCTCGCGGTCGATGTCGTAGAGGGCCACCACGCTGCCGATGATAGCGCCTCCGGCGTCGACGACCGGCGCGCCGCTGACCCGGATCCAGCCGGTGGTTCCGCAGCCGCGCCGGTAGAGATACTCGTCACCCGCGACCACCTCGCCCTTGAGGGCGCGGGCCAGCGGCCACTGCGCCGGAGCGACCAGGCTGCCGTCGGGGTGCCAGCCGACCCATTCGCCGTAGTTTCCCACATCGGACGAGGGCAGCACCTTGTGACGCAGGATCTCCTCGATCCGCCGGTTGCCGTAGATGATCCGGCCGCTGGGCGCCTCGGCGACCAGAACGCCGGCGGGCATGCTGTCGACCAGGGCCTCGAACCGGGCATTGTCCGCGGCCATGCGGGCGATCAGCCGCTCCCGCTCTCCGTCGGCCTTCTTGCGGGCGGTGATGTCCCGGACGACGCCGAACATCCGACCTCCCTCCGGAGACACCCCCGAAGTCCCGTCGGGCATCCAGCGTCCGCGCGCCACGAACCAGCGCTCCCCGTCCTGTTCCGGGGCCGGTTTCCGGACCGCGGGGTTGAGGCGGTACTCGACCTCCAGGGTGCCCTTTCCGGCGATCGCCCGCTCGATCCGGTCCGCCACCATGGCGCGGTCGTCCGGATGGACCACGGCCAGCGCCTCGTCGAGGCCGAACGGCGTCTCCGCCGGAAGCCCCTGAAGTGCCGCGGCATGGTGAGACGCGACGAATTGCCGGCTGTCTCCGCGCATGCACCAGGCCCCGACCTCGGCGGCTTCGAGCGCGATGGTGAGCCGCGCCTCGCTGGTTCGGAGTTCCTCGCTGTCCCGCTCCGCCCTGACCTGGCGGGTCACCTCCTGCGCGATGATCAGCACGCCGTCGACGGTCCTCCCGGTCGCCGGCAGCGGGATGAACTCGATGTCCCAGAAGGTTTCCCGCCCGCCGGACGCGTAGATCGAGCGGTGCTGCCGGAGGCTGAGGGGCTCGCCGGTCCGCCAGACCCTCTCGATCGCCGCGATCTGCTCCGTCGGGATGGCCGGGAAGACCTCGGCGATCGTCCGCCCCAGCATGGGGACGGTCGTCGGAGGGATTGCCGCATAGGCTTCGTTGACGAGGGTATAGCGGAGTTCCGGCCCGCGCACGATGGCGACGGCGGCCGGGACCCGGTCGACGATCCGAAGCAGCACGTCCGTATCGGGCACCTCCAGCGCCAGGGCCGAGAGAACCTGGGCGAGGGTCCTGTTCGCCGACATGGACGATACGGCGTCGTTGCTGCTGGTCATCGCTTCAGAAAACTCCAGGACTGCTGGGCCGGAACGGTTGGAGCGTCCCGGCTCTTCCCGGAGTATCCTAGCCTGACCCAGTGGAGCGCCCGATGATGGCGTGAGTGAGGCGGCGGTACCGGGAGGGGCTATGCCGGTTCATATTCCGACGACCTGACATGGGCACGGTCGACCGACAGGTCAAGTTTCCCGTCCACCACCTCCAGCCTGATGCGGCCGCCGCCGTCGAGATCCCCGAGCAGGAGGTGTTCGGCCAGGGGAAGCTTGACCGCGCGCTCGACCAGGCGTGCCAGCGGGCGGGCGCCCAGGGCGGGGTCGAAGCCCCGCGCGGCCAGCCAGTCCAGCGCTTCGGGGCTGATGTCGAGCGCGATGTTGCGGTCGGCGAGCTGTCCCGCGAGCTGGTCCAGGTGCGACCGCGCGATCAGCCTGACGGTCCCGGGTTCGAGCGGCCGGAACTGGACCGTGGCGTCCAGGCGGTTGCGGAACTCCGGCGAGAACAGGCGCTGGATCGCCGCCACCGCGGCGTCGGTATCGGCTCCCGGAGCGGACTGCGCGCCGAAGCCGATCGCGGGGCGGGCCATCTCGGCGGCGCCGGCGTTGGTCGTCATGATCAGGACGACGTGGCGGAAGTCGATGGTCCGCCCCGAGCTGTCGGTCAGCCGGCCGGCGTCCATGACCTGGAGCAGAAGCGCGAACAGGTCGGGGTGGGCCTTCTCGATCTCGTCCAGCAGCAGGACGGCATGGGGCGCCTTCGACACCGCCGAGGTCAGCAGCCCTTCCTGGTCGAAGCCGACATAGCCCGGAGGCGCCCCGATCAAGCGGCTGACGGTGTGCCGTTCCATGTATTCCGACATGTCGAAGCGCAGCAGCGGGACGCCGAGCGTCTCGGCCAGCCGGCGCGCGATCTCGGTCTTCCCGACGCCGGTCGGGCCGGCGAACAGGTACGACCCCATCGGCTTCTCCGGGTCGCGCAGACCCGACCGGGCGATCTTGACCGCCGACGCGACCGCCTGGATCGCGGCGTCCTGTCCGAAGACGGATGCCTTGAGGTCGGCTTCGAGGCCCCGGAGCGCCGCCCGTTCGTCCAGCCCGGCGCGGCGGACCGGCATGTTGGCGATGCGCGCGACGACGGTTTCGATGTCGGACGCATCTATCCGCCGCGGCCAGGCCCGGCCGGCGTCGAGCCGGGCCATGGCGCCGGCCTCGTCCAGCACGTCGATGGCCTTGTCCGGCAGGTGCCTGTCGGTGATGTAGCGGGCCGACAGCTCCACCGCGGCGCGGATCGCGTCGGCGCCGTAGATCACGCGGTGGTGGTCGGCATAGCGTTCCGCGACGCCTTCCAGGATGGCGACGGCGTCCTCGACCGAGGGTTCGGCGACGTCGATCTTGCCGAAACGGCGGGCGAGCGCCTGGTCGCGCTCGATGTGCTGGCGGTATTCCCGGTAGGTGGTGGCGCCGACGCAGCGCAGCGTCCCCTCGGCCAGGGCCGGCTTCAGCAGGTTGGCGGCGTCCATGGCGCCGCCCGATCCGCCGGCGCCGATGATCGTGTGGATCTCGTCGATGAACAGGACGGCGCCGGGCGTCCTGCCCAGTTCCGTGACGACGGCCTTGACGCGCTCCTCGAAATCGCCGCGATACCGGGTCCCGGCCACCAGCGCCCCCAGGTCGAGCGCGAAGATGCGGGTGCCCGCCAGGGCTTCGGGGGCCTCCCCCTCGACGATCCGCAGCGCCAGCCCTTCGGCGATGGCGGTCTTGCCGACGCCCGGCTCGCCGACCAGGATCGGGTTGTTCTTCGTGCGCCGGCACAGGATCTGGACGGTCCGCTCGATCGCCGCGTCGCGGCCGATCACGGGGTCGATCCGGCCGGCGGCCGCCTTGGCGTTGAGGTCGACGCAGTATGTCGCGAGCGCGCCGTCGGCGGCGAGGGCCGGGGCGGGCGGCGGATCGGAGGCGTCCAGCGCCCGGTGCTGGGTCCGCCGCCGCCGGGCCTCCACGTCGCGCTGGACCATGTGCTCGACGATCCGGTCGCGCGTGACGCCATGGCGCCGGAGAATGGACGCGGCGCCGGCGGTCCGGTCGACCAGCAGCGCCAGCAGCAGGCAGGCGCCGTCGCACGGCGCGTCCGGCTTGAAGCGCTCGGCCCGCTGGATCGTCCGTTCCACCGCGTCGTCGCCCTGGGGCCGCTGCGGCAGGCGCGGCATCAGCCGGTCCATCTCGCGGTGGATGGCCCTGGGATCGGCCTCGCACGCCATCAGGGCGGCGACGGCATCGACATCGCCGGTCAGGGACAGCAGCAGATGTTCCTGCCCCGGTGCCCCATGGCCATACTGGGCGGCGAACTGATACGCGTTCCTGACGGACTGTGCGGCGGCGTTGCTGAGCATGGGCTGGCCTCTCCTGTCCTGGTTGGCTGTGCCGGCGGTCCCGCTGGCGCCTTGCGGTCGCGCTCCTGAGCAGGAGTCTTACTTTCGACATAGTGAATCAATCATTAACCATGAAGCCATTAACCATGAAGCCATTAACCGCGGCTTCATCAACCAGTCATTGCTTCCAGCCCGCCGCCGAATCGGCCCGGCGGGACGCCTGGAAGAATTGCTGCATCGCCGTCTGGAGGGGTCCGTCGCCTTTTGCGTTGATGACACCGCGGCATGCCGCGGCATAAGGGTGGGTGCAGGGCAACATCGAATATCCTCTGGTGCAATCACCCTGTTTCGATCAGCAGCAGGTGGGCGAGCATGCTTCTCCCGCGGACGGGCGTTGATCCCGAAGGCCTCGGCTCAATAGACTTTTCGGCCGACGGGACAGTTGATCAGAGTCTTGACCTGAACGAGGCGGTCACCGCGGCGGAGTCCGCCCTCGAACGGCTCCAGCAGCCCGACGGGCACTGGGTCTTCCCGCTCGAAGCGGACGCGACCATTCCGGCCGAGCATATCCTGCTCCAGCATTTCCTGGACGAGATCGACCCGGAGGTGGAGGCCGGGCTGGCGGCCTTCATCCGGCGGCGCCAGGGCGAGGACGGCGGCTGGCCGCTGTTCCACGGCGGCGCGCTGGACGTGAGCTGCTCGGTCAAGGCCTACTTCGCGCTGAAGGCGGCCGGCGACCCGCCCGGCGCGCCGCACATGAAGCGGGCGCGGGATGCGATCCTGGCCCATGGCGGCGCCGCCCGGTGCAACGTCTTCACTCGCATCCTGCTGGCGCTGTTCGGCCAGATCCCGTGGCGCGGGGTGCCGGCCATGCCGGTCGAGATCCTGAACCTGCCGGCCTGGTCGCCGATCCACATCTCCCGGATCTCCTACTGGTCGCGGACCGTCGTGGTGCCGCTGCTGGTCGTGATGGCGCACAAGCCGAAGGCCCGCAACCCGCGCGGCGTCGGGGTCTCGGAACTGTTCACCGTGCCGGCCGACCGGGTCGCCGACTGGCACTCGGCGCCCGACGACACGGCGCTGGCCCGGCTGTTCCGCGGGCTGGACAGCTTCCTGATGCTGATCGAGCCGCGCCTGCCCAGGACCGGGCGGCGGACCGCGATCCAGCGCGCCGTGAGCTTCGTGACGGAGCGGCTGAACGGCGAGGACGGGCTGGGCTCGATCTTCCCGGCGATGGTCAACGCGATCCTGATGTATGACTGCCTGGGCTACCGCACCGACCATCCCGACGCCGCGACCGCCCGCCGGGCCATGGACAAGCTGCTGCTGCGCCGGGACGACGAGATCCTGTGCCAGCCCTGCCTGTCCCCGGTGTGGGACACCTCGCTGGCCTGCCACGCGCTGGCCGAGGCCGGCGGCCCCACGGCGCGGGCGATGGCCCTGCAGGCGGCCCGCTGGCTGGCCGACCGTCAGGTGCTGGACTGCCAGGGCGACTGGAGCTGGCGGCGGCCGGGGGTGCGGCCGGGCGGCTGGCCGTTCCAGTACGCCAACCCCCACTATCCCGACACCGACGACACCGCCGTGGTGGTGATGGCGTTGGACCGCTGCGAGGCGGAGCTGTTCACGCAGGCGATCGACCGCGGGCGCGAGTGGATCGAGGGGCTTCAGAGCACCAACGGCGGCTGGGGCGCGTTCGACGCCGACAACAACAGCCATTACCTGAACTACATCCCCTTCGCCGACCACGGCGCCCTGCTCGACCCGCCGACGGTGGACGTGACGGCGCGCTGCATCGGGATGCTGGCGCAGCTCGGGCTCGACCGGGACCACCCGGCCGTCGCGACCGGGATCGACTTCATCCGGCGGGAGCAGGAACCGAACGGCTCCTGGTTCGGCCGCTGGGGCACCAACTACATCTACGGCACCTGGTCGGCCCTGTGCGGCCTGAACGCGGCCGGAATCCGGGCGGACGACCCCATGGTGCGGCGCGCGGCCGAATGGCTGGTCTCCCGCCAGAACCCCGACGGCGGCTGGGGCGAAGGCGGGGTTTCCTACTGGCCCGACCGCATCGCCGAGGACAGGTGCCCGAGCACGGCGTCGCAGACCGCCTGGGCGTTGCTGGGCCTGATGGCGGCGGGCGAGGTGCGGAGCGCTGCCGTGGCGCGGGGCGTCCGCTACCTGCTCGACACCCGCAACGCCGAGGGGCTGTGGGACGAGGAGGACTTCACGGCGGTGGGTTTCCCCCGGGTCTTCTACCTGCGCTATCATGGCTATGCCGCGATCTTCCCGCTGTGGGCGCTGGCCCGCTACCGCGGCCTGATCCAGGAACGCCGCACGACGGTGCCCTGGGGGCTGTAGAGGGCGCGTTACGACTTCACGGTCAGGCGAACGGTAGGTCGGCCTTCCGCCCGTCAGGGCGAACGCCGACGCTCCGCATCGACGCTTCGGCCGCGCTGTCGGCGTTCGCCCTGACGGGCGAAGGCCGACCTACGGCGAAACGGACAGGATCTATACGCGGGGCGGGGATTCAGGCGACGGCCGGCACCCGGAGGGGCGGCACCGGCGCCGACAGGGAGGTGGAGCCGAACAGGGCCGCCGTCTTGGGGGAGGTCACTATCTTTCGGGCCGAAAGGTCACTATTCCGCTTGTCGGCCGGCGGGACGGCGGGCTTGCCGGCGGGCATGGAGCTGAACGGCACGGCGGGCTTCGCCGGCTCGGGCGGCTGCGCGGTCTCGGGGTAATCGGCATCCTCCGGGGGACAGTCCAGGTTTTCCAGGTCGGCGTCCGGGTGCGGACTGTCGCCGATGTAGTGGTGAGGGATGCGCTTGTCCTGGACCACGCCGCGGAGCTTCAGGCCAAGCTCCACCGCGCGCAGCGCCAGCCCGAGGCTCTTGCGCTCCAGCGCCTCCCCCGCGATGGTCTCCACCAGTTCGGCGGCGCGGTCCAGGGCGGACTTGTGGACGGCCCGCCGGTCGGTGCGGAGCTGGTCGATACGGACGCGGATTTCCGGCTGGCCCATGAGGACGGCGCCGCGCTGCTTGGCCCCCTTGGGCGAGTACCCCGCCCGCCGCGCCGCCTCCGCCCCGCCGACGCCGCAGGCCATGGCTTGGCAGAAGGCTTCCTGGCGCGGCGTCAGGACGATCACGGGCGGGGCGGAGGCTGCTTGCGTGGGGGACTGGTGGTCGAGCATGGCTGGAGCGCCTTGGCCGGATGGGAACAATTCATGAACATTAAGCCGATTTCGGGACGAATGCAAGACAGGTCGGGGGGTGCGCGTCCCGCGCACCATGGGCGGCGGGACGCCACCCCTCAGCTTAGAGCCGCATGAGCAATGCCACCATCGATGTCAACGTCGAAATTTGGGTAAGTCTCGCCGGGAGATTTGATTCCATGCGTTGGGCCATGGGCCCAACCTAGGCATCGGCGAACCGCCGTGGGTTTGGGCCTTGGCCCAACGCGGTTCGCAGGTCAGGGTTTTTCGTGCCTGGTATGATCGGGGCGCGGGAATGCCCTGCCCTGCGGTCATCGACCGCGTCGCCGTCCATAGAGGCCACCCATGCGCACGCTCGGCAAGCTTATGGTCATCTGGGGACTGCTGTTCCCGCTGATCCTCCTGCCCTCGGCCGGCAGCGGGTCACAGCGTTTCATGCCCGTGTTCGACGTGCATTTCGGCCCGCTGCATATGGAGTTGGACACCGTCCTTCAGGCGGGACTGATCCTGGTCGGCGTCGGCCTGTCCTTCTGCGCGCTGCCGCGCGGGCTGCTGCTGGTTTTGCTTTCGTCCGGGTCGGGCGCGGGGCGTTGATCCCGCCTCGGCGCCGATACCCTCAGCGCTTCGGGCCGGTTTCCTCCAGCGCCTTCTCGACGTGGCGGGAGAAGACGTATTCGGCCGGGCGCTGGCGGTCGAGGGGGATCTCGGGGGCCATGCCGCCGTCGGTCCGGACGCCGTGCCGGGCGACGCGGAACGCCTTCAGGGGATTGCGGACGGAGTCGGCGACGGCGGTCGCCTCGTAGCCGCTGTGGACCATGCAGTCGGCGCATTTCTCGTAGTTGCCGGTGCCGTAGGCGTCCCAGTCGGTTTCTTCCATCAGCTCGCGCCAAGTCTTGGCGTAACCTTCCCCGAGCAGGTAGCAGGGGCGCTGCCAGCCGAAGACGTTGCGGGTCGGGTTGCCCCAGGGGCTGCACCGGTAGGGCTGGTTGCCGGCCAGGAAGTCCAGGAACAGGGACGACTGGTTGAACGCCCAGCGCCTGCCCTGCCCGGCCCGGAAAATGTCGCGGAAGAGCTGCTTGGTGCGCCGGCGGGTCAGGAAATGGGCCTGGTCGGGTGCGCGCTCGTAGGCGTATCCCGGGGAGACCGTGATGCCGTCGATGCCGGCTTCCATGGCCTCGTCGAAGAACGCGGCGACGCGGGCGGGATCGGTGCCGTCGAACAGGGTGCAGTTGATGTTGACGCGGAAGCCGCGCTTCTTGGCCTCGCGGATCGCGGCGACGGCGCGGTCGTAGACTCCGGGCTGGCAGACCGAGGCGTCGTGCTCGGCCCGGCTGCCGTCGAGATGGACCGACCAGGTGAAGAACGGGCCGGGCTTGAAGCGGTCCAGCCGCTTCTCCATCAGGAGCGCGTTGGTGCAGAGATAGACGAAGCGCCGCTGGGCGATCAGCCCGTCCACGATCCGGTCGATCTCCGCATGGAGCAGCGGCTCGCCGCCGGCGATCGAGACGACCGGCGCGCCGCATTCCCGCGCCGCCTCCAGGCAGTCGTCCACGCTCAGGCGGCGGTTGAGCAGCGGGTCGGGGTAGTCGATCTTGCCGCAGCCGGCGCAGGCGAGGTTGCAGCGGAACAGCGGCTCCAGCATCAGCACCAGCGGGTACCGCCTGACGCCGCGCAGGTGGCGGCCGACGACATAGGCGCCGACCATGGCGGTTTGGAGCAGGGGAACGGCCATTGTCAGCTCACTTCCTGTTCAAGTCGGGTCGGTGCCGGGGGAGCGGGCCGGCGCCGGCCGCCTCCAGCTCGGCGGGCAGGCGGAAACGCAGGGTTTCCTCTATGCCGGGAAGCGTCCTGATCCGCAGCCTGGCCCGGCGGGACAGCGCGGCCAGCACCTCCTGGACCAGGTCCTCCGGCGCCGAGGCGCCCGCCGTGACGCCGACCGAGGATACCCCGTCGAGCCAGGCCGGATCGAGCGCCGAGGCGTCGTCGATCAGATGGGCGGGAATGCCGGCATCCCGCGCGATCTCGCGCAGCCGGTTGGAGTTGGAGCTGTTCGCCGCCCCGACCACCAGCACCAGGTCGACCAGCGGGACAAGGCCCAGCACGGCGCGCTGGCGGTTCTGGGTCGCGTAGCAGATGTCGTTGGTGTCGGGGCCGACGATGGCGGGTACCGGGCCTTGAGCGCCTCGATGATCCCGCGGGTGTCGTCGATGCTGAGCGTCGTCTGGGTGATGTAGGCGACCCGGCCGGGATCGGAGACTTCCAGCCCGGCGACCTCCTCGACCGAGCCGACGAGATGGACCGGCCCCTTGAGCCGTCCCAGGGTTCCTTCGACCTCCGCATGCCCGGCATGGCCGATCAGGACGACGTCGCGCCCCTGACGGGAGTAGCGGGCGCCTTCGAGGTGGACGCGGGCGACCAGGGGACAGGTCGCGTCGATCACGTGGAGGCCGCGCGCCCGGGCCGCCTCGTCCACCGCGGTCGAGACGCCGTGCGCGCTGAAGATCGTGACGCCGCCGGGCGGCACCTCGTCGACCTCGTCCACGAACCGCACGCCCTTGGCCCGCAGGCGTTCGACCACATGGCCGTTGTGGACGATCTCGTGCCGGACATAGACGGGAGGCCCATAAAGCGCGAGCGCCCGTTCCACGATTTCGATCGCCCGCTCGACGCCGGCGCAGAAACCGCGGGGCTGGGCCAGGATCACCTGCATGAGCGCGTCCTTCGGTCGTTTCCGGGCCGGTCGCTTCCGGGGCCGATCAGTTCCAGGGGCGGCGGCGCCTGTCGGCTCAGGCGACGGCCCCCTGGACGATCCAGGCTATATCGGGAGGGAAAAATCGGGCAAACACGCATTTGGAGCAGTGCGCGCGGTCCGAACCCCCGCACAATCTGTTGAACGGGCGTGATTGGGATCGAAGGCGACAGGGGATTCATGCCGTTCAGCGAAGTGGATGTGGTCGTGGTCGGCGCCGGGGCCGCCGGTCTGGCGGCGGCGCGCGAACTGGGCCGCCGGGGAATCTCGGCGGTGGTGGTCGAGGCGCGCGGCCGGATGGGAGGCCGCGCCCACACCGTCCTGTCCGATGGCGGGCATCCCGCCGATCTGGGTTGCGGCTGGCTGCATTCCGCCGACCGCAACCCGTGGTGCGCAATCGCCGAGGGGCTGGGGCTGGAGATCGACCGGAATCCGCCGGACTGGGGACAGGGTTCCGTCGGGCGCCGGATCGGCCGGGAGGCCATGACCGACTGGGCGGAGGCGATGGAGCGGTTCTGGGACCTGATCGACCGCGTCGGCGATGCCGGCCCGGATCGCAGCGTCGCCGACCTGCTGCCCGCCGGGGACCGCTGGCTGCCCCGGTTCGAGGCGGTCATCGGCTATATCTCCGGCGCCGAGCCGGGGGCGCTGTCGGCCGTGGACCTGGTGCGCTACGCCGATACCGGCGTCAACTGGCGGGTGGCGTCGGGCTACGGCACGCTGGTGGCGCGGGCCGGCGCCGGCGTTCATGTCTCGCTCGACACGCCGGTGACATCGGTCGACCTGACCGGGCCGCGGATCGTGCTGACCACGCCCAAGGGAGAGCTGTGCGGCCGTGCCGTGATCCTGACCGTCCCGCCCCCGCTGCTGGACGGCGAGGCGATCCGCTTCACGCCGCCGCTGCCGGAAAAGATCGAGGCGGCCCGAGCCCTGCCCATGGGCTATGTTGCGAAGCTGTTCCTGGAGGTCGTCGAGGGGAGCGGCTGCCTCTGGGACCTGGAGCCCGATACCCAGGTTCCCGGCGCCCTGGACGGCGCGCGGACCGGGCTCTACCACCTGGAGCCGCTCGGCCGGCCGCTGATCGAGGCCTATTACGGCGGCGCCCTGGCGCTCGACCTGGAACGCGCCGGTGCCGAGGCCATGGAGGATTTCGCGGTCGGCGAGCTGTCCGGCCTGTTCGGATCCTCGGTCCGCCGGCACCTGAAGCCGGTGGCGGCGTCGGGCTGGGCGGCGGACCCGTGGTCCCTGGGCGCCTATTCCTACGCGGTGCCGGGAGGCGCCGACCGCCGGGCCGACCTGGTGCTGCCGGTCGACGGTCGCCTGTTCTTCGCGGGAGAGGCCTGCTCGCGGGATTCCTACTCCACCACGCACGGGGCCTACCTCACCGGCATCGACGCCGCGGCGGCGGCGGCGGCCGTCATTCGGCCGGACGGATCACGCCCTTGACCAGTATGATGTTGCCGTAGAGCCGGCGTTCGCCGGTGGCGATCACGGCGTAGGAGCCGCGCGCACGTTCGTAGAAGGCGAAGCGCTCCATCCCGAGGATCTCGACCGCCCTGCCCTCCGCCTGGTCGGCCAGCGCCTGGAACTCGTCCAGGATCGGCGGCCACTCCGTTCCCGGCGTCATGACGGCGGCCGGCGTCTCGACGAAGTCGTCGAGCGGCAGCAGCGAGAGCACCGCCTTGAGCGTCGCGGTGGCGCTGATGCCGTCCAGCCGGACCAGCCGCCTGGCATTGGCCGCCGCGGGATAGTTCGCGTCCACGATGGCGAGTTCGTCGCCGTGCCCCATATCGGCGAGGATCTGGAGCAGCGCTCCGTTGAGCAGCGGATCGATCGTTTTCAGCATGGCGTCCTCAGCATAGGTTTCGTCCCCCTGCCCCGATTCGGGGGTCGGCCGTGTTATCGCTTCGTGTCACGATGGACTGAACTGTACGGGAGGATGGCATGGAACTGGAAACGCGCAAGCTCGGCCGCACGGATGTCTCGCTGACGGCGTTCGGGTTCGGCGGGACCTCGCTCGGGAACATGTACCGGGCGATCGACGACGAGGCGGCGCTCGCCGCCCTGGACGCCAGCTTCGAGGCGGGCGTGCGCTATGTGGACACGGCGCCGCTCTACGGCCACGGCCTGAGCGAGCACCGCGTCGGCGGCTGGCTGCGCCGGGTCCGCGGGGAGGATGTCGTGCTGTCCACCAAGGTCGGCTGGCGCCTGTTCCCGGCGCGGGGGGAACCGACCGAGGCCGGACTGTTCATGGACGTGCCACCGTTCCGCCGGGGGCTCGACTACAGCTACGACGGCGTGATGCGGTCGTTCGAGGACAGCCTTCATCGGCTCGGCACCGACCGGGTCGACATCGTCTTCATCCACGACGCCGACCGGCGCAACCAGGGCGACGCGTTCGATCAGCGCTTCAAGGAGGCCATGGAGGGTGCCTATCCCGCCCTGCTGAAACTGCGCGAGCAGGGCATCGTCAAGGCGATCGGGGCCGGCCTGAACGAGTGGGAAGCCTGCCAGCGCTTCGCCGAGGCCGGCGACTTCGACTGCTTCCTGCTGGCCGGCCGCTACACCCTGCTGGACCAGGAGAGCCTGGACAGCTTCATGCCGCTCTGCGAAAAGCGCGGCATCGGGATCGTACTGGGCGGGCCGTACAATTCCGGCATCCTGGCGACCGGCCCGGTGGAGGGCGCCCACTACGACTACGTCCCCGCCTCGCCCGCCATTTTGGAGAAGACCCGGCGGATCGAGGAGGTCTGCCGCCGCCACGCGGTGCCTCTGAAGGCGGCGGCCCTTCAGTTCCCGCTGGGACATCCGGTGGTGGCGTCGGTCATTCCCGGCATGGGCAGCCCGGCGCGGATCAAGGAGAACATGGACCTGCTCGCCCACAAAATTCCGCCCGACCTGTGGGCGGAATTGCGGTCTGACGGGTTGATCCGTCAGGACGCCCCGCTCCCCTGACCCTGGTTCGGGGACCGGCATAGGGGCCGGAGCGATCCGCCTGCAACCGCGAAAGCTGGAGGGAGGAAGGCATGAGCACCGGCAAGGGTTCCGAAGCGGCCGAGCAGATCGAGAAGGCGCTGGACCGGAAGACCGGCAAGGCGTCCGGCGACACCGACAAGAGCCCCGAGCGCAAGTTCGAGGAGATGGGCGAACGCGACGAGATCCGAGACAAGGCGGGCCGCACGCCCGAAGGCCCGTAACTCCGCTTTTCAGAACGGGACACTCCCGGGGCGCCGTTCGCGCTCCGGGAAGTAAAAACAAAGACAAACAAGTGGAATGCCGATGAAGATGTTTATCCTGGGGACCCTGACGGCCATCGTGATCGCCACGGGCATGGGTATCGTCATGTCGAATTACCTGACCAATCCCGCCTATGACGCCTTCTCCGCTCCCAGCGCCCGGGTCGGCGAGGAGTCCACGGCCGAGCACCGGTTCGGCGAGCAGGCGAACTGATACCGACGGCCTTCACGATCCGACGACGCCTCCCCGAGAAACGAAAATGGGTGCGGCGCCCGAAGCGCCGCACCCCTTCCCTTCCAGCCGAAGCAGTCCCTTGGATCAGAAATCCAGGCGGGTGCTCAGGATGGCGACGATGCCTTCGTTGCTCGTGGTGCTGGCGACGCCGGTCGCGGCATCCACGTTGCGCAGGTCCTCGTCCACGTACATCACGTCGCCCTGGACCGTGAAGCCCGGTGCCAGGGTGTAGGCGGCGCCGCCGCCGTAGGTCTTGTAGGAGGAGGCGTAGGTCGCGGGAGTCACGCCGCCGAAATCGTCGAACTCCGGACCGCCCTTGAAGCCCTCGGCGTCGGCGTAGGACAGGCCGACGGCCAGCGGGCCCGCGGTGTAGCTGACGCCGACATGCCAGATGGTGGTGTCGCCCGAAGTCGCCGGCACGCCGGAAACCGCGTTGTAGTCGCCGCCGTCGATGTAGCCGCCGCCGAGCTTGAAGGCGCCGTAGCCGACCTGGCCGCCGACCTGCCACGCCCAGAAGTCCTCCAGCGAGGGTCCGCCGACCACGCCCAGGTCCTGGCCGGTCGCCGTGCTGCCGGTGGCGCCCGCCGCGACCGAGAAGCCGGAGAACTCGCCGGTGTAGTTGGCGCCGACTTCCCAGAAGTCCTTGTAGCCGCCGGCGGTCTTGAAGCCGACGACGTCCTGGCCCTCGCTGTCGTCCTGCGTGGCGTAGCTGACGCCCGCCTGGATGCCGGCGAACCGCGGCGTCAGGTACATGACCTTGGTGGCGTCGCCAGAGTCGGGAGCCTGCACGACGCTGCCGGTCGGCAGGCTGCCCAGCGCGAAGCCGGCGCGCGGGCCGAGGTCCGGCGTGTTCTCCAGGAAGCGGTAGCCGTCGCCGTCGATCTGCTCGACGCCGATCAGGGGAGCGTAGATCGCCAGGGTGTCCGCGGCGCCGTCGAAGTCGCCGAGCTCGATGCGGCCCCAGGTGCCGCCGAGATAGACCGACGCCTCGTCGGTGCCGACGCTGGTGGCGCTGCTGCCGGTGCTGTTCTGCAGCTCGACCTTGGCACCGTAGAGAAGGCCATTGTCAGCCTTGCCGTCGGCGCGGACGACGATCTCGGTCTCAAGCGCGAACTCGCGGCTGGTCCGGTTCGCGGCGTCATCGTCGTAATAGGCGCCGAAGAATTCGGTGTAACCGCCCAGGCTCACGACGAGCTGCGCCTGAGCGGACTGCGCGCTCAGGGCGACTGCGGTGATGGCCGTGGTGGCAAGGAGGAGATTTCTCATGACCATTCCCTGATCGGGTCGATTGATGAAGCGTGCCCCCATCAAAGCGGCGAATAGATGCATGCGCAACAATTACCATCGAGATCGAATGGCATGAAGGAATTATGATGCACAGCAGCAACACTTCTAGAATTTATTCAAATATGATTTTGTTTTAGCGTAAAATCAATCAACTGTCAGGATCGCAACGCGGGTGCGTACGACCTGTTGGAACGGTTTTCAACGGGAGATACGGTCATGGCCGAAAATGACGGCAAGAAAGACGACAAGCCTCAGCCCGGAACCGATAACGAGCGCGACAAGACGCTGACCGAGAAGGAGGAGGAGCGATCGGGCGGCGAGAACAAGAAGACGCCCGGACCGGTCTACGACGTTTGACCGGTTCCTGAACCCGTTTTCCCGTTCGACCGGATTTGCATTGCCCCTCCGATGTGACACTATCGTTGCGTCTTGTACTACCATCGATGGGTCGGGAGCGTGGCCGGGGAAGCGGGAGAGTTCGGTTTCGGAGGGGGCTGGTGGTCGGACGACCGGACCTTGGCGCGTTTCGTCGCCGATTTGGTCGCGGGCGAGTTCGCCCGCCTGCGGCCCGGGTCGCCTGTCCTCGCCGGCCTTCCCGGCCGCGAGGACCAGGGCGGAGAGGCTTGGCGGAACGGCCTGATCGAGGCCGACAGCCTGGAGATGCTTCAGCTCTCGGCGGCGCTGGCCGAAGCGCTCAACCTGGGCGAGGCGGCATCGGCCGACTACCTGCCGACCCGGCGGACCTTCGGCGGCCTGCTCGATATCTGCCGGTCGGCGCTCCCCCGGTGCGGTTCGCACATCACCTTCAGGACATCGGGCAGCACCGGGACCGCCAAGCCGTGCCGCCACAGCCTTGCCGACCTGGAGCAGGAGGCGGAGTTCCTGCGCACCCTGTTTCCAGGGCGCCGCCGCATCCTCGGCGCGGTGCCGAGCCACCATATCTACGGCTTCCTGATGACGATCCTGACCGGCGCTCCCCCGGGCGCTGCCAGGCTGCCCGTGGTCGATGTCCGGGGCCGGCCGCCGGCGGCGCTGGCGGTTCTGGCCGCACCCGGCGACCTGATCGTCGGCCATCCCGCCTTCTGGTCGGCCGTCGCCCGCAGCGGGATCGCCTTGCCCGCCGACATATACGGCTCCGTCTCGACGGCGCCCTGTCCGGCCCCGACCGCGCGCGGCGCGGTCGGGGCCGGGCTGGACCGTCTGGTCGAACTGTACGGCTCGTCGGAAACCGCCGGGATCGGCTGGCGCGACGATCCGGCCGACGGGTTCCGGCCGATGCCCTGGTGGCGCCGCGCCGGGGATTCGGTGCTGCGCCGGACCTCGGCCGACGGCGCGGAGCGGGACGTTGCGGCGCCGGACCGGCTGGACTGGTCCGCCGACGGCCGCTTCCGCGTCGCGGGGCGCCTGGACGGAATGGTGCAGGTCGGCGGCGTGAACGTTTCTCCCGACCACGTGCGGCAGCGGTTATGCGAGCATCCCTGGGTCGCCGACGCGGCGGTGCGCCTGATGACGCCGGAGGAAGGCGACAGGCTGAAGGCCTTCGTCGTGCCGGCCCCGGACGCCCCCGCCGGGCCAGAATTCCATAAGGCGCTGACGCACTGGATCGAGCGCAACCTCACCGTCCCCGAACGGCCCCGGGCGCTGGCCTCCGGGCCGTCGCTGCCGTCGAATTCCTTCGGCAAGGATGCCGACTGGACCATCCTCCGAACCTTTCCCGCCCCTCAGAGCCCGTGATCCTTCCCATGACGACCCTGCTGGACCAGCCCGACATCCTCAAGACCTCCGCCGGGGCGACCTTGCGCGAACTTGTCAACCAGATCGCCTGCCCGATCTTCGTCATCGACGTGGAGGATGGGGACGGGAGCGGCGGCGGTTTCCGGATCGCGATGCTGAACGACTGGTACGAGCGCGCCTTCGGCCTGACCAACGCCGACTGCGCCGGCCGTCTGGTCGAGGAGGTGCTGGCGCCCTGCCTCGCCTACCGCATCGCCGGCCATTACCGGCACTGCGTCGCCACCCGCGGCCCGATCGGCTACGAGGAGGAGATCCGGCTGGGAGACCGGGTCTTCTGGACCCGGACCATGCTGAACCCGCTGTTCCACGACGGGCGGGTCGTCCGCCTGGTCGGGACCTCCACCGACCTGACCGACCACCGCCGGCTGGAGCAGGCGCTGGAAGCCGCCCAGCGGATGGCCCGGCTCGGCTGGTGGCGGATGGACCTGGCGACGGGAAGCACGGTCTGGTCGGACATCCTGTACGGGATCCATGACCGCGATCCCGGCTCCGGGCCGCCCGGTCCCGGCGAGTTCCTCGACCTGGTCCATCCCCTTGACCGCGATCTCGCGGCGCCCTCGGCGCGATCCGGATCGTTCGACTACCGCATCGTCCTGCCCGACGGCGAGATCCGCCACCTGCACGAGGAGCGGGTCGTCCACAGCAGCGGAGACGGGCATCCCCTGGCCCTGTTCGGGACGGTGCAGGACGTCACCGCGGGCAAGCGCGCGTCCCTGGAACTGATGGCGGCCAAGGAGCAGGCCGAGCGGGCCAGCCAGGCCAAGACGTCGCTGCTCGCCAACATGAGCCACGAACTGCGCACGCCGCTGAACGCGATCATCGGGTTCTCCGAAATGATGGCCGAGGAGATGCACGGCCCCCTCGGCGACCCGACCTACGTGGAATATGCCAGCGACGTCCTGTTCGCCGGCCGGCACCTGCTGGACATCATCAACGACCTGCTGGACATGGCGAAGATCGAGGCCGGCCAGGTCACGCTGAACGAGGAGACCGTATCCGCGAAGCGGCTGCTGGGCGACGTCGAGCGCCTGCTGCGGGAACGGGCGTCGAAGGCGCGGCTGAAGCTGACCGTGGCGCCCGCGCCGGACGACGTGGCCGTGGTCGCGGACCGGCGCCTGCTGCGGCAGGTGCTGCTGAACCTGGTGGGCAACGCGGTCAAGTTCACCGACGCCGGCGGCGAGGTCACCCTGGCGGTCCACGTCCTGGCGGACGGCCAGATCTGCTTCACGACGTCGGATACCGGCATCGGGATCTCCGCCCGCGACCTGCCGGTCGCCCTCTCCCCCTTCGGCCGGGTCGGCTCGCATCTCCAGGCCAATACCGAGGGCACCGGGCTGGGGCTGCCCGTCGCCAAGGCGCTGATCGAGCTGCACGGCGGCATGCTCCATCTGAACACCAGCCCGGGCGTCGGCACGACCGCCTTCATGACGCTGCCGTCCTGGCGGGTGCGCACGCCCGACGGCAGGCCGCCGGCCCCGACCATCGGCGGCCTCAAGGAGTTCTTCAGGATCGGCGACCAGGGCGTGTTCGAACTGGTGGAGGATACCGGCCGGGACGCGCTGGCGGACCTGCCGATCGGCATCGTCCAGCTCGACCGGACGGGAATGGTCCTCAGCTACAACGCCGCCGAGGAGAATTTCGCCGGACGCAAGGCCGACCTGGTGATCGGCTGCGATTTCTTCCGCGACGTCGCTCCCTGCACCTTCACGCCGGAGTTCCACGGACGGTTCCGGGACGGCGTCGAGACCGGCAACCTGAACATCATCTTCAGCTACGTCTTCACCTTCGACCAGCCCATGAAGGTGCTGATCGAGATGCGTTCCGGCCGGCAGCCCGACACCGCCTGGCTGTTCATCCGCTGGATTTGACCGCGGGAAGCCGGGCGCCGGCCTCGACGCCGGACCGGCACCCGGCCCGCCGGCGGCGCGCCAGCCTCTGGATCGGCGCTTCGAGCAGGAAATACGCCGCGACGCCCACCGCCGACGATATCGCCATCGCCGAAGCCATGAAGATCCAGGCGGCCGCGGGGTCCTGCTCGACCAGCCCCAGCCGGTTCCAGACCGTCCTGACGACCCCGAGCGTCAGGATGTGGGTCAGGTAGATCGAGTAGGAGGCGTTGCCCAGCAGGATCAGGAACCCGTTCCTGCCGACCGCTCCCCCGGCCTCCAGCGACAGGCAGCCGGCGACCGTCAGGACGGCCGGCACGCCCCAGACCAGCAGGCGCGTCTCGGGAGCCTCCCAGGGGGTCAGCGCGACCATCCAGACCAGTCCGGCGGCGATCGCCGGCACGGCGGCCCAGGCCGGCAAAGCCAGCCGCCCCTGCAGGTACAGCCGGCCGAGCAGCATTCCTGCCACGAACTCCAGGATGATGGAGTCCGCGAAGAAGATCAGGATCGGATCCTCGAAGGGGACCACGAGGCCGATCACCGAGATCGCCGCGAACAGGGCGGTGATCGCCGGGATGATCAGGGCGCGCGGCAGGAACAGCGCCGCCGCGAAGACCAGGTAGAAGAACATCTCGTAATTGAGGGTCCAGCCCGGAATCAGCAGCGGCCAGATCCGGGTAGGCGCGCCGGGATAGAAATGGGGGACGAAGAACAGCGACTTGATCACGTGCTCTGGCGTCAGTTCCACCGCCCGGAACAGGTTCGGCATCAGGATGGCCGCGGCCGCCACCGCCAGCGTCACGAGCCAGTACATCGGAACGATCCGGACGACGCGGTTCCTGATGAAGTCGGCCGGCGTGGTCGGCCGCGCCGATGTCGTCATCCACATGATGAAACCGCTGATGACGAAGAAGATGTCCACGCCCGCCTGCCCGAACAGCCAGACGCCCCCCTTGTAGAACACCTCGAAGTCGGTGATCTGGTAGCGCGCGTGGTGGAACACCACCAGCAGAGCGGCGAAGGCTCTCAGATATTGTATCGAAATAATATTAAATTTTATGTTCCCCAGGGATTGCCGAACGGGAGAACGAGATATGATGGTCTTACTCATGTCCAACCATAGTGCATGTCGGTGCCGGTTGCTCATGATAACAGAACGTCAGTTTGGAAGCCTCTCGACGGACACGGCAAACTCGACGCTACTACCCTTGATGCGTGCTTTCGATTACGGGTTACTCTAGGCGTTTTCCACAAGCCGGGCGAAGCGATACGGCACCGGTCAGTCGGGAGGGGAGTCGGTCCAGTCGCCGAGCGACATGATCGAGATCGCGAGACCGACGAAGCCGAACAGGACCGCCATGCCCCAGATCAGCAGCAGGGCTCCCGTCAGGTCGCCGGGCGAGGTGCCGGCTCCCAGCGTGAGCCCCCCGATGCCTCCGACGTCGGCCGCGATCAGGGCGGTCGCCGTCACCGCTCCCCCGGCGAAGCCCGCGCCGAAGGCGCCGGCCAGCCTGCGCAGGATGGGACGTTCGTGCCGCAGCGGCCAGCCGGTGCCGCTTCGCCGTTCGCCGGGGTCGGACATGCCATGCACCAAGGTTGCGTCGAAATCATCCATAGCCTGTCCCGTTCCTCGCGGGATTGCGAATCTTCAATGCGGGAAGGCCCCGGCCGATGCACGCTCGCCGGCAGCATTCACATCCTGCGCCGCCTTCAGGCGCATCGCCCGGGGAGTTCCACACCATGCATCTCGATTACGAGGCCTATATCGCGCTCGGCTTCCTGGTCGCTACGGTCGGCGTGACCATCGGCCTGTTCTGGTTCCTGCTGTCCCGCAAGATGAAGTAGGAGGTCCGGCGGGGAATACCGCCGTACTCGTTCTCCTGGACAATACGCTCCATGGCCTTGTAACAGGGACATTCGGACCGGCGGACGGCGGGTCCGAATGTCCTTGCGGAAGGCGAAGAGCACATCTCCATGGAACAAGACTACCGGCCGGTTTCCCCGGAGGCCCAGGTCGAAGCGTTGCGCACGCTGGTCGCGGCCGTGACCGCCGCCCGCGACGGCGGCTCGCCCGAAGCGGGCCTGGCTCCGGGTCTTCTGGATGTCCTTGATGGCCTGGAGCCCCGGGACTCGGCGCTGGTGTCGGAACTGCTGATGAGCATAGCGTTCCGGGCGGGTGCCCGGGTATCGGAACGCTATCCCTTCATCGAGTTCGCGATCCATCTCGGACGGGCGGCACTGGGCGAGGAGGAGGGCGGCGATCCCGCGGACTTCCTCCAGGACCGGCTGCCGGCCTGGGACGTGCTGGAACCGGCGCTGCGGACCATGCGCCGCCACGGACGGCGCTGGTGGTCGCGGAACTCCCAAGGAGACCCGATCGACCTGCTCCAGGCCTACGCCCTGGGCGCGGCGCAGCTCGCCTGCCTGAGTCATTCCGACCAGGACTCCGGCCGCCTCGCCGCTTCCGGGCTGCTGTTCACCGCCGCGGCGCAGATCCTCACCCTGCGCCGGATCGAGGACCCGGCCGGCCGGGAACAGGACCAGGAAGCGGGCTAGGCGTCCGCCCGCCGGACCTCGTCCCGGCGGTCGCGCGACCCCAGCAGCAGGGCGAACACGGCGCCGGCCAGCCCCAGGGCGGCCATGGCGTGATAGGCACCCGCCCCCATCCCGGCATAGGCGGCGCCCGCCAGCATCATCGCCAGCGCCGTGCCCATGCCCGTCGCCAGGGCGCCGTACAGCGCCTGGGCCGTGGCGGAACGGTCCAGCGGGACGGCTTTCGCGATGTACTGCATGGCGGCCAGATGGGCAGCCCCGAAGGTCATGCCGTGCAGCACCTGGAGCAGCGCCAAGACGGCCACGCCCTCGGCCATCGCCGTTCCCGACCAGCGGACCAGGCCGGCCAGGCCGGCCAGCATCAGCAGGCGGGCCGGACCGAGCCGCGCGGTGACGGCGCCGCCGAACGCGAACAGCAGGATCTCGGCGATCACGCCCTCCGCCCACAGCCAGCCGATCACCGCCTCCGAATGGCCGAGTCCGCGCCAGTGAAGGGTTCCGAAAGCGTAATAGACGGCGTGGCTGGACTGGACGGCCGACGTGGCCCCCAGGAACAGCAGGAAGCCGGGATCGCGCAGCAGCGCCGCGATCCGGCTGGTCTTCAGCGGCACCTCCGTCCGTCCCGGCTCGCGCGGCGGCGGCTTCGGCGCCAGCCAGCAGGACAGGGCCGTCAGGGCCATGGCGCCGATCAGCAGGTGGAGCACGACCTCCGGCCGGCTGTCGGCGACGACGATGCCTCCCAGGCTGGCGGCGGCGATGAAGCTGATCGACCCCCACAGGCGCATCCGGCCGTAGTCGAGCCGGTGCGCCCGGGCGATCAGCAGGGTCAGGTTGTCGCCGATATTCATGATCGGGCTGAAGCCCGCGCTCATCAGCACGGTCACCAGCAGGATCGGCACGAAGCCGTCGGCGGGAAGGTACAGCAGCGAGGCCGCCAGGGCGGCGGCGCTGAGCAGGATCAGCGCCGTCCGCCGGTTGCCGGTGCGGTCGACCACCACGCCGGCCACCGGGATGGTGACGATGCGGACCCACAGCGCCACCGCCAGGACCGTCCCGATCTCCCCCGCCGACAGGCCCCGGCTCTCCAGCCAGACCGGCCAGAACGGCAACTGGATGCCCAGGATCAGAAAATAGGCGGCGTAGAACAGGGACAGTCGAAGCGGCAGCAGCATGGGGTTCCGGCGGCGATATGCTCAGGCCAGAGGAATCTCGTGGCCCTTCTTCGGCACATCATAGCCGCGCCGGACGGCGGGACGCCCTGCGATGGCGAGATACCAGCGCCGCACATTCGGGAACTGCGCGAGATCGATCCGCTGCCATTCGAACCGCGAGACCCACGGCCATGTCGCGATGTCGGCGATGGTGTAGTCGCCGCCGGCCAGGTACTCGGTCTCGCCCAGGCGCTTGTCCATGACGGAATAGAGCCGCCGGGCCTCGGCGCGGAACCGCTCCTCGGCATAGGGAGCCTTGCCGGGGTTGAACTGCAGGAAGTGGTGGGCCTGGCCCAGCATCGGGCCGGCGCCGCCCATCTGGAACATCAGCCACTGCCATGTCCGCCACCGCCCGGGCCCGTCCAGGGGTATGAACATCCCCGTCTTCTCCGCCAGGTACAGCAGGATCGCGCCGGACTCCATCAGGGACGCTCCGGTGTCGTGGTCGACGATCGCCGGGATCTTGTTGTTGGGGCTGATCTTCAGGAAGTCCGGGGCGAACTGCTCGTCCTTGGTGATGTCGATCGGGTGGACCGCATAGGGGAGACCGGTCTCCTCCAGCATGATGGAGGCCTTCCGACCGTTCGGCGTGGTCCAGGTATAGAGGTCTATCATGGCGTTTCCTCGGATGCGGGAGGGTCGAGTGTGGCCCACTTCGACGCTCCCGCAAACCGGGCAGTCAGGCAGCCCGCACCTTTTCGATGAACTCGTCCACCGCGCGCCGGAGCACCATGGACTGGCGGGTAAGCTCGGACGATTCGCGGAGCACCTGCTCGGCGGTCGCGAGCGAGGCGTCGGCCGCCGCGGTGACGCCGGCGATGTTGGCCGCGACCTCGCTGGTCCCGGCGGCGGCCTGCTCGACGTTGCGCGCGATCTCGCCGGTCGCCGCCTGCTGCTGCTCGACCGACGCGGCGATGGCGGCCGACGTGCCGCTGACCTCGTCGATGGTGTGCAGGATGTCCTGGATCGCCTCGACCGCCTGGGCGGTCGCCGCCTGGACCGAAGTGATCTGTCCGGAAATGTCCTCGGTCGCCTTGGCGGTCTGGTTGGCCAGGTTCTTGACCTCCGACGCTACGACGGCGAAACCCTTGCCCGCGTCACCGGCGCGGGCCGCCTCGATCGTCGCATTGAGCGCGAGCAGGTTGGTCTGGCCGGCGATCGTGTTGATCAGGCCGACCACCTCGCCGATCTTCTGGGCCGCGGTCGACAGGCTGCCGACGATCTCGTTGGTCCGCCGGGCCTTCTCCACCGCGTGCTGGATCGTGCGCGAGGACTGGTCGACCTGCCGGCCGATCTCGGCGATCGACGATGCCAATTCCTCCGCCGCCGCGGCGACGGTCTGGACGTTGGTGGACGCGTGGTCGGCCGCGTTGGCGACCGCGTTCGCCTGGTGTGTCGCCTGCTGGGCGGCCGTGGACATGGTGGCCGCCGTCGCGTTCATCTCGCCGGACGAGGTCGTGACATGGGTCACGACGCCGTTGACATGGTTCTCGAAATCGTCGGCCAGCTCCATCATGGACCTGCGGCGCTCCTCGGCGGCGCGCTGCTCCTGGACGGCCTGCTCGGCCTGGAGCCGTTCGACCCGGATCGCGTTCTCCTTGAAGACCTGGACCGCCCGGGCCATCTCGCCGACCTCGTCCGCGAAACCGAGCCCCGTGACTTCGACGGAACGGTCGCCTGACGCCAGCAGCGTCATGGTGCCGGTCATGGTCTTGACCGGAACGACGATGCTGCGGGCGATCAGCCAGGCCAGCAGGATGCCGCCCAGGAGCGCCGCGGCGACGAGCGTCCCGCTGACCTTGATGGTGTTGTCGATCTCGGACAGGGTCCTCTGCTCGGTCTCCCGGAAGATGGCGGTCCAGCCGTCCACGGTTGCCTGGGTCAGGCCGCCGAACTCCTCCGCGACGACAGGCATGGCCTCGTAGATGAGCCCGTTCATCTCGAACGCCAACGCGGCCATGCGGTCGAAGCTCTTCGAATAGCTGTCGGCGAGCCGAAGCACGTCCTGGGCCAGTGCCATGCGGTCCGGATCGTCGAACCACGCGGCGAGGTTGGTGGCGGCCGGCTTGAAGGCGGAAAGCCGCCGCGTCACGCTTTCGGCCAGGGCCTCGTCCGTCGTCGCCAGGAACTGGGTGGCGTTGAGCCGGGCGTACATGAACTGCTCCTGGGCGATCCCCGCGAGCCCCGCGGTCTCCATCTGCTTGGCCGCCGTCGCCTCGCTGATCAGGGACGACAGGTTGCCGACGATCTGGTCGCCGAGCGGCTTCAGCGTCTGTTCGACCAGGACGTCCCGCTTCATCCGGGCTTCCTTCAGCTTGGCGAACTTCTCCCCGTAGTCGGCGGCGAGCTGGACCATGCGCTTCAGGCGGACCCGGCTGACCTCGTCGCGGGCCGCCGGCATCAGGCGCGTCAGGCCGGTAGCGATGTGGTCGAGCAGCTCCTGCACGCGGTCCGCGGCCGCCTGGCTTCCCGACGAGGTATAGAGAAGCGCGTGCCGGCGCAGCTCGGCGAAGTCCAGGTTGATCGTGATCACCATGGCCGTGTTGGCGGAGGTCTCGCCGTACCGCTCGAAATTCTCGCGGGCGGCGATCAGCTCGGCGATGCCGAAGCCGCCGACGGCCCCCAGCAGGGCGAGGATGAGCATGAACCCCGCATAGATCCTGGAACCGATCCGGAACCTGGAAGAAAGAGACCCCATCGTCTTGCCTCGCCCTCTGGCCGCCTGCCGCCGCAATCCCGCGTCCTGCGGTGAGTGGCGACGGACCCTGCTTGAATTCTGCCGGTCGATCGGAGCGCAGCGGGCAGCCGGCCACCTCGGCGTCGGGAGCGCTACGCTTCGTCCGATCCGATCCGATAGCTAACTTTCAGACTTGATTGCCCTGATTTGGATCAGTCCTGCGTTGCCGTGCCAATTGGCCGCTTGTAGTACGATATCTTTCCTTTGCCTTCGCTTCCCGCGCGGACGGGACCCGAGGTCACGCGATTGTCCTTCTCACCGGCGATCCGTCGCCTTAGAATGGGGTAGCCCGAAAGGTTCAGAGAACAAGCCCATGGCTGTTGACCAGCGACTGCCGCCGGTTCCCGGCAAGAAGCCTTCGATACCCGGCGCCGCGTGGCAGCCGCCCGTGCCCGCGCGCAAACCGGGCGGCGAAGGGTTCGCCGCGGCGGTGGAGCGGGCCGGCACTCCCCTGCCCGGCCGCAAGCCGGCAGTGGCACCGCCGGAACCCCTGGGCGGCGGACCCGTCGTGGACGCGATCCGGTCGGTCGCCGGACTGTCCGGCCACAGCTTCGCCTCGCTGCTCTCCCAGGCCCAGCAGGAGAGCGGGCTGGATACCAAGGCCCGCAACCGCAAGAGTTCGGCGACCGGTCCCTTCCAGTTCATCGAACGCACGTGGCTGGACCTGATGCGTCGCCATGGATCGGCTTACGGCCTGGGGGAGATCGCACAGAAGATCAAGGTGGTCGATGGCGCGCCGACCGTCAGCGACGCCGCGACGCGCAAGAAGATCCTGGCGCTTCGCGAGGATCCGAACCTGTCGGCCGGCATGGCCGCCCGCTATCTCGGCGAAGGCAAGGAGCGGCTGGGCAAGATGCTCGGCAGGCCGGCCTCGACGATCGAGGGCCGGATCGCCTACATCATGGGCCCGAGCGGGGCCGCCCGGCTGATCAACGCGGCCGAGAAGACCCCCGGGATGCTCGCCCGCGACCTGCTACCCTCGGCCGCCGCCGCCAACAGGAACCTGTTCCACGACCGCAGCGGGCATGCGCTCACCGCGTCGGACATGCTGAACCGGCTGACCCGCCGGATGCAGGCTGACGAGAAGCGCTTCGCCGGGCTGGACGACGCGCCCGACGCGCAACCGGCGCCCGCGCACTCCAACGCGCTGCTGTTCGCGCAGATGCAGCAGGACGGCTGGCCGGACGAAGCGGAGGACGAGGCCGCGGACGAAGATCCTCCGGCGCAGGTCCGGCGGCAGGGTTAGCCACCCGGCGGAGCGGGGCGGCCGGGATCAGGGCTTGCGCGGGTTCCGGGCCAGCCAGTCCCGGAGCCGCTCGATCTCCCGCTCCTGCGCCGCCACGACCTCCTCGGCGAGGCGGCGCATCTCGGGGTCCTTGCCGTGCTCCAGCTGGATGCGCGCCATGTCGATCGCGCCCTGGTGATGGGGGATCATGCTGCGCGCGAAGTCCTGGTCGGCATCGCCGGTCAGCCCGACCTCCATGTCCTGGTGCATGCGGGCACTGGAGCGCCGGAAAGCGTCGGCGACGGCCGAAGAACCCTCCACGGGAGCGGAGGAGGCCGGAGCACCGTGCCCGCCATGCCCGCCGTGATCCTGCTGCCCCAGGCCGGGAGCGGCGGTCACGATCACGAGAAGCGCGGCTGCGGCACCCGGCCACCGCAGGTCTGCAAAAACTTTCATCCTGTCATTCTCCTTCAATCATTGCCAACCCGCCGCCATGCCGGCGGCTGCGCGCCCCGGTGTCATGAAAACAAGGGCGCGACCTGATCGGGCGCCTCCGGGCGCATTACATCAACACTGGAAGCCATCGCCAATGGGCGGCTTCACTGCAGCGAAACAACATGCCTCGATTTTGCGCACGGGCTCACCACCCGCGAGGAACGGCCGCGCGCGGCGGGTGTTGCCCCGAACGGCGGCCATAAGCGCGAGGAGATGGACGCGATGAAGATCGATCCGAAACTTCGGGAAGACCTGGCTCAGAAACTCTATGAGGAAAGCGATCGGACCGGCGTCGCCTGGGTGCGACGGCCGGAGTCGGTCAAGCATGCCTTCCGGGAAGCGGCGGAGCGGAAGCTGCGCTCCTATCCCGACGACCATGCCGGGCATGGACAGGACCGGATCAGGCAGGAACGCGGCAAGCTCACCGTCGGCGGGGGCCGACATACCGACGGGCCGCACCGGGGCAAGCCGGTGATGGAGCCATGCACCCGGTGACGCCGGCCGGCTCGATCGGCCCGGCGCCCGACCACTTGGTCCTGGACACCAATGTGTTCGTGGCGGCTGGGCTCAAGCCGGGAAGCAACGCCGCGGCGGTGGTGAAGGCCGTCCGGGAGGGACGTTGCCGGCTCGCTTGGAGCGAAGCGACCCGGCGGGAGACCGAAACCGTGGTCCGCCGTATTCCCGGACTCGACTGGGATCGCTTCGCCGGTCTTTTCGCGGCGTCCGGAGAACATCGCGGCCCGCTCGACGTTTCGTCCTCCTCCAGGGTGGAAGATCCGGGCGACCGCAAGTTCGCGGCGCTCGCCTGGGCGACCGGGGCGGCGCTGATCACCAGCGACGCACATCTGCTGTCCTGCCGCGACGAACTCCCGGTCACGGTGTTGACGCCACGGGAGTTCGTCGGCGGATCGACGACCTGAAACCTGGCCGAAACCTGGGCGGAAAAGCACCATGTCCTTCATAGATACCCTTGTCAGCCATCTGGGCGAAACCGGCATCGAGACGGACGACCTGCCGCTCCTGGTGCCGGCGGTCATCGCGGCGGGCGCGCTGGTCGCCTTCGCCGATGGTGCCGCCGATGGCAGGGAACTGCGGGAGATCGACGCCGAGGCGCTTCGCTGCCTGATGGGCGACGAGGAGCGCGCCGCGGACATCCACCGCGTGCTGGACCAGCATCTTTCCAATTTCGACCGCGACCGGACCTTCGGGCACGATCGCGCCCTGGCGGTATTGGCGGATTTCGCGCCCGACGCGCCTGTGGGACAGCGGCAACTGGTCCTGCGTTCGGCGCTTCAGGTGGGAGGAGCGGGCGCCGGCCGCACGCCGAGTCCGGGGGAGCGGGATGCGGCGCGGGAAATCGCCCGGATACTGAGGCTCGATCCCGACGCCCAAGGGCTCTGATACAGTCGGAAAACCGCAAGTCGGCGTCGGCCGAGGGCCGACGCCGACTTGCGATGACTTGCAGGGTTCTTCAGGAAGCCCGGCCGATGGCATCAGCCCCGGGGAGCGACCACCATGCAGTCCTGGCCCTTCGACTCGAGCCGGGAGCAGGCCTGCTCGGCGGCGGCCTTGGTCATACCCGTGAAACGGGCCTGGAACACACCGGTACGGGTCTTCAGGACGGTGCTCTGCGCGCCCTTGACGTGAGCCGGGATGACCTTCGCGGTCGTCGTCAATCCGGTCTGGCCCGCCTTGTGGCTCTTGTAGCTGCCGACCTGGATCGCCCACGAGCCCGACTTGGCCGCCGGAGCCGCCTTGGCGGCCGGCTTCGGAGCCTTGGCGACCGCCTTCTCCGCCCGCGCGGCGTCCGCCTTGATCGTGGCGCGGACGGTCGGGACGACGGCCGCGACCTCCACCGTCGAGACGGTCCGGCCAAGCGGCTTGACGCCGAAGCCATGGTCGAGCAGGGCCGCGACGCGGTTGTCCCGTTCGCGCGAGGTGCGGCCGCCCAGGACCACCGCGATCAGACGCCGGCCGTCGCGCACCGCCGTGGCGGCGAGGTTGAAGCCGGAGGCATTGACGAAACCGGTCTTGATGCCGTCCATGCCGTCGTAGCGGTTCATCAGGCGGTTATGGCTGTGGACCACCGCGCCGTTGTAGGAGAAGCTGCTGCGGCTGAAATAGGGGTAATGCCGGGTGTGCGTCCTGATCAGGGCCTGCGACAGCGTCGCGATGTCGCGCGCGGTCGTCTTCTGGCGCACGTTCGGCAGGCCCGAGGCGTTCATGAACGTCGTGTTCCGCATGCCGATGATGCGCGCCTTCGTCGTCATCATCTCGGCGAAACCCTCTTCCGTGCCGCCGATCGCCTCGGCCAGCACCACGGCCGCGTCATTGGCCGACCGCGTCACCAGGCCGAGGATCGCGTCCTCCACCCGGATCGACGTGCCCGCGACCAGCCCCAGCTTGGAGGGAGACATGTTCTGGGCGCGCCGGGACACGGGAATGAACTGGTCGAGGGCCAGTTCACCTTTGTCCAGGCTGTCGAACGCCAGGAACAGCGTCATCATCTTGGTCAGCGAGGCGGGCTGGGTCGGGAGGTCCGGATTCTGGGCGTGCAGGACGACGCCGGTGGCCGGATCGATCAGAAGCTCCGCATAGGGCGGCGGGGCGGCCGAGGCGGGAAGCGGGAACAGCAAGGCGCAGACGATCGCTGCGACGAGGGAAAAGCGCGACGGCATTTCAATGGAGCGGCGAAACATGATGGTTCCTGAAAAACACTGCCGCACCATGATTAGGCGCCATTGGTTAAGAAATTAAGAACTTTGTTTCATTCCTTTTCAGTGACTTGCGGCCCTTCCCTATGACAAAGGTTAAGGTCGGGCCGCACGACGGGTCGGAGCCCCATGCCGGGAAACATGTCTGGAAGAGACGGGACGTTTCGAGGCAAGGCAGGTTCGGATCCAGCCCGTATCCTACCGCGGGACGCCGAATCGGGCATCGGGTGGATACGGCTTGCCTCATTTCGGTTTCATTATAATCTCGGATCGTTAAAGTTCCATCAAGCGGGACGTCCGGCCGGATGTCCCGGCTTCATGCGGGGGTACCCTGTTCGCCCGGCTTCCCGCAACCGATGTCAATTGCAATCCGCCGTGCCTTTTGGGAAAGACCACCCGAGATCGAAACCACCGCACCGCCATCACGGAGCCGCTTCCGGCATGACACACCCATTCGTGCGAGACTCCGATGACTGAGAGTTCCGATCCGGCAACGGGCAAGCGGTTCCGGATCATGATCGTCGAGGACGACGCCCTTGTCGCCCTGGGGATCCGCTGCACCCTGGACGAACTCGGCTACGAGGTCTGCGGCGTGGCGGCGTCCGAGCCGGAAGCCCTGGCGCTGGCGGGCCGGACGCAGCCGGAACTGGCGCTGATGGATATCCGGCTGCGCGGCCCGACCGACGGGATCGACACCGCGCGGCGCCTCCGCGCCGAGTTCGGCATCCGGTCCGTCTATCTGTCGGCCTACACGGACCACCAGACCATGAGCCGGATCACCTCGACGTATCCCCTTGGTTTCGTCCAGAAACCCTATTCGGCCGTGCAGCTTCGCATGGCGCTGGACCTGGCGGTCCGCCGGCTCGGCGCCTGAAGCGCCGGGCGCCGGAGAGGGCGGGTCACGCGGACATTGAGGAGGATGGAGCATGACTGAGCCGCTGAGCCTTGAACAGGGCCGGCTGACCCTGCCTCTCCTGCGGCGGGTCGCCCGCGACGCCCGCATGCCGGTGGCGCTGGCGGAGGGCTGGCGGGCCGGAACCGAGGCCGCGGCGGCGACCGTTTCCGACGTGATCGCCCGCGGCGACGCCGCCTACGGCATCAATACCGGCTTCGGGCTGCTGGCGCGCAGGCGCATCCCGCCGGAGAACCTGCGCGAGCTTCAGACCCGCCTCGTGCTCTCCCACGCGGCCGGCACCGGCCCGGCGCTGCCGGCCGACGTGGTTCGCCTGATCCTGGTTCTGAAGGCGGCGAGCCTCGCCCGGGGCCGCTCCGGCGTGCGGCCGCTGGTGATCGAGACCCTGCTGGCGCTGGTCAACCGCGGCGTGCTTCCCGTGATCCCGGCCAAGGGGTCGGTCGGCGCCTCTGGCGATCTGGCCCCGCTGGCGCACATGACCGCCGTCCTGACCGGCGTCGGCGAAGCGACGGCCGGGCGCGGGATCGTTCCGGCGGCGCAGGCTCTGGCCGGGGCCGGGATCGAACCGCTGGTGCTGGAAGCCAAGGAAGGTCTGGCGCTGCTCAACGGGACCCAGGTCTCGACCGCCCTGGCACTGGCCGGCCTGTTCGCCGCCGAGGATTGTTTCGCTGCCGCACTGGTCGCGGGGGCGCTTTCGGTCGACGCCGCCAGGGGCAGCGACGTGCCGTTCGATCCCAGGATCCACGAGCTGCGCGGACAGCCCGGCCAAATCGAAGTCGCCCGCGTGCTGCGCCGCCTGCTCGCCGGCAGCGCCATCCGGCAGTCGCACCTGACGGGCGACGAGCGGGTCCAGGACCCCTACTCGCTGCGCTGCCAGCCCCAGGTGATGGGGGCCTGCCTGGACCATCTCCGCTTCGCCGCGCAGGTGCTGGAGCGGGAGGCCAACGCCGTGACCGACAACCCGCTGGTCTTCCCGGACAGCGGCGACATCCTGTCCGGCGGCAATTTCCACGCCGAGCCGGTCGCCATGGCGGCCGATGTGCTGGCCCTGGCGATCGCCGAGACCGGCGCCATGTCGGAGCGGCGGACCGCCCTGCTGATGGACGCCACGCTGAGCGGGCTGCCGCCCTTCCTGGTGGCGGAAGGGGGCCTGAATTCCGGCTTCATGATCGCCCAGGTGACCGCGGCGGCCCTGGCGTCGGAGAACAAGCAGCTGGCGCACCCGGCCAGCGTCGACAGCCTGCCGACCTCCGCCAACCAGGAGGACCATGTCAGCATGGCGACCCACGGCGCGCGCCGGCTGGGGGAGATGGCATCGAACACGGCGGGCATCGTCGCGATCGAACTGCTGGCTGCCTGCCAGGGCGTGGATTTCCACCGGCCGCTGGAGACCTCGCCGGCGCTGGCCGACGCGCTGGCGATCGTCCGGGCCCGGGTGCCGTTCTACGACCGGGACCGCTACTTCGCCCCGGACATCGCCGCCGCGACGGGGACGGTCATGGAAGGGCTCTGGCACGCGTTCATGGACGAAGGGCTTCTGCCGGCAGCCCTGTGAATAGGGGATCCGGTCCCCTATAATCATACAAAACCAAGACCGCATGCACCGGGGAGGCAGACAAAGAATGCGCGGACTCATGATGGACAAGCCGCTGCTGATTTCTTCGCTGATCGATTTCGCGGAGGAATACCACGGCACGACGGAGATCGTTTCGCGCACGGTCGAAGGGCCGATCCACACCTATACCTATGCCGAGGCCGCCAAGCGCGCGCGGCAACTGGCCAACGCCCTGATCGCGCTGGGGGTCCAGCCGGGCGACCGGATCGGCACGGTGGCCTGGAACGGGTACCGGCATTTCGAGATCTACTACGCCACCTCCGGCATGGGGCGATCTGCCACACGATCAATCCGCGCCTGTTCCCGCCGCAGATCTCCTACATCATCAACCACGCGGAAGATTCCTACCTGTTCGTGGACCTGACCTTCGTGCCGCTCCTCGAAGGGATCGCGGAGCGGCTGACGGGCGTGAAGGGCATCGTGGTGATGACCGACCGGGACCACATGCCCGAGTCGAAGCTGCCGAACCTGCTCTGCTACGAGACGCTGGTGCGCGGCCATTCGGACCAGTACGAGTGGCCCCGGTTCGACGAGTGGACCGCCTCGTCGCTCTGCTACACGTCGGGCACCACCGGCAATCCCAAGGGCGTGCTCTACAGTCACCGTTCGACCGTGCTGCACAGCTACGCGGTTGCCCTGCCCGACGCGCTGAACCTGTCCTCGCACGACGCGGTGATGCCGGTCGTGCCGATGTTCCACGTCAACGCCTGGGGGCTCCCCTACGCCTCTCCCATGACCGGAGCGAAGCTGGTGTTCCCGGGCGCCAGGATGGACGGCGCCAGCCTGCACGAGCTGATAGAGCTGGGCGGCGTGACGGTCAGCGCCGGCGTGCCGACGATCTGGGCCGGGCTGATCCGCTACATGCAGGAGAATGGCAAGACGTTCAGCACGCTGAAGCGGACGGTGGTCGGCGGGTCGGCGGCGCCACGCGCCATGATCGAGACCTTCCAGGACGAGTTCGGGGTCGAGCTGCTGCATGCCTGGGGCATGACCGAGACCTCGCCGATCGGCTCCGTCTCGCGGCTTAAGCCCGGCATGGAGACTCGTTCCGACGACGAAAGGATGGCGATCAGGGCGAAGCAGGGCCGTCCCCTGTTCGGCATCCGCATGAAGATCGCCGACGACGAGGGCAAGCCCCTGCCCCACGACGGCGTGGCCTTCGGCCACTTGAAGGTGGCCGGGCCGTGGGTCTGCGCCCGCTATTTCAAGGAGGCGACGCCATCGGCCCATGACGACGAAGGCTGGTTCTCGACCGGCGATGTCGCCACCATCGACGCCGACGGCTACATGCAGATCACCGACCGCAGCAAGGACGTGATCAAGTCGGGCGGCGAGTGGATCAGCTCGATCGACCTGGAGAACACGGCGGTCGCCCACCCGGACGTGGTCGAAGCGGCGGCGATCGGCATCGCCCATCCCAAGTGGGACGAGCGCCCGCTGCTGGTGGTGATCCCCCGGTCCGGCAGCGGCCTGACGCGGGAAAGCCTGCTGGCGTTCTTCGAAGGCAAGATCGCGAAATGGTGGCTGCCCGACGACATCGTCTTCGTCGAGGAGCTTCCCCACACCGCCACCGGCAAGCTTTTGAAGACGAAGCTGCGCGAGCAGTTCAAGGACTATCGCCTGCCCACCGCAGCGGAGTGAGCGGCCGGGCGAGGTAGCGGCGGCAGCGGCGGAGATGGTATTGGAGCGTTCCACACCTAAATGGCTGGGACGCCCCTGGTTCACCCGATCCCCAGGACATCATGAAGGCCGACCTCCACGCGCCGCCCTCCCCAAGCGACGACGGGACCCCACCCGCCGGGACCGCGAGCGAAACGTTCCGCCACGCGCCGGCCAACCCGGTGGTCCGCCATTGCCTGATGGCGCTCGGCTTCGTGATGGTCGCCCTGGGCACCCTGGGGGTCTTCCTGCCGGTGATGCCGACGGCGCCCTTCCTGATCATCGCCGCGTGGGCCTTCTCCCGCAGTTCCGAGCGGTTCCACCGCTGGCTTTATGAGCATCCCCAATTCGGTCCGCCGCTGGTCGCCTGGAACAGGCACGGCGTGATCCCGGTGACCGGCAAGGTGCTTTCGGTCATAGGAATGTATGGCAGCCTTGTCCTGGTGGTCCTGTATGTCGCGACCGACTGGGTCCTGCCGACTGTCCATTTCGCCATCATCACCGCCGTTGCGGCCTATATCCTGACGCGGCCGAGTCGGGCTCCGGACTGACCGGCAGGCCGGAAATCCAGCCTACGACGGTTGCGAGGCAAGCCAGTCGAGCAGCGCCTCGCAGTCCTTCAGGTCGGCGCGGTGGACCTCCCGCAGGTCCGCCAGCACGCCGCACAGCTCGTCGCTCGCGACGCGCGGCAGGGTCGCGTCGAACTGCGAGATCACCCAGGCCATGCCGCCGTTGAGCAAGGCCAGGCGTTCGGCCAAGGCCTCAAGGCCGAGCACCTCGTCGTGGAAGCTGCTGGTGACGCCGGACGGGGTGTCGCCGAGCTGCGTGACGATCCGGGTGAGGATGCCGCAGAACCGCGCCTGGTTTCGCTGGACCGACGCCAGCAGGTCGGTCACCTCCCGCTGCTCGAACTCCGCCAGGAGCGCCGTCAGGATCTTGGCGCTGGCGCGGCCGACCTCCAGCATGGCGTTGAGCGATTGCGCCAGGTCGGCGTCCGGGAGCGGGTCGACCACAGGCGCACGGCCGGAATGGGCCGGATCGAGTTCCGAAGCGTAGCAGGGCGGCGAAGCATAGCTTGCCGTTTCAAGGTCGGACATGCTCAATACTCCTTCAATTAAAACATAAACTATAAGTACCTGTTTTGGAAACCCGACCTAAAAAATATCCCGAACGTTAACAGGAATAATCAAGGCGACCACCTGTTCGCAGTAGCGTTGATCGGCAAACCTCTGATCGGCCGATCGATGACTGTCCTATACATCACTATGGTAATTGAAGGGAGTCGCTCGGATGCGCAACAAACTTTGGCTGGTGCTGGCGCCGATGATGATGCTGGGTCTTGCCGCCTGCGGCGAGGATACAGCGTCGACCGATGAGCCCGCGACTCCGCCCGCCGCCGATGCACCGGGCGCCGCGGGCGGTTCGACCACGCCTCCGCCCGCGACCGGCACGGGCACCCAGTAAGACTCCGCCCGAAGTCCCGGGGGAGATCCCTCAGGTGCCGCCCTCCTCGGGCGGCACCGGCCGGGGCCGGCGGTCCTCGCCGATCGCCACATAGGTGAAGACGCCCTCCGTCACCTTCGTTGCGATCCGTCCCTGTCCCCGGCGGATCCAGGTATCGACCTTGACCGACATGGATGTCCGTCCGATCCGCTGGACCGTGCAGTAGCAGCTCACCTCGTCGCCGATCAGCACCGGCTGGTGGAATTTCATCGCCTCGATGCCGACGGTCGCCACCCGGCCGCCAGCGCGCCGGGCCGCCACCATGCCTCCCGCTACGTCCATCTGGGCCAGCAGCCAGCCGCCGAAAATGTCGCCGTTGGGGTTGGTGTCGGCCGGCATCGCGATCGTGCGCAGCGCCGGGCCATGGCTGAAATCGGGGCTGAAATCGGGGCTGAAATCGGGTTCCTGATCGGCCATCGCGGCTTCCTCTTGAGTCAAAGGGCGAATCCGAATACCAAATATTGTAGCGGATCGATAATGCGGCGCTGCGTCCACTTGCGGAAGCAGTGATCTAATTCCTATAATATGGCCATGAGCGATCTATTTCAAAACACCGTGCGCAAGGAAGACAGCTACTCCGCCCAGGACATCGAGGTCCTGGAAGGGCTGGAACCGGTGCGACGACGCCCCGGCATGTATATCGGCGGCACCGACGAACGGGCATTGCATCACCTCGTGGCCGAGATCCTGGACAACGCCATGGACGAGGCCGTGGCCGGCCATGCCAGCCGCATCGATTTGGAGCTGGCGTCCGATGCGACCGTCACGATCCGCGACAACGGCCGCGGCATCCCGATCGACGAACACCCCAAATACCCGGGGAAATCCGCGCTCGAAGTCATCATGACGACGCTGCACTCCGGCGGCAAGTTCAGCGGCAAGGCCTATGCAACCTCCGGTGGTTTGCACGGCGTGGGATTGTCGGTCGTCAACGCCCTGTCCGACCGGCTGACGGTGGAGATCGCCCGCGACCGCCAGCTCTTCACGCAGAGCTACAGCCGCGGGCTGGCGGTGGGCGACCTGGTGAGCCTGGGCGCCGTCCACAACCGGCGCGGCACCACCATCAAGTTCCATCCCGACGCGCTGATCTTCGGCGAGGGCGCCGCCTTCAAGCCGGAGCGGCTGTACCGCATGGCGCGGTCGAAGGCCTATCTCTACAAGGGCGTCGAGATCCGCTGGGCCTGCGACCCGGAGTTGCTGGGTCCCGACGCGGTGACCCCGGCGGCGGAGACGCTGCATTTCCCCGGCGGCCTGAACGACTACCTGACCGCCGCGCTCAAGGACCGCAAGGCCCTGACTCCCGCCCCGTTCGCGCGCGAGGTGCCGTTCCCCGGCGACGCCGGGCGGGCGGAATGGGCGATCGCCTGGCCGGAGGACGAGGAAGGCTTCATCCATTCCTACTGCAACACGGTGCCGACGCCCCAGGGCGGCAGCCACGAGATGGGGCTTCGAGCGGCGCTGACCCGCGGATTGAAGTCCTTCGGCGATCTGGTCGGCAACAAGCGGGCGGCGCAGGTCACGGCGGACGACGTGTTCGGCGGGGCCACCATCCTGCTGTCGGTGTTCATCCGCGACCCGTCCTTCCAGGGCCAGACCAAGGAGAAGCTGGCAACCGCCGAGGCGGCGCGGCTGGTCGAGCTGGCGGTCAAGGACCATTTCGACCACTGGCTGTCGGCCGATCCGGCGGCGAGCAACCTGCTGCTCGACCACCTGATCGACAAGGCGGAGGAGCGGCAGCGCAAGCGTCAGGCCAAGGAGATGTCGCGCAAGACCGCGACCCGCAAGCTCCGCCTGCCGGGCAAGCTGGCCGACTGCAGCCGCAACACGCCGGACGGCACGGAGATCTTCCTGGTCGAGGGCGACTCGGCGGGCGGCTCGGCCAAGCAGGCGCGAATCCGCGAGACCCAGGCGATCCTGCCGCTGCGGGGCAAGATCCTGAACGTGGCGAGCGCCAGCGCCGACAAGATGCGGGCCAACCAGGAGCTGAGCGACCTGATCCAGGCGCTGGGCTGCGGCGTCGGCCGCGACTTCTCGTCGGAGAAGCTTCGTTACGAGCGCGTCATCATCATGACCGACGCCGATGTGGACGGCGCCCACATCGCATCGCTGCTGATGACCTTCTTCTACCGCGAGATGCCCGGCCTGATCCAGAACGGCCACCTGTACCTGGCCCTGCCGCCGCTCTACCGCGTGACCCACGGCGGCAAGTCGGTATACGCGCGCGACGACGCCCACAAGGACGAGCTGGTCAAGACCGTCTTCGCCGGCAAGAAGGTGGAGCTGAGCCGCTTCAAGGGCCTGGGCGAGATGCAGCCGGCGCAGCTCAAGGAAACCACCATGGACCCGGTCAAGCGCACCCTGCTCCGGGTCGTGGTGCCGGACACCCATGACCCGGAGATGCGCGGGCAGGTGGAGCAGACCAAGTCGCTGGTCGAGAGCCTGATGGGCCGGAAGCCCGAGCTGCGCTTCCAGTACATCCAGGAGAACGCCCGGTTCGTCCAGGACATCGACGTCTGACGGGGGACGCCCGACGCGCCGGGACGGGCTCACCCTGCCGTAGAACCGGGCGACGGGCTCGGCCGATAGCGTTCGCGGACATGGCCTGATCGTTTCTTTGGGGTACTCCCAATGAGAAAACCATCGTACCATCCAGGTGAGAGCAATCGATCCATGACCTGAGCGGCACGGACAGTACGCCGTGGATCGTTCATCGACCGATCCCAGATGGACATGGCGCCACAAATGGATGAAGTGCCCTACCAGTTTCCAGCCTATGTCGAACTAAGACGAGACATCGTCATCAACAGCGATCTCTGGTCGGAAACATCGAGAATTCTATCCGCCGATTTCGGATTCGAGGGTATCGTCGGCATTCCCGGCCTGACGTCCGCCGCCGATCTCAATCGTGCCGTCGCGGCGGGAGCTGGCGTGAACGGCAACCTCGCCACGCTCTCCCCGGCGCCCCCGCTGCGCAATCTCACCTCCGCCGTCCCCGTCGCCGGCCTCCCGGCGGGCGGCTACGGGGCGACGGTCGTCCAGGCCGACGCCTTGCCCGTCGTGTTCGGCTGGCCGCTGCTGCCGAGCACCGTGTCGCCGACCGACATCGCCATCCGGCTCAATACCGGGCAGGTGGTGACGCCGTTGGCGGCGGCTCTCAATCCGAACTACGATTACAACGAACGGAATGTGATCGTCGTGTTCGGCCAGTTCGGCAACCGGCTCGCCCCGGGGACCCCAGGGGCGGTCTATCCGGTTTCGGTCGAGATCGTCGCGGACGACACTCCGCTTAAGGTGATCGGGCCGAACGGGCCCCAATCCGCCGTCGGCCTGACGGCCGCAAGCCGCAATCCCTACGTGGCCGGTCCCGCCATGCTCGGCGCCCGGTTGACCAGGTTCTCGTCGGTCGGCGATTTCGCGCCCGCTTCGCTGGGCGGCAACCTGCGGAACGACGGCGCCTCCCTTTACCCGGGCAATGCCGTCTACCGGCTCCGGCTGCTCACCTCCGGCGGGTTCTCCCCGGACGGGGTCAGCGGCAAGCTGCCGACCGAATTCGCCCGCTATTTCCGGCTGGAGGCCAGGAACGCCGGCGGGCAGACCGTGGTCATCGACCGTGACGGCGTGACCTACGACCTCGGTCCCGGCATCGGGTCGCTGAAGGTGCTGGGCTTGGCCGAACTGGGACCGCCGGCCAACAGCACCACCAGCGTCTATGGCCCCTACTATCGGGAAGACCACGACAATTTCATCGACATCATCCTGAGCGGTGACGAAGCCGCCGTTCGGAGCCTCGTCAACGTCGTCCTGCCGACCGCGGCGGTCACCGGCTACAGTGACATCTATACTCCCGGCGGCCCCGGCACCACTCCCACGCCGGGAATCCTCTACACCAAGCCCGCGCGGCCGCAGACCATCGCCATCGATGTCAAGCTGGACGGACAGGGCACGGTGAGCCATGCCGCCCAGGCGGTGGGCGGCTACGACGCCGCCGACGGACTTCCGGTGGTGTTCCGGCTGCATCACCCCGTCACCGCCGACACGATCTACACGGCAAGCACCAAGCAGGCCCGGTCCCTGATCGCGCAGGGCTACGTCGAGCAGGGCGTTCCCTTCTCCAACGAGCCGAACCACAGCGCCCTGGTCGGTGTCCGGGAATTCCATTCGGCGGCCGGGACCGACCACATCTATACGGCCGACGCCGCGGAAATCTCCCGCTTGCGGCAGACCGGCAGCGGATATGCCGACCAAGGCACGGTCTTCAGCGCGATCGGCCAGCCGACCGCGGGCGCCGGGCCGATCTACCGATTCCACTCGGCGGCACTTGGCGACCACCTCTATACGCCGGATCTGACGGAAGGCTTCTCGAAGAACGGCTACGCCTATGAAGGCATTTCCTGGTACTCCGCCGTCCTGCTCCCCGGCCTGAGCGGCGACGTGGTCTTCGACCGGTCGGACGCGCTCGATTTCAGCGACGCGCTGACCGGTTCCGGCACTCTGACGAAGCGGGGCACGGGCATGTTGACCCTGTCGGCTGCCAACGGCATGACCGGGACCACCGCCGTCCTGGACGGCGTGCTGAACGTCACCGGCAGCCTTGCCGGAAGTGCCGCGACGGTGTCGAGCGGCGCGACGCTGGCGGGAACCGGGACCGTCGGCGCCGTGGCCGTGGGCGGCACCATCGCGCCGGGCGACTCCGGCGCCTCCATCGGCACGCTGTCCGCGATCGGTCCGGTGACGTTCGAGAGCGGCTCGACCTTCGCGGCGAAGATCCACCCTGCCCAGGCCGACCGTCTCGCGGTCGCCAGTTCCGTGGCGCTCGACGGCGGCACCCTGCGGATCCTGCCCCAGGAGGGGTCCTACTCCACCGGAACGTCCTATGATGTGATCACCGCGACCGGCGGGATCACCGGCCGCTTCTCGACGGTGGACGTGGCGGAGCCCGAACGGTTCCGCGGACTGGTCCTCAATGTCGGCAATTCGGGCACCGCCCTGCGTCTCAACCTGGCGACCGGGGCGATCCTGACCGGCGGACCCGATACGGTGATCTTCAACGGCCAGGCCCTCACGTCCGGCATCGCCGGTCTAGGCGCCGACGACACCGCCGTGTTTCTCGGAGCCGCCGGCAGCGTGACGGGCGACATCGACGGAAGCGGATCCCTGGTGGTCGGATCGAGCCAGGGCACCTTGGCGACGCTGGCCCTGGAAGCCGGCAACCAGTCCTTCGGCACGGTCGTCACCCGGCCCGGCGCGACGCTGACCGTCAATTCCCGGCTTCAGGCGCAGTCGCCCCTCCTGAACGGCGGCACCCTCGGCGGCGACGGGACCGTTTCCGGGACGGTGGTCAACACGGGAACGCTGTCTCCCGGCAATTCGCCGGGAGTGCTGAAGGTTGACGGCGCGATCATCAACATGGGCGATTCGGCGGCGCTGCGGATCGAGGTGGATGGACCGACGGCGGGCAGCGGCGATGGCTTTCACGACCGGATCGAGGTGACCGGAATCCCCGGCGGCTTCACGGCTTCGGGTACGCTCGTCCCCGTTACCCGGGGATTCGCCGAGGCCGAGGCTTCCGGATACACACCCGCCCTGGGCCAGGGTTTCGATATCGTCGGCGCCACGGGCGGCATCCTGGGCGGTTTCTCCGGCCTGACCCAGCCGACGACGGGCTTGCCGGCCGGCACGCGGTTCGACGTCTCATATGGGACGGACAGATTGTTACTGGCGGTAGCGCCGGCGTCCTACGCGTCGCTGGACGGTCTGACCGCCAATCAGGGGGCGGCGGCGGACACGGTCGAGTCGCTGCGCCCGGCGGCTGGAACACGCAGCGGCACGGATCGGGACACCCTGTTCAACTCGCTCTATCTCACGGCGCCGGCGGCGATCCCCGCCGCGCTCGATCAACTGGCGGGCGTCATGCACGCGGATGCGGTGACGGCGACGCTCGGCACCGGGCGCCTGTTCGGCGAGTTGCTCGCCGACCGGACGGCGGCCGTCCGCCGCGGCTCGGCCGGCAAGGCGGTGGGGCCCCTGACATCCTTCTCGCTGGGAGCGACCGACGCCGGGACCGCCGGGGCCACGACACCGTCCGGGAATGGACCGGCGGACGGCGGATCGGCAAACGGCGGATCCATGAGCGATCCCACGATGCCGACCGTCTGGGGCCGCGCCGTGGCACGATTCGCCGACACGTCCGGCGACGGCAACGCGGCCGGCTTCGATTCCACGACCGGCGGCTTCGCGTTCGGCCTCGACGGCAAGATGGCGCCCAACTTCGATCTGGGGGTGGCCTTCGGCTATTTCCGGACGGATGTGGACGCGCGGAGGGACGGCGGAAGCACCGGCATCGACAGCTACGCGACGGCCGCCTACGGATCCTATTCGGCCGGCAACCTTTTCGCCGACGGCTCGCTGACCTACTCGTTCTCAGACTACGACAGCCGCCGGCCGATCCGTTTCGGCACCGTGGACCGGACTGCCGATGGTTCGAGCCGAGGACACGGCTTCGGCGCGGCCCTGGCCGTCGGATACACATGGCGGACACAGGGCGCGATCGTGGAACCCGCGGCTTCCGTGCGCTACGACCGGATCACCCGGAACGCCTTTTCCGAATCCGGCGCCCAGTCCCTGGGGCTCGCCGTCGCCGACATGACCATGGACACGGTCAGGACCGGTCTCGGCGTCCGCGCGGCCAAACGTTACGAACTCGGCGGCTTGGTGGCCGAACCGGAGGTCAGGGTCCGCTGGGACCATGATTTCCTGGACCGGGCCGCCGATAGCCGGGTCTCGCTGGCGGGGGCTCCATTCCAGGTGTCGGGCACCGAAGCCGGCCGCGACGCCGCCGTGTTGGGCATGGGGTTCGTCGCATATCTGGAAAACAGCCTGGAAGGCTTCGCCGGCTACGATGTCGAGCTGCGCGACGGCTCGTCGGCGCATCGGGTATCGGCGGGCTTGCGCTACCGCCTTCGATAAAGGGGAACCGCTTCCTGGCGGCAGTCGAACCCGCGCCTACTGATGGGCCGGAAGCCGGAACGTCTCGCGCGGTTGGGCGTCCCGGAACTTCCTTCCTCCAGGGGCTGTTGGCATGGACGGTGCTGCGAAGCGCCCAACCGACACACCCCGAGGGGCAGGAAAGCCGATGCAGATCCGAGAGATCATGACCCGCGACGTGGAGGTGGTCGCCCCCGGCGACACGATCCAGCGCGCGGCGAAGCTGATGGATGAACTGAACGTGGGCGTCCTTCCCGTGTGCGAAGGCCCCAAGCTGGTCGGCATGATCACCGACCGGGACATCACCGTCCGCGCAACCTCCGTCGGCAAGGCCCCCGGCGAGTGCAAGGTCGCCGAGGTGATGACCGACGAGCCGCGCTACTGCTACGAGGACGACGTGGTAAGCGACGTGTCGCGGCTGATGGGCGACATGCAGATCCGCCGCGTGCCCGTGCTCGACAGCGGCGACCATCTGATCGGCATCGTCTCCCTGGGAGACATCGCGACCGATTCGGACCGGCCGCAGACCATCGCCGACACGCTCGGCCAAGTCTCCGAGCCGTCCGCTCCCGACCGCGGCTGACCCTTTCACTGCAAGAAGAACTTAAGGAGATTTGCGGCATGGCTGCCGATAACCAGAACCACGACAAGGCCCAGGATCTCGCCGAGGAAGGCCTGGAGAAAATGATCGAGGGCGACCGGAAGGAAGGCGAGAAGCTGGTCGAGAAAGCCAGGAAGCTCGACTCCGAAGCGGTCGCCGAAGTCGCGCAGGAGGTCGAGGAAGACCGGCAGCAGGCCGAGAAGTTCCAGAAATAGGTTTCAGCGTTCCAGGATCGTGCCGGTCACCACCGCCTCGTGCAGGTCGCAGCCGGTCATATCGGCGTTGGTCAGGTCGCAGCCGTGCAGGATCGCCTTGCGCAGCCGCGCCCCGGCCATGCGGGCGCGCACCAGGGAGGTGCGCAGCAGCCGGTCGGCACCGATCCTGAGCGAGGCCAGGTTTGCCTCCTCCAGGCACCCGTCGATCAGGATGGCCCGGTCGAGCCGGGCGCCGCGCAGGTCGGCGGCGCGCAGGTTGGCCGAGCGCAGGTCGGCTCCGTCGAGCTGGATCGACTGGAGCTGGGCTCCCTGCAGGTTTGCGCCGCGCAGCCGGACGCGGGACGCGATGCCCAGGCTGAGCACCCGGTTGCGCAGGTCGGCGCCGTCCAGGTCCATGCCCGAGAGGTTGAGCTGCGCCCCGTCCTTGCCGCCGCTCTTAAGCCATCGCGCATGGGCCGCCAGCATGCCCTCCAGGTCCAATGCCGGTGCCGGCGCGGCCTCCGGCTCCTTGTGCTCGGCCGGCAGCGGCACCGGATTGATCTGCTGGGCGACCGCGTCGGCATCGGTCCTGACGGCGGTCTGAAGTTGGGTGTTGGCCGTCGTGGTGGCACCGGTCAGGTCGGCGCCGCGCAGGTCCGCGCCGGAGAAGTCGGTCCCGCTCAGGTTGGCGCCGACGAACTTCGAATTGCGCAGGTCGGTGCGCACGAGGCGCGCGTCCGACAGCTTGCTGTGGGAGAAGTCGGCGCCCGCCGCGAAGGAGCCCGACAGCTTGGCTCGGGCCATGTCGGCGCGGACCAGGATCGTCGAGCTCATATCCGCCGGCCCCGGCTCGAACCCGATGACCTTCAACTCGCCATCGCTGCCCTTGTTGGCCATGGAACCGTCGCGCAGGTCCACCTCGACCATGACGGCGTCCTGGAGCAACGCGCCGCGCAGGTTGGCGCCGCGCAGATCGGTGCGAAACAGATGGCTGCCGGTCAGGTCGGCCCCGCGCAGGTCCGCGCCGAACAGGTCGGCATGGTCCAGCACCGTGCCCATCATCCGCGCGTCCCGCAGGATCGCCCCGGACAGATGGGCGCCGGTCAGGTCGCGGCCGGCGAAATCGAGACCCGAGAGATCGAAGAACGGCATGTTCGCCCGCGAGCCGTTGGGCCTTCCCTCCATGAAGCGCTTGTGCCGCTCGCACACGCGATCAAGTTGCTCCTGAGTCAGCTTGATCCTGGCCTTGCGTTCCTCGTCGATGGCCATGCGTCATCCGAACAGTTTGTCGATGTCGCTCTGGTTGATCTCCGCGCTGCCGTTCATGACGGGTGGAGGGGCCGGAGGAGGGGGCGCCGGAGGGGCGGGTGCCGGACGCGGCGGCGAGGGCGGTTCGTAAGCCGGCTGGGGCGGCGGGGCGTCGAAGCTGATGCTGTCGAACAGCGCGTCGATCGTCGCCTGGTCCACGCCGTCGCCGAGCGCCGGACCGTTGAGCAGATGGGCGTCGGGGCGGTCGTCGTTCATCTTGCGGTGCGACGCCGCCGCATCGGCCGACGCCAGGACGGCCCGGTCGACGCCCCAGATCTCGATCATGGTGTTCACGCGCTGCTCGATGTAGCGCAGGGTGTTGACCACCTTGGTGGTGCGCTGGCCCGTGATGTCCTGGAACGAGCAGGCAGTCATGATCTCCATGATCTGGATCTCGATGTCGTTCGCGACATCCCCGACATCCAGGCTGATCTCCCCCCGGGCCGCCCGGTGCATCTGGTTGGCGAATTCCTGGATGCGTTCGGCCGCGTTGAGGATCTCGGTGGTCGCCCGCTCGGTCGCCGTCACGATGGCGTCCAGCTCGCCGGTGGCTGCCATGATCCGGTTGGCGCCCGCGTCGGCCGGCCGAAGCGCCGCGATCTCGCTGCGGGTCTGCTGGATGTAGCTGCTCATCTCCTGCAGTTCCTGCCGCAGAATGCGCAGGTGCGTGGAGCGGTCCGTCGTGACGCCGGCGGCGTCCGTCACCATCTCGATGGGCTGGGCGGCGGTGACCGCGACGGCCTCGACCCCGCGCAGCCGGTCGACCTGCTCCTCCAGCTTGCCCGCCAGGCGGCGCCAGTCGTCGACAGAGACAACCCGCGTCCGGCGGTCGCGCATGCGCAGGAATGCCCGTCCGCGAGCCGACGAGGACAGGGCCTCCTCCATGCTCAGATAGTCGAGTTCCGTAAGGTCGAGCAGTTCAGGTACGGTCATCTTCGGACTTCTGACCAATCAAGAAGGCAGGGGTCGCGGCGGGCATCCGGGAGCATATCACCGTCCCCTTAACTTACCCCTAATGATCAGGTGTCCTGGCCGAACAGCGTGGCCGTTCAGACCTTGCGCACGGCGGCGCTCCAGCTTTCGCCGCGGAGCGCGTCGTCGCGGGCCTGGCACCAGCCGTTCTCCCAAGCAAGGTGCATGACCCGGTCCGCCTCGTAGGGATTGCCCTGCAAGGCCTGTCCGTCATGGAAGGCGGCATAGCCCTGGTCGTACTCGATGATCCGGGGATCGTCCGTCCGCCCGGTGAAGACCGCCTTCCTGCCGGACGGCCGCGAGGACCCCTGGTCGATGAAGGCGCGGAACTCCGGAAATTGCATCAGCACGCTGTCGTCCACGCCTCCGGGATGATCCGCCAGCGTCCTCATGCCGCGCGGCGTGATCAAGAAATCCCCCGCCTCGACGAGGTCAAGAAGGAGCGCCTGTACAAGCCTGTCCAACGCACGGGCAAGCTCTTCCCGGATCTCCGAGTCGGGCACCGGAGAGGCCTCTCCGACCGATCGCAGGTTTCCCTTCAGCCTTGCCAGCGCATCGTCCAGCGTGGCCCGGCCGTTGGCCGCGACCTTCAGCAAGGCCAGCATGAGATCGACCTGATGCAGCAGCGGATATTCCTTGAGTTCCATCATCTCCCCCTGCCCTACCTCCTGAACCAACCCCGGAGCCTGGACGATGTTCCCCGGAAACGGGGGGCGCCCGGGCCGGCCGACGTGCAGGCAAGAAAAAAGCCGCCCGGCCGGGCGGCTTCTTCGCGGATCGTCTTCAGGGAACGGGGAGACGTCAGCCGGCGGAACCGACCCTCTGGCGAAGGGTCTGCAACAGGGCTTCCATCTGCCCGCCGCCGCGCTGGATGACCGAGGAGAACTCGGAGCGCTGGGTCACGCTCATGCTGACCCCCTCGACCGCGACGTCGATCACCTTCAAGGTATCGCCGCGCTGCCGGACGCGCCAGTCCACTGCCACGGGCGGCGCGTCGGGGCGGATGATCTGCGACGCCACGATGGCGTCGCTCTCCCCCTCCGGCCGGTGGCCGGTGATCTTCAGGGTCTCGTTGACGTCCAGGTTCTGCCCGGAATACTGGGAGAAGCGGTCGGCATAGACCTGTACGATCAGCCGCTCGAACAGCGCGCCATACTCCTGCTGCTGTGCCGGGGTCGCCGTGTTCCAGATCCGGCCCAGCACGAAGCGGCTGATGTAGGGAACGTCGAAACCCTCGTTCAGCAGCACGCGGAACCGCTGCATGGACTCCTGGCGATCCAGGTTGGGCTTGACCAGAACGTCGATCGCGCGGGCGCCCAGGTCCTGGATGAACTTGGCTGACGCTTCCGAACGTTCGTCGGCGCGGCCAGCGGCGGGAAGCGCGACGGTGCCCGCAAAGGCGAGCAGCGCGGCGCAGGTGATGAAGAAGCGGCGTGTGATCATGGCGTGCTGGACTTAGCCGTTCCGTCGGGATTGTCAACCTGCGGCACTTCGTCCTCGGGAAACTCGGGAAACTCGGGGAATTCGGGGTATTCCTCGATGGAGGACCGCCCGTCGCTGATCTCGTTGATCCGGTTCTGCCGGTACAGGCTGCGCAGCGAGGCATAGTAGTCGAGCGAATTGCGGCGCAGGTCGTCGATCGGCTCGATCAGGCGGGAGCGGGTGTCGATGCCGCCGGCGATCGCGCGCCCGATCGGAATCCCGTCGCGGTCGGTATTGGCGGCCCACAGGTTGACCGGGTCGCCGAAGGCTTCGGCCGCGATCCCCGTCGTGTCGCGGAAGTTTGACGGCCCCAGCAGCGGCAGCACCAGGTAGGGACCTTCCGGCACGCCCCATACGGCGAGGGTCTGCCCGAAATCCTCCGCCTGATACTCCAGGCCGTGGTCGGCCGCCACGTCCATCAGGCCGCCGATGCCGACGGTGGTGTTGACCAGGAAGCGCTTGGTCGCCACCTCCGCGCCGTTCCAGTCGCCCTGGAGCAGCTCGTTGGCGATCGTCAGCGGGCTCCGCAGGTTGCGCAGGAAATTGCGGATGCCGTTGCGGACCGGGTTGGGCAGGATGCCGCGGTAGATGTCGGCGACGGGGCGAATCAGCAGGATGTCGGTGCCTTCGTTGAAGCCGAAGATCGCCCGGTTGAAACCTTCAAGCGGATCGTTGGCCTCCTGGTAGGCCGCCAGGGCCGCGGGATCGTCGCGCGGAGGCAGGACGCATCCGGACAGGACGGAGCCGCAGACAAGCAGGGCAACGGCGGCAACGGAACCGCGAAAGCGCGGGAAGCCAGACAGGTTCATGGATAAGTCGCTCATCCAGAAGAGAAAGATGGGAGGCCGGTGCCGCCAGGATTCCGACGTCGCAGAAGGCGCGGATCGTTCTGACGTATCATACGGATTTGTTTTTGACCAGATGCCACGGCCGGGAGGAGCCGCAGCCGGAGGGTCTCATATGGCCGTCCCTCCGTTTTTCCAGAAAAGTCGTTTACGTCGCATAAAGATATCTTTATATATCGATTGACGAGAACGGCTTTCAGCGCACATTTCCGGCACACTGGGACAGGCACAGGGATGGACTCACTGCTCACGGCACTCAAGGCGGCGGCGGAGCCGACACGGTTGCGGCTGATGGCATTGTGCGCCCAAGGCGAGCTGACCGTGACCGAGCTGACCCAGATCCTCGGCCAGAGCCAGCCGCGCGTGTCCAGGCACCTTAAGCTGCTGTGCGACGCGGGGCTGCTCGACCGCTTCCGGGAAGGGACCTGGGCGTTCTACCGCCTGGCCGAGCGCGGCGCCTTCGCCGAGCTGGCGCGCACCCTGATCGACGCGGTGCCGCGGGACGACGCGACCCTGGCCCTGGACCTGGAGCGGCTGAACGCGATCAAGCGCGCCCGCGCCGAGGCCGCCGCCGACTATTTCCGCGAGAACGCCGCCCGCTGGCACGAGATGCGCTCGCTGCACGTGCCCGAGCGCGAGGTCGAGGCGGCCTTGCTGCGCCTTTTCCCCGTCTCCGGCATCCAGGACCTGCTGGACCTCGGCACCGGCACCGGCCGCATGCTGGAGCTGCTGGCGCCCCGCGCCGAACGCGCCCTGGGCATCGACCTGTCGCGCGAGATGCTGGCGATCGCGCGGGCCAACCTGGAGCGCGCCGGCCTGCGCAACTGCCAGGTCCGGCAGTCCGACATGTACCAGCTGCCGCTGCCGTCCGGTTCGTTCGACGCCGTGGTGATCCACCAGGTGCTCCATTTCGTCGAGGAGCCGGCCGACGTCCTGGCCGAGGCCGCGCGGGTGCTGCGCCCCGGCGGGCGGCTGGTGATCGTCGATTTCGCCCGTCACGACCTGGAACCCCTGCGGACCGAGCATGCCCACCGCCGGCTCGGCTTCGGCGACGACGAGGTCACGGGCTGGCTGCGCGCGGCCGGCATGTCCGCCGGCCCCGTCGTCCGGCTGCCCGGCGATCCGCTGACCGTCAATCTCTGGCCGGCCACCCGCGAGGAGGGCTCCCGCCCCCCCGTCGCCGATGCCGCCGCTTCCGCCCTTTCGACCTTCGGAGTGAACTGAATGAGCGTGGCCTCCCCCAGCCCGGCCCTCTCCGCCCTTGACCCTTCCGGTCTCGATCGGCAGTCCGGCGTGATCGCGCGAACCGGCCTGCGGCTCGACGTCCCGCTGCCCGCCGACCTGGCCGTCAGCTTCGAGTTCTTCCCGCCCAAGACCGAGAAGATGGAGCAGACCCTGTGGCAGGCGGTCCACAAGCTGGCCCCGCTCCGGCCGGAGTTCGTGTCGGTCACCTACGGCGCCGGCGGCACCACGCGGGAGCGCACCCACGCGACCGTCTGCCGTCTCCAGAGGGAGACCGGCATCCCGGCGGCGGCCCACCTGACCTGCGTCGGCGCCACCCGGGAGGAGATCGACGCGATCGCCCGGACCTACTGGGACAGCGGCATCCGGCACATCGTGGCGCTGCGCGGCGATCCGCCGACGGGCGTGGGCACCGCCTACGAGCCCCATCCCGGCGGCTACGCCTATGCCGCCGACCTGGTCGAGGGGCTGAAGCGGGTCGCCGACTTCGAGATCAGCGTGGCGGCCTATCCCGAGAGCCACCCGCAGGCGGCCAGCGCGGTGCACGACCTGGACAACCTGAAGCGCAAGATCGACGCCGGCGCCACGCGGGCGATCACCCAGTTCTTCTTCGACGTGGGCGCCTATATGGGTTTCGTCGAACGGGCGGCGGCGGCGGGCATCACCGTGCCGATCGTGCCGGGCATCCTGCCGATCACCAACTTCACCCGCGCGATCGAGTTCGCCGGGAGCTGCGGCGCCGCCATCCCGCCCTGGATGGCCGACCTGTTCGCCGGGCTGGACGACGACCCCGACACAAGGCAGCTGGTCGCCGCGACCGTTGCGGTCGAGCAGTGCCGCCTGCTCCATGCCGAAGGGATCGGCAACTTCCACTTCTATACCCTGAACCGCGCCGAGCTGACGGTCGGCATCTGCCATATGCTGGGCGTCCGGCCAAAGCGGGAAGCCGCCGAATCCGAGGCTGCCGCAGCGTCTTGACAGCCGCCGCCCGGTAGAAACGCCCCCCAGTAGAAACACCACCGAGACAGAAGAACCATGGCCCATCTCCTCGACCTTCTCAAAGAACGCGTCCTGCTGTGCGACGGCGGCATGGGCAGCAGGGTGCAGGCGCTCGACCTGGACGTCGAGCGCGACTACTGGGGCATGGAGAACTGCACCGACGTGCTGGTCCTGTCCCGGCCCGACCTGGTCCGCGAAATCCACCGCGGCTACTACGAGGCCGGCGCCGACATGGTGGAGACGAACACCTTCGGCGCGTCGCCGATCACGCTGGGCGAGTTCGACATTTCGGACAAGGCGTTCGAGATCAACCGGCAGGCCGGCGAACTGGCGCGCGAGGCGGCGGAGAGCTTCAAGGACGACCGCCAGCGCTTCGTGCTGGGCTCGGTCGGCCCGGGCACGCGGCTGCCCAGCCTGGGTCACGTGGCCTACCAGCCGCTGGAGGACGCCCTGGCGGTCCAGGCGCGAGGGCTGATCGCCGGCGGCGTCGACGCGATCCTGATCGAGACCTGCCAGGACCCGCTCCAGATCAAGGCGGCGGTCAACGGCGTGAAGGTCGCCAGGAAGGAGGCCGGCACCGACACTCCGATCTTCGTCCAGGTGACGGTGGAGACCACCGGCACGCTGCTGGTCGGCAGCGACATCGCCGCGGCCGCCACGGTGATCCACGCGCTGGACGTGCCGCTGATGGGCCTGAACTGCGCCACCGGCCCGGCCGAGATGTCCGAGCATGTGAAGTGGCTGGCGGAGAACTGGCCGGGCCTGATCTCGGTCCAGCCGAACGCCGGCCTGCCCGAGCTGGTCAACGGCGCCACCCGCTACCCCCTGCTGGCCGACGAGCTGGCGAACTGGCTGGAGCGCTTCGTGCGCGACGACGGGCTGAACCTGATCGGCGGCTGCTGCGGCACCAACATCCCGCACATCCAGGCCACCGACGCGATGCTGCGCCGGCTCGCCGGGGCCGGCCGGATACGCCCGACGGTGAAGCCTCGCACCCATCACTGGATCCCGTCGGTCGCCTCGCTCTATGGCCAGGTTTCGCTCCGTCAGGAGAACGCGTACCTGTCGATCGGCGAGCGCTGCAACGCCAACGGCTCCAAGAAGTGGCGCCAACTCCAGGAGCGGCACGACTGGGACGGCTGCGTCGAGATGGCGCGCGACCAGGTCAAGGAAGGCAGCCACACGCTGGATGTCTGCACCGCCTTCGTCGGCCGCGACGAGGTGGCGGAGATGAACCAGGTGATCACCCGCTTCACCGGGTCGGTCACGGCGCCGCTGGTGATCGACTCGACCGAATACACCGTTCTGGAGCAGGCGCTGGCGCTCCACGGCGGCAAGCCGATCATCAACTCGATCAATTTCGAGGACGGCGAGGAGCCGGCGGCCAAGCGGCTGATGCTGGCGAAGAAGTTCGGCGCCGCGGTGATCGCGCTGACCATCGACGAAGAGGGCATGGCGAAGACGGCGGAGAAGAAGCTGGAGATCGCCCGGCGGCTTTACGACTTCGCGGTCAACCGGCACGGGCTGCGGCCGGAGGACCTGCTGTTCGACCCGCTGACCTTCACCGTCGCGACCGGCAGCGAGGACGACCGCAAGCTGGGCCAGTGGACGCTGGAGGGCATCGAGGCGATCAGCCGGGAGATGCCCCAGTGCCAGATCATCCTGGGCCTATCCAACATCTCGTTCGGCCTGAACCCGGCGGCGCGTCACGTGCTGAACTCGGTCTTCCTGGACCATGCGGTCAAGCGCGGCATGACCGGGGCGATCGTCCACGTCTCGAAGATCATGCCGCTGCACAAGATCCCGGAGGCCGAGGTCAAGGCGGCCGAGGACCTGATTTTCGACCGGCGGAGCGAGGGATACGACCCGCTGCACGCCTTCATCGCTCTGTTCGAGGGCCGCAAGGCGGCGTCGGCGGTCAAGAAGGAGCGGCCAACCGCGATCGACGAGAGGTTGAAGCAGCGCATCATCGACGGCGACCGGACCGACCTGGACACCGACCTGGCGAAGGCGATGGAGAGCTATCCGCCGCTTGAGATCATCAACAACTTCCTGCTGGACGGCATGAAGGTGGTGGGCGAGCTGTTCGGCGCCGGCAAGATGCAGCTTCCGTTCGTGCTCCAGTCGGCCGAGACCATGAAGGCGGCGGTGGCCTACCTGGAGCCGTACATGGAGAAGGTCGAGGGCCAGGAGAAGGGCACCATCGTGCTGGCGACGGTCAAGGGCGACGTCCACGACATCGGCAAGAACCTGGTGGACATCATCCTGACCAACAACGGCTACCGGGTGGTGAACCTGGGCATCAAGCAGCCGATCACCAACATCCTGAACGCGGCGAAGGAGCACAAGGCCGACGCCATCGGCATGTCCGGCCTGCTGGTCAAGTCCACCGTGGTGATGCGCGAGAACCTGGAGGAGCTGAGCCGCGGCGGCATCGAGGTGCCGGTCCTGCTGGGCGGCGCCGCGCTTACCCGGGCTACGTGGAGGATGACTGCGTCAAGGCCTATGGCGGCGGCCGGGTCGCCTATGCGCGCGACGCGTTCGACGGGCTGTCGCTGATGGACAAGGTGATCAACGGCCAGTTCGACACCTTCCTGGCGGCCAACCAGGCCAAGCGCCAGGGGCGCGCCACCAACCAGCGGCGGAAGCTGGGGCAGCCGGTGGAGGCCGAGAGCGGTGCGGTGGACGTCGCGGCGGCGCGGGCGCGGCGCGAGCGGCTGGCCGATGGCGTGGCGGTGCCGACCCCGCCGTTCTGGGGGCCGCAGGTGATCGGGCGGGTGCCGCTGAAGACCCTGGTGCCGTACCTGAACGAGCGGATGCTGTACCAGCTCCAGTGGGGTTACCGGAAGGACGGCAAGACGCTGGACCAGTTCAAGGACTGGTCGAAGAAGGAGCTTCGGCCGATCCTGAACCGGATGCTGACGACCGCCGCCGAACAGGAGATCCTGGTTCCCCAGGCGGTCTATGGCTACTGGAAATGCGCGGCCGACGGCAACGACGTGATCCTGTACCAGGAGGACGGCAAGAGCGAGGTCGCGCGGTTCACGCTGCCCCGGCAGCGCAAGGAGGACGGCGAATGCATCGCCGACTTCTTCCGCGACGTGTCCCATGGGCCTTCCGGCCGGGACGTGATCGGGCTTCAGGTTGTCACCATGGGCCAGAAGGCGAGCGACGTGGCCCGCGACTGGTTCGCCGAGAACCGGTACCAGGACTACCTGTACCTGCACGGGCTGGGCGTTGAGATGGCCGAGGCCATGGCCGAGTATGTCCACAAGCGCATCCGCGCCGAGCTGGGCTTCTCGGCGGAAGACGACCGCGACCTGGAGAAGATGCTCCAGCAAGGCTACCACGGCAGCCGCTACAGCTTCGGCTATCCGGCCTGCCCCAGGCTGGAGGACCAGGACCAGCTGCTGAAGCTGCTGGACGCCGGGCAGATCGGCGTGGAGCTCAGCGACGAGTCGCAGCTCCATCCGGAGCAGAGCACCAGCGCGATCGTCGTGCATCACCCGAAGGCGAAGTACTTCTCGGTGTAGGGACGCGGGGGGTCGGGGGCTGGTTTGCGGACGGAGTGGAGGCGAGCGTCGCCTCCACTCCCCCCCTGAGATGGTTCAGGACCTGCGCACCCGAGCCGCCGACGGTTCTCCTGGAAGTCCTTCCAGAGCAAAGGCGACTTCAGGCTTTACGCCATCGGGCTTTGAGATTGACGTGTATCGCATCAACGTTCCGCCGTAGTCCCGCTGTCGCCTCGCCGAGGCTGATCATTCTCGCCGTGCGAGCAGGTCCAGGGTGCGGTTCCCGATTCCATTTGGCAGACCCACGGTGATCGATCCCGCCGGATTGGACTATATCCTATTGGATATATATAAAATTCAAATTAAATTATTTTGAGATTGCCCGCAATATCCACACTGTGAACAGGGTGATGTTTCGCACCGCCTAACCGGAGCGAGGCCCTGGGAACCGCTGTTCTGACCTGCAGTTGCCCTCCATCAAAGAGCGGCAAACAGCAGCACTCAGGCATCGAATTATTGATCAGCCGAGCTCGGCAGTTCCTTGATTCCTGGTGGAGACAAGCCATGAAATCCCTAAACAGCCTCAGCATAAATACAATGCTGACGCTCCTATTTTGTAGTGTCGTAGTTTTTCTGATATCTCTGATTACCTTGGATAGCCTGAAATCCTTAAGAATTTTTTCAGAAGTTCGCACCGTGCAAGCGGTGACCCAGGCCTCGCATGATGTCTTCACGGCTATGCAGGCAATCCGGCTCGAACGTGGCGCCACCCGTCGGGTTCTTCTGCGACCCGTCAACGCCGAAACGGCAACCATAGAGAAAATGCCGCACTGGCGCAGTCAATCCGCCGATGTCGTGAACGTCGTCGCCACGATTTGCGCCCGGATGTCTTGCGCAGCCGGCATGGGTGAGGTCGAGGTCCGTGATGCCATGGGGACGTTGAACACCCTCCGTCGCGATGCGGATGCTGCCTTGCAGGTCGAAGTCGATCAGCGTCCCAAGCAACTGATCGACACATGGATGGGAGCCACGGGAAAGACTTTGGAACTGCTCGCCAAGATCTCCAGCGTTCTGTTGGAACCGGCGCGCGCGATGGATCCCGCGTTCAGCGAACTGATCGGCGTGAAGGACGCCGCCGTGATCGCACGTGAGGCATCCACCCCCATCCGCGTGATGTTCGACAGCGCCGTAGCGAAGCAGGGGATCACCCCAGAGGACCGGCTCCAAATGGCGCTTGTCCGCGGTCGGCTGGACACGGCGTGGCGGATGCTCAAGGAGGCCGCACAGCGCCCCGGCGCGCTCGAACCGATCAAAGCCGCGGTAGCCGCGGCTGAGCGCAGCTACATGAACGATTATCTGCAGAAGCGCGAAGCCGTCCTGACCGCCATCGGCGCCGGGCAGGATTTGCCCATTCGCCTGGACGAGCTGAACATCATCGCCGACAGGTCGCAATCCGATCTGGACGCGGTGGCCAACGTGGCGCTCGATGAAATGAACCGGCATGCCGCGCAGAAGGAGGCGGCGGCGGCAACCACGCTGATCGTCAACGGGGCTATATTCGTGGTCGCGATCGTTCTCGCCATCGCCGGGATGAGGATCGTTCGCCGTCGTGTCACGAGCCCGATCCGCGGCATCGTGGAAGCCATGCGGCGCGTGGCCCGGGGCGACGTTTCGGGCGAAGTGCCCTACACGGACCGCCATGACGAAATCGGCGCCCTTGCGGACGCCCTGCTGGTCTTCAAGGACAATGCGATCGAGCGGGAGCGCCTGGAAGCGGCTCAGGCCGAGGAGCGCAGCGCCAAGGAACGCCGGGTCGCCGAGATCGACATGCTGGTCCGGAACTTCGACCAGGGCGTCACCGGCATCCTGCGGACGGTGAGCGCGGCCGCCACCGAGTTGGACAGCACGGCGCAGAGCATGGCCGCCATCGCGGAGGAAACCAGCCGGCAGGTCACCGCCTCGGCCGCCGCAGCTGAACAGACCTCGGCCAATGTCCAGACGGTCGCCGCGGCCGCGGAGGAAATGTCCGGCTCGCTTCAGGAAATCGCGCGTCAGGTCACCCGCTCCACCGGCATCGCCAATGCAGCCGTGCAGCAGGCGGAGCAAACCAACGGTACGGTCCAGGGCCTTGCCGAGGCGGCCCACAAGATCGGCGAAGTGGTCGATCTGATCTCGAATATCGCCAACCAGACCAACCTGCTGGCCCTGAACGCCACGATCGAGGCGGCCCGCGCCGGGGAGGCGGGGAAAGGTTTCGCGGTCGTCGCTTCGGAGGTGAAGAACCTCGCGACCGCGACCGCCAAGGCGACCGACGAGATATCGTCCCATATCACCAACATGCAGACGGCATCGACCGGAGCCGTGGGCGCCATCGAGGGGATCGGCGGCACCATCCGCCAGATCAACGACATCACCATCACGATCGCGGCGGCGGTCGAGGAACAGACCTCGGCGACCGGCGAAATCTCGCGCAACGTCACCCAGGCAGCCGCCGGTACCCAGGAGGTCTCCGCCAATGTCGGGCAAGTGACCCAGGCGTCGGACCAGACCGGAGCCGCCGCCAACCAGGTGCGCAGCGCGGCGGGCCAGCTGGCCCAACAGTCCGAAATGCTTCGCGGCGAGGTCGAGCGCTTCCTCGCCAGCATCAAGGCAGCCTGAGCCTCCCGGCCCGGATCCATCCGGAGGATCCTTGATGGAGCTGGGAGAAGCCGATCCTGCTGGTCGAAAGCCCCCTGGCCTCCGCCGCCGCATGCTGTTCGTCGAAGCCGAACCGCTGCGCCGCGCCCGGATGCCGCACGACGAGCGGTGGCGGGCATACGAGTATCTGCGGACGGGGATGATGCCGGACGACGGGACGGGGTGACCGGCTTGCCGAGGAGTTGAAAGCCGCTGGCGTCGACCTCCCTTCTGGACTTCGGGCAGGCGGTTGGCGGTTGGCGGTGATCGACGCAACGTATCCCCGGATGCACGCCCCGGGAGATCCTCTCCTGCCCCGCTGAAAGAATGGCATGGGACGGTCCTGGGGCAGTCGGTCCAGCCGCCCCTCGGCTTCCCATATCTTAAGGGGTAGATCGCTGTTCCACCTGCGATCCTTCTTGGCTATCCTGCTGGCCCACGGCCGTCAACGGAAAACCCACGACGAAGTGAATACCGGCATAGGGCAAGGATAGCGCGGTGCCAAGATCGATCACCCAGTACCGCGTCTTCATCGGGTCGCCCGGTGGATTGGAAGAGGAGCGCAAGAGCTTTAAACAATTGCTCGACCGGTATTCGATCGTGCATGCCGGACCTCATGACGTCATGTTCCATCCCGTCGGATGGGAAGATACGACCGCCGGCGTCGGGCGCCCGCAGGAATTGATCAACGAGGACCTCAAACAGTGCGACTACGCCGTGTTCGTGCTTCATGACCGCTGGGGATCGCCAACCGGGCCGACCTTCAGCTCGGGCACCGAGGAGGAATTCGCGCTTGCGGAGGAGCTGTACCGGGCTGCCAAGATCTACAACATTGCGCTCTTCTTCAAGGACGTGGACCAAAGCCGGCGGAACGATCCGGGGCCACAGTTGAAGGCGGTTCTGGACTTCAAGAGGTGGATCGAAGACGACAAACGATACCTGTTTCGGCAGTACAGCCAAAGCGCTGACTTCATTGATGCTCTCGAAGTCCATCTGGCAAGCTGGCTTCGGGATCATCACAAGACGGCACGCGGATCTTCGATGCTCGACCCAGTCACTGAAACGGCGTCGTCAATTTTTAGCGCGGGTCGTTCCCCACCGTCGAGCCCACATTCGACTATTGGATCAACGAGGCAAAGAGCCTCATGAGCGCAGGCACTCCCGATTACGCGAGAGCATTGTTCTGCAACGAAAAAGCGATTGATGCATCCAGTTCCGACCAGGAATGGGCCGAGGCAAAGAACCATTGGGGGATATGTCAAATCCATTTGGGAAAGCTGGACGAGGCGATGGGCGCCTTTACGGAAGTCGCTGACAGACCGGGAACATCGCAGCATCCGGATCACCTCGCCCAAGTTGCAGGAGCTCTCTTCGGCAAGGGTGTCACCCTCGGCAAACTCGGACGCGGCCAGGACGAACTCACCGTCTACAACGATCTCCTCGCCCGCTTCGGTTCCGCGGCCGAGCCGGCGCTGCGCGAACCGGTCGCCCTGGCGCTCTATAACAAGGGCTTCACCCTCGGCCAACTCGGACGCAGCAAGGACGCACTCGCCGCCTACGACGATCTCCTCGCCCGCTTCGGCTCCGCGGCTGAACCGGCTCTGCGGGAGATCGCTGATGATGTTCGGCGTTTCAGGGATTCCCTCAGGGGAATGGCAGCCAAATAAAGGGTGTCCAGTCAGGCCGGACCCGCCAGCTCCATGGACCGCTTTTCGCCCGCCAGGGCCGAACGTCGATGTCCCGCTCCAACGCTCCGGCCGCGGTGTCGGCGTCGGCCTTCGGCCGAGGCCGACCTACGGCGAGCCGGGCGGAACGATGGCTGATCCGGTCCGGCGAGAACGGCTTCGCGGCCGGTCCGGGACGGTTCCGCTCTCCCCCTCAGCTCAGCATGCTCGTCATCAGGGACCGCAGCTGTGCCGGCTTCACCGGCTTGTTGAGGAGTTGGAAGCCGCTGGCGTTGACCTCTTCCTGGACCTCGGGCAGGCGATTGGCGGTGATGATCAGGCTGGGGATGGGGTTGCCGCAGTGGCGGGCGACGCGCTGGAGTTCTGCGACGCCGGTGGCGCCGTCCTCCAGGTGGTAGTCGGCGATGGCGATGTCCGGCGCGCGCTCCATCCCGTCCAGGATGCCGATGGCCTCGCACCCCGTCGTGGCGGTCACGACCGTGCAGCGCCAGCCCTCCAGCAGGGCGGTCATGCCGGACAGGATGCTGCGCTCGTTGTCGATCACCAGCACCAGGGAACCGGCGAGCCGGTTGGTCACGGCGGCGGGGGCCGGTTGGGGCGGGCGGGCGGTGCGGCCGCGCTCGCCGAGCGGCACCGTCACCGAGAAGACCGATCCCCGGCCGGGAACCGAGCGGACGCCGATGCGGTGGTCGAGCATTCGGGCGACACGCTCGACGATCGCGAGCCCCAGGCCCATGCCGCGGTCGCGGGCGTTCTGGTCGTTGCCCAGGCGGCGGAACTCCTCGAAGATCTCGGCCAGCTTGTCCTCGGGGATGCCCGGCCCCGTGTCCCAGACCTCTATGCGCAGGCGGCCCGAAACCTGCCGGCAGCCAAGCAGCACGCGGCCGGTGCGGGTGTAGCGCATGGCGTTGCTGAGGAAGTTCTGGAGGATGCGGCGGAGCAGCCGGATGTCGCTGTGGACGACGGCGCTGCTCGACACGACGCAGAACTCCAGGTTGCGCTCCTTCGCCTGGGCCACGTATTCGGTCGCCATGGCGCCCAGCAGGGATTCGATCGGGAAGGCGCTGGGCTCCGCCTGGACGACGCCGGCGTCCAGCTTGCTGATGTCGAGCAGGGCTCCCAGCAGGTCCTCGACCGCCGCCAGCGCCACGTCGGTATTGTCGATCAGCAAGGCGTTCTGGGGCGTCTGCTCCAGGTCGCTGAGCGCCGAGACGAACAGGCGGGCGGCGTTGAGGGGTTGCAGCAGGTCGTGGCTGGCCGCCGCCAGGAACTTGGTCTTGGACAGGTTGGCCTGCTCGGCGTCGGCCTTGGCGACCCGAAGCGCCTCCTCGATCTGCTTGCGCTCGGCGATCTCCTGGTGGAGCTTGCCGTTGAGCGCCATCAGGGCGGCGGTGCGCTCGTCCACGCGGCGCTCCAGGCTTTCCTTCGACTCCTTCAGCGCCTCGGCGACCATGCGGCGCTCGGTAATGTCCTGGATCAGGGCGAAATAGCCCACGACCTCGCCGTTCTCGCCGAAATGGGGGATGTATGTGGCGAGCGCGTAGCGGACGGCGCCGTTCTCGGCCGGAAGCTCCATCTCGAAGGTGACTTCCTGCCCGGCCAGCGCCGCCAGCACGTTGGGCCGGCGCTGCTCGTAATGGGCCCGGCCCAGCGCCACCCACATGGGCTGGCCGTCGATCTCCTCCCGCGGGCGGTTGAACCAGTCCTCGTAGGGCTTGTTGACGAAGCGGAAGCGCTGGTCGCTGTCCACATAGGCGATCAGGGCCGGCATCGCGTCGGTGATGGTGCGGATGCGCCGCTCGCTGTCGCGCAGAGCCTCCTCGTTCCGCTTGCGCGCGGTGATGTCGGTGTAGGTGTTGACGAAGCCGCCGCCGGGCATGACCGTGCGCCGGATGTCGAGCACCCTGCCCTGCCATTCCTCCTCCAGCGCCAGGGGCCGTTCCGCCAGGTCCTGGTAGGACATCGCCATGCCGCTGAGACCCGCCCAGCCGAGACCGGTGTTGTGCCGGACGAAGTCCTGGTATGTCGCGCCGTGCCGCACCACATCGGGCGGCAGGTCGAGCAAATGGGCGAAATTGTCGTTCCAGGCGACCAGGTTCAGGTCCTTGTCATAGACCGCGACGCCCTGGGCGATGTTGTCCAGGGTGGCCTGGAGCAGCACCGTCTTCTCCGCCAGCTCCTGCTCTCTCCGGCGGGTCTCGTCGCGCTTCAGGTCGGTGATGTCGGTATAGACGCCGACCACGCCGCCGTCGCGGGTGCGCCGCTCGTTGACCTGCATCCAGCGGCCGTCGGCCAGCGCGTGGACATAGGGACCCTGGGGGTTGCGGTGCTGTACCATGCGCTGGTGGAACCAGCCCTGACCGCCGTCCCGGGCGTCCTGCACCGACCGGGTCTCCACCGCCAGCCGGGCGATCTCGTCGAACGTGATGCCGGGCAGGATCCGGCCGTCGAAGGCCGGCCAGAAGGCCAGGTACTTGCTGTTGCACATGACCAGCCGGTCGTCGCCGTCGAACAGGGCGAAGCCCTCGTTGACCGACTCGATCGCCTCGGCCAGCCGGGCCTGCACCGTCTCCGCCATCTCCTTGGCGCGGGCGAGGTCGCGGTTGGAGCGCTCCAGCTCGCGGAGCGTCCGCTCCAGCTCCAGCGTGCGCTCGCGGACCTTGGTCTCCAGCACGATGGCGGTCTGGAACAGCGAGAAGGCGCTGCCCTGGAAATCCATGCTGCGCTCGACCCGGTCCATCAGGACCTTGTTGATGCGGCGCAGCTTCCGGTTCTCGCGTTCCAGCTCGGCGATGCGCTGCTGTTCCGGCGTCTGCCCCGGCTCGGAGGCCGGGGACGGGAGGGTCAGGACTCGCATCGCGCACCTATGGCGACGCCGGTGAAGGTCTGGTTGACATGCATCGCGTTGAACTGCTCTCCGTAGGTGCAGAACCCGATCACGTTGTTGCGGGCGAGCACCTTGGAAACCAGGTGCTTGATCTGCTTCTGCTCCATCTCCAGGCTGCGCAGGATACAGTCGCAGCCCAGGATCAGTTCCGGCTCGCCGACATCCTCGTGCAGCCGGCTGAACAGGCTCTCCAGGTTCTGGACGAGGTCCACGCCCTCCGCGACGGTCAGCACGATGCCCTCGTCGATGGCGCAGAAGAAGGTGAGGCTCTCGTCGTCATTGACCTTCTGGATCGATCGCACATGGTATTCGCCTCCGACCCGCACCACGACGGGATACGCGGCGAAGATCATCGGGGTCAGCGGCTCGCCTTCCAGCCCGACCATCCGGGCATACTCCCGCCCGGCGGGCTCGGCATTGATCTCCGTCACGATACGGCGGGCCGGATCGGCCTCCGTCACCACCATCTTGCGGTCGGAGCTGACGAAATGCTCGGTGCGGAAGACGGTGAAGCGGCGCACCGTGTCGACCAGCACCAGGACGGCGGCATTGCTGCGGAATCCGCCGTCGTGGAGGATCCAGGTCCGGGTGAACTTCAGGTCGTCCCCGGCCGACCCGCCGAACAGCGGGATGTCGCCGAGCGCCGAGTAGATCGAGCTGACCACCAGCTCCTCCCGGACGGACAGCCCGTCGATCAGCAGCAGGGCGAAGCTCTTGCCGGCGGCGGGCTCGCGGTCGTCGGCGGCGGCATTCTCCAGGGCGGTATTGCGGCGGGCGGACAGGCTGCGCACCAGGGCATCGGCATGGGCTATCTCGAACCCTTCCAGGTCGTCGATCCGCTCGGCCACGGCGGAGAAATCGCTGCGCGGGAAGCTGACCCCGGTGATCGAGCCGGTCATGTAGCCGACCGGCGTGATCTCGCCCGCCGTGGTGCAGCCGATCACCAGGGTGTCGCCGAACAGCTCGGCCAGCGCTGGGCCGAGCTGTTCCAGATCGTACTGGGGAGAGCAGAACACCAGGACGAAGGCGATATCGGGCTGGCCGACGGCCTCGTAAAGGTCGCGGGCGGCCTGGCGGGGGTCGAGGGCGTGGCTCATGCCCCGGCGCAGGCGCGGGGACCGCGCGTCGATGGCGGCCCGGCCCACGGCGCCCGACGGCTGGACCGGCACCGGGGGCACCACCTCGGCGGGAGGCGGCAGAGGTGCCGCCTTCACCAGGTCGTCCAGGTGCTTGCGAGCCGGCACGCGCGAGGTCCGACCGCCGACGCGGCCGGTGCGAGGCCCCTTGGCCATTTGAATTTCTCCGCCTTTCCCCTGGCTGCGGACGGGTGGCGGGAGCGATCCAACGGATCTCCCCGCCTGCGCCGCCCGTGCTGGCATAAAATTACCTCCCCGGGAACGGTTCTGCCAAGGGTGCTGCCCCGGGTGCGGCGTTAGACCAAAGTCTAAGCGGCGGACCCGAACCGGAATGCCGGCAAGGAAGTGGAGAAAATACGGGTGTGTGTAAGCGGGTTCACAGTCGCCGGGACCCTCGCACCCCATGATCCGCGGGCTCATGGATAATGACTGATTAATAAAACCGGAGGGACTCGTATGTTCACCTCGCATCAGACGCTGGTGCCCGCAGCCGGCCACGCCGGACGGTTCCTGGCTTATCTGTCCCGGAAGATCAGCACCGCCTTCCGGCGCCTGACCCGGGAGCGGGCCAACCGCCGGCTGGAACAGCACCTCTCGGCCATGGACGACGCGATGCTGCGCGATCTCGGCATCGAACGGCAGCGGATCCACGGAGTTGTGAGAAGCGGACGCCCGTGAGGGTTGCCGGAACCGATGACCGGCGGTAAGCGGTCGGATTTCCCAGCACCCCCACGGAACCATGCCCCGCCCCAAGGCATAAGGAAGGGTTGGGAAAGCAGGGTACAGCACGAGGGAAATCCATGTCCGCCGATATCGCCGCCAAGCCGGGCCCGCTGCCGAGGGCAAGCCTTCGGGACACCATGGCCGCCGTCGCGGAAATCGTCCTTCCGACGATCTCGAAGGGAGTCATCATCCGGAGGCCGAAGGTGGTCGGGCTGGCGGAGCGGCTGGGGCTGGACCGGCGGGCGGTCCGGCGGATGCAGCGGCTGCGGGCCAAGTACGGTCCGGGGCCGCTGATGCTGGCCATTCCCGGCCGGTCGCAGGCGATCATCCTGTCGCCTGACGACGTTCACCGCGTGCTCGACAACGCGCCCGAGCCCTTCGCCCCGGCCAGCGCGGAGAAGCGCGCCGCGCTGACCCATCTGGAGCCGCACGCCTCGCTGATCTCCCACGGGCCGAAACGGGCCGACCGCCGCCGGTTCAACGAGCAGGTGCTGGACAGCGGCTGTCCGGTCCACCGGATGGGCGAGCGGTTCGTCGCGGTCGTCGGCGAGGAAGCGGAGGACCTGCTGAAAACGGCGCGCTCCCGCGGCGTGCTGGCCTGGGACGACTTCACCGCGTCGTGGCACCACGTGGTCCGCCGGGTGGTGCTGGGCGACGCGGCGCGGAACGACGAGGACCTGACCGACATGCTGGCCCGGCTGCGCGCGGCGGGCAACTGGGCGTTCCTGCGGCCCCAGCGCAAGGGGCTCCGCGACCGCTTCTACCAACGGCTGGAGGGACATCTGGCGCGGGCCGAACCCGGCAGCCTGGCCGCGGTCATCGCCGCCACGCCGCAGACGGCGGACACGGCGCCGGCCCATCAGGTGGCGCATTGGTTCTTCGCCTTCGATCCCGGAGGCATGGCGACCTTCAGGGCCCTGGCGCTGCTGGCCTCGCATCCGGACCAGGCCGACCGGGCGCGGCGGGAGATCGGGGATGCTGGAACCGAAGGACGCCGGGACCTGCCGTTCCTGCGCGCCTGCATCCTCGAGTCGCTGCGGCTGTGGCCGACGACGCCGGCCGTTTTGCGGGAGACCACCGGCGAGACGCAGTGGGACACCGGCACCATGCCGAAAAACACCAGCGTGTTCATCTTCGCCCCCTTCTTCCACCGCGACGACGAGAACCTGCCCTACGCCGACCGTTTCACCCCCGACCTGTGGATGGACGGCGTGCGGCAGGGCGGCTGGCCGCTGATCCCCTTCAGCGGCGGTCCGGCGATCTGCCCCGCCCGCGACCTGGTTCCCATGCTGGGCAGCGCGATGCTGGCGGCCCTGCTGGACGGCCGCCGGGTCGGCCTGAAGGAGCCGGGGCGGATCGACCCCGGCGCACCGCTGCCCGGAACGCTGGACAACTACACCCTGCGCTTCGACCTGGCGGACTGACCGGTTCCCTCCCGGCCCCCCTGGCCCCGATAGCCAGGCTCTTGATCGAAAGTCTAATGTGCCGCACTCTCCTGCGACAATTAGTCTGCATCCAAGAAAAATCGGGACCGGGAGGAACCACTCCATGGACATGTCCGGCAGCTACCGGGTCACGGCGCCGCGCGAAGAGGTCTGGGCCGCGCTGAACGATCCGGCCATCCTGAAACAATGCATCCCCGGCTGCGAAGAGATCGAGAAGCAGTCCGACACCGAGATGACGGCGAAGGTCACCGCCAAGGTGGGGCCGGTGAAGGCCAAGTTCGCTGGGAAGGTCACGCTCAGCGACATCGACCCGCCCAACGGATACACGATCAGCGGCGAAGGGACCGGCGGGGCCGCCGGGTTCGGCAAGGGCGGCGCCGCCGTCAAGCTGATGCCGGACGGCGACGGCGCCACGGTCCTGGAATACACCGCCCACGCCCAGGTCGGCGGCAAGCTGGCCCAGATCGGCTCCCGGCTGATCGACGGGACGGCGCGCAAGATGGCCGACGATTTCTTCGCCAAGTTCAGCGAGGTGGTGGGAGGGCCGCAGGACGCCGGAGAGCCGGCGGCGGCTCCGGAGGGACGGCCCGAGTCGGCTCCCGCGCCGGCGCCGGCCGCGGTTCCGGGCGGCCAGATGGCGGCGCAGCCGGCCGCCATGGCCGCCTTCGCGTCGGCCGGTCCGGCGGAGCCCCGGGCCGCCGGCGATGAACCGGTAGATCTCCGCCTGGTCGGTATGGTTGCCCTTGCCGTGATCGCTTTCACCGTCATCCTCTATACGATCGCCGGCAGCTGATCGGCCGGGTTCGGTTCGTCCGGGTCCCAATCAATAACAAGCCTTGGCAATAAAAAACCTAGCGAGGAAAGGCTCAGAAATGCCCACTAAGGTAACACTGAGCGTCAACGGGAAGTCCGTGACGCGCGAGGTAGAGGGGCGCACGCTGCTGGTGCAGCTGCTGCGCGAGCATCTCGGCCTGACCGGCACCCATGTCGGCTGCGACACCAGCCAGTGCGGCGCCTGCGTCATCCACGTGGACGGCCGCTCGGTCAAGAGCTGCACCATGCTGGCGGTCCAGGCCGAGGGCACGGAAGTCACCACGATCGAGGGACTGGCCGCGGCCGACGGCACGCTGCACCCGATGCAGGCGGCGTTCCGCGAGCACCACGGCCTGCAGTGCGGCTACTGCACCCCCGGCATGGTCATGAGCGCCGTGGACCTGGCGCAGACCCACGGGCGCCTGGACGAGAAGACCGTCCGCGAGGGGCTGGAGGGCAACATCTGCCGCTGCACCGGATACCACAACATCGTCAAGGCCGTGCTGGCGGGGCGGAGGCGATGCGCGCCGACGTTCCCCGGGCAGCGGAATGAGGAAGGGGCAGCAACCATGTCGAACTCTCCCGCCACCGGCAACGTCACCGGCATCGGCGCCTCCGTCAGGCGCCGCGAGGACTTCCGCTTCCTGACCGGCCAGGGGACCTATACCGACGACATCAACCGGCCGAACCAGACCCACGCCTATATCCTGCGCTCGCCCTATGCCCACGCGCGGATCAAGGGCATCGACACCTCGGCGGCGCTGGCGGCGCCCGGCGTCGTCGCGGTCTTCACCGGGCAGGACATCGCGGCCGACAAGGTCAACGGCCTGCCCTGCGGCTGGCTGATCCATTCCAAGGACGGCAGCCCGATGGTCGAGCCGCCGCATCCGCCGCTGGTGCTGGACAAGGTCGTCCATGTCGGCGACCAAGTCGCGGTGGTGATCGCCGAGAGCCGGGACCAGGCCAAGGACGCCGCCGAGCTGATCATGGTGGACTACGACGAGCTTCCGGCCGTCACCACCTCTCCCGCCGCGCTCAGGGACGGTGCGCCCCTGGTCCACGAGCAGGCCGCCGGCAACGTCTGCTACGACTGGCACCTGGGCGACAAGGCAGCGACCGACGCCGCCTTCGCCAAGGCCGCCCATGTCACCAAGCTGGACCTGATCAACAACCGGCTGGTGCCCAACGCGATGGAGCCCCGGGCGGCGATCGGCGAGTACGACCGCGCCACCGGCGACTACACCCTGTGGACGACCAGCCAGAACCCGCACGTCATCCGACTGCTGATGGGCGCCTTCGTGCTGGGCATTCCGAGCACAAGCTGCGGGTCATCGCCCCGGATGTCGGCGGCGGCTTCGGCTCCAAGATCTACCACTATGCCGAGGAGGCGATCGTCACCTGGGCGTCGCGGAAGATCGGGCGCCCGATCAAGTGGGTGGCGGAGCGGTCGGAAAGCTTCGTGTCCGACGCCCACGGGCGCGACCACGTCACCCACGCGGAGCTGGCGCTGGACGCGGACGGCAAGTTCCTGGGGCTGCGGGTCCGAACGCTGGCGAACATGGGGGCGTACCTGTCCACCTTCGCGCCGTCCATCCCGACATACCTGTACGCGACCCTGCTGGCCGGGCAGTACTCGACCCCGGCGATCTATGCCGAGGTCAAGGCGGTGTTCACCCACACCGTGCCGGTGGACGCCTATCGCGGCGCCGGGCGGCCGGAGGCCTGCTACCTGATCGAGCGCATCGTCGAGAACGCGGCGCGCGAGATGGGCATCGACAAGACCGAGCTGCGGCGGCGCAACTTCATCCCGCCATCAGCCATGCCGTACGACACGCCGGTCGCGTTGCAGTACGATTGCGGGTTGTTCGAGAAGAACCTGGACCAGGCGCTTGAGCTGATCGACTACAAGGGCTTCCCGGCCCGCAAGGCGGAGGCGAAGGCCCGGGGCAAGCTGCGGGGCATCGGCCTCGCCAGCTACATCGAGGCCTGCGGCATCGCGCCCAGCAATGTGGCGGGCGCCCTGGGAGCCCGCGCGGGGCTGTACGAGTCCGGCGAGGTGCGCTTCCATCCCACCGGTTCGGTGACCGTCTTCACCGGCTCCCACAGCCACGGGCAGAGCCACGAGACAACCTTCGCGCAGCTCGTCTCCGACCGCTTCGGCATCCCGATCGAGAACGTCGAGATCGTCCATGGCGACACCTCGAAGGTGCCGTTCGGAATGGGCACCTACGGCTCCCGGTCGCTGGCGGTCGGCGGCTCGGCCATCGTCAAGGCGATGGACAAGGTCGTCAACAAGGCGAAGAAGATCGCGGCGCACATGCTGGAGGCGGCGGAGACCGACATCGTCTTCGACCGGGGCCGCTTCACCGTGGCCGGCACCGACCGGAGCCTCGGCATCGGCGACGTGGCCCTGTCGGCCTATGTGCCGCATAATTTCCCGCTCGACGAGCTGGAGCCCGGGCTGGACGAGCAGGCCTTCTACGATCCGAAGAACTTCACATATCCCAACGGGACCCAGATCGCCGAAGTCGAGATCGACCCGGAGACCGGCGTCGTCAGGATCGAGAAGTTCGTGGCGGTGGACGATTTCGGCCGGGTGATCAACCCGATGGTGGTCGAGGGCCAGGTCCATGGCGGCATCGTCCAGGGCATCGGCCAGGCCCTGCTGGAAAACTGCGTTTATGATCCGGACACTGGTCAGCTCCTGACCGGCTCCTACATGGATTACTGCATGCCCCGGGCGGACGATGTCCCGAGCTTCATCGTGCAGTACCACGAGGAGGCGCCGTGCACCCACAACCCCCTGGGGGTCAAGGGCTGCGGCGAGGCGGGTGCGATCGGCGGCAGCGCCACGGTCATGAACGCCGTGGTGGACGCGCTGGCCGATCTGGGCATCGGACATATCGACATGCCGGCGACGCCGGAACGGGTCTGGCGCGCCATCCAGGGCGCCTCGGTCCCGCTGGCGGCCGAATAAAGCGACCGGGGAGGAAAGCAGCATGTACGCATTCGAGTATCACCGCCCGACGACCCTGGCCGAAGCCGCCCGGCTCGCTTCCGGCAACGAGGACGCCAAGATCCTGGCGGGCGGCCAGACGCTGATCCCGACGCTGAAGCAGCGCCTGGCCCAGCCGAGCGACGTGGTGGACCTGGGCGCCGTGGCCGAGCTGCGCGGCATCCGGGAGGACGGCGACACCCTGGTGATCGGCGCCACGACGCCGCACGCCGAGGTCGCGGCGAGCGCGGTGGTCCAGCGGCTGATCCCGGCGCTGGCGAAGCTGGCGGAGGGGATCGGCGACGCCCAGGTGCGCAACCGCGGCACCCTCGGCGGGTCGATCTGCAACAACGACCCGTCGGCCGACTACCCCGCGGCGCTGGTCGTGCTCGGCGCCACCGTCCACACCACGACGCGGAAGATCGCCGCGGAGGACTTCTTCACCGGCATGTTCGAGACGGCGCTGGAGCCCGACGAGATCGTGACGGCGGTGGCCTTCCCGAAGCCGGGCAAGGCGGCCTACGTCAAGTTCCCCAACCCGGCCAGCCGCTACGCCACGGTCGGCGTGTTCGTCGCGGAGGTCGGCGGGCAGGTCCGGGTGGCGGTCACCGGCGCCGCGCCGTCCGTGTACCGCTGGACCGAAGCCGAGCAGGCCCTGGCCGGCGGCCTCGACCCGGCGGCGTTGGACGCTTTGACCGTGGATGCCGACGGCCTGAACGCCGACATCCACGCCAGCGCCGAGTACAGGGCCAGCCTCGTCAAGGTCATGGCCAAGCGGGCGGTCGCGGCCTGCGGCTGATTGGCCGCTCGGATTCATGGTTCATTCGTGTAAATTGCCGGCACTCTCCAGAGTGCCGGCCGTAGCTGGTCATAATCCACAAGGAATCACGGAATGAAGAAGCAAGTGTTGTTCGGCCTGGTGGCCGGCATCGCCCTGATGGCGGGTGCGTCCACCGCATCGGCGCAGAGTGCCGCCGACGGCGAGAAGGTCTTCCGGGCCTGCAAGGCCTGCCACAGCCTGGAGGCCGGCAAGAAGGGCGTGGGTCCGTCCCTGCACGGCTTGATGGGCCGCCAGTCGGGCACCGTGGAGGGCTTCGCCTATTCTCCGGCGATGAAGAACGCCAATCTCACCTGGAACGACGAGAACCTCGCGAAGTACCTGGCCGATCCCAAGGGCTTCATCGCCGGCAACAAGATGGCCTACGCCGGCGTCAAGAAGGAAGACGATCTGAAGAACCTGATCGCTTATCTGAACGAAGCCACGAAGTAAGGCTCCCCTCGATCCGGGCGCCGTGCTTCCCCGGGAAGCACGGCGCCCGGACGCGTTTCGGGGCATGTCACAACAATGTCCCACAGGCGCGCTTCACGCCTTAAGATTGATTTTAACCATAACTGGCATGGTATCCCCGTTCTCCCCGCCCCGCTTTCTCCGTGAGACCGGCACCATGGCACCCGATACCTTCACCCTGGAACCCGAACCCGAAACACAGTCGGTCCATCGCGACCGATTGGGTGAACTGCGCGACCGGCTGGAACTGCTCAGGGCGGAAAGCGACCGGATCGCCCGCGGCTTTGTCCGTCTGCACGGCCTGCGCGTCTCGATGGCGACGCCCGGCGCGGATCTCGCCGAGCGCGTCGACCAGCTGATCATGCGGCACGAAGCCGACATCCTGCGCACCCACAGCCTGCTGCACGACGCGGCGAACCTGCTGGACGAGGCGGAAAACCTGTGGGCCCGCCAGGCCATGCGGCACATCCCGACGTCCTGAGATTGCTTGCCCGGGCAGCGGAACTGTAACCGATCCTTCATGAAAGCGACGCCGCGGCGTCATGCATCTGGGCCATGGTCCCGTCTCAAACCTTTCTAGATCAATCAAGACGAAGGTTGGAGACAGGGAATGAAGACGTATCTCGGCGCCGCGGCCGGCCTGCTCGGCGCGGTCGCCGCCACATTCTGGACGCCGGCGGCCTCCGCCGCGTCCGGCAAGCTGGTGCTGTACACCTCGCAGCTCGAGGCCGACGCGCAGCAGACGGTTGACGAGTTCAAGAAGCTGCATCCCGGCGTCGAGGTCGAGTGGACCCGCAGCGGCACCACCGACCTGATGAACCGCCTGCGCGCCGAGTTCCAGGCCGGGTCGCCGCAGCCGGACGTCCTGCTGATCGCCGACGCGGTCACCATGGAAAGCCTGAAGCAGGACAACCGTCTCGCCAGGTTCGAGAAGGCGCCCGTCGGCGATTACCAGGCGAACCTGTACGACCCCGACCTGACCTATTTCGGCACCAAGCTGATCACCACCGGCATCGCGTACAACAAAAACGCCAAGATGAAGCCAACCTCCTGGGCCGACCTGCTGAAGCCGGAGGCCAGGAACCTGGTCAGCATGCCCAGCCCGCTCTATTCCGGCGCCGCGGCGATCCACCTGGCGACGCTCAAGGACGTGCCGGGCCTGGGCCTGGATTACTTCAAGGCGTTGCAGGCCAACGGCGCGGTGGCTGTCCGGGGCAACGGCGGCGTGATGACGGCGGTGGCCGGCGGCGAGAAGCTCTACGGCGTGCTGATCGACTATCTCCCGATCCGCGAGAACCTGAAGGGAGCGCCGGTCGAGTTCGTCTTTCCCGCCGACGGCGTCAGCGCCGTGTCGGAGCCGGTGGCGATCCTGTCGACCGCGCGCAACCCCGAGGCGGCGCAGGCCTTCGTCTCCTTCCTGCTGTCGCGCGAGGGCCAGGAACTGGCGTCGGCGCAGGGCTTCCTGCCGGCGCATCCCGACGTGGAGCCGCCCAAGGGCTTCCCCCGCCTGACCGGGATCAAGGTGCTGCCGCTCGACAGCGCCAAGGCGCTGGCCGAGGACCAAGCCAACAAGATGGCCTTCGCCGACCTGTTCGGCGGCTGATGGCCGTCCGATCCGCTCAGGAGTTGCCCGGCCGCCGGATGCTGCGGCCGGACGCCGTGATGCTGGCGGTGCTGACGCTCCTGGTCGGCGTCGTGTCGGTGCTTCCCATGGCCCGCCTCGTCGCGGAGGCGCTGGCGCCGCGCGGCGGCGAAGCGGCCGATATCCTGACCCGCGTGATGTCATCTCCCGCGACCTGGAGGGCGACCGGCAACAGCCTGACCCTCAGCCTGGGGCGACCGCGCTGGCGGTGGCCCTGGGCGGAGCCTTCGCGCTGCTGGTCGGGCTGACCGACCTGCGCCGCAAGCCGGTCCTCGTGTTCTGCTTCATGCTGCCGCTGATGATCCCGCCGCAGATCACGGCGCTGTCCTGGATCCACCTGTTCGGCCCGTCGAGCGCCCTGCTGAAGACCCTGGGCATGGCACCGCCGCCCGGCACGCCGAACCCGCTCTACGGCAGGGGCGGCATCATCCTGCTGATGGGCATCGAGCAGTCGGCCCTGGTGTTCCTGGCCCTGCGTGCCGGATTGAGGGCGATCCCGCGCGAACTGGTCGAGGCCGCCCAGGCGGCGGGAGCCGGCCGCTGGCGGGTGCTGGCGACCGTGGTGCTGCCGCTGGCGGCCCCGTCGCTGATCGCGGGCTCGGCCCTGGCCTTCGTGTCCTCCATCGGGAATTTCGGCATCCCCGCCCTGCTGGGCATCCCGGCGGGGATCACCGTGCTGCCGACGCTGATCTACCAGAGGCTGGCCGGATTCGGGCCGGCGGTGCTGTCCGACGTCGCGGTGCTGTCGGTGCTGGTCGGCCTGATCGCCTTCGCCGGGGTGGCGCTCCAGGGCTGGCTGCTGAGCCGGCGCGACGTCCGCACCGCCGGCGCTTCGGCCCGGCCGCTCGACTACCGGCTCGGCACCCTGCGCCCGGCGGTCGAGGCGGCATGCTGGCTGGTGATCGCGATGATCGTGGTGGTGCCTCTGGCGGCGCTCGTCGCCACGTCGCTGGTGCGCGTCTACGGGGCGCCGCTCGACGCCGCGTCCGTGACCCTGGCGAACTACCTGCATGTGCTGCTGGTCCACGACGCGACCAGCAGGGCGTTCCGCAACTCGATCCTGCTGGCGGGGGGAGCGTCGGCGGCGTTGGTCTGCGTCGCCGTCCCGCTGGCATATTTCGTCGTCTGGCGCCGGAGCCGGGTGCTCCGGGTGCTGAACCTGCTGGCGGAACTGCCCTATGCCCTGCCCGGCGTGGTGCTCGCCATCGCGACGATCCTGGTGTTCATCCGCCCGCTGCCGCTGCTCGACGCGACCCTGTACGGAACGGTCTGGATCATCCTGGTGGCCTATCTGGCGCGCTTCCTGTCGCTGGCGCTCCGGCCGGTGATCGCCGGATTCCATACCCTGGAGCCGGCGATGGAGGAGGCGGCACAGATGTGCGGCGCCGGCCTGATCCACCGCCTGCGGACCGTGATCGTGCCGATGGCGGCCCCGGTGGCTGCGGCCGGGGGCATCCTGGTGTTCCTGACCTCGTTCAATGAACTGACGGTCTCGATCCTGCTGTGGTCGTCGGGGGCGGAGACGCTGGGGGTCGTGGTCTATTCGCTGGAGGAGAGCGGCAGCACGGTGCTGGCGGCCGCCGTCTCGGTGATCTCCGTCGCGGCCATCCTGGCGATCATGCTGGCCGCCTCCCTGCTGGCCCGCCGCCTGCCGCCGGGCGTCCTGCCCTGGCAGGCGTGAGCCGGGATCATCCCGCCGCGGGGATCACCCAGCCGTCACGCACCGAGACCCGCAGCGGCGTTCCCGGTTCCGGCACCGGCCCGTCTCCGACGATCAGGGGCAGGCTCGTGCCCGGCAGGGCGTCGGGGACGATATCGAGGGACGTCGCTCCGCCCTTGTAGGTCGCCCGCCGGACGGTCGCGGCGAGCCCCTCCCCGCCCGGGACGAGCCCCTCCGGACGCAGGCAGGCCAGGGCCGTCCCCGTCGCGGTGCCCGGACGGCAGCGGAGCGTGGCCGTGGCGTCGCCGATGCCGACCACGGCGCGGGTGCCTCCGACGATCTCCAGCACGGTCACCTCGACCACGGCGCCCTTGCCGATGAAGCCGGCGACCATCGGGGTTGCCGGTTCGGCATAGAGGCTGCGCGGCGGCGCCACCTGGACGAGCCTTCCGCCGTCCATCACCGCGATGCGGTCGGCGAGCGCCATCGCCTCGGCCTGGTCATGGGTGATGTAGACCATGGTGGCGCCGGTCTTGGCGTGGAAGGCGGCGAACTCGTCCTCCATGGAGGCGCGGAGATGGACGTCCAGGTTCGCCAGCGGTTCGTCCAGCAGGACGAGCGAGGGCTCCATCACCAGGCAGCGCGCCAGTGCTACGCGCTGGCGCTGGCCGCCGCTGAGTTCGGCCGGACGGCGCGCCCCATACCCGCCGAGGCCGACGAGGTCGAGCGCCGCCGCGACGCGGGACTCGTAGGCTTGCCCGCGGATTCCGGCGACCGTCAGCGGGTAGCCGACATTGCCCGCGACGGTCATATGCGGCCACAAGGCGTAGCTCTGGAAGACGATGCCGACCCGGCGGTGTTCCGCCGGGACGTGGAGGCGCTGCGACGACACCGGGCGGTCGCCGATCGTGATGGATCCGCGATCCACCCGCTCGAAGCCGGCGATCAGCCGGAGCAGCGTGGTCTTGCCGCACCCGGAGGGGCCGAGCACGGCCAGGAACTCGCCATTGCCGACGGCGAGGTCTACCGCATCGACCGCGGCCGCCTGCCCGAAACGCTTCGTTACTCCGTCGAGGACCAGACCCGCCACCCAGGCTCACCCCTTGCCGCTTTGAGGATATACGACGCGGGACATAGCGCGACCGGCGGGCCGGTGCCGTGAAGATTTGGTTACATCCTTCGATCAGTATCCGTCGACAGTCCGAATCGGACGTTTTCAGGCACGCCCGAGGGGCGTCTCGCTCAGGAGCTGCTGGCTCAGCAGCATGCGCTTGAAGATGGGCTTGTGCTCCAACCCGTCAGGAATGTCGAAGCTGTAGTCGAGCAGGTCGGCACCTTCGCTCATGTAGAGCAGGAGGTCGTGCAGACGGGCGAGGGTATCGTTGTCGGCGATTCCCATCGCCTTGTCGAGCAAGCCGTGAAGCTCGTGCTCGATTTTGACCTCGTGCCGCTGGCTCATGAAGCCCTCCATAGCAAAAAGACAACAACTAGGACAGTTTGGAACATGAACAGTTTGTCTGAAACTCAGACCTTTGGAGCAGGTGCATCGGGCGCATCCTTTAAAAGGTTGAAGTCACTTTATGGATGCACCGGGCAGGCGGAGCAAACCTAAAGGAGGCACCCTGGCATATTATCATAGGAAGTATACCCCGCCAGCCCGAGACGAAACGGAAACCGGCTTGTTGGAACGGCAGTTCCCGCCCTACCGCAAGCCAGCGTAAAAAGGAGTTCCGATGGCACCGGAGCAACAGCAGCCGCCGCAGCATCAGGACGAACAGCCGGGCCGCGAAACCGAAATGACGCCGCGCCCCCAGTTCGCCCGGCGTGATTACAAAGGGAGCGACAAGCTCCTGGACAAGGTGGCCCTGATCACGGGCGGCGACAGCGGTATCGGCCGGGCGACCGCCGTCCTGTTCGCGCGCGAGGGCGCCGATGTCGCGATCGTCTACCTGGCGGAGGACAACGACGCCCAGGATACCAAGAAGCTGATCGAGAACGAGGGCCGGCGGTGCCTGACGCTGCGGGGCGACCTCGGCGACGAAGGTTTCTGCCGGCAGGTGATCGACCGCACGGTGGAGCAGTTCGGCAAGCTCGATATCCTGATCAACAACGCGGCCGAGCAGCATCCCAAGTCGTCGCTGGAGGAGATCACCGCCGAACAGCTCGAACGGACCTTCCGGACCAACATCTTCGCCTATTTCTTCCTGACCAAGGCGGCCCTGCCCCACCTGAAGGACGGCGCGTCCATCATCAACACGACATCGGTCACGGCCTACAAGGGCAGCCCGCAGCTGCTCGACTATTCCTCGACCAAGGGCGCCATCGTCGCCTTCACCCGCTCGCTCAGCCAGTCCCTGGCCGAGAAGAACATCCGGGTCAACGGCGTGGCTCCCGGCCCCATCTGGACACCGCTGATCCCCTCCACCTTCCCGGAGGACAAGGTCGAGCAGTTCGGCGGGAACGTGCCGCTCGGCCGCGCCGGCCAGCCGGAAGAGGTGGCGCCCTGCTACGTGTTCCTGGCCTCGGACGACGCCTCCTACATGACCGGGCAGGTCCTCCACCCCAACGGCGGTTCGGTCATCAACGGCTGACGGGCCGGCCAGGGGGTCAGAGACGCTGCCCCGAGGCGGCGTCGAAGACATGGCCGTTGGCCAGCTTCGGCATCAGCCTGATGATGTCGCCGGGCCGGAAATCGTGGCGTTCGACGAACATCGCGCAGGCATCCTGCCCGGCCATCCGGCAGAACACCACGGTGTCGTCGCCGGTCGGCTCGATCACCTGGATTTGGGCCTGGATGCCGGTTGCGGACGGCTCGGTCACCAGGGTGAGGTGGCCGGGGCGTATGCCGTAGGTCACCGCCTGCCCGTCGCCGGCCCGCGTCAGGGGCTCGACCGGGAACCTGACGCCGCCGGCGGCCTCGATCCAGGCAGTGCGGCCGTCCCGCCGTAGGATCCCGTCGAAGAAGTTCATCGAGGGAGACCCGATGAAGCCGGCCACGAAGGTATTGGCCGGGAAATCGTACAGTTCCAGCGGCGTGCCGATCTGCTCGACATGGCCGTCATGCATCACCACGATGCGATCGGCCATGGTCATCGCCTCCACCTGGTCGTGGGTGACGTAGATCGACGTGGTCCGCAGACGCTGGTGCAGCGCCTTGATCTCGGTGCGCATCTGCACCCGCAGCTTGGCGTCCAGGTTGGACAGCGGCTCGTCGAACAGGAACACCTGCGGATCGCGCACGATGGCGCGCCCCATGGCGACGCGCTGGCGCTGCCCGCCGCTGAGCTGGCGCGGATAGCGGTCGAGAAAGGGAATCAGACCGAGGATGTCGGCCGCCTCGCGCACCCGCTTCTCGACCAGGCCCTGGTCGGCCTTCCGCAGCTTCAGGCTGAACGCCATGTTGCCGTAGACGGTCATGTGGGGGTAGAGCGCGTAGTTCTGGAACACCATGGCGATGTCCCGCTCCTTCGGCGGCACCAGGTTGACCACGGTCCCGCCGATCGCGATCTCGCCCGCGGTGATCTGCTCCAACCCGGCGACCATGCGCAACAGGGTCGACTTGCCGCAGCCGCTGGGGCCGACCAGCACGACGAATTCCTCGTCCATGATGTCGATGTCGATGCCGTGGATGACTTCGTGCTGCCCATAGGCCTTGCGGACCTGGGCGATCCCGACGGATGCCATGGCGCTGCCCTCCTCCCTTGTTCGACCGCTCTGACGGCGGCGCTTCACGGAGGAAGCGTAACGGCTTGTGGAAGTGGCAACAAGCGCCGGGAGACGATGGGCAATCCGGTCAGAACGTGTCTTCCGGGGTTGCCGGCCGGGCGCAGGCCGTGAGCACCGCCTGGATACGGGCGGCATCCAAGGTTCGCTGCCAATGGGCGAGCGCCCCCGTGTACTCTTCCAGGTTCAGCCGGCCCCAGTCGAGGAGGAGGCCGCGGCGGAACGCGATGGCCGAGAAAAGCAGCTTCAATGTCCGGCCGTTGCCCTCGCGGAAAGGGTGCTGGAAATTCATCTCCGCATAGAAGGCGCCCATGTCGGCGGCGAAATCGGCCGACCGTTCGACCCGATCGAGCACGGCAGCGGCCTCCCCCGGGATCTCCGCCGCCGTGTTGAACACGATCTTTCCCTCGCGTCCCATGTTGATGGAGCGGGGCTCGCCCGCCCAATCGTAGAGATCCTGGAACAGGATACGGTGGGCCTGCTTCCAGACATCGAACGTGAAGCGGGTCTGGGCTTTTAGGTAGTTCATCGCTTCAGCCGAACCGTTGGCGACGAAATCGGCTTCCGCCGCCTTGATATCGGCTGGGTCAGTCAGCCCAAAACGATTTTTCAATACGCCTGAAGATGTGACGTAAGGGTCGTGTCCACCCAGGGTCAGTTCTTGGACACGCGCATCAACCTGAACCGACATGACCAGGATTATTCAGACCTGTTTGGCATGAGCGATCGCGAGGCGCATGGATTGCTCACGTGAGATTCTGCCTTCACGCACCAGCAGCGCCAAGCCTCGGTTGGTTTCGTCCTGATGAGCGCCTTCGATGCGGTTGATCGCCATGACCAAGTTTTCCAGTTGGGTCGGCTCTCCAAGGGACAAGCCGGCTTCCATGAGCAATCGATCAACCTTGATCTTCACGGTCTCCTCGAAGGGACTGCCGCTCTCCGTGCCCAGTCCGCCACGAGGCCAGTGCGGGGCGAGGGCCGAGTTCGCGGCGGCCACAAACCCTTGAACTCTCCCATGAGACTCGTTCGTCGGAGCAGGTGGCTCCTGTCCGGACCCAAGATGTCTAGAATCGTCTTGATGCAGGGCATGATCCGGCATCGAGCGGGACCGGTTCGCGTCCATGGCGGGAATCACCATTCAAGCAGTTACGCCAAGACAGCAATCCTAGCACACTTTTCACCTACAAAGTAGAAAATACCCCTTTCTGTCGAGGGATGCCGACGCAAGGATCACATCGGCCAGTACCGCCCGCTGGCCCCGATCGCCACGGTCACCAGCCCCAGGATCAGGTTGATCCCGACGATCCGGCGGATCTGGGCGAGGTTGCTCCCGCCCTCCGCCCAGTTTCCGGCATCGACGGCGCGGCGCAGGCGTTTCCAGGGGGCGAAGAACAGGTGGGCGAACAGGGCCATCATGACCAGCCCGATGCCGTGCATCACGTGGACATGCAGCCCCACTCCGGCGAACCCGCCGAAATGCAGGAAGATCATGGCGTAGCCGCTGACCAGCAGGGCCGCCACCGATGCCCAGACCCAGGGGAAGAAGCGGTCGAACGTCCCCCGCCACAAGGTCAGCCGCTGGGGCGGTTCCAGCGCGCCGGCGGCGGGCCGCAGCGCCATGTAGGCGAAGAACATGCCGCCGACCCAGACCGCGGCGGCCAGGCTGTGCAACACCAGTGCGAGTACCATCGAGAGGGATTCCTTGCTGTCAGACCGTCGGGCCGCCGATGATCGGGAAGCGCTTCTTGATCTGGCGGCCAAGCGTATCACGGACCTGGCGGTAGAAGCTGAGGCGTGTCTCGCGGTTGCCGTCGATCATCGAGGGGTCGAGGGTGTTCCAGAACTCGACGTCGCAGGCCATCGTCCGGGTCATCTCGACCGCCCGGTGCTGGGCCTCCGGCGACAGGGAGATCACGAGGTCGAACGAGGTGTCCTCCAGGAAGTCGAAGGTCTTGCACCGGTGGCGCGACAGGTCGATGCCGATCTCGTCCATGACGGCGACGACGAAGGGATCAAGCTCCCCCTCGCGCACGCCCACCGAGTCCACATAGATGCGATGGCCGTGGAAGTGCTTCATCAGGGCTTCGGCCATCGGCGAACGGATCGCGTTGTAGGTGCAGGCGAACAGCACGCTGGTGACGTTGGCGCTGTCGAACGCGCTGTTCGGGTCATCCATGTGCGTCCGCTCCGCCCCCGTCACCCGCGGATATGCAGGACGCAGATCAGGGTGAACAGCCGGCGCGCGGTGTTGTGATCCACCTCGACCTTGCCGGCGAGCCGCTCGCGCAGCAGCTCCGACCCTTCGTTGTGCAAGCCGCGCCGCCCCATGTCGATCGCCTCGATCTGGGACGGCGAGGCCTTCTTGATCGCCTTGTAGTAGCTGTCGCAGATCATGAAGTAGTCGCGCACGATGGTCCGGAACGGCGTCAGCGGCAGCAGCACCTTGCTCAGATCCTGGTCGGCGGTGTCCCGGATGTCGAACAGCATGCGGTTGTCCTCCATGCTGAGATGGAGGTGGTAGGGACCGGAGTCCGCGCATTCCTCCGGCCGGAACAGGTTGTCTTCGAGCAGGTCGAAGATCGCCACCGCCCGTTCATGCTCGACCTCGGCGCTGCGCCGGACGACGCTGCGTTCGTCGAGGGCGACATGGACGATGCGGTGGTTGGACTCTGTCACCTGGGGGCTCCATTCAGTCGGATCGACACGGAAAGCGCATGGGCGCCGAGCCCCTCGGCATTGGCCAGCGCCACGGCGGCGGGCCCGATGGCGCCGAGACTGCCCGGATCGCACCCGACCAGGGTCGTGCGCTTCATGAAGTCGAGCAGGTTCAGGCCGGAGGAGAACCGGGCGCTCCGCGCCGTCGGCAGCACATGGTTCGGCCCCGCGACATAGTCCCCGATGGCTTCCGGCGTGTGCCGGCCGAGGAAGATGGCGCCGGCATTGCGGATGCGGGCGGCCAGCGCGTCCGGGTCGTCCACGGCCAGTTCCAGGTGCTCTGGCGCCAGACGGTCGACCAGCGGCACCGCCTCGTCCAGGTTCGAGACCACGATGACCGCGCCGTGCCCGCGCCAGCTCTCGCCCGCGATGGCGGCGCGCGGGAGCGTCTTCAGGTGGCCGTCCACCGCCCGCTTCACGGCTTCGGCGAATTCGGCATCGTCGGTGATCAGGATCGCCTGGGCGCTGGTGTCGTGCTCCGCCTGGGACAGCAGGTCGGCGGCGATCCAGGCGGGATCGTTGGCGCCGTCGGCCACGACCAGGATCTCGGACGGGCCGGCGATCATGTCGATCCCGACGGTGCCGAAGACCTGCCGCTTCGCCGCCGCGACATAGGCGTTGCCCGGTCCCACGATCTTGTCCACCGGGCGGATGGTCTCCGTCCCGTAGGCCAGGGCGCCGACCGCCTGGGCGCCGCCGATCCGGTAGATCTCGTCCACGCCGGCGAGCCGGGCGGCGGCGAGCACCAGCGGGTTGAGCTTCCCGTCCGGGGTCGGCACGACCATGGTGACCCGCTCCACGCCCGCGACCTTGGCCGGCAGGGCGTTCATCAGGACCGAGCTGGGATAGGCCGCGGTGCCGCCGGGCACGTAGAGGCCGACGGCGCCGACCGCGGTCCAGCGGGCACCGAGGCGGACACCGGTCTCGTCCGTGTAGGACAGGGCTTCGGGCTTCTGGCGCCGATGGAAATCCTCGATCCTGGCGGCGGCGAGCTTGAGGCTGTCGAGCAGGCCGGGGTCGATCGAGGCGACCGCGTCGTCGATCTCCGCGGAAGTGACGCGCAGGGTGCCGGCGGTCAGGGTGACCCGGTCGAACCGGGCGGTATATTCCAGCACCGCGGCGTCGCCGCGCCCGCGCACGTCGGCCAGGATCGCGGCGACGGCGTTCTGGACGTCCTCCTGGGTCTCCCGCTTGGCGCCCAGCAGGGCGGCGAAGGCGGCCTCGAACCCGGGGTCGCGGCTGTTCAAGTCAAGCGGCATCCACGGCATCCCTGAAACGGTCGATCCAGCCGCCGATCTCCTCCGGCCGGGTCTTGTAGGCGGCCCGGTTGACCACCAGGCGCGATGTTATGTCGGCGATCCGCTCGATCTCCACAAGGCCGTTGGCGCGCAGCGTCGAGCCACTGGATACGAGGTCGACGATCCGGCGGCACAGGCCCAGCGTCGGCGCCAGTTCCATGGCGCCGTTGAGTTTGATGCATTCGGCCTGGACGCCGCGCGCGGCGAAATGTCGCCGGGTGATCTCGGGATACTTGGTCGCCACGCGGATATGGCTCCAGCGCGCCGGATCGTCGCCCTCCACCATCTCCTTGGGTTCCGCGACGCTGAGCCGGCACTTGCCGATCCCGAGGTCGAGCGGGGCATAGATTTCCGGGTAGTCGAACTCCATCAGCACGTCGTTGCCGGCCACGCCGAGATGGGCGGCCCCGAAGGCCACGAAGGTCGCGACGTCGAAGGAGCGGACTCGGATGATGCTGATATGCGGAAGGCTGGTGGCGAACCGGAGCTGGCGGCTGTTCTCGTCGTCGAAAGCCGGTTCCGGCACGATCCCGACACGGTCCAGCATGGGCCGGACCTCCTGCAGGATGCGCCCCTTCGGCAAGGCCAGGACCAGCGGTTCGCTCGCCGGTATTGACGGGATTGGCAACGGTTTCTCCAGAACTGAGCGGCTCGACGCGAGTGATAGCACAAACGGCGCGCTTGTCACCCCCGGGTCTGCGATCCGGGCCGGTCCGGGACCCGGGACAGCTGATTGCCAGTCGGCGGGGTCGCGGGCATACTGCCCCGGAACCAAAATGCGCCGGAACAAAAAAGGTAGGGCCGAATGTACGGACGAAAACGGGTGCTGGTCACGGGCGGCGCAGGCTTCCTCGGGTCGTTCCTGTGCGAGCGACTGCTCGGCGAAGGGTGCGAAGTGATATGCGTCGACAACTATTTCACCGGATCGCGCGAGAACATCGTCCACCTGCTGGACAACCCCTACTTCGAGGTGATCCGCCACGACATCACCTTCCCGCTTTATGTGGAAGTGGACGAGATCTATAACTTGGCGTGCCCGGCATCCCCGATTCATTACCAGTTCGACCCGGTCCAGACCGTCAAGACCAGCGTGCACGGCGCGATCAACATACTGGGACTGGCCAAGAGGGTGAAAGCCAAGGTCTTCCAGGCCTCGACCAGCGAAGTCTATGGCGACCCGTCGATCCATCCTCAGACCGAGGGATACTGGGGCAACGTGAACCCGATCGGACCGCGCGCCTGCTACGACGAGGGGAAGCGCTGCGCCGAGACGCTGTTCTTCGACTATCACCGCCAGTATCAGCTGAACATCCGAGTCGCCCGGATCTTCAACACCTATGGGCCGCGCATGCATCCGCAGGACGGCCGCGTGGTTTCCAACTTCATCGTGCAGGCTCTGCGGGGCGAGCCGGTGACGCTCTACGGCGACGGCAGCCAGACCCGGTCCTTCTGCTATGTGGAGGACCTGATCGAGGGCTTCGTCCGCCTGATGGCGGCACCCGACGACGTGATCGGACCGATCAACCTGGGCAATCCGGGGGAATTCACCATCCGGCAGCTCGCGGAGCTGGTGATCGAGATGACCGGATCGAAGTCCGAAATGGTTTTCAAGCCCCTGCCCCAGGACGACCCGGCCCAACGCCGTCCGGATATCGCCCGCGCGAAGGAGACGCTGGGCTGGGAACCGACGATCCCGCTGAAGGACGGCTTGGCGCGGACGATCGCCTATTTCGAGCGGAAACTGCCGGAATGGCAGGGCTGACTGGATAAGTTGCCGACCGTCAGGTCATTGTCCGTAGGCCGGCCCGGTCCACAGGACCGGGCCGGCCTACGGGCTGTATCGGCAGGGAGGGGCACCGGTTCAGGCGGCGTGACTAGCCTCACCCTGGGTCAGCAGCGCATAGATGGCTTCCGAACTGTCGGAGCCGCGCAGCTTGTCGCACATCGTTCCGTCCCGCAGCAGGCGGGACACCCGGGCCAAGGCCTTGAGGTGGTCCGCGCCAGCCGCTTCCGGCGCCAGCAGCAGAAACATCAGGTCGACGGGCTGGTCGTCGATGGCGTCGAAGTCCACCGGCCGTTCAAGCCGGGCGAAGACGCCATGGACACGGTCCAGGTTGGCAAGCTTGCCGTGCGGAATGGCGATGCCATGCCCCACGCCCGTCGTGCCGAGCCTTTCCCGTTCGAGCAGCACGTCGAAGATCGCGCGTTCGTGCTGCCCGGTCAGTTCCGCCGCCTTCTTCGCCAGTTCCTGCAACGCCTGCTTCTTGCTGCCGGCGCGCAGGTTGGCGATGATGCTCTGGGGCGTGATCAGATCAATCATATGCTTTTACGGCGACGCCTGGTCAGGCGCCGGCTCCCTCAGTGCCTTTGGGATCGATCCAGCCGACATTTCCATCGTGCCGGCGGTAGATCATGTTCAGGCCGCCATGGGCTCGGTTACGAAACATCAGGGCCGGAAGTTCGGCCAGGTCCATGCGCATGACGGCTTCGCTGACCGTGAGCGTGTCGATGGCGGTGGTCATCTCGGCGATGACCACGGGTTGGGGATGCCCGTCGTGGCCGTCCTGCGGCGAGGAGGGTACCGCGTCATAGGTGTCTTCATCATACCCGTCGATATGGGCTTCGTCGGGCTCCGCTTCCAGGATGTACTGGCTGGCGGGAAGCGGCGCCAGGGCCATGGCACCGTCAACCGCCTCGCCGCTGTCGGCGTGCTTGTGATGGTCCTTGAGACGGCGCTTGTAGCGGCGAAGGCGCTTGGCGATCTTGTCGGCGGCGGTATCGAAGGCGGGATAGGGCTCGCTGGCCTCGGCATTGCTCTGCAGCAGGATATTGCGGCCGACATGCACCGAAATATCGGCTTTGAACAGGTGGGCCTCGCGCGAGAAGACCACGTTGGCCTCGATCGGACGGCCGAAATACTTGCCTACGATGGCGGTTAGGCTCTCATCGACGTGGGTTCGCAGCGCGTCCCCGACGTCAAGCTGTTTGCCTTTGACGGATAGGTGCATGACGTAGGTTGTCCGGAGTTCTGGGCCCGTAGATGGGATCATGCAGGGCGACGTCACTGCTGGGCCGTGACGAAGGTGACGCCTCCCGAAAGTTGACGAACAGCCTCATTGCTGCAACCGTTCCCGGATTGGCGGAGTCCGGCCTTCTACCGCAGATCCGCCGGGGACAGTCTCACAGTCTCATGGACTTTTCGCGGCGGCGCTGGACCGATGACGGGATCCGCATGGCCTCACGATACTTTGCCACCGTGCGGCGCGCAATGTCGATCCCATCCGATTTGAGAATCTCGACGATCCGGTCGTCGGAAAGAATGCCTTCCGGGGCTCGCCGTCGATGAGGGCCTTGATCCGGAACCGCACCGCCTCCGCCGAGTGGGCTGCCTCCCCATCGGCCCCGTTGATCGATGAAGTGAAGAAGTACTTCAACTCGTAAACGCCGCGCGGGGTCGCCATGAACTTGTTCGTCGTCACCCGGCTGACGGTCGACTCGTGCATGCCGATCGCCTCGGCGATGTCGCGCAGGATCAAGGGGCGCAGATACTGAACGCCCTTGACGAAGAAGAGGTCCTGCTGCCGGACGATTTCGGTTGCAACCTTCAGGATCGTGTTGGCGCGCTGGTGCAGGGATTTCACCAGCCAGTTCGCGGAATTGAAACGCTCGGAAATGTACTCCTTCTCGGCCTTGTTGCGCACCTCCCCGCTGACCTGAGCGAAATAGCGCTGGTTGATCAGCACCCGCGGCAGGGTCTCGGTATTCAACTCGATCAGCCAGCCGCCCCCCGGCTGCAACCTCATCAGGATGTCGGGCGTGACCGTCTGCACCACCTGGTGGTCGAAGCGCAGGGCCGGCTTTGGATCGAGCGTCCTGATCTCCGCCACCATGTCGGACAGGTCCTCTGCATCCACGCCGCAGACCTTCAGCAGTGCCGAGACGTTCCGCGCGGCCAGCAATTCCAGGTTGTCCAGCATCGCCTGCATCGCCGGGTCCAGGTGGTTGCGCTCGCGCAGCTGGATCTCCAGGCATTCCTTCAGGCTGCGGGCGAAGACGCCGGGCGGGTCGAACCGTTGCACCCGACGCAGGACCGCCTCGATCCGGGAAAGCTCGCAGTTCAACTGCTCGGCGAGCGCGTCCAGGTCGCCCGTCACGTAGCCGGCGGCGTCGAGCATATCGACCAGGGCCAGCCCGATCAGCCGGTCCACCGGATCGGCGATGTCGACGTTGAGTTGGCCGATCAGGTGGTCGCGCAGGCTGGTCTCGCCGCTCAGCGTCTGCTCGAGGTTGTAGTCGCCGTCCTCGAAGCTGCTGCCGCCGCCCTTCGACGACCAGTCGCCGAAAGCCTCGCCCCCGTCGAAGCCGCCATCGGCGGCGCTGCCGTTGGTCCAGACATTTTCGAAGTCGGTATCGAGCGGCGCGTCGGACCCGCCGGCCATGTGGTCCGACGTGGTCAGTTCGTGGGTATCGAGCTGCCTCTGGTCGGCGGAGTTGACGGCCGGGGCCGGTTCCGCCTGATCGATGCCGCCTTCGCGGCCCCCCTCGCCTCCCCCGCCCGGCGCTCCGGTGCCGTCGCCGTTGGCCTGGCCGCCGTCACCGCCGAACTCCGCCTCGTCGCGCTCCAGCAGGGGGTTCTGCTCGATCTCGCGGTCGACATAATCCGACAGTTCCATGTTGGAGAGCTGCAGCAGCTTGATCGCCTGCTGCAGCTGCGGGGTCATGACGAGTGACTGGGTCTGTCTGAGATCGAGACGTTGTGTAAGCGCCATGGTACCAGGAGGGTCGTTAGAGGCTGAACCTTTCGCCGAGATAGACCCTGCGCACATCCTTGTGCGCCACGATCTCCGACGGCTCGCCCTCCATCAGTACCATACCATCGTGCAAAATGTATGCCCGATCGACGATCTCAAGCGTTTCTCTTACATTGTGATCAGTTATGAGTACTCCGATACCCCGGTCGCGCAAATGGGTTACCAGTTCGCGAATGTCGTTGACCGCGATCGGATCGATACCGGCCAGCGGCTCGTCCAGCAGGATGAAGTGCGGCTGGGACGCCAGCGCGCGGGCGATCTCGACGCGGCGGCGCTCGCCGCCCGACAGCGCCAGGGCCGGCGTGCGGCGCAGGTGGGAGATCGAGAACTCCGCCAGCAATTCGTCGAGCATGGCTTCGCGCGCCTCGCGGTCCGACTCGACGACTTCCAGCACGGCGCGGATGTTGTTCTCGACCGACAGCCCCCGGAAAATCGACGCTTCCTGCGGCAGGTAGCCGATGCCCAGGCGCGCCCGCCGATACATGGGCAGGGTCGTGATGTCCTGCCCGTCCAGGCTGATGGTACCGTAATCGGGCGAGATCAGGCCGGTGATGATATAGAAGCAGGTGGTCTTGCCGGCGCCGTTCGGTCCCAGCAACCCCACGGCCTCGCCCCGCTGGACCGTGACGCTGACGTCGCGCAGCACCGGCCGCTTCTTGTAATGCTTGCCGAGATTGCTCGCCATCAGACCCTGGTTGTCTGCGACCAGGCGCGGAGCCGGGCCGCCGTCGGGCCGAAGCGCCGGCCGGGGGGACGAAGCACTGGTTTCGGAACGATCCGGCTTCCTGAACTCCCGGATACTCAATTGCCGGTGCCTCCGGGTGATGTTTGGGCGGGCGCCGTCGGGGAAGGTGCCGGCTGGGCTGCGGGGGGCTGGGCGCCGCCCGGCTGCTGGCCGGGGACGAACAGGCCGCGGACGCGCTCGCCGGTGCGGTTTCCGGTGCTGAGCAGGCGGCTCACTCCCGTGTTCATGTTCACCTCGGCGGTCTGGCCGTTCAGGTGGTTGTCGCCCCGGGTCAGGCGCACGTCACCGGTCAGGGTCGCGATGTTGGTCTTCAGGTTATAGACGCCCTCCCGGCCCCGCGCCACATCGGTGGGAGTGGTAATCACCACATTCCCCTGTGCATCGATGCGGGTCATCTCGAGCGCCCCGTCGGCACCCTCGGCGAACAGGCCGACCAGCACGTCGGCGCTCACCCGATTGGCCTCGCGCACCGCCACGGCGTCGCCGCGGGCCACGGCGAGCTTCTGCGTCTCCCAGTATTCCAGGCTGTCCCGGGCGGTCACCACGTCGGTCGGGGTGACGAGCCTGAGGTCGGAGCCGGTGACCACCGCGACCTGCTTGTCCACGTCGTAGACGGCGCGGTCGCCATAGACGTTCTGCTCCGGCGAGAAGATATGGACCTTGCCGTCCGCCGCCAGCCGGAAGATCTCGGTCCCGCCGGACGGCATCTCGCGGTAATAGGCCACCAGCGTGTCGCCCTCGATGGTGACGTCGCCGCGCTTCGCGACCGCGTTGCCGCGCGCGACGTAGGCTTTCTGTTCCTGGTGCCACTCGATGGCCTGGTCGGCGTCGACCGCGATGGGGAGCCCGTCCCCTCCCGTGCCGCCGCCCAGCGCTTGCGCCCGGGCCGGCGCCGCCTGGAGGGCGCCGAGGACCGCGGCCGAAGCGAGGGCAGATGCGAGAACTGTTGTGCGAAACCACGTGCTCATCGCTCGACCTGCTCCGGTATGGACTGTTCTTGGGACGCCCGCTCGACGACTCGGGGCGGCGCATCGGGAATGACCGGGTCGCCCGCCCCCGCGGGCGGGGGAGCGGCGATGGAGGCGCCCGCGCCCGGCAGCGCGCTGGAACCGGACAGGCCGGGCGCCAGGTTGAGCCGCGCATGGCCCGTGAAGACGATGGTCTGGCCGCTGTCGAACAGGCGGAAACCCTGGGCGAACAGCTCGCCAAACGGCCCCTGGCCCGTCACCGGCAGGTCGCCCCAGGCATTGCCGGCATTGACGTCCACATGGGCCTCGTCGGTCTTGAACTCGTAGCCCCTGTCGTGGAACAGGTTGACGTTGCCGAGCAGCAGCAGCTTGCCGGTCTGGTCGTTGTAGCGCCCCCGGTCCGCCTTCACGGCCACCCAGGTGCCGTCCTGGAGGGTCAGCTCCGCCTGGGGCCGCACGAGGTCGAGCACGCCGGGCTCGCTGGTCGACTGCACGGCCCGGTCGGCGGTCACCGAGAACGGCCGGTTCTGGCTGTCGGTGCCGACGTAAAGCGCCCGCATCATCTCCAGCTCGCCGGAATCACGCCGCGGGGCGGACTGCTCGACGCCCTGGATGCGGGGCCACGCCGCCAGCAGGGCGATCAGGCCGAAGGCGAGCAGCGGAAGCACCACCTTCATGAACCTGACGAAGAAGGAATAGGCGCCGCCGGCCCGGGCGATCCGGCGCATGCGCGCCGTCAAAGGGTCCGCCTGGGTCCGGTCCGCCTGGGTCCGGTCCATTTGGGGGGAAGCCTCCCGGAGGTCTCCGCCCCGGGGATCCCCGGGGCTGCCGGGCGTGGAATGAACCATGGCGTCAGGCCACACCGGCCCGCAGGCAGTCATGGATATGGATGATGCCGACCGGGCGGCCGTCATCGGTGACGAACAGGCTGGTGATCGCCATCGCGTTCATGATGCCGAGCGCCTCGCCGGCCAGTGCCGAGGGCCTGATCGACTTGGGATCGGCGGTCATGACGGACGCGGCCGGACGGCCCAGCAGGTCGGGGTTCATGTGGCGACGCAGGTCGCCGTCGGTGATGATCCCGGCCAGCCGGCCATCGGGGCCGGTCAGGCCGACGCAGCCGAAGCTCTTGGCGGTCATCACCAGGATCGCGTCGCAGACCCGGATGTCGAGCGGCGCCAGCGGCAGGTCGGCCCCCTTGTGCATCAGCTCGGTGACGCGCAGCAGCTGCCGGCCGAGTTGGCCGCCGGGATGGAACACCTTGAAGTCGGCGGCCGAGAAGCCCCGACGCTCCAGCAGGGCCACGGCCAGGGCATCGCCGAGCGCCATCATCATGGTGGTCGAGGTGGTGGGCGCCAGGCCGAGCGGACAGGCTTCCGGGCTCGCCGGCAGGATCAGGGCCACGTCGGATTGCTCGGCCAGGGACGACTGGATCCGCCGGGTGATGCCGATCAGCGGAATGCGGAATCGCTTGGCATAGGCGACGATGTCGGCCAACTCGGCGGTGTCGCCCGAATTGGACAGCGCGATAACCGCATCGTCCTTCGCGATCATGCCCAGGTCGCCGTGGCTCGCCTCGCCGGGATGAACCCACAGCGCCGGCGTGCCGGTGGAGGCGAGCGTCGCCGCGATCTTCCGCGCCACATGTCCGCTCTTGCCCATGCCGGTGACCACGACGCGGCCGGTGATGCGCCCGAGCAGCCCGACGGCGCGGCCGAAGCTGGCGTCCAGACCCGCCGCGAGGTCGATCAGGGCCTCCGCCTCCAGGCGAAGGACCCGTCCCGCCACCGCGATGTCGCCGTCGAGCAACATGTCGACCGGCGCCGATTGCGCGAGCGTCCTGTCGGGGTCGGTCGAATGGTCCAAGGCTGGCTAACTCCCAATTTCGTTAGGGCAAATTCCCGCCCGTCTAGAACTCGTCGGGTGGACTACGTCCACAGGATGCGGAAGCGGCCCGCCCGGCCCGGCTTCGGCGAGGACAGTATGCCCATCGCCCGGAACCTGGTCAAACCCGCGCGCCCGCTATAATGCCGCAGATGGGGACACCCTGCCCGGATACTGTGCATCGCCGGCCCCGCGGCGGGGCCGCGCACCGGCCGTCAATGGGCGAAGATGTCCTGGTCCGCCCAGCCGCCGAGATCCAGCGCCGCGCGGGTCGGCAGGAAGCGGAAGCATTCGGCTGCGAGGCCGGTGCGCCGCTCGCGCTCCAGCATGGCGTCCAGCCTGCCGCGGAGTTCGTGCAGGTGAAGCACGTCGGAGGCGGCGTACTTCAACTGTTCGGGCGTCAGGTCGGCGGCCCCCAGTCCGAGGATTGCTGCTGCTTCGACAACTCCACGCCCAGCAGGTCCTTGCATAGGTCCTTCAATCCGTGACGATCGGTGAAGGTGCGCACCAGCCTGGAAGCGATCTTGGTGCAATAGACCGGCTCGCACACGACTCCCAGGTAAGCCTGCAGGACGGCGATGTCAAACCGGGCGAAGTGAAACAGCTTAGTGACTGTCGGATCGGTCAGCAGCCGCTTCAGGTTGGGCGCGTCATAATGACCCTGGCGGAACTGCACCATATGGCAGTTGCCGTCGCCGGCCGAAAGCTGGACCAGGCACAGGCGGTCGCGGACGGGGTTCAACCCCATGGTCTCGGTATCGATGGCGACGCTGGAGCCGAAATCGTAGTCGTCGGGGAGATCGCCGTCGTAAAGCTCTATGGGCACTGCCGTCCATCCCGGAAGCGGGAACGGCCGCTTCGATCCACGTGCACCTTTAAGGAATAAGGTGCCTGCGATCTAGCGGCCGTTACCGAGGAATTGGTGCCCAGGAGAAGACTCGAACTTCCACGACATTTCTGCCACAGGTACCTGAAACCTGCGCGTCTACCAATTCCGCCACCTGGGCGATGTGGAGCCGGGATATATGGCCCTGGACGCATGGTGTCAAATGCTTTTTCACGCCCTAGCTTCCCTTGCCCGGGGACGGGAGCGGCGGCGGTGCGGCGTCGCTGCCGCACCGCCGCCGCGGCGCTGGCTCCCTGCGCGCACTTTCGTTATAAGCACTGCCCAACAGCCCGCGACGCTGGTCCCAGCGCCGAAAGGGGCGCCGGCAATTTTCAGGCTTGGAGAAATCGATGTCCTTTCGGTATCGGGTAGCCACGGTTTTCGGCGGGTCCGGGTTCATCGGCCGCCACCTGATCAAGCGGCTGGCGAAAACCGGCACGGTGATCCGGGTCGCGACCCGCCACCCGAGCAACGCCAATTTCCTGCGCATGAACGGCGCGGTGGGCCAGATCATCCCGATCGCGACCAACATCAACGACGACACCTCGGTCGCGGCCGCGGTGCGCGACGCCGACATCGTGATCAACCTGATCGGCATCCTCTACGAATCCGGCGTCAACACCTTCAAGGCTACGCAGGGCGATGCGCCGGGCCGAATCGCCCGCGCCGCCAAGGCGGCCGGCGCCCAGCGGTTCGTCCAGGTCTCCGCGATCGGAGCCGACGCCAACTCCGCCTCGGCCTACGCCCGGACCAAGGCCGCCGGCGAGCAGGCGGTGCGCGACGCCTTCCCGGAAGCCACGATCCTGCGGCCCAGCATCGTCTTCGGACCCGAGGACAGCTTCTTCAACCGTTTTGCGGCGATGGCCAGGATCTCCCCCGCCCTGCCCCTGATCGGCGGCGGCCATACGAAGTTCCAGCCGGTCTATGTGGGCGACGTCGCCGATGCGGTCATGAAGGCGCTGGAGTTGCCGGAAGCCCGGGACAGGACCTATGAGCTGGGAGGCCCGCGGGTCTACACGTTCAAGGAACTCATGGAACTCGTGCTGGCGGAGACGCGGCGCAAGCGCTTCCTGGTCCCGGTCTCCTGGCCGCTGGCGGAACTCCAGGGCAAGATCCTGGGCAAGCTGCCCAAGCCGATGCTGACGGTGGATCAGGTCGAGCTGCTGAAGTCCGACAACGTGGTGGCGCCGGGCGCCGCGACGATCCAGGACCTGGGCATCGACCCGACCGCGGCGGAAGTCATCATCCCCACATATCTGGACCGTTTCCGGGTCGGGGGCCGCTTCTCCCAGCGCGCGGGCGGCTACACCGCGTGACGTCCGGCGCACCTGCTTCGACGCTTTCGAAATGCGGGCTTCTCAGCCCGCATTCTTTTTGTCTAATCTCGCGTGTTGATGCACCGCGGCATCGGTTGTAGCAGAAACCCCGCGGACGCTGGCTATTTCACCATATAGTCCTTTTTCGGCCCTATTAGACTGCTAACTTAGAAGACGGTCTGCACAAAATTCAGACAGGCGGGGGCGGAACAGGCAAATTAGTCAACAACCATGTCCTATTCGATTTTTTTTGCTGGCGAGGCCTGGGAATATGACGTATATCGGCTGCACCCGGCATAGTCTGGACAAGTTTGTTTCCACCTCCACGCGGTTACGCCGATGTGGCCGTGACCCTTTCGATGCGACCGGGGCCCGATAAGCCTTTGACGTCCCGAAGGGCCGAGCTGAAGGATTGTTCGCCATGGCGCAGAAGATGTTGCAGTTCGTCCGAACCGACAAGCGCATGCCCGACAAACGGGATGCCGCGACGCGCAGCCACGACTTCGACGAGATCTATGGCGAGTTCGACCAGAAGGGCGCGGAGGAACAGTCCGGCCGGTGCTCCCAGTGCGGCGTGCCGTTCTGCCAGGTCCATTGCCCGCTCCACAACAATATCCCGGACTGGCTGAAGCTGACCGCCGAGGGACGGCTGGAAGAGGCCTACGAGCTGTCGTCGGCGACCAGCAACCTGCCGGAGATCTGCGGCCGCATATGCCCGCAGGACCGCCTGTGCGAGGGCAACTGCACGATCGAGCAGTCGACCCACGGCACGGTCACCATCGGCTCGATCGAGAAGTACATCAACGACACCGCGTGGGAGCGGGGCTGGGTCAAGCCGCGCGTGCCGCTCCGCGAGCGCGGGCAGTCGGTCGCCATCATCGGCGGGGGCCCCGGCGGCATGTCGGCGGCCGAGCAGCTTCGCGTCAAGGGGTACGAAGTCCACGTCTACGACCGCTACGACCGGATCGGCGGCCTGATGATGTACGGCATTCCCGGCTTCAAGCTGGAGAAGTACGTGGTCAGCCGCCGCGTCCAGCTGCTGGTCGACGAGGGCATCATCTTCCATACCGATTTCGAGGTCGGCCGCGACGCCACGCTGGCCGAGCTGCGGGCGAAGCACGATGCCGTGCTGATCGCGACCGGGGTGTACAAGGCGCGCGACCTGACGGTCGCAGGCTCCGACCTGGGCAACATCGTGCCGGCGCTGCAGTACCTCACGACCAGCAACCGCCAGGGCCTGGGCGACGCGGTTCCCGAATATGACAGCGGCGCGCTGAACGCGGCCGGCAAGAACGTCGTCGTGATCGGCGGCGGCGACACGGCCATGGACTGCGTCCGCACGGCGATCCGCCAGGGCGCCAAGTCGGTCAAGTGCCTGTACCGCCGCAACCGCGCCAACATGCCGGGCTCCCAGCGCGAGGTCCACAACGCCGAGGAAGAGGGCGTCGAGTTCGTCTGGCAGTCCGCCCCCGAAGGCTTCGAGGGCAAGGACGGCATCGTGACCGGCGTCCGCGCCCACCGCATCCATCTCGGCGTCGCCGACGCCAGCGGCCGGCAGACCCCGCAGGTGATCGAGGGCTCCGCCTACACGCTGGAGGCCGACCTGGTGATCAAGGCGCTGGGCTTCGACCCGGAGGACCTGCCGACCCTGTTCGGCGAGACCGGCCTGAAGGTCAGCCGCTGGGGCACGGTGACTGTGAACTTCCGCACCATGATGACCAGCCTGGACGGCGTCTTCGCCGCCGGCGACATCGTGCGCGGCGCGAGCTTGGTCGTGTGGGCGATCCGCGACGGCCGCGACGTCGCGGAGCACATGCACGCCTACCTGCTGCAGAAGGCCGAGGCCGGCGCATCGGCCGCCGTCGCGGCCGAGTGAGCGCCTGACGGCTGCCCGGGCCGGAACACTCCGGCCCGCACCTGCAATTCCTTCGACGCCATGTCCCCCGACGTCGGACCAAGAGACGTCGGACCAAGAGAGGAACCGCCCCATGACCCGTGAAATCCCGAACCAGGGCGAGCAGTTCGTTGCCGAGTACCGGGCGAACGTCGAGGCCCTGACCGCGGTCCATGCCTACGATCCGGCCGACGAGCACGACGCCTGCGGCGTCGGCATGATCGCGGCGATCGACGGCAAGCCGCGGCGGTCCGTGGTGGAAAAGGGCATCGAGGCGCTCAAGGCCGTATGGCACCGCGGCGCCGTGGATGCCGACGGCAAGACCGGCGACGGCGCCGGCATCCATATCCAGGTGCCGCAGCAGTTCTTCCACGATTATGTCAAGCTGATCGGCCACATCCCGCCGGACCGGCCGCTCGCGGTCGGCCAGGTGTTCCTGCCGCGCCTGTCGCTGGAGGCGCAGGAGCGCTGCCGCTGCATCGTCGAGACCGAGATCCTGAATTTCGGCTACTATATCTATGGCTGGCGCCAGGTGCCGGTGAACGTCGACATCATCGGCGAGAAGGCCAACGCGACCCGGCCCGAGATCGAGCAGATCATCATCGGCAACGCCAAGGGCGAGACCGACGACCGGTTCGAGCTGGAACTCTACATCATCCGCCGCCGGATCGAGGCCGCCGTCCGGGCCGAGCAGATCAACGACTTCTACATCTGCACGCTGTCGGCCCGCTCGATCGTCTACAAGGGCATGTTCCTGGCGGAGCAGCTGACCTCCTTCTATCCCGACCTGCTGGACGAACGCTTCGTCTCCAACGTGGCGATCTACCACCAGCGCTACTCGACCAACACGTTCCCGACCTGGCCGCTGGCCCAGCCGTTCCGCATGCTCGCCCACAACGGCGAGATCAACACGCTGAAGGGCAACGTGAACTGGATGAAGGCGCACGAGACGCGCATGGACCATGAGCGTTTCGGGTCCTACGTCAACGACCTGAAGCCGGTGATCCCGATCGGCTCGTCGGACAGCGGCGCGCTGGACGCCGTGTTCGAAGTGGTCGCCCGGGCCGGCCGGTCCGCGCCGATGACCAAGACGATGCTGATCCCGGAGGCGCTCGCCGCCGGCGACAGCATGCCCGCGTCCCACCGCGCGCTCTACGGCTACATCAACGCCGTCATGGAACCGTGGGACGGGCCGGCGGCGCTCGCCATGACCGACGGCCGCTGGGCGGTCGGCGGCATGGACCGCAACGGCCTGCGGCCCATGCGCTACACCATCACCAGCGACGGCCTGCTGATCGCCGGGTCCGAGACCGGCATGGTCAAGGTCGACGAGAGCACCGTCGTGGAGAAGGGCCGGCTCGGGCCGGGGCAGATGATCGCGGTCGACCTGGCCGAGGGCAAGCTGTACCACGACCGGGAGATCAAGGACCACCTCGCCTCCCAGCGCGCCTACGACAAGTGGGTCGGCAACATCACCGAGCTGGACAGCCTGGTGAAGGCGGCTCCGGCGGAATCCGCCATGCTGGCCAAGGACGAGCTGCGCCGCCGCCAGCTCGCGGTCGGCATCACCATGGAGGACCTGGAAACCGTCCTCCACCCGATGGTGGACGAGGCCAAGGAAGCGATCGGCTCCATGGGCGACGACAGCCCGATGGCCGTGCTGTCGGACAAGTACCGCGGCCTGCACCACTTCTTCCGCCAGAACTTCAGCCAGGTCACCAACCCGCCGATCGACAGCCTGCGGGAACGCCGGGTGATGAGCCTGCGTACGCGGCTGGGCAACCTGGGCAATATACTGGAGGAGGATGCGACCCAGTGCAGCCTGCTCCAGCTCGAAAGCCCCGTGCTGACGACCGCCGAGTTCCGCGCCATGCGCGAGTACATGGGCGAGACGTCGGCGGAGATCGACTGCACCTTCGACGTCGCCGGCGGCCCCAACGCGCTGCGCGACGCGCTCCGCCGCATCCGGCAGGAGTCGGAGGACGCGGTACGCGGCGGCGCCACCCACATCATCCTGTCCGACGAGCAGGTCAGCGCCACCCGCGCGCCGATGCCGATGATCCTGGCGACCGGCGCCGTGCATACCCACCTCGTACGCCAGCAGCTCCGCACCTTCACGTCGCTGAACGTACGCACGTCCGAGTGCATGGACGTGCACTACTTCGCCGTGCTGATCGGCGTCGGCGGGACCACGGTGAACGCCTACCTGTCCCAGGAGGCGATCGCCGACCGGCACCGCCGCGGCCTGTTCGGCGACATGACGCTGGAGCAGTGCCTGTACCGCTTCAAGAAGGCGATCGACGAGGGCCTGCTGAAGATCATGTCCAAGATGGGCATCTCGATCATCAGCTCGTACCGCGGCGGCTGCAATTTCGAGGCGGTGGGCCTCAGCCGCGCGCTGGTCGCCGAGCACTTCCCGGGCATGGTCAGCCGCATCTCCGGCATCGGCCTCGCCGGCATCCAGAAGAAGGTGCTTGAGCAGCACGCCATCGCGTTCTCCGAGGACGTGATCGCCCTGCCGATCGGCGGCTTCTACAAGTACCGCCGCAACGGCGAGCGGCACGCCTGGGAAGCAGGATTGATCCACATGCTTCAGCAGGCGGTCGCGACCGACAGCTACGCGACCTTCAAGAAGTACACGGAGGCAACCAACAAGCGGCCGCCGATCCAGCTGCGCGACCTGCTGGACTTCCGCTCGACCCGCGAGGCCGTCTCGGTCGACGAGGTCGAGAGCATCACGTCGCTGCGCAAGCGCTTCATCACGCCGGGCATGTCGCTGGGCGCCTTGTCGCCGGAAGCGCACGGCACCCTGAACGTCGCGATGAACCGCATCGGCGCCAAGTCCGACAGCGGCGAGGGCGGCGAGGACCCCGCACGGTTCAAGCCGGACAAGAACGGCGACAACTGGAACTCGGCGATCAAGCAGATTGCGTCGGGGCGGTTCGGCGTCACCGCCGAGTACCTGAACCAGTGCCGCGAGATCGAGATCAAGGTGGCCCAGGGCGCCAAGCCCGGCGAAGGCGGGCAGCTGCCCGGCTTCAAGGTGACCGAGATGATCGCGAAGCTGCGCCACTCCACGCCGGGCGTCATGCTGATCAGCCCGCCGCCGCACCACGACATCTACTCGATCGAGGATCTGGCGCAGCTCATCTACGACCTGAAGCAGATCAACCCGGACGCCAAGGTCTGCGTCAAGCTGGTGTCGCGGTCCGGCATCGGCACCATCGCGGCCGGCGTGGCGAAGGCCAACGCCGACGTGATCCTGGTGTCCGGCCATGTCGGCGGCACCGGCGCCAGCCCCCAGACCTCGATCAAGTATGCCGGCGTTCCGTGGGAGATGGGCCTGAGCGAGGTCCATCAGGTCTTGACCCTGAACCGGCTGCGCCACCGCGTCCGCCTGCGCACCGACGGCGGCCTGAAGACCGGCCGCGACATCGTGATCGCCGCGATGCTGGGCGCCGAGGAGTACGGCGTCGGCACCGCCAGCCTGATCGCCATGGGCTGCATCATGGTCCGGCAATGCCACAGCAACACCTGCCCGGTCGGCGTCTGCGTGCAGGACGAGGAGCTGCGCAAGAAGTTCGTCGGCACGCCGGAGCGCGTCGTCAACCTGTTCAGCTTCCTGGCGGAAGAGGTGCGTGAGATCCTGGCGCAGCTGGGATTCCGCACCCTGAACGAGGTGATCGGCCGGACCGACCTGCTGCACCAACTCAGCCGCGGCGGCGCCCACCTGGACGACCTCGACCTCAACCCGCTGCTGGCCCAGGCCGACCCGGGCGACAGCGCGCGCTATTGCACCATGCAGGGCCGCAACGAGGTTCCGGATACCCTGGACGCCCGCATGATCGCCGACGCCCGCCCGCTGTTCGAAGAGGGCGAGAAGATGCAGCTGGCCTACAATGTGCGGAACACCCACCGGGCTATCGGCACGCGGCTGTCGGCCATGATCACCCGCAAGTTCGGCATGACCGGGCTCCAGCCCGGCCACGTCACCGTCCGCCTGCGCGGCTCGTGCGGCCAGTCGCTCGGCGCCTTCGCGGTGCAGGGCATGAAGCTGGAGGTGCTGGGCGACAGCAACGACTATGTCGGCAAGGGCCTGTCGGGCGGCACCATCACGGTCCGGCCGACCACGAGCAGCCCGCTGAAGACCAACGAAAACACCATCATCGGCAACACGGTGCTGTACGGCGCCACGGCAGGCAAGCTATTCGCGGCGGGCCAGGCCGGCGAGCGCTTCGCCGTCCGCAACTCGGGTGCCAAGGTGGTGGTGGAAGGCTGCGGTTCAAACGGCTGCGAGTACATGACCGGCGGCATCGCGGTGATCCTGGGCAGCGTCGGCGAGAACTTCGCGGCCGGCATGACCGGGGGCATGGCCTTCATCTACGACGAGGACGGCAGCTTCTCCCGCAAGGTCAACGAGGATAGCGTGATCTTCCAGCGGATCGAGGTGCCCCACTACGAGGCGCTGCTGCGCGACCTGATCGCGGAGCATGTCGCCGAGACCCAGAGCAAGTTCGCCGAGCGCCTGCTCAACGACTGGCACCTGGTGCGCGACAATTTCTGGCAGGTCGTGCCCAAGGAGATGGTCCACCGGCTGGACGTGCCGGTGCGGGCACCCCAGGCGGCCGACTGACCGCGCCGGGCATCCCGGCGCTATATGTCGCATGAGGGCCGGCCCGGCGGGGCCGGCCTATCGCGGGTTCGGCGCGTTGGATAAGGTTACTGCGAATAAACCGCCTCCCGGACTGTTTCGCGTCCGGAAGGGGTGGACACGCAGGGGGCCACCATCATGCCTGAGTGTGCGGGAAGGGAAATCTCCGTCCGACTGGCCGGCGGGATGGACGGACAGCGTTGCGCTGAAATCTACCTGGCTTCCCGCCGGTCCGCTTTCCACTGGCAGCCGGCAGGATCCTTCGTACTGGAGGACTACCATCGGGCGATCGAGGACGAGGAAGTCTGGGTTGCGGAGATCGACGGAGTCGTCGTCGGATTCGCCTCGATCTACCGGCCCGACAATTTCGTCCACAACCTGTTCGTCGATCCGCGCTGGCAGCACCGCGGCGTCGGGACCGTCCTCCTGGAGCGCGCCTGCTCCCACCTGTTCCGCCCCGCCCGCCTGAAGTGTCTCGCGTCCAACCAGGGCGCCCGGGCCTTCTACGAACGCAACGGATGGGTCGTGGCTTCGGCAACCATTTCGGCCGCCGAGCCATACATTCTCTACCAAAAATAGACGTACTATTAGGTCGCAATCCTATTGCGTGGAATACGATAATCCTTTTGTGTTATGAACTGGGTCCAATGACCGGAAAGGTCACCTTATCGGCGACTCCAATCCTGGAATTCCCGTGACCCAACAGCGCGTAACGCCGACCATTTTCCTGAGAATCTATGCGCTCCTGCTCTTCGTAGTGCTAGCGATGCTTGGCTACAACGAGTGGACGACCCGGTCCGACGCGTTGATGCAGGCCGCCGAGAAGTCGCGCGCCCTGGTCAATCTCGCGACGGAGCACACCCTGCGCATGTTCGAGATCAACGACATAGCGTTGCGCAGCGCGGTCGAGCATTTCAGCGAGCTGGACATCACCCGCCTGGGCGACTCGTGGAGCGACTGGGACTATCTGGCGACGCTGGAGGCGAGCAGCATCGGGAGCGAACTGGCGCAGATCCGGCACATGCTGATCGTCGACCCGCACGGCACCGTACGCATCCACTCCCGCCGGTATCCGGTGGAGCCGATGGACAGTTCCCGGAACGACTTCTTCCAGGCCCACAAGGACACATCCGGCCCCAGCCTGTTCGTCGGCGCCCCGTCCATGGACGGCGGGGGAACCGACCTCTATTTCTCGATGAGCCGCCGGATCAGCCGGCCGCGCGACGGTGCCTTCGCCGGCGTGGCGGTCGCCGCGGTCAAGCCGGACATCTCGCGGCGCTTCTTCGATTCGATGGCGGCGGGTCCGCGCGGCATCCTGTTCCTGATGCACGAGAACGGGACCGTCATCACCTCCCACCCGTTCCGGGAGAACCTGATCGGCCGGAAGCTGCCCGACAAGTCGCTGCTGGACACGATCCGGCAGTCGCAGCCCCAGTCGCCCGCGTCGGTCGACGTACAATGCTGCTTCGACGAACTGGATCGGGTCCTGGCGTACCAGCGCGTCGGGACATTGCCGCTGTTCGTCGCGGTCGGACTGGCGAAGACCGACGTCCTGGCGGACTGGACCCGCGACCTGATCCAGAACGCGCTGATCACCGGCGTCGTCCTCACGGGTTTCACCACGGTCGTGGTCGTGATGCTGGGGCAGTACCGCCGGCAGGTGATCGCCCACGGCCTGCTGTCGGCGACCTACGACGCGGCGGGAACCGGCTTCTGCATGGTCGACGCCGACGGCAGGGTGGTCCGCGCCAACGCCGCCTACGGATCGCTGTGCGGCATCCCCGAGCGGCAGCTGGTGCAACGCCCCTTCATCGAGGTGTTCCCCCCCGACGAACGCAACCGGGCGCACGACCTGCTGCGGTTCGGCCATCCCGGCGACCAGTTGCCGCCGCAGATCCTGAAGCTGCGCCACTCCGACGGCCGCATCCGCCGCGTCCTGATCACGGTCGGCGGCTTCTCCGATGCGTCGGGGCAGCTTTTCCTCATGGTGGCGGCCAACGACGTCACCGACCGCGAGCGGCAGGAGGAAAGGCTGCGCGAGAGCGAGCGCCGCCTGCGCCAGGCCCAAAGGATCGCCGGCATCGGCTGGTGGACGATCGACCTCGGGACCGGCGGCGTGGTCTGGTCGGACACGCTCTACGAGATCTGGGGACGCGACCCGGATTTGCCGCCGACCCTGGAGAGCTGGCGCTCGTCGATCCACCCGGACGACCGGTCGCGACTCAACGACGCCGATCTGGCGGACGGACCGGACTGCACGCGCGAGTACCGGATCATCCGCCCCGACGGCACCGAGCGGCATGTCCGCGAGGAATTCACCCGGAGCCGGACCGGCGGGGAGCAGTCCAAGGGCGAGCAGACGACGAGGCTGTTCGGCATCATCCAGGACGTCACGGAACTGCGGGAGAACGAGCGCGCCCTGGCGGACAGCAAGGCGCGCCTGCGCGCCGTCCTGGACGTGGCCGTCACCGGCATCCTGGTCCATGACGAGCATGGCAGGATCCAGCTCTTCAATCCGGCCGCCGAGCACCTGTTCGGCTACCGGGCGGCCGAGGCCAAGGGGCTGACGATCGACACGCTGATCCCGCCGTCCCCCTCGGCCGCCGGAACCCGGGCGATCCTGGGCGTCGCCCGGGAGGTCACGGCGCGCACCCGCGACGGCCGCACCTTTCCGGCCTATCTGGCGGTCGACGAGTATGTCGCCGAAGGCCACCGCATGTCGGTCGGCGTTCTGCTGGACATCAGCGAGCAGAAGCGCCGCGAGCTGGAGATCTTCCAGGCGCGCGACCGGCTGGAACGCCAGGCGGCCGACCTGTCGGTGCTGGCCCGCAAGCTGGACCAGGCCCGGCGCGAGGCGGAGGAGACGAGAGGGCTGGCCGAGGCCGCCAGCCGGGCGAAATCGGAATTCCTGGCCCACATGAGCCACGAGCTTCGCACGCCGCTGAACGCGATCCTGGGCTTCTCGGAGATCATGGACCAGGAGTATTTCGGCCCGCTCGGCTCGCCGCGCTATACCGAGTACAACCGCAACGTCCTGGACAGCGCCCGCCACCTGCTGAGCCTGATCAACGACATCCTCGACCTGTCCAAGATCGAAGCCGGACGGTACGAGCTGGAAGAGGAGCATGTCGACCTGACCCGCATCATCGACCCGGTGATCCGGCTGGTCCGCGAACGGGCGCTGCGCAAGGACCTGACCCTGAGAACCGCGATCGACCGCCTGCCGCCTGTCATGGGCGACGAGCGGGCGCTGAAGCAGATCCTGATCAACCTGCTGACCAATGCGGTCAAGTTCACCGAACGCGGCGGCGAGATCGAGGTGACCGGCCGCGAGGAACAGGGCGGCGACATCGTCATGACGGTGCGCGACACCGGCATTGGCATCGCCGCCGACCAGATGGAAAAGGTGCTGGAGCCGTTCGGGCAGACCCGCAACGCCTACATGGCCGGCGAATCGGGAACCGGCCTCGGCCTGCCCATCACCCGCTCGCTGGTCAATCTGCACGGAGGAACGCTCGAACTGAAGAGCCAGCCGGGAGTCGGGACCACCGTGACCATACGCCTGCCGGCCATTCGGGTGATCCAACCGCGCCTGATCGCCGCCACCTGATGTCTCCAATGGGCATATGCCGCCAACCGCACCCTATGTTTGGCGGAACGCTTGCGTTATGGTGCCCGACCCATGCGAACCCTTTATCACTTCTGGCTCTCACCGTCCTCACGCAAAGTGCGTATCGCGCTGGGCGAGAAGGGGCTCGACTTCGAACTGCAGGTCGAGAAGATATCGGACCGCCGTCCCGAGTTCCTGGCGATGAACCCGGCGGGCGAAGTGCCCGTGCTGGTGGAGGAAGACGGTACGGTGCTGGCGGACCATGCCGCCGTCTGCGAGTACCTTGACGAGACCTATCCGGAAAAGCCGCTGATCGGGTCCACGCCGGTCGAGCGGGCGGAAACGCGCCGGCTGGTCTCCTGGTTCGACGGCAAGTTCAACACCGAGGTGACCGAGAACCTGGTCGGCGAGAAGCTGATCAAGCGCTATCTCGGCTGGGGCTATCCCCACGCCCCGGCGATCCGCGCCGGGCTGCAGAACATCCATTACCACCTCGACTACATCGCCTATCTGGCGGAGCGGCGGAACTGGCTGGCCGGCGAAACCTTCAGCCTGGCGGATATCGCGGCCGGCGCCCACCTGTCCGCGGTCGATTATCTGGGCGACGTGCCGTGGGACGACCACCCGGAGGCCCGCTTGTGGTATTCGCGGATCAAGTCGCGCCGCAGTTTCCGGCCGCTGCTGTCCGACAGCCTGCCCGGCAACCCGCCTCCGGCCCATTACGCCGACCTGGACTTCTGACCCTCCGGATCATATCCGTCGGCCCGCGAATTCCAACCGAACGGAGACATCAGCCGATGCTGCGCGTCCTCACCCCGCTCGCCGTCTGCCTGCCGCTGTCGCTGGGCACCCCAGCCTCGGCCCAGGTGATCGTCCCTCCCGTGATGGACCAGGTGGTGCTCGACCTGACCGCCGAGGACTGGGTCGGGACCGGCACCGCGCGCGTCGAGATCGTCGCCGATGCCGCCGCGGCGGGCAGCGCGGAAACCGGATCCGACAGCCGGCGCGACGACCTGCTGAAGGCGGTGAGCGCGCTGGTCCCGGATGCGGAGTGGCGGATCACCCGGTTCGACCGCTCGACCGACCAGGCCGGGCTGGAGCGGCGGCGCGCCGCAGTCGAGGCCCGCCTGCCCGAAAGCGCGCTGGGCGGCCTGGCCGACAAGGCCCGGCAGGCGAGCCGGCCCGGCCTTCAGCTCCGCATCGGGGCGATCGAGTTCACCCCGACCCTGGCCGAGACCGAGGCGGTCCGGGCACGCCTCCGGGCGGAGATCTACGGCAAGGCGGCAGCCGAGTTGAAGTCGCTGGAACAGAGCTTTCCCGGCCGCTCCTTCCGCATGGGCAACATCGATTTCGCCGAGGCTCCCATTCCGGTTTACGCCCGCAAGACGCGGGAGGCGGGACCAGCCATGGCCATGGCGGCCCCGATGGCCGACGGGATGCCGGAGGAGTCGCCGATGAACGTATCGGAAAAGCTGGTGATCCGGGCCCGCGTGGTGCTGTCGGCGGTGGCGCCCCGGGAATAGGGCCAGCAGCCCTCCCGCGCTTGAACAACTAGGGGTTCCAGGCGTTTGGAAACCATGTCGAGGGGCGCTGCGGGACCGCGGCGCCCCTGCCTGCCCATGGAGTCCAGGCGATGATTTCCTTGCCGCCCCCGCCGCCCGATGCGCGCGCCCAACGTGACGGAACGCGCCGCCGGAGCGCCGTTTGGAATGTCCTCGTCCCTCTCCTGGCCGGTGCCGGCCTGCTGTTCCTCGCGGCGTGCGATCAGGGCGGCGACCAGGCACAGGGCGATGCCCAGCAACCGCAGCAGGCCGTTCCGGTCGGCGTCATCGAGGTCAAGACCGAGCCCGTGACGCTGGGCGAGACCTTCATCGGCCGGATCGAGGCGATCCAGCGGGTGGAACTGAGAGCGCGGGTCACCGGCTTCCTGGAGGAGCGGCTGTTCCGCGAGGGCGAGACGATCGAACAGGGCAAGCCGCTGTTCCGGATCGAGCCGGAAATCTACCAGGCGGTGGTCGAGCAGCGAAACGCCGACCTGGCCCGTGCCGAGGCCGAGCAGGAGAACGCGACCGTCCAGCTCCGCCGCGCCCAGGAACTGGTCCAGCGCAACAACATCCCCGAGGCCACCGTGGACGAGCGGCAGGCCGCCGCCCGCACCGCCGAGGCCGGCGTGCTCCAGGCAAGGGCGGCGCTGCGCCAGGCGGAAATCGACCTCGGCTATACCGAGATCCAGTCGCCCATCGCCGGGCGGATCGGACAGGCCCTGTTCGACGTCGGCGACTTGGTCAACCCGGAGTCCGGGGCCTTGGCCGAGCTGGTGACCCAGGATCCCATCCACGTCCTGTTCCAGGTCAGCCAGCGCACCCTGCTCGACGCCCAGCGGGCGGCGGGATCTCAGGGGCTGAACCCCGATAGTTTCGTCGTCCGGGTGCTGCTTCCCGACGGCAGCGAATACCAGCATCAGGGCAAGGTGAATTTCGTCGGCATCACGGTCAGCCAGCAGACCGACACGGTGCCGGTCCGCGCCGAGGTGCCGAACCCCGAAGGCCTGTTGCGCGACGGCCAGTTCGTCCGCGTCCTGATCCAGCCCGCCGAACCCGAGCAGGCCATAACGATACCCCAGGCGGCGATCCAGGCCGACCAGCAGGGCAATTTCGTGCTGGGCGTGGACGGAGAGAACAAGGTGCGGATCCAGCGGGTCGAAACCGGCGAGACCCTGGACCAAGGCCGCGTCGTCGTGCGTTCCGGCCTGCAGGAGGGCGACCGGGTGGTCATCCAGGGCATCCAGCAGGTCCGCCCCGGCGCACCGGTGGAACCCAGCCCGGTCGACCCCGACCAGGGGGCGTGATCCATGCTCTCTTCCGTCTTCATCGACCGGCCGCGCCTGGCGATGGTCATATCCATCGTGATCGTGCTGGCGGGCCTGCTGGCCCTCACCCGCATCCCGGTCGCCCAGTTCCCGGACATCGTGCCGCCCCAGGTCAGCGTCACCACGCTTTATCCGGGCGCCAACGCCGAGACGGTGGAGGCGACGATCGCCCAGCCGATCGAAAGCCAGGTGAACGGCGTCCAGGACATGATCTACATGAGTTCGACCAGCGGCAACGACGGCAGCTATACGCTGACCGTCACCTTCGCCGTCGGCACGGACCCTGATATCAACACGGTCAACGTCCAGAACCGGGTGCGTCTCGCCGAGGCGTCGCTGCCCGACGAGGTGGCGCGCCAGGGCGTGCAGGTGCGCCAGCAGTCCTCCGCCTTCCTCCAGCTGATCAGCCTGGTGTCGGAATCGCCGGACTATGACGAGCTGTTTCTGAACAACTACGCCCGTATCAACCTGCTGGACGAGATCTCCCGCGTGTCCGGCGTCGGCGAGGCGCGGCTGTTCAGCGAGTACGACTACAGCATGCGGGTCTGGCTGGAGACGGACCGCCTGACCAGCTTCGGCCTGTCGCCCAACGACGTGGTCACCGCGATCCAGTCCCAGAACGTCCAGGCCGCGGTCGGTCAGATCGGCGCTCAGCCGCAGCCCAGCGGCCAGCAGCTGGAATTCTCGCTCCAGGCGGCCGGCCGGCTCACCGATGTCGCCCAGTTCGAGAATATCGTCCTCCGGGCCGACCCCGACGGATCGCTGCTGCGGCTCAGCGACGTGGCGCGGGTCGAACTGGCGGCGCGGTCCTACTCCTCGGCCGGCACCTCCAACGGCCGGCCGGCGGCCGTGCTCGGCATCTACCAGGCGCCGGGAGCCAATGCCGTCACCACCGCCCAGGAGGTGCTGCGGGTGCTGGACCGGCTTGCGGAACGCTTCCCCGACAACGTCCACTACGAGGTGACCTACGACACGACCGTGTTCGTGACCGCCTCGATCGAAGAGGTCGTCACCACCCTTGTCGAGGCCTTCGCGCTGGTCCTGGTGGTCGTCTTCGTATTCCTCGGCAACTGGCGGGCGACGATCATCCCCATGCTGGCGGTGCCGGTGGCCCTGATCGGCACCTTCGCGTTCCTGCTGCTGTTCGGCCAGTCGGCCAACACGATCTCCCTGTTCGCCATGGTGCTGGCGATCGGCATCGTGGTGGACGACGCCATCGTGGTGGTGGAGAACGTCGAGCGCGTGATGCGCGACGAGAACCTGCCGGCGCCGGAAGCGACCCGCAAGGCGATGACCCAGATCACTCCGGCGATCATCGCGATCACGCTGGTCCTGCTGTCCGTCTTCATCCCCGTGGGCTTCATCCCGGGCATCACCGGCTCGCTCTACGCCCAGTTCGCGCTGACCGTCTCGGTCGCGATGCTGCTGTCGGCGGTCAACGCCCTGACCCTCAGCCCGGCGCTCTGCGCGCTGCTGCTGAAGCCGCACGAGAAGCACGGCCGGATCATGGGCTGGATCCAGGGCCGCATCGACAATGTGCGGAACGGCTATTCCCGCGTGGTCAACCGGCTGGTCCGGGTGGCGATCCTGTCGCTGGTGGCGGTCGTGGTGGCGTTCGGCGGCTATTTCGGCCTGTCCACCATCGTGCCGGCGGGGTTCCTGCCCGACGAGGACCAAGGCGCCCTGTTCATGGAACTGCGTCTGCCGCAGAACGCGGCGCTCAACCGCACCCAGGTGGTGGTCCGCGACGTGGAGGCCCTGGTCCGCGACATTCCCGGCGTGCGCAGCGTCACCGCGGTGGCGGGGTTCAGCCTGCTCGACAGCCTCCAGGCCGGCAACGCCGCCTTCATGGTGGTGCTGCTCGACCCGTTCGAGGAGCGCGCCGAGGCGGAAACCTCCGCCTTCGGCGTGCTGTCGCAGATCCGGCAGCGCACGGCGACGGTGCCCAACGCCCAGATCCTGGCCTTCAACCTGCCGCCGATCTCCGGCCTCGGCAATACCGCGGGGTTCGACTTCCGGCTCCAGGACCTGACCGGGGGCGAGCCGGCCCAACTGGCGGCCGCCGCCGGCGGACTGGTCGTCGCGGCCAACCAGGACCCGACCCTCGCCCAGGTCTTCACGACATACCGGGTGGATACCCGCCGCCTGTTCGTCGAGGTCGACCGCGAGAAGGCGCAGGCGCTGGGAGTCCAGGTCAGCGACGTCTACAACGCGCTCCAGACCACGCTGGGCGGCTTCTACGTCAACGACTTCAACCGGTTCGGCCGCACCTGGCAAGTCAACGTCCAGGCCGAGGCCAGGGACCGCGACCAGGTGGAAGACCTCTGGCGCATCCATGTCCGGAGCGCCGACGGGTCCATGGTGCCGCTCCGAAGCCTCGCCTCGGTCCAGTTCCAGCTGGGGCCGCAGGCGATCAACCGCTACAACAACTACCGCAGCGTCGCCATCCAGGGATCGCCGGGGCCGGGGTTCAGTTCCGGCGACGGGCTCGCCGCCATGGCCTCGGTGGCGGACCGGACGCTGCCGCCGGGCTTCACCTTCGCCTGGTCCGGCATTTCGCTGCAGGAGCAGGAGGCGGCGGGGCAGACGCCGATCATCCTGGCGCTGGCCGTGCTGTTCGCCTACCTGTTCCTGGTCGCTCTGTACGAGAGCTGGACGATCCCGATCGCGGTCCTTCTCTCGGTCTCGGTCGGCCTGTGCGGCGCCATGCTGGCGCTGATGGCGACGGGACTGGCGAACGACGTCTATGCCCAGATCGGCGTCGTCGTTCTGATCGCGCTCGCCAGCAAGAACGCGATCCTGATCGTCGAGTTCGCCAAGGAGCAGCGCGAGGCCGGCGCTTCGATCCGGGATGCCGCGCGGGAGGGCGCCCGGCTTCGCTTCCGGGCGGTTATCATGACCAGCCTCGCCTTCATCTTCGGCCTGATACCGCTGGTGACCGCCGTCGGTGCCGCTGCGGCGAGCCGGCGCGGCGTTTCCACGGCGGTGTTCGGCGGCATGATCGCGGCGTCGAGCCTGGGGCTGTTCGTCATCCCCATGCTCTACGTCACGATCCAAGGCATGCGGGAATGGACGACCCGCCGCGTCCGCGGCGAGCCCCGCCGGCCGGAGGCCTCCGCCCCGGCGGAGTGACGACGCATGGTCTTTTGAAAAAGTCCGGGATTGCGGCGTAGTCCCGATGGATCCCGCCAAAGGTCATCGGCATCCGCTTAAGTTCAGCTCATGGTTTTGTTGCAATGCACTATCATCTCTTTACCGGCTGCGTCGGGATCTTCCGCGGGCCGCATACCTGAGTATCGGAGCAGAAGGCACGCCATGAGCAGAACCGACATTGCCGCCGGTCACGCCACCCTTACCCCCACTTCCCTGACCATAGAGGAACTGCGCAGCCGCCTGAAGGGCAGCGGGCTGATCGCCCAAAACGCCGGGGTCTATCACACCGATCACATCCTGATCGACGGCAGCGGCCAGGACCGACTGGTCGTCTGCGCCGTCGCCGGAAAGGAGGCGGACGGCCTCAAGATGGTGGCCCGCCTGAAGGAGGTGCTGGCCGACGTCGGCAACGTGATGATCCACACCGCGCCGAACAGCCTGCGCGCCGGCTGATGCCGGTCGGGCCTGCCAATCTTGAATGAGACTAAATCGCACGCATTGGGGGTAGCGGCGATTTTGTCGAAGACGGTCGAGCCTCCGTCCTGTTGCCGGAAACGTCTTCCCGAAAGGACGGAGGTTTTTCCATGTATTATCACGACAAGCGGCTTCAGTATCCGGTCCGTGTCGAGACACCCGATCCGTTGTTCGCTCGCCAGCTCCAGCAGGCTATCGGCGGCATCGAGGGCGAAATCAGGGTCTGCCTGCAGTATTTCTTCCAGGCCTGGGGAGCACGCGGCCCGACCACCAAGTATCGCGACATGCTTCTGCATACCGCGACCGAGGAGATCGGCCATATCGAGATGCTGGCGACCGCGGTGGCGTTGAACCTGGAATCGGCCCCGCTGTCCCTCCAGGAGACCGCCGCCGAGTCGAACCCGGTGGTCAACGCCGTCATGGGCGGGGAGCGTCCGCGCCACATGGTCGAAGGCATGCTCCACAAGCACCTGCTGTCGACCGGCCTCGCCGCCTTCCCCGGCAACTCCGACGGCGCTCCCTTCGACTGCTCGCACGTCTACGCCAGCGGCAACCTGGCGGGCGACATGTTCGCCAACGTCACGGCGGAAGCGACGGGACGGACGCTGGCCGTCAGGCTCTACAACGCGGCGCATGATCCCGGCATGAAGGACATGCTGAGCTTCCTGATCGCCCGCGATACCATGCACCAGCAGCAGTGGCTGGCGGTCATCGAGGAACTGGGCGGCTCCGCCGCGCTGCCGATTCCGAACAGCTTCGACCAGAGCCTGGAGAAGCAGGAGTACAGCTACGCCTTCTTCGGCACCGACAAGGACGGCACGCCGCCGCCGGCCGGTCGCTACACCCAGGGCCCGTCGCTCGACGGCAAGGGCCAGTTCTCCGCGGTGCAGGCCGCCCCGCTCGGCGACGAGCCGGTCCTGGGACCCGCGCGGCCGTCTTCGGGAGCCCAGAAGGAACAGATGTAACGCAAGGCACGCGGGCGGTGCGTCGGCTCAGCCGGTGACACCGCCGCCGCCATGACCTACACTCCCGCGCCGCTCCCCCGGGAGCGGTTCACGACATGCTGGAGGTTGGACATGGTGCCAGTCACGATGCCGGCACTGAGGCCCGGTGCCGTCATCCATGGCCCGAAGGCCATGACGGACACGCTGCTGGGCGACTTCGCCGGCGAACTGCAGCGTCGCGGTTTCAAGGTCGCCGGCCTGATCCAGCGGAACCTGGGAGCCGGCGACGACTGCGCGTGCGCCATGGAACTGGTCGACATGGCCAGCGGCGAGGTCATCCGCATCTCCCAGGATCTCGGCGCGGGCTCGACCTCGTGCCGGGTCGATCCGGCCGGGATCGCCGAAGCGGGATCCCGGCTGCGTTCGGCCCTGGACGGCAAGCCCGACCTCGTCGTCGTCAACAAGTTCGGTGCCCTTGAGAAAGACGGCGGAGGCCTCGCCGACGAATTGCTGTGGGCCATGGCCGAAGGGCTGCCGGTGCTGACCTCGGTCGCCGGACGGCTGGTCGGCGAGTGGCTGGAGTTCTGCGGCGGCCACTGCGACCTGCTGCGCCCCGACCCGGCGGCGCTTTGGCAATGGTGGGGCGGGCAGCGGCTCTACCGGGACCTCCTGCTCGGGGTCGTGGACAGGCCGGTCGGCCGCATCGTTCGCAGCGCCCACTGGATGCTGGTCGAGGGATCGGACGCCTGCGGTCTGGCGCGGCTGCCGCGCGGGGCCGACCAGGCGGGACGGCCGCTAGAAGCCTATGCGGAGCGGGGCTTGGGCAACCTTGCCGGGCTGGTGCAGTCGACCGACCTGTTCGAGGCGGCGGTGGGCCTGGCTGCGCTGAACGCCCATTACAACCGGCCCGACCTCGAAGCGGGCGGCGGCAACGGCTTGGACGCCTTCGCCGCGGAGGAAGGCCGCGTCGTCTGCGTCGGCGCCTTCCCCGACATCTCCCGCCGGATGCCCCACGCGCTGGTGATCGACGCCCAGCCCGCCGCCGGCGAGTACCCCGCCGCCGCCGCGGACTTCCTGCTTCCCGGCTGCGCCGCGGCGGTCATCACCGCGTCGACGCTGGCGAACCGATCCCTGCCCCGTCTGCTCGACCTCGCTCGCGGATCGCGGGTGGCCCTGGCCGGGCCGGGCACGCCGCTGACACCGCGGCTGTTCAGCTACGGCGTCGAGATCCTGGCGGGTTTCGTCGTGGACGACCCCGACGGCATGGTTCGCAGCCTTGCCGAAGGAGCCACGCCGCGCGGTTTCCGTACCTTCGGCCGACAGGTCACCCTGCGCCGCCCGGAATGACGGGAGTTCCCCCTGGTTCACGCCTCCGCCTCCCGCCGCGGCGCCCGGCCGGGCCCTGGTGGTGGGAGGCGGCATCGCCGGCGCGGCGGCGGCCTCGGCGCTGGCGCGGCGGGGATGGCGGGTCACCCTGGCGGAACGGCGCGGTCGGGTCGCCGCCGAGGCGTCGGGCAACCCGGCCGGCATCCATATGCCCCGGCTGGTGGCGGGCCGTTCACCGGAACGCACCTTCCATGCGGAAGCCTATCTCCACGGGCTTCGCACGCTGGCCCGGCTGGGACCGGCGGTCGAGCGCTCGGCCTGCGGGGTGCTCCAGCTCGCCACGGACGACCGGCAGGCCGAACGCCATGAAGCGGCGTTGCGGACGCCGATCCTGCCCGCCGGCATGGTGCGCGCGGTCGGCCCCGGCGAGGCGGGCGAGCTTGCCGGCATACCGGTCCGGCACGGGGCGCTGTGGTTTCCGGAGGCCGGTTGGATCGACCCGGCCACCTTCGCCCGCGCGCTGCTCGACGGGACAGCCGCGGTCCGGCTGAACACCGGGATCGCCGAACTCGTCCATGACGGGCGCCTCTGGCACGCGACCGGCGCCGATGGCACCGCCTTGGAGCCGGCCGAGGCGGTGGTGCTGGCGAACAGCCTGGATTCCCGGGCGTTTCCTCAATCCGCCTGGCTGCCCTTGTCGCCGCGCCGCGGCCAGGTCACCGTCCTGCAGGCCACCCCGCGCAGCGCTCCCCTGCGCTGCGTGATCAGCCACGGGGCTTATCTCCTCCCGGCGCGGGAGGGCCGGCACCTGATCGGAGCGACCTTCGACACGGTCAGGGACCAGGTTCCGGCGGCGGCGCAGGAGCCGGAAGCCACCGACGACGCCCGCAATCTCGCGGAGACCGAGAGCCTGTTCCCCGGCCTGTTCCAGGGTACGGGCACGCCCACAGGCCGTGCCTCGCTGCGGGCCATGACCACCGACCATCTTCCGCTGGTCGGGCCGGTCGTGGATCGCGACCGCTTCGTCGACGATTTCGCCGGGCTGAGACACGGACGGCCGGAGCGGAGCTTTGCCGCCGCGGCCTGTCATCCCGGCCTCTGGGTCATGGCGGGACTCGGGGCGCGCGGGCTGGTCACCGCCCCCTTGGCGGGTGACCTGCTGGCGGCGCAGATAAGCGGCGGCCCCTGGCCGGTCGACCCCGATGCGGCAAGCGGCCTTATGGCGGCACTCCATCCGGTGCGCTTCCTGGTACGCGAGCTAAAAAAGCGCCGGATATAACCCGCGCAAAAGGATTACGGAGAGCCGTCCGTCTAGAACAGCATAGAAGAACTGTGCATACGGCGACACAGTGTGGCGACAAGGCGCCTGCGTCCGCGAATTGCCACAGGCGAAACAACGAGTCCGCTGGCTACGGTCCGTTCGCAGAATTTCGGGGAACGGGGCCTGACAATGAATTCGTGGAGGAAGCAGCGTAACGCCTGCTTGATTGGTCTTGTGCTCACCTTTGCCTTGGCGGCGTGCGACGGGGAGCCGGAAAAGAAAGAAAGCTCCGCCGCGCCGCAGGACTCGATCACGGAGAACCAACCGGCAAGTCCCCCGCAGGAACCGGTAGCCGCAGCACCGGAACCGGTACCGGTACCGGACGCCGCCGAGCCGGAGGCCACGGCGGAAACGGATGCCGGGACGGCAACGGGCGACCAGCCACCCCCCGTCGAGGGACGCACGGGCGACGAGCCCACCGCCGGCGGGGAGTCGATCCCGCCCCTGGAATCGGACGACGGCGAGGAGACGCAGACCACCATTGCCGAACCGGAACCCGGTTCCGAGCCCCCGACCGGGGCAGCCCCCGCCCCGGATCCCGTACCGGACCCACCGCCCGAGACTGCGGCCGCCCCGCCCGCGGAGCCACCCTCGGCTTCGCCGTCTTCGGAAAGCGCCCCGGCGGCGAAGCTGCCCCCGACCAAGCCGGGCGCCGTCCGCCCGGCGCCGGAGACCGCGGCGGCGGTACCGCCGCGCAAGCCCGAGCCGACCGTTGCGGCCCGGCCGGAGGAACCGGCGCGTCCGCCGGGGCGCAAGCCCGCGGCAGGAGAGGCGACGGGCGACGCCCTGGTCCGGCAGGTCGTCGCCATGGCGCCGGCCGAGCGGCTGCCGTCCGACCCTTCCGTGGTGCCGACCCAGGCGAACGCCGGCACCCATCCGGACCTGAGCCAGATGCTGTTCAAGATCCAGGAAATCCATTTCAACCCGGGGAGCGCCACCCTGACTCCCGGCGGCGAGCGCAAGACCATGACGGCCAGTCGTTTCATCTCGGACTTGCGGGTCCGGTCGATCAAGGTCGTCGGCTACACGGACACGGTCGGCTCGACGGCCTTCAACCAGGAGCTTGCCCTCGCGCGCGCCGGATCGGTCGCCAGCCTGCTGGAGCAGGCCGGCGTTCCGGCAGGGCTGATCGAAACCGTCGGCATGGGCGAGACAAGGATGCCGATGCCGACGAGCGACGGCATCTCCGAACCCCTCAACCGCTGCGTCGGCATCCTGGTCGCGGTCGACGACATCCCTTGATTTAGAGTGCCTAACATAACCATCGTTCGACGAAGCGGAAGGTGATGAGGGCTGCGGCGAGGTGATTGAAGGCGGCAAAGATATCGATCCGGCGTTCGTAGCGCACGGAGATCCGCCGGAATCGGGCGAACCATGCCAAGGTGCGTTCGACCTTCCAGCGGTGCCGGCCGAGCCGTTCGCTGTTTTCGATGCCGCGGCGCGCGATGCGGGGAATGATGGCGCGCCGGCGCAAGGCGCGGCGGCAGCGGGAGAAATCATAACCCTTGTCGGCGTGGAGCTTGGCGGGACGGCGGCGGGGCCGTCCGGCGCACTGGCGAATGGCCGGGATGGCGTCCACCGTGGCCTCCAGCATGCGGCTGTCGTGGACGTTGGCGGCCGACAGGGTCACGGCCAACGGGATGCCATTGGCGTCGATGACGACGTGGCGCTTGGAGCCCGGCTTGCCGCGGTCGGTCGGGTTCGGCCCGGTCTCCCGGCCCCCCTTTTTGCCGGGACGCTGGCGCTGTCCAGCGCCGCCCGGCTCCAGTCGATCGCGTTGGCCTTGCCCAGCCGGTCCAGAAGAACGTGGTGCAACGTCTCCCAGACCCCCGCGGACTGCCAGTCGCGCAACCGCCGCCAGCAGGTCATGCCCGAGCCACAGCCCATCTCTTGCGGCAGCATCTCCCACGGAATGCCACTTTTCAACACGAACAGGATGCCGGTCAGCGCCGCCCGGTCATCGACCGGCGGCCGACCACCTTTCGGACGGGGCGGACGGGACGGCAACAGCGGCGCCACGACCGCCCACAGCTCATCGCTGACAAGGGGTTTCGCCATGCCCTTCAGATAGGCGGCGCCAGCCTCTCATCAAGGTTTTGTTAGACGCTCTTAGCCCCTGATCTAGCTCAGGCCGTCATAGCCCCGGTGGCTTTGGCGGCCGTGCGAGTTGTCGCGCCGCGGCATGTCGCGTATCTGGGGGACCAGTTCCGCGGCGAACCGGTCGAAGACCTTGCGCAGTTCCTTCAGTGGCTCGCGGTGGAAATCGACGCGGATGTCCCACAGGGGATACTCCTCCGTCGCGAAAACATAGATCGTCGCGGACTGGCTTCCACGCCGATCGCCCCCGGCCTGCTCCCCCGCTTCCAGTCCATGAAGCAGGCGAACGGCCAGATCCGCGTCGTGATGGGCTTCGAACGCTTCGGCGCAGGCCCGGAGGGTATCCGGACCGGTGAGCAGGTTGCCCTGGACCGAAAACCCTTCACCCTCCACGCTGCCGGCATGGTCCGCGCATTCCGGCCCGGTCCAGACCGCCGTTTTCCCGGCCGGGTCGATCATGGCGACCTGCCGGTAATCCCGATCCTCGTCCTTGGCGATGATGGCATCCAGCGCCTGCCGGGCGTCATGGCGCCCGCCACGAAGCAGGGCCAGCCCGTCCAGGCCCAGGTAGGGGTTGATCCAGCCCTGGGTGGCCACCGCCCCGGCTCCGGGTGCGGCGTGGGTCAGGAGCTTGCCGACGCCCGGCATTCCGGTGACGGCCGCGATGCCCACCTCACAGGTACGGGGACAGCGGGCGACTATCGAAAAGGTCACGGGAGGGCCTCTTCGTCGGATGCGGTGGCGTCGCCGGAGTAGCTGAGGCGATAGATCACCCCGTTGGTGTCGTCGCTGAACAGCAGCGAGCCGTCGAGCGCCTGGGTGATGCCGGCCAGCCGAGCGTAATGGGTCCGGCCATCCTCGGACAGGAACCCGGTCACAAGATCCTCGAAGCCGGCCGGACGTCCATCCTCGAAGCGCAGGCGCGCCACCTTGTATCCGGACGGCGGGTTGCGGTTCCAGGACCCCCGGAACGTGACGAAGGCGTCGCCGCGGTACTCCTCCGGGAACTGGTCACCGGTGTAGAAGGCCATCATCAGCGGCGAGGCGTGGGCGGTATAGTCCAGGACGGGGCTCTCGGTCCGTTCGCAGAAGGCTTCGCGGGACTCCGCATCCTGGGGCTCGCCGGGGATATGCATGTCCACCTGGGCGTCGCCCCAGCACCAGGGCCAGCCGTAATGCTTCCCTTCGGCGATCAGGTTCAGTTCGTCCGGCGGGGTATCGTCGCCACGCCAGTCGGACCCCATGTCCAGGCCCCACATCTCCCCGGTCTCCGGATGCCAGCCGAAGCCCACCGTGTTGCGCAGGCCCTCGGCGAAAACCTGGAGATCGCTGCCGTCCGGGTTGGCGCGCATCATGGTGGCGTGGCGCGGGTCCGGCTCGTCGCAGGCGTTGCAACTGCTGCCGACCGACATGTAGAGCTGCCCGTCCGGACCGAAGGCCAGCGTGCGGTTGGGATGCTGCCCGCCGTCGGGCAGCCCGTCCACCAGAGTCTCCACCTCGCCCAGCAGGCCGTCCTGCCGGATGTCGGCGACCAGAAGCTCCTTGTTGGTCATCATGTAGAGCCGGTCGTCCCGGATCGCCAAGCCGTGGACATAAGGCCGTCCGGTGACGACCGGGTCCATGCTGTCGACCGAACCGTTGCCGTCCGTGTCGCGGAGCGCCGTGACCTGTCCGGGTTCGCGCTCGCTGACATAGACGGTGCCGCCGGAATGAACCGCCAACATACGCGGATTCTCCAGCCCCTCCGCGAAGATGTCCAGGTCGAAGCCCGGAGGCGTCTGGAGCCGGTCCAGCACGTCACGGCTGAATTCGGCGCGGCCCGGCGTGTTCAGGTGGCCGGTGACAGGGGCGAAGCGCGGCTGCTCCGGCTGCTGGGCGACCGCCGGAACAGCCGCGAAGGAACCGCCGGCGGCCAGACCGGCCAGAGCGAAGAGGGTCGAAGAACGTGTCATGGCATGGCATCCCTGCAACTTGGTTCGAACGGAGCCCGCCAGGCGCTGCGGGCTCGGTTTCGGTCCCAGTTGGGGGAATCGAGGGCTTCTTCAACCCTCCGGAGGCGGCGGGCGGCGGCGCAGGGGGCCGGTGCGCTGGCCGCGCCGGCGCGGCTTGCGGTCCATGTTGCCCGGCCCGCCCGGCCCTTGCCCGCCGGGACCCGGATCGATCGGCTGGCCGTCGTCACCCGCCACGTCCTCGACCGGCTCCGGCGGCCGGCGGTCGGCCATGGCGGTGCGGTACCAGTGTTCGGCGTATTGCAGGTGGCCTTGGGCGGTGATCTCGTCTCCCGCGGCCTTGGCGTCCTGCGCCAGATCCAGATAGCGCGCGTGCTTCGTCATGGCGTCGCCGCGAACCCTTTCGGGGTTGCCGCCATCAAGGCCGGGGGCACGGTTCTGGCTTCGAAAAGAGGGGCGATTATGTCTAGGCGGCGGCACTTTTGCGTCCTTTGTTGGGACCGTCCCGCGATGGTGGCGCATGGATCGTGCATGCGCCTCACCGCGACAGGTTCTAACCTTTTGGAATAGACCGGAACGGGGTGCCCGGTCATGCGAAATCGTGCGGTCCGACCCAGGAACGCCGCCCATCTGTCGCTTCGGGGCCACGGAATGGTTCCGCGGCCCCCGGAAGATGCCGGGATCAGGCTTTCTCGATGCCACCCATGCAGAGATACTTGATCTCCAGGTATTCCTCCATGCCGTACTTGGAGCCCTCCCTGCCGATTCCGCTCTCCTTCATGCCGCCGAACGGCGCGACCTCGGTCGAGATGATGCCCTCGTTGATGCCGACGATGCCGTATTCCAGTCCGTCGGCGACCCGCCAGATCCGGCCGACGTCGCGGCTGTAGAAATAGGCCGCCAACCCGTACTCGGTGTCGTTCGCCATCTTCACCGCCTGCTCCTCCGTGTCGAAGCGGAACAGCGGCGCCACCGGCCCGAAGGTCTCTTCCCGGGTCACCTTCATCTCGGTGGTGACGTCGGCCAGGACGGTCGGCTGGAAGAATGTGCCGCCGAGCGGGTGGCGCTCGCCGCCGACCACGATCCGGGCGCCCTTGGACAGCGCGTCGCGGATATGGTCCTCGACCTTCTCGATCGCCGCCATGTCGATCAGCGGACCCTGCTGGGCGCCCTCGGTCATCCCATCGGCCACCTTCAGCGCCTTGACGGCCTCGGCCAGCTTGGCGGCGAAGGCGTCGTAGATGCCGTTCTGCACCAGCAGGCGGTTGGCGCAGACGCAGGTCTGCCCGGTGTTGCGGTACTTGGACGCGATGGCGCCCTTGACCGCCTCGTCCAGGTCGGCGTCGTCGAACACGATGAAGGGAGCGTTGCCGCCCAGCTCCAGCGACACATTCTTGACCGTGCCGGCGCACTGGGACATCAGCTGCTTGCCGATCTCGGTCGAGCCGGTGAAGGTCAGCTTGCGCACGATCGGGTTGGCCGTCATCTCGCCGCCGATCTCCTTGGCGGACCCGGTCAGGACGCTCAGGATTCCGGCCGGCACCCCCGCCCGCTCGGCCAGGACGGCCATGGCGAAGGCGGAATAGGGCGTGGCCGTGGCCGGCTTGATCACGATCGGAGCGCCCGCCGCCAGCGCGGGGCCGGCCTTGCGGGTGATCATGGCGGCGGGGAAGTTCCAGGGCGTGATGGCGGCGCAGACGCCGATCGGCTCCTTGGTCACCACGATCCGGCGACCGGCCAGGTGCGGCGGGATGGTATCGCCGTAGACCCGCTTCGCCTCCTCGGCGAACCACTCGATGAAGGAGGCTGCATAGGCGATCTCACCCCGCGACTCGGCGATCGGCTTGCCCTGCTCGGCGGTCATGATCCGGGCCAGGTCCTCCTGGTTCGCCATCATCAGGTCGAACCAGGCGCGCAGGATCTTCGATCGCTCCTTGGCGGTCTTGGCGCGCCACGCGGGAAAGGCCCGGCTTGCCGCCTCGATCGCGCGCCGCGTCTCGGCCGTTCCCATGGCGGGAACGGTGCCGAGCTTCCTGCCGTTCGAGGGGTTGGTGACGTCGATGGTCTTGCCGCTGTCGGCATCGATCCACTGACCGTCGACATAGCACTGGCCGCGCAGCAGTCCGGCATCCTTGAGGCCGAGCGTTGCCGCGGTTTCAGTCATGACGCTCATCGGTGGTCTCCTTGGTGCTTCGATGTTTCTTGATGGATCAGTTCATGTAGGGCGGCGCGTTGAGCCGGATACGGCGTTGACCTCTCAAAGGGGCTGTGAGGTCAATTCAAGTTCGATCGCGGTTTCGGCTGCCGACAACCAGCCCCCAAGGTAGCGGTATCCGGTTCAGAGAGGGTCGAGTATCCCGGAGACGGCAAGCGCCAGTATCGGCACATGCCGTGTGGCGGTGCGCCATAGAACCACCACGTCCAGATTATGGAAGTCGTGAACCAGCACGTCGCGAGTCCCGGCGATCGACCGCCAGTTGACCGCTCCGTGCCGATCCCGAAAGTCCCTGGACAAACTTTTGGTCGCCTCTCCGATGATGATCAATTGATAAGCAATCGCCGAGATCGACCGGCGGTCCTCCAGGAAATCCCGACCTCCGGCGGTGGCGGCGAAGCTCATGATCAAGGTGCAGGCATCCCGGATATGACCCAGGGCGATACGGTCAGAGGGCGACATAGAGGCTGTGCGCCGCATCGCGGAACATCCGCGTCCGTTCCCGATTGCCGAACTCGACCAATCCCGTCCAGCTGTAGAAATGCGACCTGCGACTGAAAATCCTGGAAAGCTCGTCCTGCATCGTCACCCGGTCGAACAAGGTCCATTCTGCATCCGGCCGCATGGTGACCAGCACGTCCAGCTCGGCGTCCGGGTCCGATCGCTCCTGCTCGGGAAGGTCGAGCAGGGCGAGTTCAGCCACCTTCCAGCGGTCGCAGAAGGCCGACAGGTCCGCCTCGATGTTCCTGTACCGGTCGAGCGCCAGATAGCCCATGGTCCGTCCCCGTTGCATCGGGGATACTATAGGCTTCGCGGCGCTCACATTCCAGCGCGGGCCCGCGCCCTTCCCTACTTCGACTTCGCCGCCTTCTCCGCCGCCCTGCGGGTGCGGAAGCCCGCCGCCCAGCCTTCATGGACGCTCTGCTTGGACCGCTCCACCGTCAGCGCGTCGGCCGGGACGTCGCGGGTGATCACGCTGCCGGCGCCGACGATGGCGCCGGCCCCGATCGTCACCGGGGCGACCAGCGCCGAGTTGGAGCCGATGAAGGCTCCGGCGCCGATTTCGGTATGGCTCTTGAAGAAACCGTCGTAGTTGCAGGTGATCGTGCCAGCCCCGATGTTGGCCTTCGCGCCCACGCTGGCGTCGCCGATATAGGTCAGGTGGTTGACCTTGGCGCCCTTGTCGATGCGGGCGTTCTTGATCTCGACGAAATTGCCGATATGGACGTCCGGTCCGATGTCGGCTCCCGGGCGGAGGCGGGCATAAGGGCCGATCAGGGCACCGCTCGCCACGCGAACCTCCTCCAGGTGGCAGAACGGGCGGATCCCGACCCGGTCGCCGACCTCCACCCCGGGGCCGAACACGACGTTCTGCCCGACCGTCACGTCGCGCCCCAGCCGGGTGTCGTGACTGAAATAGACCGTCTCCGGGTCCGCCAGCGTGGCGCCCCCGGCCATGGCGGCCGCCCGCAGGCGGCCCTGCATCAGCCGCTCCACGGCAGCCAGCTCGGCGCGGGAGTTGACGCCGACCACCTCCTCGGCCGACGCTTCGACGAACCGGCAGGCGTGCCCCGCGGCGCGCGCGGCGGCGACGGCGTCGGTCAGGTAGAACTCCCCCTTGGCATTGTCGTTGCCGATGGCGTCGAGCAGGGCGAACAGGCGCCGGCCGTCGAACGCCATCAGCCCGGCATTGCACAGGGTCACCGCCCGCTGCGGCTCCGTCGCGTCGAGATACTCGACGATCGCCTCCAGGCCGCCGTCGGCCCCCTGGATCAGCCGGCCGTAAGCGCCCGGCTCGTCCGGCCGCATGCCCAGGACGACGACTGCGGGATCGCCGGAGGCGCCGTGACGCGCCTCGGTCATCCGCGAGAGCGTCGCGGGCGTGACCAGCGGGGTGTCGCCGTAGACGACCAGCACGTCCCCCTCGAACCCCTCGACCAGCGGCCGGGCGGCCATGACGGCGTCGGCGGTGCCGAGCTGGCGCTCCTGGACGACTGTGGCGTGGGGCGCCACCTCGGCCGCGACGTCCTCCATGCCCGGCCCGACCACGACGACGATCCGTTCGGGCTCCAGGGCCGACGCCGCGGCGACCACGTGGCCGACCATCGAGCGGCCCGCCACCTTGTGCAGCACTTTGGGCAGGTCCGACTTCATGCGGGTGCCCTTGCCCGCCGCGAGAATGATGCAGGCGAGCGGACGGCGGGTTTGGGTATGGTGCGTCGATGTCATGGTGCTGTTATCGTCTGATCCGCGTTCACGGGGGGTTCGGTCCTCCTTGTGCCACACCTCCGGCTTCCGCCAAAGCCCTCGATAGGCGACCGGCCGGGAACGACCATCACCGAAGGAAACTGGGGAACCGCCGCATGCCTCGACTACAAGCCGTGATCTTCGACCTGGACGGCACCCTGATCGACAGCGCGACCGACATCACGGCCGCGGTCAACAAGCTGCTGGACAAGTACGACCGCCCCCATGTCACCGTGGAGCAGATCCGCGTCATGGTCGGCGACGGCGCCCCCATCCTGCTGCGCCGGGTCTTCGAGGCGACCGGAACCAGCCTCGACCCGGACAGGGCGCCCGCGATCTATGCCGACTTCCTGGAATTCTACGAGCGGCAGCCCGCCTCCGCCGACTCGATCTTTCCCGGCGTGCCGGAGACGCTGGACCTGCTGCTCGCGCGCGGGCTGAAGCTGGGGCTCTGCACCAACAAGCCGGAACGGGTCACCCGCGAGGTCCTGGTCCAGCTCGACCTCGGCCGCTTCTTCGGATCGGTCGCCGGGGGCGACACGCTGCCGGTGCGAAAGCCCGACGGCGGCCACGTCACCTGGATCATGGACCGGCTCGGCGTGACCGACGGCGCAGCCGTCATGGTCGGCGACAACCACAACGACGTCGCCGCGGCCCGGGGAGCCGGCATCCCGGTGGTCGCGGTCAGCTACGGATATCCCCACGTCCCCACGGCCGAGATGGGCGCCGATGCCATCATCGATCATTTCACGGAGCTTCCCGCCGTACTGGACGGATTAGCCGATCGCTGATTTCGCAGGCGCCGCCCCGGCAACATATCGGCCCCGAACCCATTGATGCTCCGAACGAGGGATGCCAAGTCGTCGCACTGGTCAACGCGCGGCTAAGCTCCAAACTTCGTCATGCCGGAACCTGGATCAGAAAACTCCTGTTCCGGAGCATGTAGGACAAGGACGGGAGCGGACAATGGACATCGATCCGTTGATGTTGTCGCGCATTCAATTTGCTTTCACGATATCTTTTCATATCCTTTTTCCCGCCTTTACCATCGGTCTCGCCAATTGGATCATGGTGCTCGAAGGTCTATGGCTGAAGACAGGACGCGACGTTTACCGCCAGCTGTCCGAATTCTGGACCAAGATCTTCGCGATCTCGTTCGGCATGGGCGTGGTGTCGGGCATCGTGATGTCGTACCAGTTCGGCACCAACTGGAGCCGCTGGTCGGACATCACCGGCAACGTGATGGGTCCGCTGATCCAGTACGAGGTCGTCACCGCCTTCTTCCTGGAGGCGGCCTTCCTGGGCATCCTGCTGTTCGGCCGCAGCAAGGTGCCGCGCGGCATGCATTTCTTCGCCGCATGCATGGTGGCGATCGGCACCATCATCTCGTCTTTCTGGATCCTGTCGTCGAACAGCTGGCTGCACACCCCGGCCGGGTTCGAGATCCGCGACGGCCGGTTCTTCGTGACGAGCTGGTGGGAGGTGGTGTTCAACCCGTCCTTCCCGTACCGCCTGGCTCACATGGTGACGGCCGCCTTCCTGACCACCTCGTTCGTGATCGCCGGGATCAGCGCCTGGTACATCCTGAAGGGCCGCTTCGCGGAATACACCCGCATCAGCTTCGGCATGTCGCTGGGCCTGATCGCCATCCTGGCGCCGCTGCAGATCCTGCTGGGCGACCTTCACGGCCTGAAGACGATGGAGGTGCAGCCGGCCAAGATCGCCGCGATGGAGGGCCATTGGGAAGGCGGGGCCGGGGCGCCGCTGATCCTGTTCGCCTGGCCCGACATGGAGGCCGAGAAGAACCATTACGAGATCGGCATTCCCTTCCTGTCCAGCCTGATCCTGACGCACGAGCTGGAAGGCGAGGTGCCGGGGCTGAAGCAGTTCGCGCCGGAGGACCGACCCTACGTGCCGATCGTGTTCTGGACCTTCCGCATCATGGTCGGCATCGGCTTCCTGATGCTGTTCGTGGCGGTCGGCTTCGTCTTCCTGAGCTGGCGGCGGCGGCTGTACGACTCGCCCTGGTTCCACTGGATCTGCGTCGCCATGACCCCGGCCGGCTTCGTGGCGATCCTGGCCGGCTGGTTCACCACGGAAATCGGACGGCAGCCCTGGATGGTTCAGGGACTGTTGCGGACCGCCGACGGCGTGACCCCGTCGCTCACGGCGGGAGCCGCGTTGACCTCCCTGGGGTTGTTCCTGGTGACCTACGCGCTGATCTTCACGGCCGGCACCTATTACATCCTGCGCCTGCTGCAACTCGGGCCGCAGCCGCACCATAGCGAAACCACCCATCAGGCACGCCAGGAAGCCGGACGCCCGAAGCGGCCGATGTCGGTGCCTGACGAACGCATCGAACCGGCGGAGTAAGCGACATGGAATGGTGGCAGGACCTTACCCTGATCTGGACCGGCATCGTCGCCTTCGCGATCATCATGTACGTCCTGATGGACGGCTTCGACCTGGGCCTGGGCATCCTGTTTCCCTTCGCCGGGCGCGACGTCGACCGCGACGTCATGATGAACACGGTGGCCCCGGTCTGGGATTTCAACGAGACTTGGCTGATCCTGGGCGGCGCCGGCCTGTTCGCGGCGTTCCCCCTGGCCTATGCGGTGATCCTGCCGGCCCTGTACCTGCCGCTGACGCTCATGCTGATCGCGCTGATCTTCCGCGGGGTGGCGTTCGAATTCCGGTTCAAGGCGAAGAGCAGCCGCTATGTGTGGGATCGCAGCTTCCATCTCGGATCTCTGGTCGCCACGGTGGTGCAGGGAATGGCGCTCGGTGCCTTCATCCAGGGCTTCACCGTGGAAAACCGCGCCTATGCCGGCGGCAACTTCGACTGGTTCTCGGTCTTCAGCCTGCTGACGGGTGCGGCCTTGGTGGCGGGATACGCGCTGCTCGGCTGCACCTGGCTGATCTGGCGGACGGAGGGATCGCTGCAGGAGTGGGCGTACAAGCTGTCCAAGCCGCTGTTCCTGGCGGTGATCGGGTTCATCGCGCTGGTCAGCATCTGGACGCCGCTGGCGAACCAGACCATCGCGGACCGCTGGTTCTCCTGGCCCAACATCCTCTATCTGTCGCCGGTGCCGATCCTGACCGCGGCCCTGGCGCTGCTGTATTGGCGAGCGATCAACAAGCGGTACGAGGTACAGCCGTTCGCCCTGTCCATGGGCCTGTTCATCCTGTCCTTCGCCGGCCTCGCCGTCAGCCTGTGGCCGAACGTGATCCCGCCCAACATCAGCATCTGGGATGCGGCCTCGCCGCCCGAGACCCAGGAGTTCCTGCTGGTCGGCATGGCTTTCCTGATCCCGACGATCGTGGTCTACACGATCTATTCCTACTACGTCTTCCGCGGCAAGATCGGCGAGGACGTCGGGTATCACTGAGGCTCGGCTATCGCCGAAACATGGGAGTCACCGGGGCACGGCATCGGCCGAGGTGAGATGCATGACGACATCGCCGAACCGGCTCTCTCCCTCCAGCCGGACCGGGACCGGCGGCAGTCCCTCGACCACGGGCGCCAGCATCAGCGAGATGGGCGCCCGCCTCTCCTGCTCGGTGACCGCACCGTCCCGCTTCCATTGGCCGGCCAGCACCGTCGAGGTGACTTCGCAATGGACCGCGGGGCCGCTGAAGACGGAATAGCGGTTGGGGGCGAGTTGACGGTCTCCAAGCGTGCGGAAGTTCAGATCGTAGCGGCGGCGGCCGTCGAATACCGGAACCGTCCCGGTACAACCGCGCCCGGAAGCGACGCCGGTGGCCACGGACAGCACGGCCGACAGGGGATCGGTGGTTCCCGGCACCATCTCCGGCGGCACGGGGTCGCGCTCGGACGGGTCGTCCGGCGGCCGGACGTCCGCGACGACGCGGCCTGAGCCATCGTAATCCAGGCTGACCGCCCGCTCGCGTCCCCGCCAGGTTCCGCTCTGCCGGTGCGACCGCGGTGCCGCCTCCCCGTCACGCAGGAGCCCGACGGAGCGCGACAGGTTCTGCCAGGGAAAGAAGGTGCCGATGAGGCCCTGGGTTTCGGCGCTGACCTCGACTTCGTAATCGTCGCGCCCGATATCCAGCAGGATCGACGCCTGCAGGACTTCGAACCCGCCCGCGTAGATCGCGTAACCGAGCCTGACCTTCTCGGCCGCCGATGCCGCCGGGGCACACAGGGCCAAGGCACCACCGACGATCACCCCGGCATTGACTGATCGCAACGACATCGGCACCGGACACCTCCCGCGGATCGGATCTGCAGAACCCATGTAGGGCGTCCCGTTCCCGCTGCAATTTCGAACGGGCCGTTTCCTGCGCTTGACATCATCCCCCGACCTCAATAAATAGGGCCTCCGCCGCACAGGCGGGCGCGTAGCTCAGCGGGAGAGCACTCCCTTCACACGGGAGGGGTCACAGGTTCAATCCCTGTCGCGCCCACCATCCTCTTCAAGTACTTTGAACGAACCAGGGTTTCGGGGCAGTTTGCGATGCGCCCGGCCGGTCCCCATGCCTGACCGACCGCGCGCGGGAACGCAGCGGGATCGCGCAACCGCACGCCAGGGACGGGCGCCCTGCAAGGCGCCCGTCCTCATTTGCCGAGAATCCCGTGGAAACCGGGGATCCCGGCCCTGCTCCGCTAGCCCCCCGGGTCTACTGTACCGGCTTCGCTTCGGCATCGATGCCGGCAACCGACGCCGGGTCGCCGTTGTAGGCGGGCAACTCTTCAATCTCCTCGCGGGTCATGTCGATGACGACACGGTCGCCCGCCTCGTTCAACCGAAGCTCGTTCCAGGGAACAGCGGCGGTCTTGGAACCGATGCCCAGGAAGCCGCCCCACTCGATGATGGCCGCCTCCACTTGGCCTTCGGAGCCGATCAGGAGGTTTTCGATCTCGCCGACTTCCTCATTGTTCGCCGTGACGGCGTTGGTCCCGATCATTCCCGAGACCTGATCGCCCATCAGCCGCGGGTCGGCCATCGGTGCCGTAGGAGCGATACCTGCCGTCGGAGTCCCGGCATCTGCGTCCCGGGCCTCCGGTGCGTCCTGCTGATCCGGCCGAACGACGTTGACGTTCGGCTCGCCGGCCCTCTCCACGGTGACATTCGGCTCGGCCTGCTCGACATTCACGTTCGGCTCGGCCTGCTGGACGGTGACGTTGGGCTCCGGCTGCCGGACGGTCACGTCCGGCGCGGGCTGTTGCACAGTCACTTCAGGAGCGGGTTGCTGGACCTGAACGTCAGTCCCCGCCGCTGGGTTCTGATCGCCACCTGCCGGCTGGGCATTCTGCTGCTGGGCAAGCGCCGGGGTTCCAAGCGCGAGCAGTGCAACAGCGCTCGTTACAGTCAAAATATTCTTCATCGGTTTCTCCATAAGATGACGTAAGAAATCCCAAGGTTTTAAGGATTATTCTCGGCCTCAGCTCACTTGAGTCTTGATCTCAAAATAATAACAGTCGATTGCCTCAGTAAGTTCCGAAAAATGCCACAGCTTATATTATAGATGAATCATCATGGGTTGTTGTTATCTGCACTGCTCAATCCGCAGTTCCATTATTTTTATTGTCATGGATTGGGCAACGCTCACCTTGTCCACCGCGCCGACAAGGGCGCGATGGGTTCAGGCCAGGCACTGAGCCAGGCAATGGGATGATCATGGTTCCGGATTGGGGAAGTCACCGATCGGATCGGATCCGGCGGGCTAGAAAATCAAAGCGAAAAGCCCGATCAAGACCAGAAGACCGATCAGGAAAATGACACCTACAGTACCGCCGATGAACTTGAGCATGATGGAACTCCTGAATCTGGGTTAGCCGGGGCCCGACCCGCGGGATCGCGCTCCGGCACGACGTAGGCTCGGCTCAGCGGCCGGCTTTGTCCTTGCCGGTCAAGGCATCCTTGATGCCGCCGACGGCATTCCGGATCCTGGCTTCGACCTTGTCGGCCTTGCCGTCAGACTGGAGTTTGCCGTCTCCCGTCAGGTTGGCGGCTCCTTGCTTGACGTCGCCCTCCACCTTTTCCATTCCACCTTCTTCATCGAGCCTTCGGCCCGATCTTCATTCATTACCTTCTCCTTGCGGCACCGGCCCTCACGGCGCCCGAAACCGCCGCCATGGGATGGCCATGGGATGGCCTTGCGGGTAAGGACGCCTATGATCGGAGAACGGTTCCCCGAAAAGTGAACAGGTTACCGATGGGCCGAATTGGCACAAGGACGGAACAGAGCCGGCCGGCGTCGAATGACCCTATCCAGATGGGGCACCAGGAAGGATCGCCGGCAGCGCCCGCCGGCCGTATTTATTTTGGAACTTCAACGCCGGACCTGGCGTCTACCCGTACAAGGCACGGGGCGATTTTCGGCAAGGACGTGAGGTCAGGGGCAGGGTCATGGGTTCGCGTCGCCTACTGGCCTCGACGGTCCGCTGATACACGTGATGGCGAGCGACCTGCCTGAACCTCATCGCAATCTCCGACTTCGGCGCCTTCCGGGAACGATCGTGGAACGCCGCATGGGAGGAACTTATGCGACAAACCCCGCTGCAGACGATGCTGTTGCTGACGGCCACGCTCGCGCTCACTCCGTCATGCCCCTCCGCCGCTCCCGCGCAGGACCGCGTGGCGGTAGGGCCGGGCGACGGGAGGATCCAGACCGGGCAATCCGGCAGCGTCCCCAAGCTTGAGGCGGAATCCGACATCGTTGGTGCAAAGGACCTGATCGGTCGAAGCGTGATCGGCGCAGACGGCGAGGTGCTGGGCACGATCAGCGACTTCCTGCTAAGCCTGTCGGGCGGGATCGACCGGCTGATCGTCGCCAGCGGCGGCTTTCTGGGCATCGTGGGCCGTCGGGAGGTGGCCATCCCCTGGTCCGAGGCGGAAACGGGCCTGGATACCGGCGACATCCGGGTCACCCTGACCCGGGGCGACTTTGAAAACGCTCCGGAATACGAGCGAAGCGGGAGCATCGACGCGGTCCCGCGCGCTTACCGGCAGTGATCCTTCAGGGAAAGGCCGGCATGCGCTCGGCCCGACACAAGGAAATCGCATAAACATGGAAAGGAAATGAAGATGTTCGGTGCATTCGGAAAAGGTCTGGGGTTCATTTTCCTGGTCGGCCTGACGACCGTCGGCGTCCTGAGCGCGATATTCCCCCGGGGTGCCAGGAAGGTCGCCTCCGTCGCCTATGACCTGGAAGGGGAGCGCCAGACCCGGCCAGCCAGCCGGATGGACGCCAGCCGGATGGACGCCAACCGGACGGACGCATGAGCGCGGCCCCGGAGGCCGGGCGGGTCACGCCGAACCGGCTCTCGTGCAGCACGCCCTGATGCGCGGCGGAGTATCCGACCGGGCGGCCTATCCCCTCTGGCTGCGGGTGCCCTACACGCTTTTCGTGATCGCGCTGGTACCGGTTTACTGGCGCGAGTACGGGCCGGGCAACTTCCTGTGGTTCTCGGACATCGCCCTGTTCTCCGTACTGATCTGTCTTTGGACCGGCAACAGGTTGCTCTTCTCCATGATGGCAGTCGGGGTGCTGCCCCTCGAGATGGTCTGGACCATCGACTTCCTCGCGGGGGGCGCCCTGGTCGGTCTGGCCGGCTACATGTTCAGCGACCAGTATCCGCTCTACCTGCGGGCCTTGTCGCTGTTCCACCTGTTCCTGCCGCCGATCCTGATCTGGATGCTGGTGCGCCAGGGCTATGGCCCCCGCGCCCTGCCGGCACAGACCGCGCTGGCCTGGATCGTGCTGCCGGCGACTTGGCTGCTGACGTCTCCGGACGACAACGTCAATTGGGTTTTCGGCCCCGGCGAAGACCCGCAGCAATTCCTCGACCCGCTGCTCTATCTCGCGCTCTATATGCTGCTGCTGCCGATTGCCGTCTTCCTGCCGATGCACGCCCTGCTGAAGCGGCTGTTCGGATCAGCCGATCCCCCCGTCTGAGCACCGTTCCAATCAAAGGATGCGAACCGCGGCCTGCCCGGTGAACGGGCAGGCCGCGGCGTACTCGTACCCGATGCCCGTCTCCGCGGCGCATTCCATGAACGCCTTGTACTCGTGCTCGCGCCAGGTGCGGTTCCCGATGAACTCGTCGAACACCAGGATCGAGCCCGGCACCAGCCGGCCGGCCAGCGCCGTCAGGACGGTGCGGGTCGAGGAGTAGATGTCGCAGTCGATGTTGGCGAAGCGCACGGCCTCGCCGTGGCCTGCCAGGAACGGCGGCAGGGTGTCGCTGAACCAGCCGGCATGAAGGGTCACGTTGCTTCTCACGGCCGGCAGTTCCCGGCCGGTGGTGAAACTGCCCCGGCGCTGGCTGCCCCAGTCCTCCGGCAATCCCTCGAACGAGTCGAAGCCATGGACTTCCTGGCCGGCGACCCCGGCGATGTGGTCGATCGAGGTTCCGCGCCGGACGCCGAACTCCAGCACCAGTCCCTTTCCGGCCGCCAGGCCGACGCCGTGCCGGAGCAGGTCGGCGCCGCAGCCGAACAGGCGGAAATCGCCAGAGAGGCGCGGCAGCAGCGCGCCGACGCCGTCGACCAGCGCATGGTGGTGCGGGCGGTCGCGGAGCGGTCCGTCCAGGATCGCGGCCGCCTCCCCTTCCCTGCCGCCGAGCAGCGCATAGGCGGCGAGGAAAGCCCAGTACTTGCCGTTGGCGCCATGGCAGGCGGTCGCCCGGCGCAGGCGGTCGAGCGCATCTTCGAGCGACAGGACCTGGAGCGCCGCCGCATGGCTCCGGAACCAGCCGGCCGCGAGGCCGGGCTGGCGGTCCAGCAGCCTGTCCCAGGCGGCCAGCGCGCCGGCGGCGTCGCCCAGCGCATGGCGGCACATGGCTTCCTCGTACAGCAACTGTCCGGTCTGCCCCCCTGCCGAAGCGGCCAGCGACGACAGGCGGACGGCATCCGCATAGCGGGCGTCCAGGCGGTAGGCCGCTGCCAGCGCCTCCCAAGCTTCGGCGCGGACCGGCGGCGCCGCGGCCAGCGGCTCCATCAGGCGGGTCGCGACATGGGGCAGGCCCGCGGCGGTGCAGGCCCGCGCGAGTTGGACGCGGATCCCGACATCGTCGGGATCGAGATCGGCGGCGCGGCGCAGATGGGCCAGCGCCGGCTCGAAGTCCTTCATGCCGAGATAGGCCGTCCCGAGCAGGGCATGGCCGCCGGGGGACAGGTCGGGCCGGGACGCGAGCAGGCGGCGCGCCGCCCTGTACCGCTTGGCGGCGAGCAGGCCGCGCGCGGTCTCGATGATGTCCGTTTGCATGACGACTCCCTGCCCCTGGCCCGCCGGGTATCTACCCGCGCGGGCTGCCGGGAGCAAACCGGAATGGTCGCCGGCCAGGACCGGCCGCGACAAAATTGGGAGCGGCGGGACAACCGGCGGGGAGGGTCTTCAATACCGAACCCCGGCACCCCAATTCAGGGCGCATCATGATCAACCCAGACCAACGGCGGCTCGACCGCAGTCTCGAGCGCCTTCAACACCGCCTGCCCGGCTGGATCGCCCGGCCGGTCGGCGGACTTCGCAAGCCCGACGCCCGCTGGGTCCGGATACCGGTCGGCGTCCTCTTCATCCTGGGCGGCTTGGTCGGCTTCCTGCCGATCCTGGGCTTCTGGATGGTTCCCCTCGGCCTGCTCCTGCTCGCCATTGACGTGCCGTTCCTGCGCCGCCCGACCTCGGCCCTGATGGTCCGCGGCGAGCGGCGCTGGACCGAATGGCGCCGCTCGCGGCAGTCCGGCAAGCAGTCTCAGGCCGCCAGAACCAGCCCCGAATGACCGACCGGGCTGCCGTCCGCCTGGCTGTTTACCGGCTGGGTTCCGGCATAGCTTTCCCACAGCGCCCGGAAGACCGGTTGGCGCTCCAGCAGGGCGTCGAGCGATCCCAGGTCGACCACCGCGCCGTCGGCCATCCAGACGATGGTGTCGAAGCGCGTCAGCAGGTGAAGCCGGTGGATCGAAGACGCGATGCAGGCGTCGGGGAATTCGGCCAGCAGGTTGTCGTAGATCCGCGCCTCGGTGGTCGGGTCCATGCTGCTGGTCGGCTCGTCCAGCATGATCAGCGAGCTGTCGCGTGACGCCAGGATGCCGCGCGCCAGCGCCAGCCGCTGCTTCTGCCCGCCCGACAGGTTCAGCCCGCGCTCGGTGATCTCGGTGGCGAGGCCCAACGGCAGCCGGTCGATCACCGGGCCGAGGCAGGCCAGTCCGCAGGCCCGCTCGACCGCCGCCGCGGGATAGGGGATGCCCATAGTGATGTTCTGGGCGACCGATCCCTCGAAGATCTCCGGATCCTGGGGCACCAGGGTCGCCACCGGACCAAGGTCGCGCAGGTCCGGCCGGGCCTCGCCGTCGAAGGCGATCGAGACGCGGTCGGCCTCGTAGAGTCCTGCCAGGACCCGCAGCAGCGTGCTCTTGCCGGATCCGCTCTCGCCGATGAAGGCGATTCGGCTGCCGCGCTTCAGGACGAGGGACACGTCGCGCAGGGTCGGCCGGTCCTCGTGGCGCGTGGCATGGCTGAAGGTCAGGCCCTCGATCCGGATCTCCCGCCAGTCGGCCGGCACCGGCAGGGCGGATGCGGACCGGCGGCTCTCGGCCGAGAGGATCTCGTCGGCGCTGCCGATATCGGCTTGGTAGCGGACCAAGTCCTGCCAGTTCGTCGCCATGGAGCCGACGACGTTCCCGATCTGCTGGGAGTACTGGTGGACCATCACGGCGGTGCCGAGCAGGATCACGCCGTCGCTCCGCCAGGCGAGCCAGGCATAGAGCGCCACCAACCCGCAGCGGATGCCGTTGTTGAGCAGGTCGATCGCGCACCACTTCGCCTCGTTGACGACGATGCCCCGGCGAAGCGGCGCGAACGCTGCGGTCAGCCGGGCTGCCACCGCGGACCGGGTCGCCGACTCGAGGCGGAGCGTCAGGACCGTGGATATGTTGCCCAGGCAATCGATCAGTTCGGCGGCGTAGCGCCGCTCGAACCGGTTCTCCTCGTTCAGCAGGAAGACCATGATGCGGTCGAACCTGATCAGGATCGCGAAGATCAGGGCATAGCCCAGCACGGCCGCCGCCCCGGTCCAGGCCGATACGAGGCACAGGGCCACCAGCGGGCCGACCAGGCTGACCGAGTTCTGGAGATAGATGAACTGGTTCTGCGAGAATCCGAACAGCGCCTGCGTCGCCTTGGCCATGCGCTGGATCGTGTCTCCGGAATGATGGCGCTCGTGCCAACGCAGCGGCAGGGCCACCGCCTTGGCGTAGAGCGCGTCGGCGAACCGCTCGCGGATACGCACCGCCATGAAGCGTTCGAGCACCCGCCCCGGCCCGTGCATCGCCCAGCCGAGCACGCAGGCGCCGAACATCAGGGCCATGTTCCACCCGGCGAGCGTCACGTCCTGGGTTCCGGCCGTGCCCGCCGTCTGGAGGGAATTGACCGCCTCGCCGAAGAAATAGGGGATCGCCAGCCGCACGGCCTGCGCCAGGAACAGCAGGCTCAGGAACGTCACGACCAGCGACCTGCGGCCTTCCGCATGGCGCCAGAAGGCCGCGTAGAGGCCGCGGATGCCGCGGTGGACGGTGGCGGAGCGGGGAAGCTGGGGGATCGGGGAAACGGGGGATGTCGTCATGACGTCTCGTGCTCTGGCCGCGTGCCGGAAGCCGTTCCGGCCGGTGGCGGGACACTAGCGTCATCATGGTTAATGCAGCCTTTATCGTGACTTCGCGGTTGCGGAAAGCCGGCTGGACGCGGCCTTCACCGGAAGCCGGTCCGGACGGTTCCGACGCCGCTGACCCGCACCGACGGTTTCTGCGCGATCCTGCCGGCGTCGATCGATCCGATGCCGGAGATGCTTAGGTCTGCGCGCTCCGCCGGGGCCTCGACCCGGATGGTGCCGGTTCCGGCGATGGACGCCGTCAGCATGTCCACCCGGCCGCCGCCCACGGTGATGCCCCCGGCGCCGGAAAGATCGGCTGTCAGGTCCCCGTCAACCCGGGCGACCGTGACGGTGCCGCTGCCGATCACCCTGACCCTGCCGGCGGTGACGGCGCCCGCGGCGACCTGACCGGCGGCGACCTCGATCGTGAGCGGTGCCTTCAGGTCGGCGATGTCCCACTCGCCGACGGCCGATGTAGCGGTCAGCGGGGTTCCCGCCGGAACCCATAGTTCCACCTCCGGCAGGTCGCCCTCTCCGGTGCCCTCCGACGTCACGGTCAGGCCGCCGATGCGGGTGACCGCCCGCGCGCCGAAACCGGTCGCGATGGTCACCGCCGACCCGGAGCGGATGACCGGGGCCGGTCCGGCGCTGACCACCAGCGCGCCGCCCTCGGCATGCCGCGACAGGTCCCCGATCCAGGTCGCGGGGCCGGTGGCCCTCAGACGGATGGCGCCGGAGTCATGGAGGCGGACATGCACGCGGGCCGCCAGTCCGCGAAGGTCGAGCGCGCCCGCGCCGAAGCTCTCGTCGATCGTCGTGCGATCCCGCGCCGAGGCGGAGCCCGCGGCCAGGGCGAAGGCCACCATGGCGGTGGCCAGCCGGTACCAGTTCGTCATAGGGCAACTCCAGGAATCAAGGGCCTGTGCCACGGGCTACTCGCCGTCCTCGATCAGCAGGCAGGTGGTCTCCGGGGCCGGGCTCAGCAGCATCACCATCCGGCCGGGCGCGGAGCCGCGGCGGAAGCGCAGGCTGCCGGAGCCGTCGAAATAACTCACCACGGCGTCCCGCAGGTCGCCCTCGTCGATGATGCGGTTGCCCTGCTGCCAGCATTGCAGGCGCACGGCACCGTCGGGCGCCACCGGAGCGGCGCCGCCCGACCTGGCGCCCAGCTGCGACCCTCCCTCCTTGACCACAGTGGCGGCCGCCACGCCTACCGCGAGCGCCGACAGGGCAAGGCCCAGGACGAACGGCCGGATCATCGGTCGGGCGAAGGGGCGCGCGAAGGGAAAGCCGGTCAGCATCCGCCGCGCCCCACATTGTTGATCACGTCGCCCGTGATGATGGTGACCACCTCGCGCGGGGCCGTGGCGCCCCGGGGAACATAGACGTTGCCCACGGCCTGGCTGCCGCAGGACAGCTTGCCTCCCTGGGCGGCGCCCTGGGTGAAGTCCTGGTCCTGAAGCTCGCCGCGCCGGCGCCAGCTCTTGGCGATCTCCATCTGGATCTTGCCGTTGAAGCGCGGCTCCAGATGGGTCCGCTGGTTCAACTCCTTCGCCCCGGCGCCGCCGGGTGCCGCCAGGGCCAGGAAAGCCCATGCCATCAGGATAGCCGTCGGTGTCCGCATTGAGAGTCACCTCCCCGAGAGCCAGTGACCGGCGGAGGGTCCGCCATGTCGATCCCCTACGCTAGGCCGCAGCCATCCCTGTCGTCTGTGAACGCCTTCACCCCTGCCACCCCGGCAGCCAAGAAAACATATGAGAGTCCCATGAGGACATAGCCTTGCAATGAAGACTAGAACGAGTCCTCACCAAAGATCACTATCCATTCGGTTTGGTCGAACTCTCGGAATACTTAATTTTCCCGCTTGTCCTGGAGCGGCATGGCGGGGTTATAATAAATTAAGGATGTTACCGTCGGCTGCCGCAGCCGGCCAGGCCCGAAGCCCCGGCCGGGCGGCGAGGAATGCGACAGTGGGGACTTTTCTCTGATGAGAGTTCTGCGGTTCCTTGGCCTGCTGGTCTTCGCCCTGTCCTGCGCCCTGCACTTGGGCGCGGGTCCGGTGAGCGCTGCCGATGCGGACAAGCGCATCGCGCTGGTGATCGGCATCGGCGCCTACCAGTTCGCCCCGGCCCTGCCCAACCCGTCCAACGATGCCCGCGCGATCGCCGCCGCCCTGAGAAACCTCAAGTTCGAGGTCGAGGAGGTCTACGACCTGGACAATCGCGGCTTTTCCGGGCGGCTCCGCGATTTCGGCATCCGGGCCGCCGAGGCCGACGTGGCGGTCATCTTCTATGCAGGCCATGGCCTCCAGGTGCGCGGCCAGAACTATCTGCTGCCGTCGGACGCCCGGCTGGAGCGCGAGCGCGACCTTGTCTACGAGGCGATGCCGCTCAACCTGATCCTGGGCGAATTGGCCCAGGCGCGGAAGCTGGGGGTGCTGATCCTGGACGCCTGCCGCAACAACCCGTTCGCCGACCGGCTGTCGCGGAGCAATGCCGGGGCTATCCGGGAGCGTGACGTTTCCGCCGGCCTGTCGCGGGTCGACGATACGCCGAGCGACACGCTGGTGGCGCTGGCGACGCGGGCGGACGCGCTGGCGGAGGACGGCGCCGGCGAGCACAGCCCCTATACCATGGCGCTCCTGAAGAACCTGAACGTGCCGGGCCTGGAGCTGGGCCTGTTCTTCCGCCGGGTCCGCGACAACGTCATGGAGGCGACCCAGGGCCGGCAGGAACCGTTCATCTTCGGATCGCTCGGCGCGACGCCGTTCTACTTCAACCCGACCCCGCCGAACCGGAGCCCGGAGCTGCCGGCCCTGAAGCCGATCGTCGTCGGCGACACGTCGGAAGCGGTCAAGCTCGGCATCGGGCGCATCGCCGATCCGGACGGCGACGAGGTGTTCGCCCAAGTGTCCGGGCTTCCCGCTACCGGGCAGGTCCGGCTCGGCGAAAGGCTGGTGCTGATCGGCGACTATCTGAGCATCGCGCAGCTGTCCCAGGTGACCTACAAGCCGGACGTCGGCGCGGTCGGCCCGGCCGGCAGTTTCGATTTCGCCGTCATGGACAACAAGGGCGGGACCGCTCCCGGAAAGATCGCCATCACCGTCAACCAGTCGAACCGTCCGCCGGTGGTGGCCGGCGAAAGGACCTTCAGGATGGCGCTCCCGCAACTGGGCCTGGAGGCTCCGAGCGATCCGGACGGCGACGCGGTGACGCTGACCGTCGCGGCATTGCCGTCCCGCGGGTCGATCCGCAAGGGATCGCAGCCGGTGCGCCTTGGCGAGAAGCTGGCCGCCGCCGACCTCGCCGGCCTGACCTACGACCCCGGACAGTCGGCTCCCGGCGAGGCCGGCAGCTTCGCGATCCTGGCGGACGACGGGCGCGGCGGCAAGGCGACCGCCTCGGTCCGCATCGAACTGGAAACCGCCGGCACGCCCCCGGCCGGCCCGGAGCTTGCCGATGCCTTGTGGCAGCAGGTTCGGACGCGCGGCCAGGCGGCCGACTTCGCCGCCTACCTGCAGCTTTTCCCGGATGGCAGGAATGCCCCGCTGGCGCGCGACCGGCTGGCGGCCCTGGCTCCCGCCAAGCCCAATCCCCCCGCCGCGGTGCCGGCCGCTCCTGCGCCTCCGGCGAAGGCGGAGGTCGCCGTGGTCGAGCCGCGCAAGCCGGCGCCCGCCAAGCCGGAACCGGCCAAGGCGGCGGAGCCTCCCAAGCCGGAACCTCCGAAGCCGGAACCTCCGAAGCCCGAACCGGCGAAGCCCGCCGGGCGGCTGGCGGCGGCCGAACCGCCGGCCTCCCCGGCGACCCGCAACAAGGGCCAGTCCAACAGCTTCCAGGACTGCCCGGAATGCCCGATCATGGTCCGCCTGCCGGCCGGCAGCTTCACCATGGGCTCCGCACGCGGCGATCCCAGCGAGCAGCCGAGCCACAAGGTGAGCTTGAGCAAGCCCTTCGCCCTGGGAATGTTCGAGGTCACGGTGGCGGAGTGGCGCGCCTGCGTCCAGGGCGGCGGCTGCAGCGAGATGCCGCGCATGGCCAGCGCCACGGACGAGACGCCGGTCCACAATGTCCACTGGCGCGACGCCGTCGCCTATACGATCTGGCTGTCCAAGAAGACCGGGCAGAGATACCGCCTCCCCAGCGAGGCGGAATGGGAATATGCCGCCCGCGCCGGCACCGCCGGACGTTTCTGGTGGGGCGAGGCGGTCGGCGTGGCGAACGCCAACTGCGAGAACTGCGGGGGCATGTACGAACGGCTGACCCCTCTCCCGGTGGGCAGCTTCAAGCCCAACCCGCTGGGCTTCTACGACATGAACGGCGGTGTCGCCGAGTGGGTGGCCGACTGCTGGAACAAGGATTACCGGGGAGCCCCGGCGGACGGCGGCGCCTGGACGCAGGGCGACTGCCGCAAGCGGGTCCTGCGCGGCGGGTCCTGGCGGAACGACGCGGACTCGCTGTCGGTGACCGGCCGATTCAGCTACGAGCAGGACGTCCGGTACCTTGCCAACGGGTTCCGGATCGCCCGCGACCTGAACTGAATCCGGGCGAAGGTGTCGCCTGGTTTACTGCGGGCATGCACGGGGGCGTCCAGCATGGGGCGAATTTCACGGAGGTTACCATGCTGATCCGATACCCCCGAACCAGGCGGCCGCCGGGCTGGCTGGCCCTGGCATTCTCGCTCTGCGCCGCCGGAACCGCCGCAGCCGATCAGGCCATCGTCGTCGCCGCCACCGTCCCGGGCTTCACCGTGGGCCAGGTGGTCGAGGACGGCGCCCCGGTCCATCTGCCGGAAGGGACCAACGCCCTGTTCCTGTTCGCCAGCGGGCGGACGATCACGGTCAAGGGTCCCTTCGACGGCCCGCTCGACCGGCTGTCCGGCGGCACGCCGCCCCAGGGCCGCCTGTCCGGACTGTTCGGCGGCGACCGTTTCGCCCAGAACGACCTGGGCGCCGCCCGTTCCGTCGGCCCGGCGCCGGGTGGCCAGCCCGGCGGTCTGGCCCCGATCGACCTGTCGCTGCCGGGGACCTGGTGCGCCGCGGCCGGACAGTTGCCGGAACTCCGGAAGCCGGCCGACCCGGCTTTCGAACGGGCGATCCTGCACGCCGCCGACGGCGGGGAAACCGAGGTCTCTTGGCAGGACGGCGCCGCGGTGCAGCCCTGGCCGGCACGGGCGCCGCTGGCCGACGGCGCTCGGATGCTCGCCATGAGCGGCGACCGGACCCGGAGCAACGCGCTGGTGCTCCGGGTGATCGAGGACCGGGAAGCGACGGCCGGCGACCCCGGCGCGCTGGCCGTGGCGCTCGTCCAGGCCGGCTGCAGCCGGCAAGCGGAATATGTCCTCACCGGCATGGGCGAAGCCCTGGCCCCGCTGGACCTGTATCTGTCGTCCGACCGCGGGCTCTACCCGACGTACCGGCGCGGCGACCAGATCCGGCTGGTGCTCCAGACCAACCGGGACGCGCACCTGTACTGCTATCTGAGGCGGCGGAACGACCTGATCCCGATCTTCCCGTCGTACCAGTCGAACGGCTCGCTGGTCGAGGGCCACACGCCCATGACGTTCCCGGGCGACAGGATGCCGCTCCCCCTGTCCGCGTCGGAGCTTGGCGGCGACAGCGAGGTCCGCTGCTTCGCCGCCGACCAGGACCTGTCGCCTTCGCTGTCCGCCGAAGCCCAGGCGTTCAGCCCGATGGACGGCGACGCCGTCGAGCGGCTGGAAGCCACGCTGGACGGGTTGAAGCGGACGCGGCTGGTGGTCGCCCAGATCGTGCTGCGGGTCGAGTGAGGACGCTTGCAGGAGGTCGGAACGCCCGATCGGAAGCTTGACGCCGGCAGGCCGGCCAGCCGGCTCCTCGCCCGGCCCGCGGGACTGTCGCCGCCCTGGTTCACGGGGGCGATCACGGGCGCGATCATCCTGGGCATCGCGGCCGCCTCCTTCCTGCTCGTCCGGATCGTGCCGCCGCTGAGGCTGGCCGACGAGAGCTTCAGCGACATCCAGATCGGGCATTTCGCCCCTCCGGAGCCCCAGCACGCCGGGATCGCCATGGTGGCCCTGGGGGAAGACAGTTTCGCGGCGCTGGCCTGCCGGTCCCCGGTGGACCGCGGGTTCCTGGCGGATCTGGTCGGCCGGCTCAGGACGGCGGGCGTCCGGGCCATCGGCATCGACATCCTGTTCGACCAGCCCACCCTGCCGGAGCTGGACGAGGCCCTGCGCCGCCGGCTGGCCGAGCCGGGCGTCCCGGTGGTGGCGATCTCCGCGCTGGAGCAGACCGCCCTGACGGAGAAGCAGCACGCGTTCCTCGGCGCTTTCCTTTCCGGCATCCCGCACGGCTACGCCAACCTGGCGAAGGACGCGCTGGACGGTTCCGTCCGCTGGCACGTGCCGGCGGCAGCGGACGGGACGCCGAGCTTCCCCGCGCGGCTGGCGCTCGCCGTGGGCGCGGAGCCGCCTTCCGGTCCTTTCCGCATCGCCTGGCGCGCCGGGCCGGACGAGGCGACGCCGCCGTTTCCCATATATCCCGCGGAGCTGGTCCACCTGCTGCCGCCGGACTGGCTGGCGGGCAAGGTGGTCCTGGTCGGCACCGTGCTGTCGGGAACGGACCGCCACCGGACGCCGCTGTCCAGGACCGGGACCAGCATGCCGGGGGTGGAGATCCAGGCCCATGTCCTGGCCCAGATGCTGGAGGGGCGCGCCGGCGGACGGCTGGCCCCGGGCTGGGAGGGCGTCCTGACCCTGGCGCTCGCCGCCGCCGGGGTGACGCTGGCCGTGGCCGGGCTGCCGGTCTGGCTGCTCGCCGCGTCGGGCGCCGCGCTGACGACGGCGCTGTGGGCGGGAGCCGCCGCCCTGTTCGCCGCGGGCGGGCCGCTGGTCCCCCTGCTTGCCCCCTCGCTGGCCCTGGCGGGCGGGATCGGCGGCATGGCGGCGCACCGGTCGCTGCGCGAGCGGGCCGACCGCCGGACCCTGATGCGGCTGTTCGCCACCCATGTCTCCCAGCCGGTTGCGGAGGAGATGTGGCGGGAACGGGCGACATTCATGGCGGGAGGGCGGCCGAAGCCGCAGCAGCTCACCGCCACGGTCCTCTTCTCGGACATCCGGGGCTTCACGACGATCTGCGAGACGCTGCCGCCCGAGGCCCTGATCCGCTGGCTCGACACCTATCTGGAAGCCATGACCCGGCTGGTCGGCGAGCATGACGGGGTGGTGCTGCGCTTCATCGGCGACGCGGTCCTGGCCGTGTTCGGGGCGCCGGTCGCCCGCACCACCCAGGCCGAGATCGACGCCGACGCGGCGCGGGCGATGGGCTGCGCCCTCGCCATGGGCCGCGAGCTGGAGAGCCTGAACCGGCTGTGGCGGGAGGAAGGACTGCCGCCCGTGATCATCCGGGTCGGCATCCATACCGGTCCGTTGGTGGTCGGCAGCCTGGGAGGGGAGCGCCACCGGGAATATTCGCTGCTGGGCGACACGGCCAACACCGCCGCCCGCCTGGAGGCCCATGCCAAGGAGGTGGCGGAGACGACGTCGCCCTGGTGCCAGGTGATCGTCGGCGAGGCCACCTGGAAGGCGGCCGGCCCCGGCATCGCGGGCCTGCCGGTCGGCGAGATCGCGCTCCGCGGCAAGAGCAATCCCGTCCGCGTCTGGCTGCTGCGGGACGGGCCTTTCAGCGGACCGTGATGGTGATCCGCTTGGAAGTCACCGGCGGGTCGTGCGGCACGTGGTCGAAATCGCCCATGAGGAGCTGGATGGTGTGGCGCCCGGGCGGCAGTTCCAGGAAGGTCTCCGTCTGTCCGCCGCCGAGATGGATGTGGTTCCGGTCGTTCGGGATCGGTTCGTCGAGCGGCGGCAGGTCCCGGTCGATGATCAGGTGATGGTGCCCGGTGTTGGGGCGGTCGATGCCCGAGGGCGCCACCCCGAAGTTGCGCAGGCCGAGCCAGACCTTGAAGCGGCCGGTCACGACCTCGCCGTCGTTGGGCCAGCCGATATAGGCGTAGGCGTCCTTCGGCGCCGGCCGGCGCTCGGCGGCGGTGGCGCCGGTGACCGTGGCCGTGACGGCGATGAGGGAAACCAGTCCTGCGGCGAGGCCGGCGACCAGGGCGTTCGATCTCATGGCGAGCCTTTCCGGTTTTCAGCGTACCGTGATCGTGATCCTGTTGGACGTCACCGGCGGGTCGTGCGGCACGTGGTCGGCATCGCCCAGCAGCGTCTGGAGCGTGTGCTGGCCCGGCGGAAGCTCCAGTCGGGCCTCGGTCTGGCCGCCGCCGAAATGAAGGTGGTTGCGGTCGTTGGGAATGGGCTCGTCGAGCGGCGGCAGGTCCCGATCGATGATCAGGTGATGGTGTCCGGTATTCTCCCGCCGCACGCCGGCGGGCGCCACGCCGAAATTCTGAAGCCCCATCCGGACCCACAGCTTGCCGCCCTCGATCACGGCGCCGTTGGGCGGCCAGATGATGTAGGCGCGGGCGTCCCTGGGAGCCGTCATCCGCTGCGCCGGCGCGGCGGGCTGGGCGGCGGCGGGCTGGGCGGAGGGTGCTGCGTCGTGATGGCCGGCACCGTGGCCGGCATCCTGGGCCAAGGCGGGTCCCGCGGCGGCGCAGGCGAGAAGGAGTGCGGCAGCTCGATTGATCATTTCAACTCCTGCGGCGGCTTCTTGTCGATCCTTGCGGGCGCTGGGCCGATTGTCGGACAGGATCCAACAAAGTTAAAATGCCCTTGGGGTCGGGAGTCTTCTGGATAGGGCGATCCTGCCCGGTCGGGTATCTCAGTTCACGCGGGCGAACTGGACGCGGCGGTTCAGCTTGTCGAGCGGGTTTTCCATGAGGGGGTGGCCCTCGCCCATTCCGACGGCCCGGATGCGGGAGCCGGCGATCCGGTGCTTGCCGACCAGGTACTCGGCGACGGCGCGGGCCCGCTTCTCCGAAAGGGCCTGGTTGTAGGCGTCGCTGCCGGACGCGTCGGTATGCCCTTCGACCTTGATGGAGATATCCGGCGCGTCGCGCAGGACCTGCCCGACCGTGTCGATGTAATCGAAGGATTCGGCCGGGATGACGGCGGAATCGAAGGCGAAGTTGATGCGGAAACCGAAGGCCTTCTCGTCCACCTCGGGGACCGGCGGGACCGGCGGGGCCGCGGCGACCTCGGCGCGGGGTACGGGGGCTTCGGCGACGGCCGGGACGACCTGCTGTGCGGGGGCCGGAGCCGTGTAGGCGGCGGGGGCCGGCGCGGGGGCAGCGTTCTGGGCGGCCTTGCCGGCGGCGCCGACGATCTCGATGCTGCGGTAGCGCGGCGCCGGGGCGCTCAGCAGCTCCTGGACCTCGGAAACGGTGGGCGGGCGGTCGAACATCCGCACATCGGCGGCGTGGCCCGGCGAAGCCAGGGCCGGGGCGAGCAGGACGGCGGCGGTGGCGGCGAGGCGGCGGGCGAAGGCGCTGTTCATGTCCGGTCTCCATGGCGGGGCGTTGGCCTGTGCATGGGAGGGGAAGCTATCCGGGGCGGCGGCGCCGCGCAGTGAACGGGTTCACCAATCGCTTATTTGGACGTAGGTCGGCCTCGGCCGAAGGCCGACAGTGTGGCCGGAGAGTCGATGCAATGTGTCGGCGTTCGCCCTGACGGGCGAAGGCCGACCTACGGCTGGCCGCCGCTTGCTCAACCGTGGCGGGCGAGGACCGCGCCGGCGAGATAGAGGGAGCCGCAGATCATTACGCGGGTCGGACCGGCGGCGCGCGCCATGATCCCGGCCAGGGCCGCTTCCACGCCGGCGGCCGGTTCGGCGTCGGCGATGCCGGCAGCGCGCGCCGCCTCCGCCGCGGCCTCCGGCGGGAGGGAGGCTTCCTCGCCGGGCACGGCGACCGCCCGGAGCAGCGGCGCATGGGGGGCGAGCGGCCGCAGGAAGTCGGCCGGCTCCTTGGTCGCCAGCATGCCGAAGATCAGGGTCAGCGGCAGTCCGTCCGCCGCAGACCAGCGGGCGGCCTGGGCGCCCAGCACCTCGCCGGCGGAGTCGTTATGCCCGCCGTCCAGCCAGAGCTCCCATCCCGGGGGCAGCCGGTCCACCAGGGGACCGCGGGTCAGCCGCTGGAGCCGGCCCGGCCACGAGACTTCCGCCAAGCCGCGCACCACCGCCGCGTCGGGCACCCGGGGGCCGGGCAGATGGTCCAGGCAAGCCAGCGCAACCCCGGCGTTGACGATCTGGTGGGCGCCCGGCAGGACCGGCAGCGGCAGGTCGGCGCCGCGGGACGGACTGTCGAACCGGAAGCCGTCCCCCGAGCCGTCCGCCACCGGCGCGACCGTCCAGTCCTCCCCCGCCGCATGGAGCGGGGCGCCGATCGCGGCGGCGCGGGCGCGGAAGACCGCCATGGCCTCCTCCGCCGGCTGCGGCGCAACGACGGCGGGAACGCCCGGCTTCATGATGCCGGCCTTCTCCCCCGCGATGGCGGACAGGGTCGGCCCGAGGAACTGCATGTGGTCGTAGGAGATGCGGGTCAGCGCCGTGACCGCCGGGCGGTCGATCACGTTGGTGCTGTCGAGCCGCCCGCCCAGGCCGGTCTCCAGCAGGAGCACGTCGGCCGGCACGCGGGAGAAGGCCAGCATCGCGGCGGCGGTCGTGATCTCGAAATAGGTGATCGGCTCGCCCCGGTTCGCCGTCTCGCATTCTTCCAGGGTGGCGGCGAGGTGGTCGTCGTCGATCAGCTCTCCGGCCAGCCGGATGCGCTCGTGGAAACGCACCAGATGGGGCGAGGTATAGACATGGACGCGCCGACCCGCCGCCTCCAGGAAGGCCCGCAGGAAGGCGATGGTCGATCCCTTGCCGTTGGTGCCCGCCACATGGACCACCGGCGGCAGCCGCAAGTGCGGGCTGCCGACGGCTTCCAGCATCCGGACGGTCCGGCCGAGCGACAGGTCGATGACCTTGGGGTGAAGGTGCTTCAGCCGGTCCAGGACCGGGTCGGCACGCTCACCGCTCGGGACGATCGCCGGGGGTGACGGCGGCTGCGGCGCCGCTGGGGACTGGCTCAACTGTCTCACCGCTCTGGGGTTGCGCCGGCGCCGGGGCCGCCGGTTCGGGCTCGACCGCGTCCACCGGCTCGGCCTCGGTCGGGGCTGCCTTCGCCGCGGCGGGCGCCTCGGCCTCCGGCTTCGGCAGGGGGACGATCTCGGCGGAAGGACCGGGCCGGACGAGCAGGTCGAGCACCCGGATCAGCGTGGCCCTGAGGTCCTTGCGGTGGACGACCATGTCCACCATGCCGTGTTCCATCAGGTATTCGGACCGCTGGAACCCTTCGGGCAGGGTCTCGCGGATGGTGTCCTCGATCACGCGGGCGCCGGCGAAGCCGATCTGCGCGCCCTTCTCGGCGATGTGCAGGTCGCCCAGCATCGCGAAGGAGGCCGTGACGCCGCCGGTGGTCGGGTCGGTCAGGACGACGACGTAGGGAAGCCCCGCCTCCTTCACCATCTGAACCGCGATGGTGCTGCGCGGCATCTGCATCAGCGACAGGATGCCCTCCTGCATGCGGGCGCCGCCGGAGGACGGCACCACGACCAGCGGCGCCTCCTGGAGGACGGCGAGCCGCGCCGCGGCCAGCAGCCCCTCGCCCACCGCGATCCCCATGGAACCGCCCATGAAGCCGAAGTCGAAGGCGGCGATGACGGTCGGAATGCCGCCCATCCTACCGTGGGCGACCTGGATCGCGTCGCTCTTGCCGGTCTTGGCCTGGGCTTCCTTCAGGCGGTCGGTGTAGCGCTTCTGGTCGCGGAAGCGCAGCGGATCGACCGGCACCTTGGGCAGTTCGATGACCTGGTAGTCGTCGTCGTCGAACAGCGTCTTCAGCCGCTTGTCGGCATCCAGGCGCATGTGGAAGCCGCAGTGCTGGCAGACGTGGAGGTTCTCTTCCAGGTCGCGGTGGAAGATCATCGCCTCGCAGTTGGCGCACTTGTGCCAGAGATTGTCCGGCACCTCCTTCTTGGTGTAGAGCGCGCGGATCTTGGGGCGGACGAAATTGGTAAGCCAGTTCATGGTTCGGGGTCTTCGCCGTTCGTGGAGGCTGAATGCTTGGAGGCGGATTGCTCGGGAGGCTGGGTGCTTGAGGGCCGGTCCCTGGGAAGCTTGCCTGGAAAGCGTACCTGGAGGCGGAAGCCCCGAGGTCAGCCGCGCGCGGCGCGGACGCCGTCGGACAGGGTTCGCACGAAGGCCAGTACGTCGTCGACCAGTCCGGGAGCGGGCGAGCCGTTCTCGTCCAGGTTGGCGGCGATGCGGTTGACGATGGCCGACCCGACCACGGCCGCGTCGGCGAGCCGGGCGACGGAGGCGGCGGCTGCCGGCGTGGTGATGCCGAAGCCCACGGCCACCGGCAGGTCGGTATGGCGGCGCAGCCGTTCGACGGCGGCGGAGATCGCCTCGTCGGTGGCGGCGCCCGCGCCGGTGATGCCGGCGATCGAGACGTAGTAGATGAAGCCGCTGGTGTTCGCCAGCACGGTCGGAAGGCGCCGGTCGTCGGTCGTCGGGGTCGCCAGCCGGATGAAGTTGACGCCGGAGGCCAGCGCCGGCAGGCATAGCTCGACGTCCTCTTCCGGCGGCAGGTCGACCACGATCAGGCCGTCCACGCCGGCGGCCCGCGCGTCGGTCAGGAAGCGCTCGACGCCGTAGGCGTAGATGGGATTGTAATAGCCCATCAGGATGATCGGCGTCTCGGCGTCGGTCAGGCGGAATTCCTCCACCAGCCGCAGCGTGCCGCGCAGGGTCATGCCGGCCTTGAGCGCCCGCAGGGACGAGGCCTGGATCGACGGGCCGTCGGCCATGGGATCGGTGAAGGGCATGCCCAGCTCGATCACGTCGGCGCCGGCGCCCGGCAGGCCCTGGACCAGCTTGAGGCTGGTGGCGTAGTCGGGATCGCCGGCGCTGACGAAGGTCACCAGCCCGCCGCGCCCCTCGCGCTTCAGGGTCTCGAACCGGGCGGCGAGCCGCCCGCTGTCGGCCGCGCGGCTGGAATGAGCCTGGCCGGAAAGAGCTTGGCCGGATTGGGCGGCCACGGCCGCCGCGGTGTCGCCATGGTCGATGGCAGCGCTCATATCTTGACCCCCAGGGCGTCCGCCACGGTGAAGATGTCCTTGTCGCCCCGGCCGCACAGGTTCATCACCAGCAGGTGATCCTTGGGCAGGGTCGGCGCCAGCTTGGTGACGGCGGCCAGCGCGTGGGACGGTTCCAGCGCCGGGATGATGCCTTCCAGGCGCGAGCACATCTGGAACGCGTCCAGCGCCTCGTTGTCGGTGGCCGAGATGTACTCGACCCGGCCGACGTCGTGCAGCCAGGAATGCTCCGGCCCGATGCCGGGATAGTCGAGGCCCGCCGAGATCGAGTGGCCCTCGGTGATCTGGCCGTCCTCGCTCTGGAGCAGGTATGTGCGGTTGCCGTGCAGCACGCCGGGACGCCCGCCGGTCAGCGAGGCGGCGTGGGCCCCGGTCTCGATGCCGTGGCCGGCGGCCTCGACCGCGACCATGCGGACGGTCGGCTCGTCCAGGAACGGGTAGAACAGGCCCATGGCGTTGGACCCGCCGCCGATGCAGGCGACCAGGCTGTCGGGCAGCCGCCCCTCGGCGGCGATCATCTGCTCGCGCACCTCCTCCCCGATGACGGACTGGAAGTCGCGCACCATGGCCGGATAGGGGTGCGGGCCGGCGACGGTGCCGATGATGTAGAAGGTGTCCTCGACGTTGGTCACCCAGTCGCGGAGCGCCTCGTTCATGGCGTCCTTGAGGGTGCGCGAGCCGGAACTGACCGGCTTGACCTCCGCCCCCAGCAGCTTCATCCGGAAGACGTTGGGCTTCTGCCGCTCGATGTCGGTCTCGCCCATGTAGATCGTGCAGGGCAGATCGAACAGGGCGCAGACCGTAGCGGTCGCGACGCCGTGCTGGCCGGCCCCGGTCTCCGCGATGATGCGCCGCTTGCCCATCCGCTTGGCCAGCAGGATCTGGCCCATGCAGTTGTTGATCTTGTGGGCGCCGGTGTGGTTCAGCTCGTCCCGCTTGAAATAGACCTTGGCGCCGCCGAACCGCGCGGTCAGCCGCTCGGCGAGGTACAGCGGGCTGGGGCGGCCGACATAGTGGGTCAGGTAGTGGCGCAGCTCCGCCTTGAAGGCGGGGTCGACCTTGGCGGCGTTATAGGCCTGCTCGACCTCCAGGATCAGGGGCATCAGCGTCTCGGCGACGAAGCGTCCGCCATAGATGCCGAAATGCCCGTGCTCGTCGGGACCGGAACGGTAGGTGTTCAGCCGCTGCATCACGCTACCCTGCTGGTCGCCGGGCTGCCCTTCGCCGGCCGCGGTCGCGGTCGGGGCGGCGGACATGGTGGAGGTCGGCGTATTGGTGGTCGGAGATGTCACTGCTATAACTCTCGTGCCTTCCGGGAGCGGCCACCATAGCCGCGCGTCATCTGTTTTTAAAGGATGATGCGCATGAGTTCGGCGCGACGCAGGGCAGCCTTGCCCAGCGGTGGCGGATTCCCCATCTAGGGATAGGGCAGCGCCGACCGGGGCTGCCGCCGGGGTGCCGGTTCCGGGCCCGCATAGCTACTCGCTCGCTGGAGGAGGATGCCGCGTGACGACACGATTGTCCCTGTTCAACAGCCCGCTTCTGCTGGGTTTCGACCAGTTCGAGCGGACGCTCGACCGGATCTCGAAGAACTCGGCGGAGGGATATCCGCCTTACAACATCGAACAGATCGGCGAGGACGGCCTGCGCATCACGCTGGCGGTGGCGGGCTTCACCATGGACGACCTGACTGTCCAGACCGAGGACAACCAGCTTGTCATCCGGGGCCGCCAGACCGACGACAAGTCTCGCATATATCTTCATCGCGGCATCGCGGCGCGCCAATTCCAGCGCAGCTTCGTCCTGGCGGAGGGGATCGACGTGGTCGGGGCCACCCTGGACAACGGGCTGCTGCACATCGACCTGAAGCGCCCGATCCCGGAGCCTAAGGTGCGGACCATCGCGATCCAGCAGCCGGCCGGCGGCCAGGACGACGGCGCCACCGCCCGGACGATCGACGTGACGCCGGAGACGGGCCGGTCGTAAGCCGGGCGGACATAGGCGGTACGGCAGCACAAATCGCCCCGCGGCATGTTGTCCTTGAAGGAACACGGGCCGAACCCGTTGTGCGATGATCGCGGGCCGCGCCCTTTCCAGCCGGGAACGCGGGCTGCGCCCGCCGGACAGTTTCGTTGCAGTTCTCGTTACAGAAAGATCTGAAATCATGAATATCAGCCCGAACTCTTTGCGCCAGATCTCCAGCCAGGACTTCGTGGCATTCGGCGTCAACGACCTCGCCTATATCAAGGTGGTCGATGTCGACGGCTCCACCGGCTACGCGATCCACGCCGCCGACGGCACCCCGCTGACGGTGATGCCCGAGCGCGAAGCCGCCTTCGCCGCCGTGCGCCAGCACGAACTGGAGCCCGTCAGCGTCCATTGACGGCAGGGGCCGGGTCGGGATTCGGGCCGCAACGCCAAGTCCCGGTCACGCGGCCACCACGGTTGACGACCGCATGAGCGGCGACTGCACTGGAAGCATGCGCCAAGCCGCCGACAGCGACGTGGTGACAGGCAAGCCCGCCGCGTGGTGGGCGGTATTGCCGATGGCGCCGGATCCGGGTTGGCGGACGAAGCTTGGTGCGCCGCCGCGACGGCTCCGCTCCGCACCGGGCCGGCCTTGGCGGCAGGGGCACCGGTAGCCGGGACCTTCTCCGCCGGGTCACTATTCGAGGTCACCATCTGCATCTGCACCGCCAACTGTCGCATCTATGGTCAGGTCAGGGTGAGGAGCATCAACTCTCCTTCCGGTTGCCCTGCGAGTGCAGTGGCGGGGCAAGTCCGCGCCTGATATGCGTAGCCTGTCGATTGCGGCGAAAAATCTGTATTTTTTCAGGTTTTCGCAATCCTAGATTGTTCCTAGGTCGCGGGTGTTCGTCGAATATCGGCACTCCGCCAAGCTGGATGAAGCCTGCGGACGATGCCCGGATCAAGTCCACGGCTGTCCGGCACGGTAATTGCCGCCTCAACCAGTGGACGCTTTTCTGGTGGGACGCTCCTCCCTTCATCGTCATGACCGGGCTTGACCCGGTCATCGCTTGCGGACTCCATCAGCGCCGCCGTGCGGGGAGATACCCGGATCAAGTCCGGGTATGACGAAAAGGGGGCGCTTCTGCCCATAGCTAAGCCTTGTGAGACATAAGCAACAACCGTGCCGGACAGGCGTGGACTTCATCCGGGCGTGACGGAAAGGGGGAATGACCTGCCGGAAAAGCATTCCTTGGTTGAGTTGGCAATTGCCGTGCCGGACAGCCGTGGTTCAAGCCCGGTCATGACGATCAAAGGATTGGTGCGCTGCCGGGAGCGCTCCTCCGGGTTGATCAGTGACGACCGTGCCCTGTAGCCTTGGTCAGGAGCGAAGATCGCCGAAGATCTCCGCCACGATCTCGTAGGAGCGCAGGCGGGCCGCGTGGTCGAAGACCATGCCGCTGACCATGATCTCGTCGGCGGCGGTGTCTTCCAGCAGGGCCTCCAGGCCGGTGCGGACAGTCGCGGGCGACCCGACGATGGAACCGCGGAGCTGGCTTTCCACGGCGGCGCGCTCGCGCTCGGACCACAGGTCGTCCATGTCGTCCACCGGCGGGGCGATCCGCATGGGATGGCCGCGGACCAGGTTTAGGAAGCTCTGCTGGTGGGAGGTGAACAGGCGCCGGGCCTCCTCGTCGGTTTCCGCGGCCACCACGTTGATGCCGACCATTGCGTAAGGCTGCGACAGGACTTCCGACGGGCGGAAGGCGCGCCGGTACAGGTCGAGGGCCGGCAGCGTGTTGGCCGGCGAGAACTGGCGCGCGAAGGAGAACGGCAGCCCGAGCTGACCGGCGAGCTGGGCGCTGAAGCCGCCGGAGCCGAGCAGCCAGATCGGGATGTCCATCCCCTCCCCCGGGATCGCCCGGACCCGCTGGCCGGGGACGGCCGGGCGGAAATAGGCCCGCAGTTCGGCCAGAAGCTGCGGGAACTCGTCGCCGGTCTGGTTGAGGTCCCGGCGCAGCGCGTGGGCGGTCACCTGGTCGGTGCCGGGAGCGCGGCCCAGGCCCAGGTCGATCCGGCCGGGATAGAGGGACTCAAGCGTGCCGAACTGCTCGGCCACGATCAGCGGCGCGTGGTTGGGCAGCATGATCCCGCCGGAGCCGACGCGGATGCGTTCGGTCCCGCCGGCGACATGGCCGATCAGCACGGCGGTCGCCGAGCTGGCGACGCCGGGGATGTTGTGGTGCTCCGCCAGCCAGTAGCGGTTATAGCCCCAGCGGTCGGCGTGCCGCGCCAGGTCGAGCGTGCAGCGGTAGGAATCGGCCGGGGTCGCCCCTTCCACCAGCGGCGACAGGTCCAGGACCGAAACGGGGGTTTCGGACAGCTTGTTCATGATTTTCATCCAAATCTGCCGGGGTCGGCATTCCGTAGGTCGGCCTCGACCCGAAGGGGCGACGCCGACACGGGGCCGGAACGTTGGAGCAGGGCGTCGGCGTTCGCCCTGCGGGCGAAGGCCGACCTACGTTCGGGGGTCAGTCCATGACCGAGGAGTCTTCACGGAAGGAATGGCCGGGCCAGAGATCGGGCGCGGCGCGGGCATATTGCGGCGGGAAGGCCACCTGACCGCCCAGTTCGCGGGCGGCGCGCCAGCCCCAGTGCGGTTCGTCGAGGACGGTGCGGGCGAGTGCCACCATGTCGGCCTCGCCGTCGGCGACGATCCGCTCCGCCTGCTTCGGCTCGACGATCAGGCCGACGGCCATGGTGGGGATTTCGGCTTCGCGCCGGACGCGGGCCGCGAACGGCACCTGGTATCCGGGCGAGGTCGGGATCTTGATGCCCAGGGTGACACCGCCGCTGGAGCAGTCGATGAAGTCGCAGCCGCGGGCCTTGAGCAGCTTGGCGAAAGCGATCGACTCCTCGATGGTCCAGCCGCCGTCCACCCAGTCCGACGCGCTGATCCGGATGCCGAGCGGCCGGTCGGACGGCCAGACCTCGCGGACGGCGTCGAAGACTTCCAGCGGGAAGCGGGTGCGGCCGTCGAAGTCGCCGCCATAGGAGTCCTCGCGCCGGTTGGCGATGGGCGACAGGAAGGAATGCAGCAGGTATCCGTGGGCTCCGTGGAGTTCCATCAGGTCGAAGCCCAGCCGGGCGGCCCGCCGGGCGGTCGCCACGAAGCCGTCGCGCACCCGCTGGAAATCCTCCGCCTCGAAGGCGCGCGGGGCCGGCCAGCCCTCGGCGAACGGGATCGCGGAGGGAGCGATGGTCTGCCAGTCGCCCTGTCCCTCCGGAAGCGACCGTCCGCCTTCCCACGGGCGTTGGGCCGACGCCTTGCGGCCGGCATGGCTGACCTGGATGCCCAGCTTGGCGGTGCCGTAGCGCCGCACGGCCGCCAGGACGCGGGCCAGGGCCTCCTCGTTCCCGTCGCTGTAGAGGCCGAGGTCGCCGGGCGTGATGCGGCCGGCCGGCTCCACCGCCGTCGCCTCCAGGATCACCAGGGAGGCGCCGGAGTTCGCCAGCATGCCGAGATGCATCACGTGCCAGTCGTTGGCGTTGCCGTCCTCGGCGCTGTACTGGCACATCGGCGACACGACGATGCGGTTGGCGAAACTGCGGCCGGCAAGGTCGATCGGCGTGAACAGGCTGCTGGTCATGGCAAGTCTTTCTCCCTGGGGGCGGTTTGGCGCCAAGCGTTTCACATGGCTACGGTAACCGCCGGGGAGAAGATTCGGATGCGCATGGCTGCCCGGCCGGAGCCGGGACCTCCCTTGGAAGGGCTCCTATTCCGCGGCGGCGCGGCTATAACGGTCAGGGACGTAGAGGCGGTCGCGCCAGAAGCCGCGGGTGTCGATGACGATCTTGTTCAGCAGCTCCTTGGCCTCGATGGCGCGGAACTCCGCGTGGTCGACCAGCAGGACGGCGATGTCGGCCTCGGCCAGGGCGTCGGACATGTCGCAGAAGCGCAGGTTGTCGAATTCGGCCAGCTCGCGTGGCAGGCGCGCGATGTGCGGCTCGACCGCGAGCACCTTGCCCAGTCCCTCCCGCGCGATGCGGGCGGTGATCTCCAGCGCCGGGCTTTCGCGCAGATCATCCACGTTGGGCTTGTAGGTCAGGCCCAGGCAGGCGATCACCGGGTCCTTGAAGCGCTGGGCATGGCGCCGGATGCGCTCGATGATGTGGAAAGGCTTGGAATCGTTGACCTCCCGGGCGGTGCGGATCAGGCGCGACGCCTCGGGCGCGCCGTCCACGATGAACCAGGGGTCCACCGCGATGCAGTGGCCGCCGACTCCGGGGCCGGGCTGGAGGATCTTGACGCGGGGATGGCGGTTCGACAGCTCGATCACCCGCCAGACGTCCAGGCCCATGCCGTCGCAGATCATCGACAGCTCGTTGGCGAAGGCGATGTTGACGTCGCGGTAGGCGTTCTCGGTCAGCTTGACCAGCTCGGCGGTGTTGGCGTCGGTCATCAGGCAGGCGCCCTTGACGAAGATCCGGTATAGCTGGTCGGCGCGGGCGGCGCAGGCGGGGGTCAGGCCGCCAATGATGCGGTCGTTCTCGACCAGCTCCAGCACCATGCGGCCGGGCAGGATACGTTCCGGGCAATAGGCGATGCGGATGTCGGAGTGCTCGCCCGCCGCGTGGGGGAAGGTCAGGTCCGGGCGCAGCTCGGCGAGCTGGCGCGACAGCCGGGCCGAGGTGCCGACCGGAGAGGTCGATTCCAGCACGATCAGGTTGCCGGCCTCCAGCACCGGGGCGATCGACCGGGCGGCCGCGTCGATGTAGCCGAGGTCGGGCCGCTTGTCCTCCGTCAGGGGAGTGGGCACCGCGATGATGAAGGCCTCGGCCGGCTCCGGCGTCACGACGGCGCGCAGCTTGCCGGTCATGACCGCGGCGCGGACCAGCATGTCCAGGTCGGGCTCGCTGAAATGGACCTTGCCCTGGGTGATCATGGAGACGGCGTGCTCGTTGACGTCCACCCCGATCACCTCCACCCCGCGGCTGGCGAGGGTGGCGGCGGTCGGCAGGCCGATATAGCCGAGGCCGATGATGGCGACGCGTGAGAACTCATGTTGCACGGGTCAGCTCCTTGAGAATGCGTTCGGCAGCATGTCCGTCGCCATAAGGGTTGTGGGCGCGCCGGGCCTCGGCATAGGCCCGCTCGTCGTCGAGCAGGTGCTGCGCAGCACCGACGATCCGGTCAACGTCGGTTCCGACCAGCTGGACCGTGCCGGCCTCGACCGCCTCCGGCCGCTCGGTCACGTCCCGCATCACCAGCACCGGCTTGCCCAGCGAGGGCGCCTCCTCCTGGAGGCCGCCGCTGTCGGTGACGATCAGGGTCGAGCGCTCCATCAGGTGGACGAAGGGAAGGTAGTCCTGGGGCTCGATCAGGTGGATGCCGGGACGGTCGGCCAGCAGACGCATCACCGGTTCGCGGACGTTGGGGTTGAGGTGGACCGGATAGACCACCGCCGTGTCGCCCCGGTCGGCGAGCCGCGCCAGGGCATGGCAAATTCGTTCGAAACCGCCGCCGAAGCTCTCGCGCCGGTGCGCGGTGACCAGGATCACCCGCTTGCCCTCGGAAAGGAAAGGGAAGCGGGCATCCAGCTCGCGGGTCAGGCCGGCGTCGCCGCGCAGGCGCCCGACGGTGTGCAGCAGCGCGTCGATCACCGTGTTGCCGGTGACCAGGATGCGGCGGTTTCCCAGCCCCTCGCGCAGCAGGTTGTCCCGGGAACTCGTCGTTGGCGCGAACAGCAGGTCGGCCATGCTGTCGATGACCTTGCGGTTCATCTCCTCCGGCCAGGGCTGTTGGAGGTCGCCGGTACGCAGTCCCGCTTCGACATGGGCCACGGGGATGCGGGCGTAGAAGGCGGCCAGCGTCGCGGCCATGGCCGTGGTCGTGTCGCCGTGGACCAGCACCCGGTCGGGCTTGACCTCGGCGAACAGCCGGGTCAGCCCGGTCAGCACCGATGTGGTGATGTCGGCCAGAGTCTGGCCCGGCTTCATGATGTCGAGGTCGTGGTCCGGCACGATCCGGAACAGGGCCAGCACTTGGTCGAGCATGCTCCGGTGCTGCCCGGTGACGCAGACCAGGCTGTGGACATCGGGAGCCCCGTGGAGCGCGCTGATGACCGGAGCCATCTTGATCGCTTCGGGGCGCGTGCCGATGACCGAGAGTATTTTCTGCATCCGTCCTGACCGCTGGCGGGCGGCCGGAGCGAGGCTCCGGCCCTGTAGCTTAGGTCAGGAAAGTTGCGCGACGGCGGTTGTCGCGGTCAATGTCACCTAAGGTCGTTTCCCGAAGGAACCCAGGAGAGAACGGATTACCACCGCGCCGAATACAGGAATTTGAAGTGCTTTGTACGCATTTTGCTTATTTTCACTTGCCCGCGGACAGTCCGGGATCAGAAGACTATTCAATCCACGGGGTGGGCGGGGCGGCGGGTCGTCGGCCAAGGCTCGCCGATGTCTTGAAGGCGGCAGATCCAGCCATCGGCTTCCAGCTTGATGCAGGCGCCGCCGGAGAAATGCAGGGCGACGCCGCTATCCATGCCCTCCAGCGCCAGCAGGGCCAGCATCTGGCGGCGCTCGTGCAGGTCGATGCCCTTGGTCTTCACCGCGGTCACTCCGTCGAAGCAGATGCCGCAGTTGGTCCGCTCGAACGGGACCGTGATGCCGTCGCCGTCGTCGCCGTCATAGCTGGCGTCGACCAGGGCGTCGGGCCGGTCGGGCGGCGGATCCTCGACCGCGCTCTCCCATTTGAAGCGGTTGGCGACCATGACGAAGCGATGGTCTTCCGGAAGGAAGCACATTTCGCCGATCGGAACGATGGCGTCCTGGAGGATTCCGGAAATGACCTGGAGGTCTTCCCGGTCCTCCGCGCGTAGCTTCATCGGGGCACTCATGGGTGTCGTCTCGTCTGCAGGGGGTACTGAGTCCACCCGCATATAGGCAGGGATCAGCCCGCCTTCACCCTCTCGATGTCCGCGCCGCAGGCGGACAGCTTCTCTTCCAGCCGTTCGTAGCCGCGGTCCAGGTGGTAGACCCGGTTGACCTCGGTCTCCCCGTCGGCGGCGAGGCCGGCCAGCACCAGCGAGACGGACGCGCGCAGGTCGGTCGCCATGACCGGCGCGCCGGTCAGCCGCGGCACGCCGCGGATCAGCGCGGAGGCGCCGTGGACGGTGATCTTGGCGCCCATGCGCGCCAGTTCGGGCGCGTGCATGAAGCGGTTCTCGAAGATCGTCTCGGTGATCATGGCGGCGCCGTCGGCGACGCACATCAGGGCCATCATCTGGGCCTGGAGGTCGGTCGGGAAACCCGGGAACGGCTCGGTCATGACGTCGACGCCGGTCATGACGCCGTTGGCCCGCGCCACGCGGAAGCCGCGCTCGGTCTCGGTGAAGGCGATGCCGGCGCCGCCCAGCACCTTGGTCACGGCCTGGAGATGCTCCAGCCGGCCGTTGATCAGTTCCAGGTCGCCGCCGGTGATGGCTGCGGCCATGGCGTAGGTGCCGGTCTCGATCCGGTCGGGGACGATGGTGTGGTAGGCGCCGTGCAGCCGGTCCTTGCCTTGGATGCGGAGCGTGTCGGTACCCAGCCCCTCGATCTCGGCGCCCATGGCGATCAGGCAGCGGGCGAGGTCGGTCACCTCCGGCTCGCGCGCGGCGTTGACCAGCACGGTCTCGCCCTTGGCCAGCGAGGCCGCCATTAGCAGGTTCTCGGTCGCCCCGACCGACACCGTGGGGAAGACGATCTGGGCGCCGTGCAGGCCGTTGGGGGCCGAGGCGAGGATGTAGCCGCCCTCCAGCTCGATCCGGGCACCCATCTGGACGAGGCCCTTGATATGCAGGTCGACCGGACGGGCGCCGATCGCGCAGCCGCCCGGAAGCGAGACCTTGGCGACGCCGCAGCGGGCAACCAGCGGTCCCAGGACCAGCACGCTGGCGCGCATCTTGCGGACCAGGTCATAGGGTGCCGTGGTGCTGGTGATCTCCCGCGTGGTCAGGTCGATCACGCGCCCGGCCGGGCCGTCCTGGGGAGCGGAACCGTCCATGCCGAAGACGACGCCGTGCTGCGCCAGCAGGTTCGCCAGGGTGGTGATGTCGGCGAGGTGAGGAAGCCGGGCGAGCGTCAGCGTCTCGTCGGTCAGCAGGCTGGCCGTCATCAGGGGCAGCGCCGCGTTCTTCGCGCCGCCGACCGCCAGTGTGCCGCGCAACGGCCGGCCGCCGCGAATCCGGATCTTGTCCATGGGTTGTTCAATTCACCTTGATGGGGGCGGCGACTATGTAGGACGACTATGGTTAATGGACCGTTGACCGATCACAGGCGCGGCAGCGTGACGCCGGTCTGCTTCATGTACTTGCCCTGCCGGTCGGCGTAGGAGACCTCGCACGGGGTCTCGCCCTTCAGGAACAGGAACTGGCACAGGCCCTCGTTGGCGTAGACCTTGGCGGGCAGCGGCGTCGTGTTGGAGATCTCCAGCGTGACGTGCCCTTCCCACTCTGGCTCCAGCGGGGTCACGTTGACGATCAGGCCGCAGCGGGCGTAGGTCGACTTGCCCAGGCAGATCACCAGCACGTCGCGCGGCACCCGGAAATACTCCACCGTCCGGGCCAGCGCGAAGCTGTTGGGCGGGATCACGCAGACGTCGGTCTTGCGGTCGACGAAGCCGTGCTCGGCGAAGTTCTTGGGATCGACGATCACGCTGTCGACATTGGTGAAGATCTTGAACTCATCCGACACCCGGGCGTCATAGCCGTAGGAGGACAGGCCGTAAGAGATCACGCCCTCGCGCGTCTGCTTCTCGACGAACGGCTCGATCATGCCACGCTGCTGCGCCATCTCGCGGATCCAGGTATCGGGCATGATCGACATCGGGGACGGTCTCCGAAAGGTTGGGTGTGCCCGCGCTTCTACCCGACGCCAGGGCGAAGCTCAAGCGTCGCCATCCCCATCCCCGCCTGACGGGGCCGGGTCTGGAGATGCGGGAACGCCGGGCTGGCGCCGCTCCCGGGCCTGCTCCTTCCGCTTGCGCAGGTTCTCGCGGAGTGCGGCGGCCTGCCGCTCCTGCCGGCTGGGGCCGGCGCGCCGGGGCGCGCCGAGGGGGGCTCATCGTCGGTCATCTCGGCCGCGATCATAGCCCGGAACGATCAGGAACGGCCAGCGTCGTCGAGCGGCTGGCAGGCGCCGGCGACGCCGCGCAGGCTGCCGCAGGCGTCGATACCGCCCATGGGGGTGAAGCGCATCACCACCCTGCCGTCGCTCTCCCGGCGCGACGGGCGTGCGGAGAGCCGGGGCATGTCGTCGTCCTCGTCGTCGATGCCGGCGACGTCGTAGCCGGCGGCCGGGGTGAAGGAGGACGGAGTGGACGAGGACGGAGTGGACGAGGGCGGAGTGAACGAGGACTGGGCGACCGCCGCGCGGACGGTCTCGATGCGCGCCGGCTCCGCGACGGCGGCGACCTGCACGGTCTCGCGCACCGGCTGCGACGGCTTGGCCGAGGGAGCGGGCTTCGGACGGTCGGCGGCGGCGACCAGCACCGCCGGGGCCGCCGGCGCGCCGTCGGTGCCGCGCGGCGCGGTCCGGCCGACCACGGGAGCCAGCGCGGCCATGTACAGGCGGGTTTCGCGCGGCAGCCGCTGGCGCCCGGCCTGGACCGCGGTATAGCAGGCGGGGCCGCAGTTGTAGGCCGCCAAGAAGCCGGGGCTGCCGAACTGGTCGTACATCTCGCGGATATAGGCGGTGCCGGCCATGATGTTGTCGTGCGGATCGGTCGGGGACGGCCCCAGGCCGTGACGCTCGCTCAGCTCGGCATAGGTCGCCGGCATGACCTGCATGAGGCCGATGGCGCCGGCCGGGCTGGTGATGGGTCGGCCGTTGACCGTGGCGCGCCCGCCGCTCTCCCGATGCATGACCGCCCTGATCCACTGTTCCGGAACGTCGAAGCGCTCGGCCGCCGCGGCGATCAGGTCGCGCCAGGGATCCTTGGGATCGGGCGGCAGGACCGGCGCCGGGGCGAGCGCCGCGACCTGGATGTGCTCCACCGCCGATGGCCCCGAAGCGCCGGTCTGCCCGGTGCTCGCACAACCCGAGACAAGCCCTCCCAAAAGGAGTACCATGGACGCCTTAACCCCGAAATTCGAACAGACCTGTCGGCGTCCCTGGTTACGCTTGTCAGTCATGGGGTTGCGCCTCTTTCTTAAGGTTTCGTTTGAAGCTTGCCTCCCCAGGCTTACTGATACGGCAGCAACACTGTCAAGCGACAAACACCTCGAAATTGCCGCCTCTATGCCTTTCTTCAGACAGATTCCGGGCTGTGGGACTGGTCATGCGGCAGACCAGTCCAAAGTGTCGCAGAGAACAAAAACAGAAAATCGCAGGGCCGACGGCATTTGGACTGTCCGATTCGCAGGGTCTTCGGAACCCTTCATCGCCGTCGGGA